>NZ_PYNX01000001.1:0-609189 GCF_003026755.1 Photobacterium sp. GB-50
ATATAGGAATAACACAAGTACTAAAAGAAAGAGAATGGAGATAAGAGAGATGGAGACAAAGCAGGGTTCATATCCATGTTTAAGAATTATTGTGGCTTGTGGTCATAATAAGAAACAGCTTCAAGCGCAGTAGTTTAGGTAGAGAAAGTTGTGTAGTAAATACAGAAAGGTAGTTTGTCCTGAACCCTTTGTATCACCCTATAGGTATGGGCAACTTCAATACGCTAGATACGAAAAAGCCGCTGATTAAACAGCGGCTTTTCGTTTTAAATATGGCGGAGAGATAGGGATTTGAACCCTAGATACGCTATAAACGTATGCCGGTTTTCAAGACCGGTGCTTTCAACCACTCAGCCATCTCTCCATGGCGCGAATAATAGCGAAGTAAATACCGAGTGTAAATAGTGATAAGTACTAACTGAACAGTCTTTAATCGAATTTAACGGATTATTATTTTGGAACACCGCAATCTGTTAAAAAACGTTCAAAACCGTAATTTTCAAGCCATTGCAATTGTTCAGTTGAACTCACCAAAAAGCGGCCAATAAAATTCACCCCATGCCCTTTTATTTCGCCAACTTGATTCTTTGTGCGAGGAATAAGCAACATCCAACGTTGTGTTAATAATATATTATACGGGTGACATTCTGTTAAACCATTGATACTCGATGTCATATACAACTGCATTGATTCCATAACCGACAAATAATGCTGGTAAAGATCTGCTGCATTTAAATATTCGAATCTCATCAAGTCATGTTTAAAGGGTAATAGTCCCTGAAGAATTGTCTTTTCTAAAGGCAGTGATGTTCTAATAAGCTGCATATGCCGATGCATTTGACTAGAACCTGCTATCGCACCTGAATTAAAAAAACCTAAGACGCTATCATCCGTTATTCCTTCTATCCAAGCTTCAAAATCCTTTAACACTAATGGCGACGTTTGCGGAATATAATTTTTCGCACAGATAAGTAGATGAGGAACAACAATAGGAAATTTATTTAATAAACAAACGTGTTGCTCTCCAATCGTGTTGATATATGCTGAAGGATTATATGGTGATACAAACGGATCATGAGTGGCTACAGATGGAGAATGTTTAACTTTCATATTCTCTGTCTCAACATTAACAATAAACTCTATCCCATTTTGCTCAATGATAAGATCGTTTGTTATTAAAGGTAGTAACTCGCCTGACGCTAAACCCTTGTTCGACTTTTCATAACCGATATCCCACAGCATATTCTTTCCTTTACCACTTATTTAATAGTCTTCATCAATCTCAGGAGTACACTCTTCACAGCTTTGTAACGCAATCTCATGTTTAAACATTGCAACACCTTCTGATGTCATATGCTCTGAAATGAGATCATTCACTTCGGTTGAATCTTCTGAGTTAACTTGTCCATGGTTAATTTCATGTTCAGAATAACCATAATAGTTCAGTAGCAAATAATCGCGCGCTTCATCTTCTGAACATATGATACTGACTGAAAAATACTCTTCATAGTCTGTATTTGATTGAGAGATAACGCTTTTTATCTGCTCAAGCACATCGTCTTTCATACTTGGTGTAAACCATCCAAGTTCAGTTTTAGCCATTCGTTTATGACAGATAAAGCAAGGTAAATCTTCGCTGTAATATTTAAAGTTAGTCATTGTGAAACTCCATAAAAGAGGTACACGACAAAATATTCCTAATATAAATAAAATAATAGCTATAAAAATGGAATTTTGTGTTGCGTTTTGAGCTTTTATTCTAAAAATAATAACGTTAGCGAGATCATATATTTTATAAATATAATCTCTTTACTTATTTTATTGACTCGAGATCACAAGTTAACAACTTTGTTATAAATTTTATGTTTTTAATAGCTATTCTTAAATAATCATAAATTGAATGCTTAACAGGATGTAAGATAAGCATTAGCTCTTAAATGGATTAGGAGGTTCAATCGGAGTGCAAAATAATAAAGAAACAAAAAAACAATGGATTATACCAGCAGGGATCAGCTTACTTATGGCTGTTCTCGGAGTAGTTATTCTATCTCCATTTATTAATATTTAATTTAAATGGGGAGTTCCTTCTCCCCATTTACTTGTTACTAAGCATTAACTTACAGATTCCATATTGAATGGATAATAATATTTTGGCATCTTCGCAAGCCGATTAATGTTTTGTCGTTCTTCTTCTGTTAATGCTAAATTATCTCTTGCAGTATATAAAGCGGATTGAAATATAAGCCAACTATTTAGAAATAATTTATCTCCTGTTTTAGCTGTATAATCCAATAACTTATATGTAAAATCTTTTTCTTTTTTTATAACACACCGCTGAAGAGCCATATTATTCAATTCATTAAGTATTATCTTTTTTCTTTCTAAAGGTTGGCTACTTAACCATGAGTCATTAATAGGTTTTAATTTTCTATTTTCAAGTAATTGACATTGATGAATTTGGTTCTCATATTCTTGTTTAACTTTTAACAACTGCATTTTCTCTGAAGAGCTATTTATGCTTAATGAAAATGAAGGAAAAGAGATAATTAAAAATATATACAATAACTTATACACTTATAGCTACTCAATAAGAAATAATGCTTCGGTGAGAAACATTAATTAAATGATGTTTTATATCTCGGTCGGCAACCTTACAGCAATAATTAATGCAAAACAATAAAGACATTTATCGATAAAAAATACAAATCACAACCATAAAAATTTCTTTATTAATTTATTAGCTTTTCATTTTAATTTGATTGTTTAAACTCATTTTTTACTACAAAATAATAACGCTGTCTTTTTCACATACACTATGTTTAGGGATAAAATAATGCATTTCGAACAGCAATTAGCCTTAGCACATCAAGAATTAACGCGCTATGGCATTCAGCCATCGAATAGTCATCCTATCAGCTTTCAATTATTGCACTGGTCAGGATTACAAGCACCTCTCCCTCATTATGGCCATTTCAAAACCAACTTTTCCATTTTTACTGCATGGTATAGTCTTATTTTTGCGATTATTTTCATTCTTGCAGAGATAATCAGCGATACGCCTATTGCTCTTTTTTCTGCTATTTTTACCTCTCTATTTGCAGGCATAACCGCAGGTATTTCAATGGCTACGTATTATTACTACAGCGCAAAGCGTTTTAATTTAAGCCCTTGGCATCAGTTAAAATAATATTAATTATAGAGCCAAACACAACCAGAAGCCTTAAAGGAGTATTTCAAAACAAAAGCTTTGATTTATTCACTTGGGTTTCTTGTCTGCGGTTTTCAGGTTATGTTTATCGCGACGCACTTACCAAACTATTTCGCAGATAAAGACTTACCTGCACCAACCGCTGCTATTGCGCAGACCTATGTCGGTATCTTTAATATCCTGGATCTTATTTTTGGGGCATTTGGGGTGACCGATTCAACAAACGCGATGAAATAGCATCACTCTACCTGCAAGAACAGGCGTCATTACTGCGTTTTTACACTGCCTGTAACTGAAAATACTGCGGTTATTTCTGATGGGACTATCGTTTTTTGCTGGCTGGGGACTGTGCCATTAACTTCTGGCGTAGTTCGACAAGCCTCTTTCTCGTTTTACTTGCTCACTACGCAAGTTAAACGCAAAAAAAACCCTACTAATTTTCATTAATAGGGCTTTATTTAACGCTTTCTAGTTGAGAAAGTGTCTTTGTCGATTACTTGTTTAAGTACTCGCCTTGACGAAGTGCTTCAATACGTTTTTCTAGTGGTGGGTGAGTCATGAATAATTCAGATAATGACTTCTTACCATTAATACCAAACGCCATCATTGAACCTTCTAATTGTGGCTCGTGGCTCACTTTTAGACGCTCAAGTGCTGCGATCATCTTCTCACGACCAACAAGCTTTGCAGAACCCGCATCAGCGTAGAATTCACGATGACGGCTGTACCACATTGTTAGAATACTTGCTAAGAAACCAAATAGAATTTCCATGATGGTCGATACGATAAAGTATGTCATGTAGCTACCGCCACTTTCACCTTCTTCATCGTTATTGTTCACACCACTGATTGCGCCAGCCACTAAACGTGAAACGAAAATAACAAAGGTATTCACAACACCTTGCATTAACGTCATTGTTACCATGTCACCATTCGCCACGTGACTCACTTCGTGAGCAAGTACAGCTTCAGCTTCATCACGTGTCATACTGTGTAATAAACCTGTAGAAACAGCGACAAGTGAATCATCACGTTTCGCACCTGTTGCAAATGCGTTAATATCTGGCGAATCATAAATCGCGACTGTTGGCATACCAATACCCGCCTGTTGTGCTTGGCGAGATACTGTTTCCATCAACCAGTGTTCTGTTTCGTTACGTGGGCTTTCGATAACCACACCACCAACAGAACGAAGGGCCATTGACTTTGACATCATCAAAGAAACCAATGAACCACCAAAACCAAATAGTGCAGCCATAACTAGCAAACCAGAAAGGCTACCGGGTTGCATCCCTGTTACAGCATAAACAATGTTCAATACAACACTGAACACCAGCATTACTGCTAAGTTTGTTAATAAAAACAATGCAATACGCTTCATATTTCTAATATTCTCCACTTAGAAATTATTTCAATTCCTACCGTTATCAGTAGAATCGATGCTATCTCTTAATACTGACTCTATAGTAAACAAAGTCTGTAA
Organism: Photobacterium sp. GB-50; assembly: GCF_003026755.1. NCBI lineage: Bacteria > Pseudomonadati > Pseudomonadota > Gammaproteobacteria > Vibrionales > Vibrionaceae > Photobacterium > Photobacterium sp. GB-50. The sequence goes on from NZ_PYNX01000001.1 coordinate 4,692, forward strand.
CTTAACACTATATTCAATGAATATACGTATGATTTAAAGAGTTTAATTGTTACTAATTCTTTATATATGTTCAAAGTGGCAATTTATCAATAGCGAACACAGACAAAGGTTTTGCTTTATTTTTTTAATATCCTCAATCTATGACGTTCTTTAATCCTCTTATCCCTCATTAATATAAAATTAATATCATATTTACCATAATCATTAACTGCATAATATCAATAAGTTACGAACAATAAATGTGCACTATCTTACTTATTAGACTTTAGTCTTATTGCCTCAGAAAACATTCTCTACTATTGTGACTGTGTTTATATTAGACAAAATGTTGAACCAGGGAGGATTCATGGCTAGTAAAGAGAATTACCAAGTTGCCGTTGATATTTTACGTTGTCACCTTGGCATGTCTTTAGAAGAAGCACATAAAGAGCTGGGTATTGATCAGGTATCAAAATCATCAGCAACAGAAACACAAGAATTACTCATTGGCCTTAACCAAGATAATTAATTGTGTAATACCGCGGTCAGTTATAAAGATAAAGGCACTCAATGAGTGCCTTTATCTTATTCTGTGTATAAAAAAACGATGATTAAACGCTATAACCCAAGCTTTTCTAATTGAATATACGATGATAAATCACGCCTATTAATACCTGGCATATAAGGAATTTCCCCTAATTTCACACCCGGTAAATTAAGCTCTAGCATTTTTATCATTTCTGCGTAATTTTCAACTCCAGGGTTAACCCGATTAGCAACCCAGCCAACCAGCTCTAAACCATCAGCTTCAATAGCTTCAGCCGTAAGCATGGCGTGGCTTAAACACCCTAATTTAATGCCTACCACTAAAATGACAGGTAACTTTTCTTGTTTAACCCATGTAGACAAGAAATCGGTACGTGTAACGGGCACACGCCACCCCCCCGCTCCTTCCACTAATACCACATCAGATTTCGCTTTAAGGTGTGCTAAGCCCTGTGAAAGCACATCAAAATCAATGGTTTTACCTTCTCTTTCTGCAGCCAAATGCGGCGAGACCGGATCTTTAAATGTATAAGGGTTCACTTCTTGATAAGTAAGCTCAACCGGCGATGCTTGTTGTATAAATAAAGCATCTGAATTGCGAAGTCCTTCGGCTGTTTCTTCACTGCCTGAAGCGATAGGCTTGTAACCTGCCATTTGAATATTGTGCTGACTGGCCGCTTGTAAAATAGCGCGACTACTGACTGTTTTACCGACTTCGGTATCCGTCCCAGTAAGGAAAAAAGCATTAGTCATTAATTAAAACTCCAAAACAAACTTGATACGTGGCGGGTAATAAATGGCTTTCATCACGATAGGCATCATAGGCATGCTCTAACGCGTTCAATGTTTTACGACCTAATAACACATTTTTCCTTTTTTGTTGCAAATGTGTAGCGCCAATGCCTTTTAGATCTTTCATTAACCCCAATGCTGATGGGTAATGAACGACTATGGGTGAGAATACTAATTTATCTATCTGTGTTCCTGTTTGCGCCAGCGCAACTTTTATTTCATTTTCTGTTTTAAAATCATTAACATGTTGATATTGATCAACTTGTGCCCACGCATCTTTTAACTCATTTAACGAGCCATCAACCAACGTTGTGAAAAAGATCATACCGCCCGGCCGAACAATACGCTTTAATTCTTGAAGTGGTACAGCTAAGTCATCACACCACTGTAACGCCAAGCTACTAAATGCAATATCATAGCTATTGTCTGCCAATGGCAAATTTTCAGCATCAGCCAATAGATAATCACAATCACTATTACAGCGTTGCTTGGCTTGCGCTAACATTTCTAAAGACAGATCAGCTGCCGTCACATTAAAGCCAAGCTTTACCAATTCCGCACTAAAATAGCCCGTACCACAACCTACATCGATCGCTTTTTTATGGCTTCCTACGGCATGAAGATGAGGTAATTCCTCTAATAATAAATGCCCAACTTTACGTTGAAATGCCGCTGCGTTATCGTAATTTTTCGCCGCTTTACCAAAAGCCGATGCAACCGCTTGTTTATCTATTGGCATCGCTGGCTCGGTATTTAACGCCGTATTAAATTTATCCATTATATTGCTCATTAATTACCTCATTTAATGATGCAGCAAGCAGACGAATATCTTTATCATTATGTGTCGCTGTTAATGTGACGCGAAGACGAGCTGTATTTTGAGGAACCGTCGGAGGACGAATTGCACCTACCCATAATCCACGCTGTTTTAACTGCTCAGATATCGCGATAGTTTGTTCACTACTACCAATAACTATCGGTTTTATAGGGGTAATGGTGTACTGCAACGGTATAGAAGCATCGAGTTGCTGGGTGAACAAATCACTTAACGCTGTTAATTTTTCTCGTCGCCAAGGTTGTTGCTGTATCACTTCACATGCTTTACTTAATGCATAGGCTTGAGCTGGCGGCATTGCTGTTGAGTAAATAAAGTGTCGTGCAAACTGAATCAAATATTCAGCAGTGTCGTTATCACATAATATTGCAGCGCCTTGAAGCCCAAACGCTTTGCCGAATGTGATCACTAAAATATCTGCTTTTATTCCGCTCGCTGCACAACTCCCTCTTCCTTCATCGCCAAGTACACCACACCCATGTGCATCATCAACCACTAACCAACTTTGTTGTTTATCACAAACATGACGTAATGCTTTAAGCGGTGAACAATCACCATCCATGCTAAATACGCCTTCTGTTATCACCATTCGTGCTTGGTTAGGTTCAAGGACTTGTTTATCAAGTAATCTATCTAGGGCATCAATATCATTGTGTGGAAAACGCTTCATCATTGCTGGTGATAACATGCCCGCTTCCATCAATGAAGCATGATTCAACTTATCTTGGTACACACTGTCGTGCTTTTGTAATAGCGTAAAAAGCAAAGCTTGATTTGCGCTAAATCCGCTACTGAAAAGTAACGCCCTGTCATAACCGAGCCATTCCGATAATTGCGCTTCTAGATTTGCATGGGGAGAGTGATAACCTGTCACTAAGGGTGATGCGCCACTGCCAGCACCATATAGGCTCAACCCTTGCTGCCATGCTTCGATGATTTCAGATGACTGTGCTAATCCCAAATAATCATTACTTGAAAAGTTAACAAATGATTGTTGATCCGCAGAAATGTGTCCTGATTCATTACCCAGCTTACGAGATAAACAAGTACGGCTACGATAAAGCTTTTGTTTATCTCGTTCTGCTAACGCATGGCGAAAGCGTTGACTAAACAGAGGCATCGTAAAAGATGTCATCTTTAGTCGGGCGAGATGCCACACGTTGTGCCACTTTGCCTAATAATTCATGCTCTTGAACTTCATCAGGTTTCGCTGCTTGTTGCTCACTGTTAATCCCTAACTTAGCAAACAACTGCATGTCTTTATCTTCACCTGGGTTTGGTGTTGTCAGTAATTTGCAACCATAGAACACAGAATTAGCACCCGCCATGAAACAAAGCGCTTGCATCTGCTCATTCATGTCTTCACGACCAGCTGATAAACGTACCGCTGACATTGGCATAATAATACGGGCAACCGCAATAATACGTATAAAGTCAAAAGGATCGACATCATCAACACTTTCTAACGGTGTCCCTTTCACTTTGACCAACATATTAATCGGTACACTTTCAGGGTGAACAGGCAGGTTCGCTAGCTCAACCAATAATCCGGCGCGATCACGCGAGCTTTCACCCATTCCAATGATCCCACCTGAACAAATTTTCATCCCAGCATCACGAACATGAGATAACGTATCAAGTCGATCTTGATAAGTACGTGTGGTGATAATATTGCCGTAGTATTCAGGGGAGGTATCAAGGTTATGGTTGTAATAATCTAAACCAGCATCGGCAAGCGTATCGGCTTGATCACTGGTGATCATACCCAGCGTCATACACGTTTCTAAACCCATTTCTTTTACGCCTTTAACCATATCGAGTAGATACGGCATGTCGCGCTCTTTCGGGTTCTTCCAAGCCGCTCCCATACAGAAACGGGTTGCGCCTGATTGCTTTGCTTTATTTGCAGCGTCTAGGACACGCTCAACTTCCAATAAGCGTTCCTTATCTACATCGGTACGATAATGAGCACTCTGTGGGCAATACTTACAATCTTCAGGACATGCGCCTGTTTTAATCGAAAGTAAAGTACTGACTTGTACTTGATTAGGCTGATGATATTGACGATGTACTTGCTGTGCTTCAAAGACTAAATCCATAAAGGGTTTATCGAATAAAGCTTGGACTTCCTCTACTGTCCAATTATTACGTACTTCCACAGTCTGACCTCAATTATAGTTATCTTACGACTCACAAGGACTTGCTCGATCCTTCATGTTTACCTGATGTTTCACAGCTCTATTTGTTAACGTCTTGTTTCACTTTTACTCAGTAAAAAGCTATTAAATGATAACTCTATGAACTATTACTACTTGGCTAGTCTACTAACAGCACGTAGACTGTCAACTATGGATAATAACAGAGGTTTACATCTGTGCAAAAAACAAACAATATAGATATTGATTTTGATAAAGAACACGTTTGGCATCCCTATACATCAACAGTTACTCCCCTACCTTGCTACCCTGTTACATCAGCCCAAGGCGTTTATCTCACCCTTGAAGATGGTACGCAGTTAATCGATGGTATGTCATCATGGTGGTCGACTATTCATGGTTATAATCACCCAGTTTTAACTGAAGCGGCAAAAGCGCAGCTTGATAAAATGTCACATGTGATGTTTGGTGGTATCACCCACCAGCCAGCCGTTGATTTGTGTAAAAAACTCATTTCCATCACCCCAGATCCTTTAGACAAAGTGTTTCTTGCCGATTCTGGCTCTGTTGCCGTTGAAGTTGCTCTTAAAATGGCATTGCAATATTGGCACGCACAAAATGAATCTCGTACAAAATTTTTAACGGTTAGCCATGGCTATCACGGTGATACTTTTGCCGCGATGTCTGTGACTGATCCCACCAATTCCATGCATAGCATTTATAAAGGTTTTTTACCTGAGCATATTTTTGCCAAATCGCCAGAATGTGGATTTGGGGATAATTGGGATGAAACTGACATTGCTGACTTTGAAGAAAAAATACGTCTTCATCATCATGATCTTGCTGCGGTGATTATTGAACCCATTGTTCAAGGTGCAGGTGGCATGCGTTTTTATCATCCAACGTATTTAAAACGTATTCGTGAGCTCTGTGATCAATACAATGTTTTACTTATTGCTGATGAGATTGCTGTCGGATTTGGTCGAACAGGTAAATTATTCGCCTGTGAACACGCAGAAATAAGCCCTGATATTATGTGCTTAGGTAAAGCGTTAACGGGTGGATATATGACCTTGTCAGCCACGCTGACCACCAAGCATGTCGCCGATACCGTATGCAGCGGTGAAGCGCAATGCTTTATGCATGGACCAACATTTATGGGGAATCCCCTTGCTTGTGCCGTCGCAAACGCCAGTTTAGATTTATTAGCAGAAAATAAATGGCAACAACAAGTCAAAAATATAGAGCAGCAATTAGCGCAGGAACTGCCAGTAATTGCAGAACTTGAAAATGTAAAATCTGTCCGTTGGTTAGGTGCAATCGGTGTGGTTGAACTGCATCACCCTGTTGAAATGAAAAGTATTCAAGAGAAGTTTGTTCAACAAGGCGTTTGGGTTCGCCCCTTTGGCAAACTTGTCTATATTATGCCGCCATTCATTATTAGCTCTTCACAGCTAACCCTACTGACGACTGCAATTAAAAAAGTTATAAGTTCAATATAACGGTCATTAATTCTAGCGAAAATATCGCATGATTTATCATAAAGCAGACAAAAATCTTATTTATGTCTGCTTATACTTTAGGTCATGATGCCAGTACTAAAAATAATAATAATTTAAGTACAGTATCGATGAGAGTACGTCAGCTAGGGCTAAGATTATGCAAATACCTCTGTTTCCACTAGATGTTTATCTATTACCAGGCGGGATCAGCAAATTAAGGATCTTTGAACCTCGTTATATCAAACTGGTAAAAATTGCAGCTACAAACAAAAATGGATTCGGTTTGTGCATGTCAATCGATAATACGATCTGCCACTTTGGCACACGCGTAGTTATCACTGATTTTGATTCCTTACCAGACGGTGTATTGAGTATCACAATTCAAGCCGTTGAGTTATTTCTTATTGACGATCATTGGCGTGATGAAGACGATCTTTTCTTTGGCAGGATATCTTCCGTCCCTAATTGGCAAAGTACTGATATTAACTATACCGATGTTGAGATAGCAAACAGCCTTAAAGTACTTTTCCAAGAACATCCAGATCATGCAAGCTATTACCCTGCCCCTAATTTTGAAGACATGACATGGGTATGTCAGCGCTGGCTTGAAATTTTACCCTTAGAAGTCAACCAAAAGCAGTGGTTCATGAGCCGAAACGACCATACTGCCGCCTTATCTTTTCTACACACGGTAATTGATGATAATTTGCAGAAAAATGATCCATAACTAAATTAATGACGTATCACTATGTAACTATTCACTATTTATATCAATACACATTGAGATTATGTCTATTATTACATACCCTAATTCTCAATCTAGTCATCATTATAGGTTGAGAACACCCACAATGAATGAGATCAGTATTGAGCAACAAAAACAATTACTCGTTAGTGTAGCAACAGACCGTGATAAAACGGCCTTTTCCGCTATATTTTCTCATTTTGCGCCAAAAATCCGCTCTTATGGTTTAAAACACCTCAAGCATGATGCGAATGCGATGGAGCTTGTTCAAGAAACAATGCTTACTGTTTGGCGTAAAGCACACCTTTTTCATCCTGAGAAAGGGGCAGTATCAACATGGGTTTATACAATAATGCGTAACCAATGCTTTGATATTCTACGTAAGCGTCAAGCAACAAAAGAAGATAATTACAGTGATGATATCTGGCCTATTTTTGAACAGAGACTCGTCACAACATCTGATGATCCAAGTAACGAACAGCTCAGTGATGAGCTCGTTACATTAATAGCAACATTACCAAAAAATCAACAAGTTGTAGTGAAGGAAATTTATCTCAATCAGCGTTCACATCAAGAACTTGCCGATCAGTTAGGACTCCCAGTGGGGACCGTAAAATCAAGGTTACGCTTAGGCTTGCAAAAGCTGCGTTCGCATTTGGAGAGTGACGATGCCTACTAATAATATATCGTTAATCAAACATCACCCCAATAAACAATTACTCGAGCAACACATAGAAGGTAGATTACCCCTTTCTATGTCGCTGGCTGTGGCAGCACATATTGAACTTTGCCCTCATTGCCAACAGTTAGAATCACAATTAACACCTCAAATTGCCAATGCTTCTTGGGCGCAAGCAAAAGATGCACAACGTGATTTACAGCATGATCTTAAAGTAGATGCATGTTTTTCTGCCATGCTGAGTGACATTACAGAGAGTAGTGATTACAATACGCCATACCATGAGCCAGAGTCCCTTACTATTGAATGTAAAGGTATAACCTATGCATTACCGAGAGCATTCACTAAATTTCATCAGTTAAATTGGCGTAATTTAGGGAAAATTAGTCGTGCTCGATTACCCTTTGAAGAAGGTGAAGTCAGATCCAGCTTATTGCACATAGGCAAAGGCGGTACTATCCCGACTCATACTCATAAAGGCTACGAACTTACGCTGTTGCTTGCTGGGGATTTCGAAGATGAAAACGGGCACTATGTTGCTGGTGATTTTATCTTACTTGATGAGTCACATTCAGGACACAGCCCAAAAACTTCTGAAGGGTGCCTTTGCTACACCGTGTCAAATGCCCCACTTCATTTTACTCAAGGTGTGAGCCAACTGTTTAACAGTATAGGTAAAGCCATATACTAAGACTTACTTACAGCCTCTCGCTAAATTCCTTATAGCTAGAAATACCGTTGAGAGGCTCTATAACCTTATTCATTTATTGACTCATTGCATTTATAATTTTTCACTTCACCTCGACAATATATATTTAACCTGACCATTCATTTACAATTTCAAATATAAGAACAACCTTATTTATAATATAAACAAAATAACGTCGTTTTATATTTCCATTCTTATACAAAAATAAAATCGCACTTGTAGTTTAATTACAACAAATACGATTTCATTTGAAAATAAGTCTTATTTTATTTTTTACTAAACTTATCTATTATTCAAAAAATTAGCATCTTTATTAGGTTGGAATCGCAAAATGTTTGTTTCCAATACTCACCTAATCAATTATTAAACACTCTCTCCAGAAACACACAACTCATTGATTATAAATAAATATAAAAACAACCACTGATACATAATTGTCAACTAGCATCACATTTCTTTTATTTTTCATCACCTTTGGGATTAAAAAATAGATAGTCATCATCTATTTCCAACCTAAAATACTCTTCCCACTGTGGTTATACGTTCAGTTATTACGTGTCACTCAGTAAATAATTAAAAATAACAACAAAACAATTTCGTGAAACAACGAAATAACTTAGGTGGGAAATATGTTAAATCTTGCAATATCGGTTATCCCTATTTTGCTTTTAATTTGGATGATGACAAAAAAGAATGCGTTACCATCACATATCGCATTACCAGTGACGGCACTCATCGTTGGTTTTTTACAACTTGTCTATTTTGGTACAGAAAGCCAACTTTTAGCCGCAAACGTCATTTCTGGTGCATTATCCGCGATAACGCCAATATCAATTATTGCAGGTGCTATTTTATTAAATCGTACGTTAAACGTATCTGGTGCTGAAGATGTGATTCGCCAATGGTTAGAAGGCATCAGTAAAAACCAAGTCGGTCAGTTGATGATTATTGGATGGGCATTCGCTTTTATGATTGAAGGCGCATCAGGGTTTGGTACCCCGGCAGCAATTGCAGCGCCGATATTAGTCGGTCTTGGTTTTAATCCATTACGTGTAGCCATGCTAGCACTGGTTATGAATTCTGTTCCAGTCTCTTTTGGTGCAGTGGGTACACCTACATGGTTTGGTTTAGGCAACTTAGGACTTCCCGATACAGAATTGCTTGATGTCGGTCGCCTATCAGCAATTATGCATACAGCGGCAGCGGTGGTTATTCCCGTCATTGCGCTTAAGTTTGTTGTTAACTGGCAACAAATAAAACGCAACTTTGTGTTTATCCAACTAAGCATTTGGTCATGTACTATACCTTATGTATGTCTAGCCCAGTGGAACTACGAGTTCCCAGCATTGATCGGTGGCGCAATTGGCTTAACGCTGTCGATTATTTTTGCTCGTTACAATATTGGTTTAGAAAAGCAGACAGATGCTGACAACGATGAAAAATTAGCAAGATTACCATTTGGTACTGTTTTTAAAGCAATGGCGCCAACACTATTACTGATTGTTATTTTAATCGTAACCCGTATTAAGCAACTTGGTCTCAAAGGCCTATTAAATGATGCAACGCCGATGTTACATCTAAATGTAGGTTTTGCTGATTTACATCTTAGCCAAGCGTTAATCATTCAGCTTAGTCATATTTTAGGTACAGATACATCTTGGGCATATAAAACACTCTATGTGCCGGCATTAATTCCGTTTTTTGTGGTAGTGCTTATTTCAATTCCTTTCCTAAAAATGAATATGCAGCAAACAAAACAAGTATTTAGTGATACCGCATCACGCATTAAAACACCGTTTATCGCCCTAGTAGGCGCGTTAATTATGGTGAAGTTTATGATGATTGGTGGAGAGCACTCACCCATTATGACAACGGGTAATGCCTTTGCTGATCTAATGGGTAAAAACTGGCAATACTGCGCCGCTTATTTAGGTGCGCTTGGTGCTTTTTTCTCAGGATCAGCAACCGTTTCAAACCTAACCTTTGGCGCAATTCAGCAGAGTATCGCGCACAATGTTGGGTTGCCTGAAACCACTATTTTAGCCATGCAATCTGTTGGTGGTGCGATGGGTAATATGGTGTGTATTAACAATATTATTGCGGTATCGACCATTCTTGGTATTGCAAATAAAGAAGGCTACATCATTAAGCGTACAGTGATCCCTATGATTTTGTACGGTGTGATTGCAGCATGTGTCAGCATTTTTATCTAATTGTCCCTACATAACATTAGATAAATGATTGGCTTGCTTTCGGGTAAGCCAATCTCAAATATGAACAATCAGGCGGTAACCCGCCACTGGAGCAATAAAATGAAGGTAAACTTTTTTGTCACCTGCCTAGGCGATACAGTAAAAGCTGAAGTTGCCAAAAAAACAGTAGGTTTACTAGAACAACTTGGCTGCGATGTGATCTTCCCAGAACGTCAAGGTTGTTGTGGTCAGCCTGCATTAAATAGTGGCTACATTGAAAAAAGTAAGCCGGCAATGAAAAGTATGATCCAAGCTTTTGAGATCAATGACTTCCCTATCGTAACCCCAGCCGGTTCTTGTGCGGCTGCGGTTAAAAAGTACCCTGAGTATTTAGCAGATGAGCCAGAATGGGCAGAGCGCGCGAAAAAAGTCGCTGATCGTCTGTTCGAACTAACACAATTTGTTGTACGTCAGCTAGGTGTTGAAAACGTCGGTGCTCGTCTTGAAGGTAAAGGTGTTTACCATCCTTCTTGTAGCTTGATCCGTAAACTTGGCGTACGTGAAGAACCTCTACTTCTTCTAAGCAACGTTGAAGGACTTGAGCTTTTACCTATCGAAAACCAAGAAACATGTTGTGGTTTTGGCGGTACATTCTCTGTGAAAATGTCTGAAATCTCCGGTGAGATGGTGACAGAAAAAGTGCGTCACATTAAAGCAGTAGAGCCTGATTTCTTAATCGGCGCTGATATTAGCTGCTTATTAAATATTGGTGGTCGTATTAGCCGTGAAGGTCAACCAATCAAAGTGATGCACATTGTTGATGTGCTGATGAGTCGTTAAGAGGTCATTATTATGTCAATGAAAACAAGCAACCAAAAATTTAAAGATCGTATTCATGTAAAAATGAAAGACGAGTCTATGCGTGCCGCTGTTGCTAATGCACAAGAACGTATGTTCAAAAATCGCGCTGTTGCTGCGGAGAAACTCGGTAACTGGGAAGAGTGGCGCGAAATGGGTATGGATATCCGTAACCATGTGCTTGAAAACCTAGACTACTACCTACAACAACTTAGCGATAACGTTGAAAAGAACGGTGGTCATGTATTCTTTGCAGCAACAGCTGAAGATGCAACTAACTACATCGAAAAGATTATCCAGCAAAAGAATGCGAAAAAAGTGGTTAAGTCTAAATCCATGGTGACCGAAGAAATCGGTATGAACCAAGTGATTCAGCGTAATAACTGTGAAGTGATTGAAACCGATCTTGGCGAATACATTCTTCAAGTCGATGATTGTGATGCGCCATCACACATCGTTGTACCAGCACTACATAAAAACCGTACTCAAATTCGTGATGTTTTCAACAAGAAACTCGGTTACGAAGGCTCTTCTGATCCAGAAGAAATGACACGTTTTGTTCGTAAACATATTCGTCATGATTTCCTTGAAGCAGAGATCGGTATTACTGGCTGTAACTTTGCTATCGCAGAATCAGGCACCGTCACCCTTGTGACCAATGAAGGTAACGCACGTCTTGCAACCAGCCTACCGAAAACGCATATCGCGGTAATGGGTATGGAGCGTATCGTTCCTACGTTTGAAGAATTCGATATTGTTGCGAGTTTGCTATGTCGAAGTGCAGTAGGTCTACCTCTAACAGGTTATGTGACAGCACTTACAGGTCCTCGTGAAGACGGTAACTGTGATGGTCCTGAAGAGTTCCACTTGGTGATTGTAGATAACGGTCGTTCTAAAATTCTTGGTTCTCAATTCCGCTCTATCCTACGTTGTATCCGTTGTGCAGCGTGTGTTAACACGTGCCCTGCATACCGCCATATCGGTGGTCAATCTTACGGTTCAATCTATTCAGGCCCTATTGGTGCGGTACTTTCGCCACTACTTGGCGGCTATGAAGATTTTAAAGATCTACCCAATGCTTGTAGCTTATGTCGTGCTTGTCATGACGTATGTCCGGTGAAAATACCATTGTCTGATTTGCTGCTTAAACACCGTCAAATCATGGGTGAAGAGAAAATCACAGATTCCATGGAGCGAGCTTCCGTCAGTGGATTTAGCTTTGTGAATGCTCACCCTGCACTATGGGATAAAACCGTTAAGATCGGTGCTATCGTTGCAGGTAAACTGATTAAAAATGGTCAATTACCATTTAAAGTTGGTCTACTAAACGCATGGACTCAGACGCGTGATTTACCAAACCCATCGGGTGAGTCATTCCGCAGTTGGTTTAAAAACAAAAATAAATAATTAAGGAGCTTTCCGTATGTCATCTCAAAATGAGCAACGCATTTATAATCGCGATAGTTTCCTTAACAACATCGCTAAACAACTTGGTCGTGAGCGTATTACTACCCCAGTAGAGCGTCCGAACCTAAAATATAACTGTCACAAAGACGTATTTGCTGATAAATCACAAGATGAATTAAAAGATATCTTGGTCGAATACACGCAGTCTTCTTTAGGCGCACAAGCTGTTGTGACAACCAAAGCACAGTTAGCAGAAGCACTACGTAATGTTTGTTTCAAATATTGCAGCGAAGACGAAACAAACATTGATCCTGTTGGTGAAACCATCTTTACCGCAGATACTCGTCTACTTAACATTATTGACCCGAAAGATTTGAGCGCCGATAAGCATGGTGTTTACATTTGGGATCACTCGGCGGGTTACGAAGCAAACATCACAGTAGCTGAACGTGCAAAAGTTGGTGTTGTATTCGCTGAACAAGCGTTAGCAGAATCAGGCACAATGGTACTTTACAGCAACCCAGCACAGGGTCGCGCAGTAAGCCTATTACCAGAAGCTTCTGTATTCGTTGTACCTAAAAGCTCAATCGTTGCTCGTTTAACACAAGCAACTGAGATTCTGCATCAAAAAGCCATGAACGGTGAACGTGTACCTTCATGTGTTAACTTTATTTCAGGTCCGAGCTCGACAGCAGATATCGAGCTGATCAAAGTTGTTGGTGTGCATGGGCCCGTCTTTGCCACCTACATCATTATTGATGATATGTAAGCTTACTTATCACCAATAGTGATAGCAAACTAGTAGGATACTAGTGGTTAAGCACATTACGGGAATACGAATAACGCAGTCTTCGGGCTGCGTTTTTTTATCTAGAATTTAATCTTTTTAAGTATATAATCCTTCGCCTATTAGGCTTTAAGTGGGATAAATAATGCCAGCTATCGATGATCTCGTTTTATTCACTCAAGTTATTGAACATGGCTCATTCAGTAAGGTTGCTGAACTCAATAATGTGACTAAATCCGTTGTTAGCAAGCGTATTAGCAAACTTGAAACCGAATTAGGCTTACAACTTATATATCGCACCACACGAAAGCTAACACTCACAGAACCCGGTGAAGTCCTTTACCATCGTGCTAAAAGTATCAACCATGTTGCTCAAGCTGCTTTTGACTCTGTGAAGGGCTACAGCGAAGCACTCTCTGGTAAAATTCGGATGTCAGTACCGACAATTTCAGGCGAATTAGTATTAGCAAAAGCCGTGTCTGATTTTTGTCAGAAACACCCCGGTCTTTCGGTTGATATGTCGCTAAACAATCACTTTGTCGATCTCGTTGCTGATAACTACGATTTGGTGATCCGTACCGGTTATCTCGAAGATTCAAGCTTAATCGCTCGTCATATTTTTAATTCTCGCTGGGTAATATGTGCCTCACCCGCTTACATTGAACATTATGGCAAGCCAGAAAAACCTAAAGATCTAAATAGCCATAATTGTCTAGGTTATAACCCTCAAAGTACTGGCCCTTTTGACTGGCAATTTATTAAACAAAATAAAATTTACACTCAAAAAGTCAGCGGAAACTTTTCATCCGACAATGCGATAGCGTTGAAAAAAAATGTCCTCGCAGGTAATGGTATCGCTTATCTACCCAATTGCTTAGTTCATGATGAATTAGAGCGCGGTGAGTTAGTTGAATTGCTCTCGGCACATGCGGGTAAAGTGGTGGGGATTTATGCTGTCTATCCGTATACCAGAAAACCTGCTAAACGGATTCAAGCACTGATTGAACATATTCGAGAAAGCTACATGGAAATTAAAGAAAAATTCTAATATCCATGTAGTATCAATTAGTTATAGCAATCAGTTAAATCAATTATAATTAACCGTCGACGAGTTTCATCAATAAATGCCCATCGTACAACGCTTGTTTAACCAAAGCCGCTCCCGGCATCGTCGCTTGAGTGTAAAAACAGCTTTCTTCTATTTCTAAGCCATCGAAATAAACAGGTAAGGTTTGCGAGCTAATACGATCCATAATCGCAGGATAAAGTACCGATTTAGCACGATTAAACTCCCCACCAATCAAAATGCGCTGAGGGTTAAATAGGTTAACCATTATCGCAATGGCTTGCCCTAAATTATGACCTAACTCCACAATAATTTGTCGCGCTAAACTGTCACCTTCTACTGCCGCATCACATACTGATTCAATCGTTAAAGGCATATGATTCAGCATCGATTCATGTCCTGCTTTAAGCTGCGTTTTCACTTGTTCTAAAATGGCCTGTAAACTCGCAACGGTTTCTAAGCAGCCATGATTACCGCAAAAACAACGTTTGCCAAACGGCTTAATTTGAATATGCCCAAGCTCACCCACGTTACCGGTTTTCCCTTGCAGCACATTATCATCAAGGACAATCCCCGCTCCCACACCATGATGAATAGAAATCAAAATGGAGTTTGCAATACCACGAGAATTACCGAACAATTTTTCTGCTAAAGCCCATGAACGTGTGTCATTACCGATAAAAACAGGCAGTCCAGTTTCATTGTGAATAATTTCACCCAAGGGTAAATTAGACACATTATAATGTGGCATCTGTAATACCATACCTTCACTGGAATTAACTAACCCTGGTAATGACACTGCAATCGCTGTCATTCTGTCTAGTTCGCTAACATGATTGGCAAAGAAAATGTTTATTTCAGCTAATAACTTTTTAACCACATCTTCTTGATGCAGTTGCTCAATATCTTGACGTTCTTCTACTAGAATTTCGCCGCCAAGTGCATGTAAAGCAATAGTAAGATAACCACGACCTAAACGAATAGATAAAAATTGCCACCCTTCATTGGCAGGAACTAGCCCAATAGCAGGTCGTCCACGGCTGCTCGGTTCTTGAAATTGCGTTTCTTTAATTAAATGCGCATCAATTAATTCACGGGTGATCTTAGTAATACTTGCGGGGGCAAGTTGACTGCGTTTAGACAATTCAATGCGCGAGATCGGCCCATACAAATCAATTAGTTTATATACGCTGCCGGCATTATTTCTTTTTATATGATCGATATGGCCTGGCTGAGCGACGTACATGTCGATACTCCTGAGAAAAATCAGCTTAAAAACCTTCGGAAACTAATTTTTTTACTTTGCGAAGTAATTGTGAAGCCTCTTATCGTCAGTACGTGACAAGTATCACTATCAACGACTAAAGACATTGAGTTTCGCTTCTGCGATAATGAAAAAAAGGCTTTTTTGCCTACTCTTTTTTTTAATTAGCGGATTTATTTCACGCAGTAACTTTTCTAATAATGATCATGTTTCATTGACACTAGAATGGTTATAGACGTGAAAATAAGAGGTTCAACGTGTACAAAATTAACGAAGTATTCGAAACAATTCAGGGTGAAGGTGTATTTACTGGCGTGCCTGCAATTTTTGTTCGATTACAAGTCTGCCCTGTTGGCTGCTCATGGTGTGACACCAAACAAACTTGGACAGCAGAGTCACAAGATTTAGTTAGCTTAGAGCAGATCATGGCTAAAACTGGGGACTCACCACTTTGGACTAATCTTGACGCTAATGGTGTAGTGCAATTATTACAAGATCAAAAATATACGGCTAAACATATTGTTATTACAGGCGGTGAACCTTGTATTTACGATCTTCGTCCTTTAACTCATGCACTAGAAAAAGCTGGCTTTAATTGTCAGATCGAAACCAGTGGCACATCTGAAATTCAAACCAGTGATAATACTTGGGTAACGGTATCGCCAAAAATTAACATGAAAGCAAAGTTGCCCGTTTTAGCTTCTTCCCTCGCGCGTGCTAACGAGATCAAGCACCCTGTCGGCACTAGCAAAGACATTGAACAACTTGATGCGCTCATTGATGGCGTGACGCTAAAACCTGATGTCACGATTGCGCTTCAACCTATTAGTCAAAAGCCACGTGCAACAGAACTATGTATTGAAACATGTATTCAACGTAACTGGCGTTTATCGATCCAAACACACAAATATCTAGCCATCGCTTAATCGCTCTGTACTTTGCTTGATTTATAAAACATTTATCAAAAAACCGCTTCGCTTTAATGTTTTACAACGCTAAAGCGAAGCGGTTTCTTGCAAATGACCGATAATTAACCAACTATCACCTCAAATTGCCTATTTCTTTCATCAATTTATCATTTGATTGATATCAATACTTGATGCTTGTCGTAAGAAAGGTAATATTGCTAATACATAAATATCTTTAAGCACGAGATACTTTAATTCCAAAGTCAGTGCCTAAACGGAGAATGATTTAAACATGACTTACGCGCCTGTAACAGACGTATTAAGCGGCAAACTAGCGGTAGACAGTGAAGTTACTGTTCGCGGTTGGGTTCGCTCACGTCGTGATTCCAAAGCTGGGATCTCTTTCCTTGCCATTTATGACGGCTCTTGTTTCGACCCGATTCAGGCCGTGGTCCCTAATGAGTTAAATAATTACCAGAATGAAGTACTTAAGCTTACAACTGGTTGCTCTGTTGAGGTTACCGGTACAATCGTAGCATCTCCTGCTAAAGGTCAAGATTTTGAACTAGCAGCAACCAACGTGAAAGTCGTTGGTTGGGTTGAAGATGCAGATTCTTACCCGATGGCTAAAACTCGTCACTCAATTGAGTACTTACGTGAAGTTGCACATCTTCGTCCACGTACTAACGTGATCGGCGCTGTTGCACGTGTTCGTAACTGTCTATCTCAAGCGATCCACCGTTTCTACCACGAGCAAGGCTTCTTCTGGATGTCTGCACCACTTATCACAGCATCTGACTGTGAAGGTGCCGGTGAAATGTTCCGTGTATCTACGCTAGACATGGCTAACATTCCAATGACTGATAAAGGCGAAGTAGACTTTGACAAAGATTTCTTTGGTAAAGAAACTTTCCTAACAGTCTCTGGTCAGCTAAATGCTGAAGCATATGCGTGTGCACTAAGCAAGGTTTACACTTTCGGCCCAACATTCCGTGCTGAAAACTCAAACACAAGCCGCCACCTAGCTGAGTTCTGGATGGTTGAGCCTGAAGTTGCATTCGCAGAACTTGACGATGTAGCTAAACTTGCTGAAGACATGCTGAAGTACGTATTCAAAGCGGTACTTGAAGAGCGTCGTGACGACCTTGAGTTCTTTGCTCAACGTATCGACAAAGACGCAATTTCTCGCCTAGAGAAGTTCGTAACATCTGACTTTGCACAAGTTGATTACACTGATGCAATTAAGATCCTTCAAGACTCTGGCCGTAAGTTCGAGTTCGATGTTGAGTGGGGCATTGATATGTCTTCTGAGCACGAGCGTTACCTTGCAGAAGAACACTTCCAAGCACCTGTAATTGTTAAGAACTACCCGAAAGACATCAAAGCATTCTACATGCGTTTGAATGACGACGGTAAGACAGTAGCAGCGATGGACGTATTGGCACCTGGCATTGGTGAAATCATCGGTGGTTCTCAACGTGAAGAGCGCCTAGACATTCTAGATGCACGTATGATTGAGATGGGTCTAGATCCTGAGCACATGGGTTGGTACCGCGACCTACGTCGTTACGGTAGTGTTCCACACGCTGGTTTCGGTCTAGGCTTTGAGCGTCTAGTCTCTTACGTAACTGGTATGGGTAACGTACGTGACGTGATCCCATTCCCACGTACTCCACGCTCTGCAAACTTCTAATCGTATTTAGTTTAGAATTGCAAAACGCAAAAAGGCTGCCCTATTGGCAGCCTTTCTTTTATCATCCATTTTGAAGAAATCTGATTAACAATGACATTAAACGACGTTAATCATTAAAGTCTAGGTTGTTAAACGGCACAGGTTTTGAGTAATAATACTCTTAAATCTTCTTATCAAGAGATATAATAGGTTGATAATATGAAATAAATTCATTATTTTTTCACCCTACTCCTAATAACTTTTTAATCCCAGCTGAGAATGAAATAGTCAATAATACCCGCTGCGATCAAGCACAATAATAAGAAATATATTAACCAGTAATAATAAATATTTCTCTGGTTTAATTTATCTTTTAAATAACGATTAACGACAACCAGTCCATTCAAATGACCTAAATCAGAACAGATTATGAACCAACTTGTGGGTGTAAAACTATCATCATATTCAGAATGAAAAGATAAACACTTATTACAAAAATGATTGGAAAGTCAATGAGTCCGTTCGAAGTGCTTAGTTTATCCGCTCCTATTTTTACACCAATATAGCGGATATCATGACTATCATATTCTAACACTCTTAATTGTATTTGAGCGGCTTTGCTACACGTTGATATTTTTCGATTTATTGTCTTTCTAACCAATAATCTGTATCTAATTTTTTGCCATAATCTTTTATATCAGAAATAATAGTCGAATAGGTAATAAGGTAAGATAACCAAGATGCAGTTATCTTTTCGAATCCATAACTCATGAAAATAAGAATAGCAGTCAGCTGTCTTGATATTTTTACAATAGGATTAAAAACACCGCTATGACCTTACTCAAAACCCATAAATGTGCTTTAATTGTATCTAATATGAATAAAAAAAATTCGATAGATTTTACTTGTTGATACAATAAAATATCCTCATCAAAGAGATGGCAAATATGATTGAATTTATACTTTTAAGATATAAAATCCCATCCTTCATTTCTTGTATTGATATTGCAAATGTTTGGTAAGTTGACAAATAAAAACAAAAGTTTAATCAGTAGCCTTAAACTTTTCTCTCTTTTATTCATAGGAATATCAGGTGGATATTTCGCTTACAACGCCTATCATTTAGACGAATTTCATGAGCAATATTTTGAAAAAATTAATTCTATTTACTCTGTAAGTCGACGTTTTAGTTCATATTACAACAATACAAGCACCACCTTTATCCCAAAAGGGTTGCACGATTACAATGACGTTGACGTTTGGGTAAAAAAACCTTCAGATGTGAAATTATTATCAACAGGAATAAACCGTCTTCGCTCTCAACTCGATGAGCTTACAGATAATAACATCTGGACGATTGCTGTTTTTGAAAATCCTGCTGACTATGTCCATTTTGATCCCGCTAGACCCCTTTATTTAGAACTTTATAAAAATAATCATGACAACGATATAATAAAGCGAATTATTAAACGAGAGGGTCTTGGTGAAACTTACCGCTATTTTTATGGCTGTAATTTAAAATTGACTGAAAGGTATGTAGAAGAAGGATCTAACCAAAATATCAGATCATTATATTACCCTATCTACAATAATCGTAAGTTAGATGCATTGCTGGCTATTGATATAAAAAGTAACTTACTTCATGAAGCACTTAAAAGTTACAATAACGAATTCAAGACGGTGCTTTATGAAAACCCAGCAAAGCATGGCTATAACATAAAAGAACTATTACCTTGTGCTAGCCAAGATCCCTTTTATGTAGGTGTAAACTTATTGGCTATTTTAAAAGTATCGCTTACGCCTGCATTATTTTTAACCTTCATGATTCAGCTATTACGTTCAAGATTGAAAAGAAGAAAATTTTCGTTACAACGCGATCTTATGACGCATTTCTATCGACGTGATTACTATGAGAAAAAGCTTCTTTCTCAAAAAAGCTTCTATTTGTTAATTATTGATATTGATAACTTTAAGTCTATAAATGATACCTATGGTCATGAAATGGGCGATGAAGTAATACGTACTGTCGCGGAAAGAGTTAATCAATGTATCCGCCAAAGTGATATCGCTATACGTTGGGGCGGGGAAGAATTTATTTTAAGCTTCCCGGTTATGACAAAAGAGCAATTAGAGCTGAAGGCAGAAGAAATACGACATATTATTCAGGTATACCCAATCCATGGGATTGATGTCACAATTTCAATTGGGGGTACGGTGTCGGACACATTATCATTTACTGAAGCATATAAAGTTAGTGATGATGCGTTATATCAGTCAAAACATAACGGCCGTAATCAATCAACGATTATTTAATGACGTTATTGCTGACGACTGCTTACTTTTGATACTAAATTAGCAAATAATGACTGTAATATGCCATCCTTGATAGATCACTCATTGTTCAAGGATGGCAACATGATCACTTCATCTTTATCAAATCATATTCTTACGCTCTCTATTGACCGCCCTTCCGCAAAAAATGCACTTAGCCTTGCTATGTATCAAGATCTTGCTCAACAGTTAGAACGAGCAAAAAATGATGATATATCCGTCGTTATTATTACAGGCAATGCTAATATTTTTTGCAGTGGTAATGATATTGAAGATTTTATTCAGTTAGCACAGGCAGATAGCACTCAAACACAAAAAAATAGAGCGATTATTGAACGCTTTATGTTCGCTATGATTGACTGTCCTGTGCCTATTATTGCTGCGGTTTCTGGTGCTGCTATTGGAATAGGTATGACACTGTTACAACACTGTGACTTTATTTTTGCCACTCCTAATACAATCTTCACTCTTCCCTTTGTAAAGCTCGGATTATGCCCTGAATTTGGTTCAAGCTTATTATTACCGCAATTACTCGGCGAACGAAAAGCCAAAGCAATGTTACTGCTTGGCGAGGAAATGACAGTAGAAGAAGCGCTATCTCTTGGTTTTATCAATCAAATAACCATTCAACCTGAACAACACGCTGTGCACTGTGCTAATGCACTTATCGCTTTACCTAAAGAAGCATTGCAGCACACTAAAAAACTCCTATCTGACCATTCACGCCAACAGCTAATTGATTGTATTGACAAAGAGAATGACCTTATTTTTAAGCTGATTAAACGCTCAGAAGCAACCAGTGCATTGTCTCGATTTAAGGAAAAAAAAAGTCAGACTTAATTCATGAATAAAAATTATGACTAATTTGTTGCATTTTCTTGTAAAGGTTCTATGACAAAGGGTATAAATAGACATTACCATTTATTAACGCCACGGATGACCAAATATGTTTGAGAAAATTACAGCAGCTCCTGCTGACCCAATTTTAGGTTTAACAGAAGAATTCAAAGCAGATACACGCGCAACAAAAATTAATCTAGGCGTTGGTATTTATAAAGATGAAACAGGTAATACGCCTGTCCTTGCCACAGTAAAAAAAGCAGAAGCTATTTTACTTGAAAAAGAAACAACAAAGTCATATTTAAGCATTCCTGGTACGCCTGAATACGGCCTAGCGGTTCAAGAGCTACTTTTTGGTAACGATGCAACAATCATCACTGAAAAACGCGCACAAACCGCTCAAGCACCTGGTGGTACTGGTGCATTACGTGTTGCCGCTGAATTTATTAAGCGTCAATTGGGTGATGTAAAAGTATGGATCAGTAATCCTACTTGGGCTAACCACCATGGTGTCTTTGGCGCTGCTGGTCTTGAAACACAGCAATACTCTTACTATAACGCTGAAACAAGTGATATTGACTTTGACGCGGCTATTGCTGATTTAAGCCAGGCTAGCGAAGGCGATATTGTTCTTCTGCATGGTTGCTGCCATAACCCAACGGGTATTGATCCAACAACAGAACAATGGCAAGTGTTAGCAAAACTCTGCATTGAGAAAAAACTACTACCAATGTTTGATTTTGCTTATCAAGGCTTTGCACGCGGTGTAGAAGAGGATGCGCAAGGTTTACGCATCTTTGCAGATCAACTGCCAGAATTACTGGTAGCAAGTTCATTCTCTAAGAACTTTGGTTTATACAATGAACGTGTAGGTGCATTTACACTTGTTGGTAAAACTGCAGAGCAAGCAGCCACAGCATTTAGCCAAGTGAAATCTATCGCACGTGTTATTTATTCTAACCCACCAGCTCACGGTGCTGCGATTGTAACAACCATCCTAAACAACGCTGAGCTGCGTGCAGAATGGGAACAAGAAGTTGCTGATATGCGTGATCGTATCCAAGAAATGCGTACGCTATTTGTAGCAACATTAAAAGAGTTAGGTGTCACTAACGACTTTAGCTTCATTGAACGCCAAAACGGTATGTTCTCGTTCTCTGGTTTATCAAAAGACCAAGTTACACAACTTAAAAATGATTTTGCTATTTATATTGTTGGTTCAGGCCGTATTAGTGTTGCGGGTATGACAAAAGATAATATGATGCCTTTATGTAAAGGTATTGCTGCCGTCTTATAATATAAAAGATGAGCAATAAAAGAGGACATTATGTCCTCTTTTTTATTTCCTACCGTAACAGCTATATGTCTTTTTTATGCAAGTTTGACTAATTTAAACAACATAAAATTAGCCAGATTTATTTAATGGCAATACATTACAATATAAATCTCGCTCGTAATTTCTATTTAGTTGTTCCTTCCAAGGCCTTTTTGCAATAGGAACAAGATAGAACATTTCACGTGTAGTATCAGTTACAAAAGCCATATTATGGCGCATCACTTCATAGTGAATATCATGAACAAACCCTAACGAGAAACTTTGTCTACCCGTTAATATATTTATATCTTCCCGCGTTAAAGAAACGCCTTGATTATCTTCAGCAAAACGATCAATCAACCAATCTGAAAATTCTCTCGCACTTATCATTGTCATAGATCATTAACTCCAAATGCTTCGAGCTCCTTGAAATTAACATCCAAATAAACGCTATATAAAACGTAAGCTAATAAATATTAAACGTAATCTAATAAATTATGGATATTAATTCATTATTATATTTATAGCATTAAAATAATTATTATTATAAATAATCGGAACGATGCATAAATAATAAAGTAGAAGTTAATATTAGCAGAAGAAAATATTTTAGAAGGGATATAAATAAGAATAAAAACCCCCGCTTCTTAAAAAGAAGCGGGATTGGCTGATTAAAGTGCTTTGTATAAAACTTTGTTGCCAGCCAATTGGATGCGCTCAACTAACCCTTCTTCGGTCAATTTTTTTAACGCACCTGTAGCCCAAGAAGCCGCTTTCGCATCTTCCTGGCCAGCTTCTAAGCCAATGCCTTTAGGGTTTAAACCTTCAGCATTTTTCACAACAATATCTAACACTTGTTGCTGCTTAGGAGTTAATGATACTGCCGTTGTTGCTTTAGCAGGTGTCGGTTTAACTTCTTTTTTTGCTTCTACAGCTTTTGCCGCTGGTGCAGCTTTCACTGTTTCAACACTTGGTGCTTGTTTAGCTGCTTTTTTAGGCGCTGCTTTGGTCGCTAATTCAGCAAAAACAGGCGTCTGTTTTTGAAGTTTTAGCTGTACTTTACGTTTGTGAGAGATTCTCATTAAATTTCCTACTCCGTTGCACTACTTTCAGTCACCACTATGCCAGCGGGAAAAAGTAAGCGCGTTTTATATCAAGTATGTCAGAGAAATGCCAGCAAACGACGACATATCAACCGATAAATATGATTTTAAGCAAAAAATTCCTTCTATATTCTTCATATATACTTAATAAGTACAAAACATGTAGGCATCTATCATGAACATGCCGTTGATGTGCAATATTTTGAGTAATCAAAACGATCGCTACGCATTTCCATAACGTAAGATAAATTGATGATTTGATTTGGAGTAAAACAATGGAAACCTATCATGTAAAGTCAGCCCCTATTACCCCTAATGTAATGCTGTTTGTTTTTTGTTTTACAGCGTCGATTAGTGCTAGCTGCCTTACCTTTTTTATTCCTAATATGACACTGCAAACAACCTTTTTTACCACTATTATTATTGGGGTTAGTGCCGTTATCGTTATTCGTTACATCTGTGACTCAAAATATCTGTTCACACTTACATTCATGCATTGCCAATATCATAGTCGTTACGGTGGTTGGTCAACCACTTGGAATAATATATCTCAATTAGGTAAAGCTGAAATAAACCACCAAGGCTGGCAACAGCCTGTTCCTTGGATCGGTATTAAACTCAACGATTATGATGATTTTATTAACAGCATCAGTCCTCGATTGGCCGCACGCATTATTATTGAGCAGCGTATTTTATTAGTTATGGCGATTAAAAATAGTGACGTTGCGAATAACACAATAGAAGATGTGTTATTTGATGATGAACCTTACCAAACGCCAAATGGTCATGTCTTTAAAGGCTTAAGAGCGATGCTAGCACACCGTATGAAATATAATCGTGAGTTCTTAGGCTTTGATTTCTTCATCTCTGAAGACACATTAGATAGGCCAATTAATGATTTTATTGGCCTATTAAGGCGTTATAAAGCGGCCGCTATACGCCAATAGCGTCGCCATGTTGCGCTCTTAAAAATGGTAATAACAATAACCCTATCGCAGCAGCCGCTACAGAAATAACGACAAAGAATCCCATCCAATGGTAATGCTGCATAATTATCGCTAATGGGTAACCCGCAAGTGCTGCGCCCATATAGGCAAATAGCCCTACAAATCCGGTTGCAGCACCGACAGAGTCTTTATGTGAACACTCAGCCGCCGCCATCCCAATAAGCATTTGAGGGCCAAATACAAAAAAGCCAATCGTAAATAAACACACCGCCTGTAAAACAAAGCTCGAGATTGGAATTAACCACAGCGCGGCGACAGACAAAAAGATACCGATTGAAAACAATAAGATCATCGGCCCGCGATTGCCTGAGAATATTTTATCCGATCCCCACCCAGCCACCAGCGAGCCTAAAAAACCGCCAATTTCAAATAATGACAACGCGCTATTAGCCGTGATCAAGCTATAACCATATTGTTCGGTAAGGTATAAATTACCCCAGTCGTTAATCGCTGTCCGAACGATATAGACCAGAATATAGCTAAGGCTTAATAGCCAAATATATTTATTATTGAGTACATAACGAAACAGGATCTGCTTTTGCGATAAGCCCTTGCCTGTATTTTCATGGGCAATTTCTAAGTGATCTTTGCGCCAGTGTCCAATACTGGGTAATCCCATTGACGTCGGTTTATCGCGTAAACGCCAACAAAGAAATAAACCGATAACCACAGCAATGATGCCAGGAATATAGAAACTGTAACGCCAGCCAAAATGGAGCACAGTGAAACCAACAATAATGGGGATCATTGCGCCCCCCATATTATGTGCAGTATTCCAGATAGACCACCACCTGCCACGCTCAGAGCGTGAATACCACGTTGTTAATAACTTGGAACAGGCAGGCCATCCCCAGCCCTGAAACCATGCATTTAATATCCATAATATGCTGAGCGCGACAATCGAACTAGATAAGCCAAATAGAATATTAATTACACCGGTCGCAATCAGCCCAATACCCATAAAGTAACGAGGATTAGAACGATCACTAACAATCCCAGAGATGAATTTCGAGCAGCCGTAAGTCAGATAAAATAATGTGCCCATTAGGCCAATGTCGGCTTTATCCCACCCCAAATCAGTAATAATTGCAGGCATGGCATAACTGAAGTTTTTACGGGTTAAATAAAAGGCAGCATAACCAATATACATACTCACCATAATGTGAATACGCCAATAACGATAACGTTGAGCCGTGTCTTGAGTCGCGTCTATATTCATAATTCTATTATCGTCTAAAGGTTCTAAACCTATGAGAGAGAGCTAAGTTGTGGCAGTACAACACGAATGTTAGTCCCAACTAAAGGCGGATGGTCATAGTAAATCTGTAATTCAGCTTTAGGCTGAGTATGGCTGGTAATAACACACTGACCACCTAACGCTTCGATACGCTCTTTCATCCCACGTAAACCAAAGCCTTTCAATGTATCACTGGTTTTAAAACCCACGCCGTTATCTTCTATTTCCATTGTGATATTGTCATCAACCGACAGTGTGATCAGCACTTCCGTTGCCTTTGCGTATTTTGCGATGTTATTTAGCGCTTCCTGTGCGACACGAAACAGCGTGATTTGCAGCATATCTGACATCACATCATCAATACCTTTCGGATAAGACATTGCGACATCAATATCTTGTGCTTCAAAGTTTAAATCTCTGATCACTTGTTCGATCGCTGCTTTTAAGCCTAAATCATCCAGTGTCTTTGGCCGTAATTGCGACAATAAGCCTTTTGTTGTGTCATAAATATTTAGCGATAATTGCTCTATCGAAGAGGCACAAGATTCGCCAGCCTGTGATGTTTCGACACGTTTTAAAATACTGGCTTGAGTGCGTATTGCGGTAATATTTTGTCCAATTTCGTCATGTAATTCTCGCGCGATATTTTGTCTTACAGACTCTTCTGCCGTAACCAACTGACGTGATAAGGAATAATTGCGTTTTAATTGTTTCGACAGTTTTTTATTTAAATCACGCTGATGTTGGATCCCAATCCCCAACAAAATCCCCGTAATACTTTGTGCTGATAACGACAGCAACAAATCAACGGTTTCAATTGAACTCACTTCACTACGAACAGCAATTAAAGCAATACTGTTAAGTAAGGTGCCCAGTAATGCCCCTTCCCAACCATAACGAAACGCTAATACTATAATCGGAATTGCCAAACAAAATGGCGCAAACAAACTCAATTGCTCAGGTAAATGCACCTGCAATAAGATGTTGGCAATGAATAATAGGCAGAAAAAGAACAGATGCTGGCTACGAAATTCAACCGGACGAGAAACCACATCGACTGTTAATGGTATCCACTCCTTTTGAAACAAATAATTCCAAATCAAATAACAGCTCGGTACCAACATTAAGCCGCTCGTCATACTAATAAGGAAAATAAAACCGAGTCGGCGAGTATTGAAAAGGTCAAACAAGTGCACCCCATTCAATACCAGCATATTGATCAGTGCTAATGTTGTTATCGCTATAGCCATAACAGTAAGTAACCGCCACTGCACACCTTTATAGTAACGCCGCGCAAGTAAGGTGACAGGTATCGATAACATACTGGCAATAAATAAAGCCAGCCAACTATATTGCGGCAAAGATAATGCCAGTAATAGTAATCCGATCCATTCTGCACTATAGATAGCAAGCCAATACTTTTTAGAGCTATGAAGAGTTAAACCAAGCCTAAGTGCAAAAGGAAAAAACACCGTTGCGAGAATAGGATCCATAATGAAGTAATATGAAATACCCCATAAGCAGAACCAACTACAGCAAACAAATAACCAAACACAAAGTGATGTTAGGCTAAAGCTACGCACTAGATAACATCCCCGCTAAAGAACTTAGCAAGCTCAACGTTATTTTTTACGTCCAATTTATCCATCGCATTAGCACGGTGAACATGTACCGTTTTATGGCTTAAACCCAATTTTACCGCGACGGCTTTAACATCAAGCCCTGTTGCGAGTAATTCACTAATTTGATGCTCACGTTTCGTCAATGTTCCTAATGCTTGTTTATTACAATTAGGTGAGACTAAATTAATCGCGATATCAGGAGTTAAATAACAACCGCCTTGCGCTGCTGTTCTCACTGCTTGAACTAATTCATCAGGGCTACAACGTTTACTTAAAAAACCTTTAGCGCCGAAACTTAATGCTTTTTCTACTACCGTTGCAGAGTCATGAACACTCAGCATAATACTGGCAATACCTGATGGAAGATCTTCAAGTAACGTTAAACCACTTTCGTTAGGCATAGAAATATCTAAAATACATACCGTAGCATCTGAACCAGGTAAACCTAATCGCGCTTCTGCAGCAGAGCTGAACTGTCCAACAACCTCCATATCAGGCTCTAAGGCTAATAGCTGAGCAAAGCCAGAACGCACAATAACGTGGTCATCAACCAAAGCAATTTTGATCATTACCTGAATACCTATAGAGAAAAACGCCATAAACTACCCTTTCATATTACTGTGAGCAAGTGCTTTACTTGATATTTATTCCCTATTGGCATTCATAAATACATGGATACAAAAAAGCGCTTTGGTGATCAAAGCGCTTTTCTAAAACATTAGCTGCTAATTAGTTAGTTGCTAATTGCTGGTTTTCTTTCTTTTCACGGTAAATCTTACGCTCTTCAAGGACAGCAACAATTGCCATGATCACACAACAAATGACTGCAGCCGTATCTAGCGCAACGAATGTACCCGCCCAACCTGTTTGACCGAAAATAGGCGTACCATCAGCGATCATACCTAAACCTAATTTCGCAAAGCTATCACCGATTAGGTAAGCAAACGTACCTTTAATACCATCGGCAACCGCGATACCTTGCTTAGGAACAAAGCCAACTGCCGCAACACCAATAAGAAGCTGTGGACCAAAGACTAAGAAACCAAGTGCAAATAATGATGCTCTGTAAGCAAAAATTGTATCCGCATGTTGGTAGAAACCTAATGTTGCAATCACGCCAATAAGCGCAATACACGCAACTAAGCCACGACGACCATTGATTAAGTCAGAGAAGAAACCCCATAAACATGTGCCGATCAATGCGCCCGTTTCAAACATGGTGAAACCAGAAATAGCCGTTTCTTTATCAAAACCAAGTATTTCGTAACCGTATACCGTTGACCACTGGTCGATACCAATACGTACCACGTAAAGAAATACATTAGCAAAACATAGTAGCCAAATAACCTTGTTGTACAACACATAGGTTTTGAAGATTTCCAGCTTGCTCATCTGGTTTTCGTTAACCGCTTTATCTTCTTCAGAAATTGGCTCTTCAAATAGCTCCTCAGCGGTACCTAAACCATAAGATTCAGGGCTATCGTTACCCATGCTAAAACCAATTAACGCAACAACAATTGCAATAATTGACGGCACGATAAACATACCCGCAACATTACCATTAAAGAAGTAGTTTGCACCAAATAGTGCAACACCTGCGGCACCCGCACCACCGATGTTGTGCGAAATATTCCACATACCAAGGAACGTACCGCGGTTCTTTTTACTGGTCCATTTTGAAATAGTGGAGTACGAGTTAGAGCCACCCACACTTTGGAATAAACCCGATAATGCATACAGGCCAATCATCATGTAAAACGAGCCCATTGATGGCCCCATGACTAAACCAAAGCCCAGCATACATAAACCAGACAACAATAAGCCCAATGGCAAAATATTTTTCGAGTTCTTACCATCACACCAGTAGTTTAATGCTGTTTTACCGATGCCATAAGTAATAGAGAAACCAAGACCAATGGTACCTAGTTGCGTCATACTCATACCGTAATCAGAGATCAGGTCGTTTTGCGCAATATTGAAATTCTTACGGATGAAATACATCACCATGTAGCTAACGAACACCACAAGGTATGAACGCAAGAATGGTGCAAGCCACATTTTCTTACGAACAGCTAAAGGTAAATCAAGCGTTGGTTTTCTTACCTGTGTAAGCAGTTTTAACATGTGAAATCCTCAGATAGTCACTGAAAAATCGATGCTATGGATGTTTTTATGATCAATACGCCCAATCGGAGTACTGTTATTACCATTAACATTCACAGTGCAGGGATCACCATCATTCAAAAACGTGTGATTAAATTGGGATATACCAATAAAAATGGATAGATGATCATTGCCGAGGATTTTATCGATGCCTAACCGTTGAGGCATGAGAAGGCGACCTAAAATAACTAGGAATAATTCCTAATTCAGGTGAAATTGACGTAAAAATGTGACGGAGCGCAAACTGAAGATATGTAGCAAATAGAAGAAAGTGAGGCTAGCGCCTCACTTTATAGAATAGAAAATCGCATTAATACAATGGCATTTCATCAGCAACAAATGGGTTTGTTGCTCGCTCATGACCAAATGTCGATAATGGACCATGACCCGGTACAAAAGTCACATCATCACCTAATGGCCACAGCTTAGTTTTAATCGCGTTGATCAATGTTGGATGATCACCACGAGGAAAATCAGTTCGACCAATTCCCCCTTTAAATAGCACATCGCCAACAAATGCAACATTAGCGTCATTGCTAAATAAAATCACATGTCCAGGTGTATGTCCTGGGGTATGGAGAACTTGCAAAGTTTGATTACCGACATGAATTTCATCACCATCGTTTAACCATTGCGTTGGCTCAAATGCTTCCGTCATCGGAAAGCCAAACATTTCACTTTGACGCGGTAGGCCTTGTAGCCAAAACTCATCATCTTTATGTGGGCCAATAACCGGCACATTTAAAGACTGAGATAAAGGCGCTGTACCTCCAACATGATCAAGGTGACCATGGGTTAAAATAAGTTGAGTAACCGTTAACCCTAGTTCGTCAACCACCTTGGTTAATTGTTCAATGTCACCACCAGGATCAACAATCGCCGCTTGGTTTGTTTCATCACACCAAATAATTGAGCAATTTTGCTGAAACGGTGTAACAGGAACAATTTGATACTTAAGACTCATACTCGCTTAACATCCTAGCCATAAACATAAGCCGAAAGAATGCCACGATTATTTATAAAAATATAGCGACGATTTATAGCATCTAATTAACCGCGCCAGTTACGTACCGGACCTGTGTCAATATGCACAAACTGGCTTCCAGGGTAATAACCCACACCACCAATTTTCAGATCCATTGCCGCTTGGCGAACTTTTGATAATGGAACACCTTCAAGATTAAAATCGATAGCTTGCGCCTTCATGTGATAACTCTTTTTCGCCACGCCACCGCTGCGTTTTGCCAACATTTTGTTGGTTTTTGGCGAACGATAGCCCGAAATAAGTTGAGCATAGCCTTCATGGCCTAAATATGTCTGAATTTGTGAGATTGCATCATATAAACGACGATCAATGCGAGCCACTTCATTTTGCCTAAAATCACGACACAGATGATCAATTTGTCTTACCGCAGAGCCGACATACGTTTTTCCATTAAAATACTTTGTTTCTAACTCTTCACCTGTATGAAGATTACGAATCAATAGATCACGAGGATCGGAAGCTTTAAATGGGCTGGCAATTGCTATATTAGGTAATAAACAAGAACCGACAACCGCTCCGCCGAGAGCAAGGAATTTACGGCGATTAATATTAATTTCTGACATACCAACTCATGATAAAAAACGTGCTATTTATTGGAATAATGCAAGGCGTATACCACCCGCTTTTTCCAGCACGATATCCATCATTAATAAAGTAGTCAAAGAGCCATGTCACATATTTTTAATGGCGAAAGAACTACTATTTATTTTCATGGGGTTATCTAGTTCAGTAATTGTAAGCAGAAATTAACGAACTATTATTTCCTTGATCGCGGTCATACTGATATATGTCACTACGATAATTCACTAAGCCTAACTCATCGACCCACGCAGTCTGATAAATTAAATCTACAGGTACATTTTTACTATTACCTAACACTATCGTGCGCGTTTTTTTACTTTCAGATAAATGATTAAAACGTTCTTCACTACTTCCTGAATATTCTAATAGTATCTTTGCTAAATTTTTTGCCTGTTCAACTCGAATACAACCAGAACTTAATGCACGGTCATGCTTTTCAAATAAAAATCGCGAAGCGGTATCATGTAAATAAATAGCTTGGCTATTCGGGAAATTAAATTTAAATACTCCTAATGCGTTTTTCTTTCCTGGCTTTTGTCTTAAACGATAGGGAAAACGATTCGGTGATAACAAATAATATGGAATTGAATTAATAGCTATTTTTTGTGCATTCTCCCATCCTTTTAGCACTTCATAATTATTGCTAGACAAGTAATTTCGATTTATTCTCACCTTCGGCATAATATCTTTTTTCATAATAGAATGTGGGACATTCCAATAGGGATTAAAGACAACCGATTGAATATCAGAATCAATCATAGGCGTTTGTCTTGATGGGCGTCCAACAATGACTTTACTTCCCAGTACCCTTTCACCGCCAAGCCATAAGTCCATATGATAACTGGGAATATTCACCACAATGCCAGTGTCTGGCTTGACCGACCATAATCGCATACGTTGTGCATTTAGTGCCAATAGCCGAATACGCTCTTTGATATTTAATGCTAACCATTGCTGGGTGTGGGCGCCTATTACGCCATCACTCTTTAAACCGTGTCGCTGTTGAAAACGCTTTACTGCGAGCAAAACAGGGCCTGTTAAATATTTTCTTTTTTGAGTACGTACTTTCTTCGCTTCTAATGCCGTCATATCGCCTAATGTTTCCAGCACAGTGACAACACCCTCAATATTGTTAACATACTGTCCTGGGTGAATATTGCCTTTAAATAAAAAGACAGGCCATCGAGTATCTTTTATCTCGTTAAGTTTATTTAACGCAGTAACAAGCTCTGTATATTCATTATCGAATGGTTTTAACCTAGCAATAAAGTTACGTAAACGTTGTTGTTCATGGCTTGTTAATAATTTGTCTATAAACCCATCAGAAGGTAATGGCAGTATTGTGGGAGGTATATCACCAAATAACCATAAGTTTCCTTTTTTCTGTACCGCTTCAATAAAACCCATATATGCAAATAATGTATCAGTTGCCAGCACATCGTAATAGCGCCAATCATCACTCTTTCGATAACGTTTTAAATTATGATAACGACGGGTTAAATCAGGAGAAACTTTTGTTAATGACAATAAATAAAGTTGATCTTCAAATTCAGCCATAGCAATTTGATCTTGCCACACTTGACTATATCCAATCGTAAAATACAACTCAGCCAATTTATCAAGATACTGAATACCTTGTACATTATTAGCAATATCTGTTACCCAGCCTTTCGCTATTTGATATTGCTGACTAACGGTATGATTATTGCTAAATATTTCTTCACCTGATGAATGTATTAATTTAGACGTAATAATTTGCTTATCTTTTATTTCAAGCGTTTTATTTTCTGTTGTAGAGTGAGATGATAAATCAGATGAAGCTGCAAGATTAATAGAAAATAAGCATAATACAGAGGTGAAATACCAATACTTACAAATAGTCATAGAAGTCCCCAAGCACTACTTCGCTATTACTAATAATAGTATTTAGAGAATTAAATGTAGACGCAATTTAGTTAAAGTTAAATATATCTACAAGAATAGAAAGGAAACGGGGAATTAATAGCAATAATGTTTGCATATTGCAAAAAACAATGCTGTTTCTTAATAATAAGAAGAAACAGCATTTATAATTAAACCGTAGAAAATACCGTGATTAGACAGCAGACAGTGCCCAATGGTTATCCCACATAATCGCACTTTGTTTTGACGTCTTTTTAAAATGGGTATCAATACTGAGTATTTTCCCTGCGCCTGAGCCAACAACCCAATGGTTATCTAGCATTGCAACGCCAGAAGCATCAACCAAAGGCTTCACCTCAACTAACTCTCGCGTTGATTGATCCCAAATACCGTAACAATTCCCTCTTGGTGAGGTTGCTAATAAATAGCCATCAATCGAACCAATACTGGCAATGTAATGATTAAACCTCAACCATTGTTCATCTTCCGCCAATAAAGAATGCAATGCCTGACCCCGTTGATGCGTTGCCACCAGCGGTGCGGCCTGTTCAGGCTCACCACGATACTGTTGACCGCAAGCTATACCGCCATTATCCATTAAGCTAAGGTGGCGAATACTAAGACGCTTATCTGCAAGTTCAGCTTGATCAACAATCTCACCTCGGCGCTTATCTACATACACTAATGCAGGCTGCATTGAATCAAGGTTTAACGGTGTTCTTCCTTGGGTATGCACCCCTCCAACCCCCACCGCTAAGGTATTATTATCAGCCCAAATCACCTCATGAGGACCAATACCAAAATCGCTAAACTCAGCCACTTTAGGTAAACCTTGCCTAACCTCATAGACCCCAATAATACCGCGACTGGTTGCGGATTCTCCTTCCGTTGTATACAAATACTGACCATCATCAGAAAAAACACCGTGGCCGTAAAAGTAACGATTAGGATCTGCTGCTCGTAAGCCCCACTCTGTACCTGATTTATGATCAAACACTTGAACATATTGCCCAGGACGGCGAGAAAACACCGCGGTTAATGAGCCATTACGTTGCAACGCAATACCATGACCTCGTGCAGGTAGCATAATTTTCAGCAGTGGATTTCCTGATAAATCAGCCACAATAGCTGCAAATTTCCCTGCTGCGGTTCGACTACAACCAATCAGTTTGGGCTGACTGTGTGATTGTACTGAAACACCATGTCTCGCGCTGGCATCACAGCCTGTTAACGACATAAACGGTAAAGCACTAGCTGATGAAAGCGCATAACGTAATAATTTACGCCTCGATAAATTAGTCGCCATCGGTTGCATTAAACCCCATCACAATACCTAGCTCTGCCGCAACATCATCGTGTAACGCTAACTGAATATATTCCAGCCCATTAAACACATTAATTAATTCACGGTATCCAGCTTTTGTTTTGAGTAATGCTCCCATGCTCTTTTCTTGAGGCCAATCGGCTAACAACAGTTCAAAGCGCTGATTAATACGATTTGCGGTGATCTCATGTCCTTCATTAATCAATAAAGCATGTAGACCTTTACCATTGGCTAAATATAACTGGTGTAATGCTTCAACACTCGCTTTTAAACTCACCATTGATGTTTGTGAACGCCACGCTTCCGCTTGATAGGGTTTTGGCTTACCCGGTTTACCCATTGGACGCGTCAGTTTTTTAAGGGTGTAATCAAGCTGGTTATTGAGTGCGCCTAAATATTCACCCAAGGCTAATGGCGGTGGTAATGTTTGCCATGGGTTATGTTTCCACTCTGAGACTAAAGCTGAAGCGGTTTGTACCATATGCCCTGTTATTGCATCGGCTAACTGACAATAATTAGCCTGAGATAACTGCTTTTGCTCTTGAAATAAAAACCACTCAGCAGCACCTAAACCTTGCACAACCACACTTTGATCAGCAATGTCTTGGCTACTAAATGTTTTTTCTGACTGTAATAACTGTTTAAGCTTTCTACCTGTGGTGTTCTTTTTGTCAGGCCAAAATTGCACTTGCCAGCTTAACGCTAAAGCTTCTTCACTACCTTTTTCTCGGCCTTGTAATGCCATCCAGTTTTGCATGGTTGTTAACCATGCCTCTTGCGCCGCTTTTACAGATGCATCACTGTACTGAGTACAAATATGATTTACGCTATCATGCAGTAAACGGGTCGATTGCTGATACTTTGTTGCGGCATCCAATGACAGTTCATAAACAGGCGTAAGATTAAAACCTAACGTCTCCGTAGGTTTTACATTTTCAATCAGTGGCGTTGGTTTGGGCTCTGATTGTGAAACGTCAGTACTATCGTCGGTGCTATCTTCACTACAACCTGTGGTCATAATACTTAACGCCACTGTACAAACGGTAAGAATAATCTGAGATTGGCTTGCATACTTCTTCATTACAATACCGCTCCTTTTACAGTGAATTTAAAAACGCGACTAATGCTTGGCGATCAGATAACGGCAGTTGCAACACTTTATCGCGGCTCATTTGTGCTTCACCGCCATGCCATAACACCGCTTCCATAACTGTTCTAGCACGCCCATCATGTAAAAAGTTAGTGTGTCCGTTCACTTCCTCGGTATAACCTAATCCCCATAACGGCGGTGTTCGCCATTCTTGCCCATTCGCTAAAAACTCCGGACGATTATCTGCTAACCCTTCACCCATATCGTGTAGCAATAAATCGGTGTAAGGGTTGATAGTTTGTTCAGATAACGCTGGAAGATCAGGGACAGTAGCCGTTTTAATATTCGTGCGGTGACAACTTTCACAGCCAATATCAGCAAACAACTTTTCGCCTTTCATAACTTGAGGATCAGTAATATTTCGACGCGCAGGTACCGCTAAATGCTGCGAATAAAATTCAACAAACTTGAGCACTTTGTCTGTGACTTCATGTTTTCCGCCATTAGGCAGTTCTTGGCAAATTGACTGTTTATCGCTACAGTTTTCTTGTTCAAATAACGCACTGGTTAAGCCTAAATCACCATTAAACGCAGCAGCATTTTGTTGCATTAAAGTGGGTTGCCCCGCTTTCCAACCAAAGCGTCCAATCACCGTTTTATTCGCTTGCACATCCCACACTTGGTTTAATTTTCCGCTTACGCCTCTGCCTTCATCGGCTTGTGCAGTAACAAAAGACTTCAATGTCGCCTCTGGGATATGCTCCAACAAACCCAATCCGATCATTGGTGGCGCAATACGTGCAGATAACATTACATCTTCCACCATTGGGCCATAATTGAGATCCGTAATAGTTAAATTAGGCTTACGTAGGGTTATCACCTCACCGTCAGAAAACGTCACAGGTACATCAGTGTAGGTTAATGCTATTTGCCCTTCTGGTTTAGCTTCAGGCAAGGCAAAATCTTGTAATTGGCCGCCATAAGTCGGCTCTGGAATTGTGCCAGTTTTAATCAACTGTTTTTTCTGGGCATCTGTTAGTGCTGGAATACTTAAACGCACCAGCATAGAGACAGCATTAATATCGCCTTTTTCAGGTGGATGACCGCGCCCATCCTTAATGTGGCAATTCTGACAACCGTTGGTATTAAATAACGGCCCTAAACCATCACGGGCATCGGTTGTTGCAGGGGCTTGTACCCAAGGATTACGAAAAAAACTGTTACCAACACTGAAATCTAATCGCTTAGACATTGGCAAATTACTTGAAGGTAAAGAAAAGGCATTGGCACCTGTTTTTGGCGTGGTGGTATCACCGCCAGATTTAATTTTTGCCAGTTGCTCTTGGGTATACTTTGGTTTTGTATCAGGAAGAGATGATTCTGCCGACGCGATAACAGGCAGTAACCCTAACGACATCAATATCGTTGCTAAATACTTCATACTCACACTCATAGATTCTTATTATTAAAATACGAATAAAGTCGCCCTAACTGCTGGCGACTTATTCTTTATATTTTTGTTGAGCAGTAAGTCGTTTAGAACTGATGATCTGCTGTATCAGGATTTAGGTTACTTACCCCAATAATACTTGCCGCTTTTTCAATTTCAGCCGTTTGCTGCACTAACGCCATAATAGATTTATTCACCAACGCATGGCCGGCTTTATTATCTGTAGCAATAAGTTGATCAAAGTGTTGGTTATCTTTTTCAGCTGAATCAACCAGTGTTTGGAGTTGAGCGCGAGTTTTATCAAATTCAGCTTTAATTTCAGCCGCGGCTTTCTTATCTTTCGCTGCCACTAGGTCATTAATACTTGGACCTGTTAACACTTCACCATTAGTACGGGTGTAAGTACCCGTGTAAACGTTATAGATACCTTGCTCATTGTAGTAATGCGAGTTATGGGTGTTATCTGAAAAACAATCGTGCTCGTCTTCCGTTGAATTGGCTTCTAATGCCACCTTCATACGCTCACCAGCAAGCTCACCTAATGAAAGAGAGCCCATACCAAATAGCATTTTACGCAAACCGTTATCTGCTGATTCTGCTAGTAGTTCACTACGGTAGTTCTTCGCATCTGTTGCTGACCACTGCTTTTCCATCCATTGCAGATCGTTAATCAACAGTTGAGAAGAAGCCGTTAAATAATCAGCACGGCGATCACAGTTACCGTTAGTACACGCTTCGCCTTTTACAAAATCTGTAAATTTACGATCGCCAGCGCCACTCTTAGTACCGTTAAGATCTTGTCCCCATAATAAGAACTCAATCGCGTGATAACCAGAAGCCACATTTGCTTCAGAACCGCCTAATTCATTTAACCCAGCAATCAATTCAGGCGTGATCTTAGTAACATCAATCTCTTTATTACCCACATTCAGGGTTTTGCTTGCTACGATATTCGCTTTTGCACCTTCATTACCAAGCTCGTGTTGGTAATCATTCGCTACGTAGTCAATTAAACCTTCATCTAACGGCCATGCATTTAATTGTCCTTCCCAATCATCAACAATACCGTTGCCAAAACGGAATACTTCAGATTGTTGGTAAGGAACGCGAGAAGCTTTCCATGCGGTACGTGCTGCTGAAAGTGTTTTTTCAGAAGGATTAGCAACAAGAGCAGCAATCGCTTTATCTAAATCTTTTGCGGTCGTTAATGCATCACTATAAACACTGTGTGCAAGATCAGCATAATGCGTCACCACCTCTTGCTTGGTTGCCGCTAGTGTCACGGTAGGCAACGTAAAAATCGCTGCTGCAATCAGAGTGTGAGTCAATGTTTTGTTCATTAAAGCGCCTTCCTTGTTAGAGCGTTTCTTAATAAAATCAAGAATAGAAATCTAATTGATAATTGTTATTATTTACAATAATATCAGATTGGTAACATTTTGAAACACATCAGCCGCATTTAATGATAATAATTTGCATTTAATTTTTTAAAAAAACCATAACTCGAACAGATATAACGATTATCTCGATGTTTTTCACGTATAATCTTTGCTATAGCTAGCGTAATCATACATATTGCAACATTGAGATTTATTACCGCAGTGATAAATCTCAACACGTAATATGCCGCTGTAAGATTTGGAGATTTACATGGACAAGCACGAAGAAGTACTGATTGCTCTTCGACAAATTATTCGCGCTATCGATCTGCATTCAAGAAAATTGAACAAAAACGCAGGATTGACAGGGCCTCAATTAGTTTTGATGCGAGCGATTAAAGCATCAGGTGAAGAAGTAACTATTCGTCAGCTTTCTAATAATACTAATATGAGCCAAGCAACGGCTACGACCATCCTTGATCGACTAGAAAAACGCGGTTTAGTGGTACGTCAGCGTAGCCAATTAGACAAGCGAAAAGTGCATGCTCACCTTACCGAAGATGGCTTAGCGCTACTTGAAAAAGCGCCATTGCCGTTACAAGATAGCTTTATTTCTCAATACCAAGAATTGGACGATTGGGAACAATCACTGTTACTGTCATCAGTACAGCGTATTTCAACCATGATGAATGCCGAGCACCTTGATGTCGCTCCTCTACTTGAAGTAGGTAGCATTACTCAGCAAGAAAAAACCAAAAGCGAATTAGAAGAATAACTCGCAGATATCATATTGATTTAAAATATAAAAACCGATCAACTGATCGGTTTTTTACTTTCTCTTACTTGGATGTTTTTACAGTGTTTGGAAACGTCCACCGTCCATCTATACTATCAGGTTAGCTTGATAGATCCGAACCATGAAAGCGGCATAATCACTCGCTAAATTTTCTCTGTTTAGCTCATAAACCACCACTAGCGAAACATACCGATCCTTCATTTCTAGGAGGGTATCTGTACTCCAGCAACAACATCAGAACACCCGCCATATAAAGTGTCTCTTGATTCATTCTAATCATTGATTGCGGTTCAATCGATGTTGGTGTGTCTTAACTGATACCCATGATTCACGCCTTTTACTCATTTCTGAATATCGATAAATTTTGCTGGATTCAACATTCGTTCTCAATTCTATCGTCATTGACAGTCCTAACCTATCTAAAGCTAAAGAGTGCAATCAGCCAATAATCAAGAAAAAAACATAGAAAGTTAAAACAAACTAACCCCCATCTTTAATGTTTCGATTTGGTAACAAAACTTAAATTAGCAATAAAAAAAATGAGATCTCAATCACCCAAGCGTTTTGGGTTAGAAAATCATAAAAACATCAGGAACAAAGTGACTCACAAAAATGATCCATATCGTACTTTAAAACATAAAATATTAAGAAAATCATAACCAAAGAGAATGCAAGCAAAATTCTTAAGTTACATAAAAGTCCCTATATTAGTCACTCGAATCATTAAGCTATGTATGTACACATTCATTAAAATTTGAACACAACACCATTGTTTTTTTGTACGAAATCAGTGAAAATTTGCAACGAACATCATCATTTTGCAACAAAATACAACATGTGTTTTACATTGCTTTCTTTTGCCATTAAATTGCAGTCATAAACCTTATGAACAAAAGAAGGAAATCAGACACGGTTAATATCTATAACGCATAACAAATTTCTAAATTTTGTTTACACGTTAAATAATTACAAATCAATAATAAATATTTGACAATTCTTTTAAAGCAGTCTTCTGATTTTCATTACTGGATTAAATGAAAGTAGTACAAGGTCAGGGAGGAAAAATGAAGATAACACGTAGCAGGAAAGTTGGGATAACGATCCTTGCAATATTATCAGTAGCACTTTTAACGTTTCTATTTACTAGCAGTAACATGGTTCTATTCGATTCAAAAGGTTCGATTGGCCAAGCCCAGTCTACACTGATCATTACATCAGTACTTTTGATGGCGATAATTATAGTCCCTGTTTTGCTGATGTCCGTGTATTTCCCTTATAAATACCGTCACAGTAATAAAGATGCGGAATACAAACCAAATTGGGAGCACTCCACAAAAATCGAAGTGATTGTGTGGGCCGTTCCTTGTTTAATCATTCTTGCGCTAGGTTGGATCACTTATCAAACCTCATATTCTCTCGACCCGCGTAAAGAGATTGCGTCTGAAGAAAAACCGTTGACTATCCAAGTTGTTGCAATGAACTGGAAATGGCTGTTTATCTACCCTGAACAGCAAATAGCAACGGTTAATGAAATCGCGCTTCCTGTAAACCGCCCAGTGAGATTCTTAGTTACATCTGATACCACGATGAATTCATTCTTCATCCCACAACTTGGTAGCCAGGTGTACGCGATGGCTGGGATGGAAAATAGACTTCACCTAATGGCAGAAGAAGAAGGCGTTTATCGTGGCATTTCTGCGAACTATAGCGGCTTTGGTTTTACCAACATGAAGTTCAAAGCACACGCTGTAGACAATGCCGACTTTGACCAATGGGTTCAAAAAGTAAAAACATCCGACAAAGTATTGAACGACAGTAGTTACGACGTACTGACAGCCAATGCTAAAGAGCAAATTAAAACAGCTCACCCTGTGACTTATTTTGCTTCTGTCGATCCTCTTCGATTCAAAGATATCATTGAAAAACACGCGGGAGTCCAAAATGGCTTATAAAGGCGATGTCTACGCCGATCCGGATCCTATCTTCGGCAAACTAAATTGGGATGTAATTCCATTTACAGACCCAGTCATATTACCTGTTATGCTAGGCGCTCTTTTGGGTGGACTAGCACTTGTGGCTGCAATCACTTACTACGGTAAGTGGAAGTATTTATGGGAACAGTGGTTTACTTCCGTCGACCATAAGAAAATCGGTATCATGTACATCATTGTTGCGGCAGTGATGCTTTTCCGTG
Source organism: Photobacterium sp. GB-50 (assembly GCF_003026755.1). Classification (NCBI taxonomy): domain Bacteria; kingdom Pseudomonadati; phylum Pseudomonadota; class Gammaproteobacteria; order Vibrionales; family Vibrionaceae; genus Photobacterium; species Photobacterium sp. GB-50. The sequence continues at coordinate 46,169 of NZ_PYNX01000001.1, forward strand.
GTTTTGCTGACGCCTTCATGATGCGAACCCAGCAAGCAGCGGCAACCATCAATGGAACGGGTTATTTACCTCCAGAGCACTACGACCAAGTCTTTAGTGCCCATGGTGTAATCATGATTTTCTTCGTTGCCATGCCATTCGTGGTTGGCCTGATGAACATCATCGTTCCACTTCAAATTGGTGCACGTGACGTAGCCTTCCCATTCTTGAACTCTTTGAGCTTCTGGCTATTTGTTGTTGGTGCAATTCTGATTAACATGTCTCTGTTTATCGGTGAATTCGCTGCAACAGGTTGGCTTGCTTACCCACCATTATCTGGTATGGAATACAGTCCTTGGGTAGGTGTCGACTACTGGCTTTGGGCGCTACAGATCTCTGGTATCGGTACCCTACTGACCGGTGTTAACTTCGTTGTAACCATTATTCGCATGCGTGCACCAGGTATGAAACTGATGCAAATGCCTGTGTTTACATGGACATCGCTATGTGCGAACGCACTGATTGTTTTGGCTTTCCCAATTCTGACAGTAACGTTAACGCTACTAACACTTGACCGTTACATTGGCACCCATTTCTTCACCACAGATATGGGCGGTAACGTAATGATGTACGTTAACCTTATCTGGGCATGGGGTCACCCTGAAGTATACATTCTGATTTTACCTGCTTTTGGTATCTTCTCAGAAATCACAGCGACATTCTCACGTAAGCGTCTATTCGGCTATGTCTCACTTGTGTGGGCAACAGCCGTTATCATGATTCTGTCATTCGTGGTATGGCTACACCACTTCTTCACCATGGGTGCAGGGGCAAGTGTTAACGCCTTCTTCGGTATTGCTACGATGATTATCTCTATTCCAACCGGGGTTAAGATATTCAACTGGCTATTTACCATGTACAAAGGTCGCGTTGAGTTTTCAGCGAGCATGTGGTGGACAATTGCATTCCTGATTACCTTCACAATTGGTGGTATGACAGGTGTAATGCTTGCAGTTCCAGCAGCGAACTTCGTACTGCACAACAGCTTGTTCGTTATCGCTCACTTCCATAACGTAATTATCGGTGGTGCGCTATTCGGTTACTTTGCAGGTTTCACTTACTGGTTCCCGAAAGCAACGGGTTTCAAGCTAGACGAAAAACTAGGCAAGCTTTCTTGTCTTCTTTGGACTATCGGTTTCTTTGTAACCTTCATGCCAATTTACGTTCTAGGTTTCAGCGGTATGACACGTCGTCTAAATGTTGCTGATAATCCTGAATGGGCACCACTACTTTGGATCTCTGCATTTGGTGTATTCATCATTGCATCGGCTATTGCGACTCAGTTCTACCAAGTTTACGTAAGTATTCGTGACCGTAAGCAAAACCTTGATCTTACTGGTGACCCATGGGATGGACGTACGCTTGAGTGGGCAACCTCTTCGCCACCAGCGTTCTACAACTTCGCAGTTCTCCCTAAAATTCACGACCGTGATGAGCACCACTATGCAAAAGAGAACGGTTTAGCGTACAAAGCGCCTGAACGTTACAAGCGCATTCATATGCCGAAGAATACTTGGGCAGGTGTTGTGATCAGCGCATTTGCATTAACACTCGGTTTTGCTTTTGTATGGCACATCTGGTGGATGGTAATCGCTAGCGGTGTTGGTATTTTGGCGTCATGGATTGCATACAGCTTTGAGCGCAACAAAGACTACTACGTTGAAGTTGCTGAAGTTGAAGCAATTGAGCGTGCACATCTAGCACGTGTTTATGGCGAACAAGGTTCGACAAGCGAAGAAAACAAAGACGAAGATCAGGATGAAGATGATTCGTCTGACCTAAAACCTGTTACGGCATAGGGACTGACAGCAATTATGACTACAGAAGTTAAACATACATTTGAACCAAACGTCGCTGCTCAGTCACATGGCGGTCATGATCACGACGATCATGACCATCATGATTACGCAGGCGATACAGTCTTTGGTTTCTGGATTTATATCCTTAGTGACTGTTTATTATTCGGTACGCTTTTCGCAGTGTTTGCCGTTTTCTCAAACAGCTTTGCTGGACAAATTGAGCCAACTGAACTGTTCAACTTAACTTTCGTTGCTGGTGAAACTGCCCTACTTCTTCTAAGTAGTTTCACTTTTGGCATGGCAATGCTTAAGGCGAACAAAGAAGACATGAAAGGTATGCTCAAGTGGTTGGGCATTACCTTTGCGCTCGGTCTGTCTTTCTTAGTAATGGAGCTTTATGAGTTCTGGCATTTCAGTAATGAAGGTGCCACTTTCCACAGCAGTGCATACTGGTCATCTTTTTATGCACTTGTTGCAACGCACGGCCTTCACGTATTTGCTGGCCTGATTTGGATGATTGTTCTATTCGTCCACTTCAAGCGTGATGGTTTTTCTGAAGATAATAAGACGCGTCTAGCTTGCCTGAGCTTATTCTGGCACTTCCTAGATGTTATTTGGATCTGTGTATTCAGCGTTGTTTACTTGATGGGGGTATTGTAATGGCTAATTCATCTGAGCACGGCCAAGGTGGACAGGCTCACGGTAGTGTAAAAGAGTATTTAAATGGCTTGATTCTATCCATCATTCTAACTGTAGTACCTTTTGTTATGGTGATGGCTGGAATCGGTTCTAAGCCGCTCATTATCGGCGTAATCATGGTTTTCGCCGTCGCGCAAATTTTTGTTCAACTTGTTTACTTTTTACATATGAACACCTCATCAAAGCAGATGTGGAATACCTCCTCCGCTGTTTTTGTTGTGGTAATTGTCGCAATTATCCTCATCGGTTCGTTGTGGATTATGGAACACCTAAATCACAACATGCTGATGGGTCACTAATAGGGTTACAGGATGTATAGACCTTATCTAAAAATCACCAAACCCGGTATTATCGGCGGCAACTTAGTTGCCGCCATCGGTGGTGTGCTTCTCGCTTCTCAAGGCAATATCGATTGGCTATTACTGCTTGCTGTTTGTATGGGTACTAGCCTAATCGTTGCGTCTGGCTGTGTTTTCAACAACGTGATCGATAAAGATATCGATCGCTTAATGAAACGCACCTGTGAACGAGAGCTCGTTAAAAATGTTATACCTGTATCTCATGCGCTTATCTGGGCTACGGTATTAGGTTTATCTGGCTTTTATATACTAAGTCAATTTACAACAACGGTTGCATTGCAATTTGGTGTGCTCGGGTTCGTTGTTTATGTCGGTTTATATAGCCTTTATTACAAGCGTAAATCCGTTTACGGCACATTGATAGGCGGACTTTCAGGCGCATGTCCTCCGGTTATCGGTTATTGCGCAGTAACAGGTCACTTTGATGCAGGCGCTGCAATCTTATTCATTACTTTCTGTATCTGGCAACTTCCGCATTCTTATGCCATTGCCATTTACCGATTTGATGATTACAAAGCAGCATCTATTCCCGTTCTACCTGTAGAAGTGGGTATCGCACGTGCTCGTTTACACATCATCGCTTACATTATTGCCTTTGCTGTTGCTGCTTTAGCACTTAACTACCTAGGTTATGCGGGTAGCTGGTATGCACTGGGTGTCGGTTTAGTCAGTCTTCACTGGTTATATATTGCCAAAGTGGGCTACCAAAAAGTGCCAGATGCGCAATGGGGCAAACAGATGTTACTTTGCTCAATCGCTAACATCATGGTGTTTTGTTTACTTATTTCTCTCGACTTTTCAGCGGGAGACCTATCAGAAAATTATCAAGCTAGTAATACAGTAGTTTCTACTCTGCTGGAGCGAAGTTAATGACGAAAAACCCTGTAAAAATTGTGCTCCTTCTTGGAGCACTTGCCCTCGCTGGCATTTTCGCGCTTTACATAACTAACAGTACAACCCCGATTGGAGATAGACAGAAAGCACTGAAAGATCTTGGCGGTGAATTTCAACTAAATAGCCGTGATGGCACCGTCAGCCTTGGTCAATTTAAAGGACAAACTGTCGTTCTCTACTTTGGATTCCTAAACTGTGCTGAAGTCTGCCCTTCTTCTATGGGCGTGATGTCGACAGCTTTTTCTATGTTGCCACCTGAAGAATATGCCAACGTACAAGGTATCTTTATCAGTGTCGATCCAGGTCGTGATGATCTTGATTCTCTTGACAAGTTTGCTAAGTATTTTGATAAACGCATTAAAGGGCTAACAGGAACAAAAGAAGAAATAGACGCTTTAACAGAACAGTATGGTGTTTACTTTGATTTAGTTGATATGGCGTCTTCTGAACTTAGCTACACCGTAGACCACGCTTCTCGTTTCTATATTATAAACCCAGAAGGAAAGCTGGTTGATGCAATGAGCCATACAACGACACCTATTGAACTAGCTGCTGGTATTGACCGTGCACATAGCAACGCGCTTGCTAAAAACTAAAATTTATAGGGAAAATAATGAAAAAGACCGTATTATCGATCGCGTTGGCACTGGTTGCATTCCAAGCTTCTGCACACGACCACAGTGCCCATGACACTGCAGTGGCTGACACGAAGACATACCATCAAGTACAAAACGTTAATGACGTCCTTACGATTGAAAATGCTCGTGCTAAAGCCACTATTCCAGGGGTAAAGGTTAGCGCAGGTTATATGAAGATCACCAACGATACCGATGAGCCTATCCGCCTTGTAGAGGCAAACTCATCTATCGCAAAACACACAGAGTTCCATCGTATGTTTATGCGTGATAGTCAGATGGCGATGCGTAAAGTTGATGCTCTTGAGATCCCTGCAAATGGTTCTATTGAGCTAAAGCCAAAAGATTACCACCTAATGTTTATGGGTGTTAAAGAAGCTTTAAAGCCAGGCCAAGAAATCAAAGTGACTTTAGTTGCTGACAACGGTGAAAAGTTTGACGTGCAACTCACTGTTATGCCGATGACCAAGTATTGATTCGGAGTATAAATATGAAGTTATTTGCTTGTGTGCTAGGTTCGCTGCTCGCGTTACCCAGCTTGTTTAATATCGCTCAAGCGAAAACATCAATGGACAGTATTCTTGAGAGCCAAGCTATCCCCTGCTCTTCTGAGCTAAGGGATTTGGCAACAGTCTCGTTAAAAGATAATCCTCATCGAATGCTGCCTTACGTGAGTAAGTCTGATGATGTGCACCTTTTCAATGCACTGGCGGTAACCACCTATCGTGATCGTCAAAGCCATGTGACTTTTCATGGTGTGAAAAATATCGAAGGTGGATGTGACACTTCAGTCACTGAAAGTTATATTTTGCAAACGTCTTGTGCAGACGCTCGCCATGAAGCTTTTAGCAAATGGGATTTCGAAGGGAAACTGAATGAACATACCTATGTGCTAAAGAGCAAAAAAATCAAAGGCAAACAAGCGTTTCTTACCGAGCAATTCTCAAACTTTTGCTTAGTAACAACACGACAAGTGATTAGTAACTAACTACAGCCATAATCAATATCAATGCCCTGTTTCTTGATTATTCAAGTACAGGGCATTTTTTTTCGTCACGCTACAAAGCATAAACGTTAGCCGTTATAGCCTTTGTTTGAAGTCAGTTTCGCTAAACCTTTCACCACGCGGAAGATAGACCAAATCCACACAGCAAAAAGCAATAAATAACCAACAACAACTAATGTTAGTATGCCGCAAATAATCGATAAGCCTAACCCCCACCAGAACGTTGTTGTGATATTGCTGTAGTGATCAGCAAAAATAGTCCCTTGCGCATCACCCTTTTTCACCATTGCCCAAATTGCACCAACGAACCAGAAAACCCCTGTAAACAAACCAAGAATCATTAAGCCATAGGCAATTAATGCGTTTGTTTTTGCGGCTTCATCTTTTGCTGTCATGGTTGGATTAACCACTACCTCTTCTTGCATCTCTGACATGTAAAACTCCTAAAGTTGTCAGCTAATCATCCGATCAAATAATGGTGAAAATACTATATAGGTCTTTTTTTACTCGCAACGTAATACCTTGCTATGAAACGAGATACACAATGTTATTCGATGAATATCTAAATTCATTATTAATGGCACATCAATTCATCAGCATGTTGCCAGCAGGTGAAGCACCACAATATACCGAAGGGCGCGAAGGTTATTACTGGGTAAAAGAAATGACAGGCAACAGTGCTAAAACAGTACTGAAGCTTGATATTCGTGATTTCAGCCAACAGGGCTATCGCGATCGCATGGCATTTTTACAAAACCTTGCTGATAGCTGGAAACATTGTGGGGTGAATCTACCATCTCGATTCAATTAGGTAACCGATACGAGAATGTCGCAAATAGCCTAGAAGGTGAAGCGAGATTCCCTATCGATATTGCCAAAGAAGCTTACACACGCAATAACATAGAGATGAACGCGATCCCAAGGCGAGGCGGCTATGATGGCGCGGTGCTGTCACAAAAAGGCTTACCTTACCCTAACCTTTTCACTGGGGCACATAACTTTCACTCTATTTATGAATATCTGCCAGTAAAGTCGCTACAAGCGGCCAGTTCTTTTGTAACCGAGATAATCAAAATCACCTGCGAGCGATACAGTAAATAAGCTAATCAACTTATTGTTACGCTGTCTAGTAGACTCTGATTAATAAAAAAACCGATCAAATGATCGTTTTTTATTAAAGCTTGAGTTAGCTAATTTTTGGACAGAAATGTGTTAGCAGATTGCTTTATTTAGACTGGTAGGTATTAGAAAAAGTAGGTGTAACGCCCTGCTAAGTATTAGCAACGCAATACCTTTGCTGCCGCATGCTACCTAAAACACAACACAACACAACACAACACAACACAACACAACACAACACAGTAAAAATGCCATGCGTTGCGGATCAATCTTAAACAGTTTATTAGCACTATGTCTGTGATAGAATTTTAAGTACCAAATTTCTTTGCTTATTCAATTTTTCGATATACGGTTTGATTAGTTCTGAATAACGACCATTTATTACCGATAAATTACGTAATAAATCCTCATTGGTAGCTTCCATTAACTTAGCAGTATTTTTATCAATATTGTGGTTTGATGACTGCTTAGACATCACCCCACTGTAAATATCGGAGGTTTCATTGATTTCTTTCTGCCACTCCTGAAAGATATACATCTGCTGTATTAGAGCAACTTGTAAGTTATTGGCATGAGATAACCACTCTGAATTTGATGCTATGTAGGCTTCATTGCTAAGCTGCAAGCTCAATAACAAATCTTCAAAGTTGTTATAAATAGCCTTTTTGTTACTGATGTCTATGCTCATTAGTGTTTGATACATTTCCGACGAATTTTTCACTTGCTCTGTGATTGCTTCAATACGTGCTATTTCTTGCTCGTGTAACTTATTAGTATTATTTTGAATATCGGAAACGATTTTATCTAACTTAGTAATCTCTTCTTTCGAATCTGCGATCTCTTGATATTGGAAAACTAAGCCAATAATCAGTCCCAAAAAGGTAAAGATCTCTATTATTTTTGACAGTCGAATTTTCATTACTCTCTCTGTATCTGTGAATAGTTCTAACAGTATATTAATAAGAAATTATACTTACACTACTTGGTGACTAAAAATTTAAGCAACCATACAAATATTTTGATCAGAAAATCATGACATTATGAACACTTTCTAACGTCAAGAGAACCATTTGAAGAAAAGACCAGCCAACTGTTCACTAATCACCTAGAGGCATTAGGCCAATTATTAGAACTAATCCCAAATATCGTTAATACTATATGAATGAGTATCTGATCTACGTTTTGAGGCATAAGCGTGCTAGAACGCTTCTGGACAGAAACTGTATAGCAGTTTGCTCTATTTCGGCTTATCCAGTATTAGAAAAAGTAAGGGTGACGTTATATTCGAACTTTCAACATCACCCTTAATAGTATTAATTGCTTATTGGCTTAAGTTACTATGCTGCACTATCAGTCTTATTATTATCTTCGTGTTCATTAAGTCTCTCAGTAACAGCTTTTGTTAGCTTATCATTCTTAGTTTCAGGGTCATCATTCAAGACACTATAAAGTGCTTTCAAGTTATCTAGTGACCATTCAGATATATTCCATCCAGTTCCGTCTAGAGGTTGCCTTAGTAACCATTCTTTTTCGTCTTGGTGCTCTTTATTAATCGCGTCATCTAGCAACGCTATAGCTTCCATTTCTAATCCACTATCATTGATAGTAGGGATGCTAATTAGCTCACCAAAGTATCGGATGATTCGATATCTATTATCAAGAGACGTATTAGTCTTAAAGAAAGCAGATATCAAACTTATTCGTATACCATTTCGCTGATTTTCATCTATTAGATGAGTCAAAACTTTTACTAGTTCTAAATTGTAATTGTGATGGTTTTCATACAGCTCTTTCAGAGCTTGTTGAAGAGGTTTTTGATACTCCAAAATACACTTTTTACTATGGAGGTAATAAGCTATTTCTTTGAAGACTAGATGATCAACTTTGATTCTTTCCAACCATTCCTCTTTAGTAATACTTGGGTTATCAAAATATTCAGTAAGTACAGAAAGGAAGCCCATTGATTCACACTGGATAATATCTTTCACCACCGTTAGGTTCCAATCTAAAGGCTCTTTATCTCTAGTAGACCAACTTTCCATCCAATTAAAAATTTCTTTTGGTGTTAAATTTGCGCAGTTATCTTTTAAATAAATATAATCATTAGCTAGTAGAGCGCTGATATTTATTCTATGAATACGATGATTCTTAATAAGCTCCTCTAGGTGAGGTAGTAAATAGCTACCTACCGTGCTGTTCTTACACCAGGTTAAAACTTTTTCAAACGTACAGAAACTTAGATAGTTTGTTAGGTATTGAGAAAAATCAGGTTGTTCATTTAGTTTATTTGATAACCATCCAGCAACCTGATGAGAATGGTTTTGACCATGGTGATTCCTAACAGTTAAATTTTCTGTCGGATTATGTTCATTGACTAAAGATGCAGCACATAAAGCAGTGTAAGCATTTAATGTATCATCATCTAAAGAGTCTAAGCCTCTATGACTCTCAAGTCCGTTAACCAGTTGTTGAGAACAAGCCTTGTTCTGAGATTCGTTCCACTGACTGGTAAAAGGCAGCATTGTAGTAAGAACATCCACTTCAGCCGAGTTTATGTTAATATCGGCTAAAAGTTCTTCATCGCTCAATTTAGAAAGTTCACCAATACGCATTTTCTCAAGTAACGCTGGAAAGATGGTGTTTTTACTCTCTAGTATTTTCTGACGTTTGGATGCGGCAATTACGAGGTCACTTGTAGCCAATGATTGTAAAAGATTGAGTACATCCCATTGTTCAATTTTCTCCTTGATAGGGAAAAGAGCGTTAACTATAAAAGAATGGTTTGGCTTGTTTATAAAATGAGGAGTTTTACCTGTAACTAAAGAGAATGAGTAGCATTGTTTAATAGCTTGTTCAAGGTCTTCCCACTTATATTGAGCTGTCTCTATGTCTGAAGCCGAATTTAACGATTTCATCACCTTCCAAATTTCGTTAATGGAATTTGTAATTTTCTTTTGGTGTTCCTTTATTATTTTGTAGTCTATGTTGACGTTATTGTCCTTTAGGTTTCGGTAGCTATCTATTAAATCTTCATCAAAATCGTAGTCTTCAATTGTTGAGTACTTAATCTCGTGATTAATATCATTTAGGTATTTTTCAGCAACCTCTAAGCCATTATCCACCTGAACTAAATAGTCTGTAATTTTTACCAAATCACTTGTATTTGTAATTGCTAATTGTTGTCTGAATAGCACATCAAACCCGAGCAGCGAACTAAGCTCCACCAACATATCAGCGTCGTAAGTTTTTAATGCTGTCCTAATTGGTTCAGCGATCAACTCACTTTGTGCAATCGTAAATGATGTTTGAAAGTGCAGTGCCGCTACTTGCTTAGCCCACTCATCTTTGCTTCCACCGTATTTAAGCAGTAGCTTGTGAGTAGCTTTAAGCTTTCGCTCAATATCAGATGGAATTGCATCGATATCTTTGCCACTTTTAGGCTCACTTAGAAATTGATTTACCGATAATTTGTAGTCCTTTACTATCATAAGATAAGCAGCGCATGAAACACCACTCAGTAGCTCATTAGATTCAGGGCAACTATCTATCTTAGCTCCTATACGGTTAACTATACTTTTTAAATATCGAGGAGTGATTTTTTGCACCCAGATTTCGATTAGGTCTTTAACGCCTTCTTGTCCTGTTATATCGGGAAGAGTCTCATTCCAATACGCCTCAAACTGGTTTCGCCAACCAGTAGTAACAACTGGAGGAGCCGAGAAAGGAACAGGAATACGCTTACTTATAAATTCCTTACCAGATTGACTTTCATCAACAGCACTCTTCTCAAGAGCCTTTGCTAAATGTTCTTCGGAATATGGAAGTAAAATACGAAATCTCTCGCTGCATAGTGACGTTAAAATTTCTATATCACTCCATAGTTCTCGAGCTATATCGGGTGATACGCGGTCAATATTGTCAACGACCAACAGCAACGTTTTTTCTTTAGGTATGAGATTTGAAAACGTCTCAAAAGCCTCTTTAAGCTCAATAGCTCCTACTTCTCTATTTACATCAATAGTCTCACTGATAGTATCAGTGCTATTCCTTTTAACCAGATCACCTAAACGAGTTTTACACCCGACGGCTCTTAAGACAATATATACTAATAAAGGCGATACGAATAAAGCGATAGACAGCCAGCCAGCCACTCAGCTTATCTAAGTTAGGTAAACCGTCAGCAAGTTCAGCCAAGAACTTAAGTGAAGGCTTTACCTGTAGAGCAGACACACCTAACGAAAAAGCAAATATAATTGCCGAAAAAGATATATGACTGGTAGTGTCTTTCGTATACTCAAGACGTTTACCAAGAGCGGTATCAACAGCGCTTCCAAGCTTATCAAGCTTATATTTCTCTTTTGTTCCTATTAGAGCCTTAAGCTCGGTTTCAATGTTCTGTATAAGAGCTGGCTTGAGTGTACTGTGATATTGGTCAGCATCAAATGTAACTACATGGTAGCCTTTCTCCACAATCTCCTGTTGCAATATACTTATAACAGTACTTTTTCCTGACCCCAAATTGCCTTCAATACCGATAATGTGCTGACTACTATCAGATAACAGAACACTGGCAATCGCTTGAGCTACTTGCTTGTGTCCTTGCCCTTCAAATAAGTCTGCATCAACGGGCTTCTCATTCTGGTACTTTCTGGTGTTAATCATTAATACATAAATTCCTTCATCATACTGAGGTATTCGATATTCATATCATACGTGTCAAAAATTCTGCTACTTTAAAAAGTTCTATCAGATTTGGATTGTAATAATGCGTAGTACTTCATATTACAAACGATTGTTAATTTGATTCCATCACCTGAATTGAATAATTTCATCATGCGGTAGCAGGGAAACATTATTTTATATTGATACCGCCTAATGTCCGAAAAGTCAGGCAATAATACTGTTTATTTATATGGGATTTAATGACACCAGTAACACTTTTTTGCTTGGTAAAAGTCATTTGAATAAAAAGCTATCAAATTGGATAAACCATAAGTAGAAATGTGGCAATTATGAGTTAGAGATGTAAATTAGCACCATCGAGTAAGCACCTCGCCTCCTCTCCTATAATCACGTATGATTAATTCCTCTCTTTCATCAATGGAATGAACTATGTTACTCGAAGGTATTGAAACCTTATTAGTGTTAGCGGAAGAAGGCACCATGAGCCGTACGGGTAGCCGTTTGTATATCAGCCAATCCGCAGTGAGCAAACGGATTGCCAAGTTAGAGGCGACATTAGGAACTAAGCTGATCATTCCTGCGGGGCGATTAATTAAGCTAACCCCTGACGCCCATGCGCTGATTAACAATGTAGGGCCAAGTTTTAATGAAATTCGAGGGCTGATTTTTGAACATCAGAATTTAGACGATCAAAGCATTATTACAATTGATTGCTCTGAAACCTTAGTCGCGGGTTATTTATCACAAGCGATGGGGCAATATTTTCAGCACGATAAATACATTTCCATTACCACTCACCATACCCCTGTGATTGTCGAAAACGTGCAATCTGGTAAGGCTTCAATTGGCTTTTGTGCGGGACATCTACCTGCAAACTATAGTTTTATTGCCGAGCATTTAATCGATGAGCCTTTTAAGGTGGTATTTAACCAACCCTTAACGGCATTACCGAAAGCGTTAGTGGTGAATGATTTAAAAAACCCAGCCAATTATTCTCAAGCAGCAATATTGCAAAAAGTCGGGATTGCACCATTAATGGAGATGGATTCTTACACTGCCGCAGCACAGTTAGCCTTGGCAGGTATGGCGCCAGCACTTGTGCCCCTGTCGATTGTTAACACACTACAGATTGAAGATAGGTTCTGTTTTGATTTTGAAGCGTTATCTGGCTTAACCCGCCCTATTAATCTGATTTATCGTCAAAATAGTTACAAGCTACCTAGGGTCAAAAAACTGGTTAAGACTATCACTGATGTTGTGATCCCAAAAACAATATAACTGATCGCTATCTCGCGAGTAAAAACGCTATTTATTCGCGCTTAACTGCCCTAGCGTGACTTTGTTTTTACCCGTTTTTTTAGATGCATATAGCGCTTCATCAATACACTTCATCACACTGGTTATTGTAAAATCTGGGGAGGTGAATTCACATAACCCGACAGACGATGTCACTGAAAAGTGAGTATCACCAGAGGTAATACGATGCTGTGACAAGGTGTGAAGAATCCGCGTACAAATTTCTTGGCCATGATGACTGTCGGTATTTTCCATTAACAACACAAACTCTTCACCGCCCCAACGCGCAATGATATCGGTGGAACGTAAGTTCGATAAACAAATGTTGGCAAACGCAACCAGTACATCATCACCAACATCATGCCCATAAGTATCATTAACCTGTTTAAAGTTATCGATATCGAATATCGCAATACTGTAGGTTTGGTTGTTGGTTAATGTTGCAATAGCGTCTAGTTTTTCATTTAACAAGCGCCTATTGGGTAGATGTGTTAACTCATCGGTATATGACGCTTTTTGCAGCATCATATTCATATCAAGGATAGAGTTCTGGCTCCGTTTCAGGTACATCTCGCGCTTATAGACATAAATGCAGATCAAGCAAGAGAGAAAGTAAAGCAAGCACCTTAAATAGAGACTGTTGTCTTGGTAGTTTTTTTGTTGGTTTTGAATAACGAACAACCACTCACCATTCGGCACTTTAACGGTAAAAGAGCTATCGGTTTTTTTGCAACTCTTTTCTATGTTATTAAAAATAGTTAATCGATGGCCATCTGGGTTAAAGCCAAGGATTTTATAATAGCTATTATTTAGCGCGAGTTTTTCTCGAAATGTATCAAGGTAACTGATCGCATTTACAAACCCTGTAAACTCTTTTTTTTCATTAAATAAGGGTAAGCGTAGAATAAACGCCAGTTTGCCGTTTTGAATAAGCTTAACGGGACCAATTAGGCTCACACTTCGGTTTTCAATGGAAAGTAATACGCCTTTTTTGCGCTCTTTAATATGGTTAAGATCGTGCCCTATCGCGGTATTTTTTGTCTGGTTAGGATAAATGTCGGTAATAATCCCTAAAGGCGCATATTGAAGTTCTGAAATAACATCGTTATCAGCCATTACTTTTTTAGCTATTACATCAAATCCTTTCGTATTTTTACTATTTTGAATATTTAATGAATAACTTAATGCTTTAAGACTAACAACCATACTATTAATTTGTTCATTAATTTTGGTTGTAATGGTCTGACTGATATTTGCAGTATCTTTGTTGATTAATAAATCATGTTTCTTTTTGTTATTAAAAAAGAACAACTCGATAACAATTAACAGTAATAATAAAGAAAATAATATAGCAAAGCTAGAATGCGTTATTCTCACTTTAAATTTGTTATCCATAATGAATCGCTGCCAGCATTAGAGTTGAAATATCAATCGCTTAATCGCACAAATATACTTCATTTCGAATGAAATTAATATCTTATGTGCAAAAAACAAAACAATTTCTTACAACGCTAGGATTTATTTAGAATCTTAAAGAGTAAAATATTTAATTATTATGATTTAGCCTTTTTTTATTTGTTATTCCTATCATTTTTCTTATCTCTTCTTTTATGTAGCACATATGCCACGCTAAATATATGTATAGTATGGCATGCATTTTATTTACTAATTTTAGAAACCAATAAATTGAAACCATTGTGGGTGTTGATCCCAAAGCAACTTAATCGCCATAATCATCGACATGATAATAACCATTGGACGAATAAACTTTTGTCCTTTATTAATCACAATGTGCGCTCCTAATCGCGCACCAATAAAACCACCAGCTGCCATAATTAAACCCAGTTTCCAAAGAGGTAGCCCCGCGATAATAAAAAAGATAAGCGCAGCGATATTAGAAGTGAAGTTTAATATTTTGGTTCTTGCAGTTGCCTCAACTAAGCCAAACTTGGCAATCGCAACGAAACAAATGGTAAATAAAGAGCCGGTTCCTGGGCCAAAAAAACCATCATAAAAACCTATGGATGTACCCACAGCAAAAGCAAACATCGCTTCTGATAGTTTTGGATCGCCCTGCGGTTTACCGATATTAGGGCTAAAAAGAAAATACAGTGATACAAATATTAATAAAAGAGGAATAAGACTGGTTAATGTACCTGCATCAATATGTTGAACCAACAACGCGCCAATCGCTGAGCCTGTAAAGGTACAGGCTATAGCTAGGCGCATGTCTTTAAGTTTCACTAATCCATTACGGACAAAATACAGTGAGGCTGAAAAGCTACCAAATGAGCTTTGTAATTTATTGGTAGCAAGTACTTGTGCTGGCGGAATACCCACCGACAATAAGGCAGGAACGGTTAATAACCCACCGCCACCAGCAATAGCATCAATAAAGCCGGCTAATCCTGCGACAAAAAACAGTAGTACGAAGATCTCTAACGTTAATTCCATTGCAACTCACATTGTAAGTTATTCTTTAATATCGTGATATTAACGTTATGAATAAAAATACAATAGAGAAAAACAAGACGACAACCTATTCCAACTTGGAATAGGTTGCCGATATAGAAAATGATTGCTCAATGATTACTTTCTGTTACGGCACATTTCGGCGGGGAAGGAAAGCTGTACCATGATGTAACGTTTGAAGGTTTCTTCATAAGGTTGGTCGTCTAACGCTTTTTGCATACACAATAGCCAAGCGTCTTTTTCTGCTAAACCAATATCTAAATGACGGTGTGCGCCCGGTATATTGATCGAACCATACATTTCTGCGTAACGAGATGGCCCCCCCATCCAACCGACTAAAAATGTGGTGAGTTTCGCTTTAGATTCCGTTAAATCAGGGTGATGCATAGCACGTACTGTAGCAGCAACGGGCAAGGTATCCATATAGTGATAAAAGGCATCCACTAATTGTTTTACACCTTGCTCACCTCCCGCAGCTTGTAAGGTGCTGTCTCCCACCCCATATACGGGTGCTTTGGCTTTCTTTACGCCTGAAAACTCATCTTGCTCTGGGTATTCTGAACTATCCAATCTCGACTCACTGTCTTTTACTGCTTTTGTTTATTTTATTATATCTAAAAAAAATAAAGAGCCCTGTTACTGGCTCTTTATTGTTTGCTTGATGTCACAGCAATGGTTGATTTACTGCTGCTGTTATTAAGCCTTAAGTCACATAAATAGGCCCACTGAATGACGTTACAGGTGGCACTTCGCCAGTGAATTTTTCAATATCAACAACAACGGTATTGGCACTGGTTGCTTGCGCTAACTGTGAGGTTGGAATATCAATGGTAACGGTATTAGGATCGCCATAAGTATCAATCGCACCAATGTCGTTATTCAACGGCCCAAACCATGCCCCTTCGTAAATTCTTATTACGCCTGTTGGGTAATCTTCCGATAATACCGCCCCTGCTAATAATTGGCCGCGATCATTAAAGACTCGAACAATATCACCGTCTTTAATGCCTTTTTTCTTAGCATCATCGGGATTAATATAAACGGGCTCATGATCTTTTACTGCATAGGTATTACGGTATTTTTCCGAATCACACATTTGTGAGTGTAAACGTTTATTGGGATGGCAAGATTGCAGCCAGAATGGAAATTGCTTCGATTTCGGCCCACCATGTGAACGCTCTTCTTTTTCAAACCACATTGGGTGGCCTTGGCAATGTTCATAGTTATAGCGCGCTATTTTTCGACTATAAATTTCAATGAACCCTGACGGTGTACCCAGTGAATTGATTTCAGGATCTTTTCTGAACGCTTCGTGGCTTACGTAGGTTTGGTCGGTTTTAAATTCGACGATGCCATTTTTCCAAAATTCGTTAAATTCTGGCATTGGGTTACTATTTTTGTTTGCCTCACGACAATCATTATACAGCTGATGTATCCACTGCATTTCTGTCATGCCGCGAGTATATTGCTTACTTTTCCCAAATCGTTCGGTAAGTTCGGTGAAGATCTGAAAATCTGTTTTTGATTGGTATAAGGGATCAATCAATTTATGCATCGCCAATACACCAGAGGTAGAATACGTGCCGTATTGGTCGAGATCATTACGTTCAAACTGCGTACATGCCGGTAATACGATATCAGAGAAACGACACGTTGGCGTCCATGTGTAATCAATATTGACGACGGTTTGTAGCTTTCTAAACGCTTCTTTCATTCGGTTACGTTGTTGATGGTGATTCCATGGATTACAGCCACTAAACACCATCATTTTAATATCGGGTAATACGACGTTACCGCCGTTAAATTTGATCTTTTTCCCCGGTTCCATAATCGAATCAATCCAACGAGCAACAGGAATAACTGAACTATAACCTTTGAAATCATTGTTATTCCAAACTGGCACTTGCCCTTCATCGACATTTCGTGGAAAACCACCTGGCCCTGCTGCGGTACTAAATGGCAGCCCAACACCACTATAGAAATGAGAATAAGACACCCCACCACCGGGTAAGCCTATTTGCCCAAGCATGGATGCCAACACGGCTCCCATCCAATACGGCTGTTCACCATGTTGCTGGCGCTGTACTGCCCAGCCAAACATTATCATGGTGCGATCTTTCACTAATCGACGAGCAAATTTACGAATGTCGTCGGCTTTAACACCACAAATTTTTTCTGCCCATTCTGGGGTTTTCTCGATTTTATCTTTGCCAGTACCAAGTAAGTACGGCAAAAATTCGTTAAACCCTAAGGTATACGTTTCTAAAAATTGTTTATCGTAAAGGTTCTCTTTGTATAAGGTATGGGCAATACCTAACATGAAAGGAACATCGGTTTGGGGGTTCACGTATTGGTGTTCACAACCGAAATATTTTTGGCTTTTCGACACCACAGGATCGACGGATATCATGGTGATCTCGCCCTTCGCGACTTTGTCTTTTAATTGGGCGTAATAACCATAAGAGCCGTGCGTTTCACACTGCCAACCAATCTGGCTATTTTTGATCGGATCGTTAGACCACCAAATTAAGGTTTTGGTATCTTTTAAAATGGTTGTCCATGTGGTGGCTTGGGCATAAACCTCGGTTGAACCTAACACGTAAGGCAAAATAACTTGTCCTGCCCCTGTGGAATAGTCCCCCACTTTTTTAATAAAGTTGCCATGCATCCCCACCGCACGTTGCATGTGTGAGGTACAGCTTTGGAACTGTCCGGTTTCACGCCAGCCTGTTTGCCCCGCATGCAGTGCCCAAGGACCATAATCTTTTTGGATACGTTGTAATTCTTGGTAGAAGAGATCTAACGCTTCATCCCACGTTACTCGAATAAAGCGATTGTTACCTCGTGTTTCACCACTGTATTTGTTTTTCTTAAGCCAGTCTAACCGCACCATGGGATAACGAATTCTTGAAGGACTATAAATTAACCCTTTAATCCCGTTTAGCATATCAGTTGGATGCTTATCTAATTCAAAGGGTTTAATTTCTGCAACTTGACCGTTATAAATACGCGCTCTGAATGCTCCCCAGTGTGAACCTGTCACTTTCCAAATACCGGGCGGCTCTGTTGATTTTGTGACTTCTTCAGCAGCTTTAGCCGCTTGCATCAGCAATCCAGGACCAATAACAGAAGCGGCACTCGTAGTTGCTAAGCCTTGCAAAAATTTACGTCTACTCAGTGACATAAAAAAATTCCTCACGATTAAAACGTAAAAAGGCTGCTGAACATAATGTATGTTTAGCAACCTTTAGTTTGATTAATGTTCAGCTTTAGAAAAGTCTGACGAATGGTTTTGTAAATATTTCAAAACAATAGCTTCGCTATCTGTATCAAAATTCACAAATGCAAGCATACCGTTAAACATGCCAGGCCAAGTATTTGCGTCAAAATGGTTTTCTGCTGGCTGGGTATGACATACGCTACAGTTGGTGTTGTAGGCCGATTTTGCGGCACTCCAAATAGTACTGACATCACTAACAAAGTTCTTTTTCTCAACCCATAATGTTGCGGTTACTTGTTGCCATTCTAGGCCTGTGACGTCATCTTCTTTTTTCTCGAAACCTTTTACAATATCCGCACTTTGCGCAGCATTTTTACTTAAGGCGGCTGTCGGTATATTCATTCCGAAATCTTGATTAATCACCCGACCAAAACCTTTTACTTTTCGCCAACCGTTCAGTTCAATTTGCAGCATGTCGTCTTTAATGGCCAACACTTTCACTGCCGATGCAGGCTCTAAAGAACCCCCGTCTTTCGTTTTGGCTTCATCTTCATAAAGAGGCAAAAATTGCACGCTGTAGTAGGTATCACCGTCTGAGTAATCGGTACTATGTGATGCCGCAGTCAATTCAGAGACAATCCCACCAGACGAGGCCATATCCGCTGGTAAGTGATGGGCTATACCTTTGTGGCAGTCTATACAACTTTGATCTTTAACCGCAGCTTGTTTCATTTGTGCCTGCGCCCGAGGTGACATTTCATCCCATTTCATGCTGGCATAACTGTGGCAACTCTTACATTCTAGCGAACCGTTCGCTGCAAACCGTTTCCATTCGTGTTGGGCTAATTCCAGCCTTTTTGCCTCAAACTTTGCAGGTGTATCAATGGAGCCAACAATGGCGCCAAAGACTTCTTTACTCGCCTGCATTTTTCGAGCGATTTTATCCGACCAATTATGCGGAACATGGCAATCAGGACAGGTTGCCCTAACCCCTGAATTATTCGACCAATGAACGGTGCCTTTTAATTCAGGATATACGGTGTCTCTCATCGAATGACAACTGATACAAAATTTTTCTGTGTTGGTCATATCAAGGGCAGTATTAAATCCCCCCCAAAATATAACCCCCGCGATAAAACCACCTAATGCGAGTACGCCAAGGCTTATTTTTGTTGCTGGGCGCCACAGGGTTACCCAAGCTTTTTTTAAGGACGACTTCATTATTTACCTACCGTTTTTTATTCAATATTGACGTGTGCCTAACCATGACCCGGAGGCCCGAGGAAAAACACTTGCATCGCCCAAATAAAAAAACCATACCCGCCCACAAAAATGACAGATAAAATAGGAAACAGTAAAACAATGATAAAGAGAAATGTTCGCCATTCATAACGGCCTCTCTCTTTATCATCCATTTCTTCACTTAACATTATTGCTCTCTCACTTATTAGTAAGCCTTATTATTCTTAATAGGCTTTTCCAGTGCTTAAAGTGAATTATAGACAATGCTTTTACATTTAATTTTCAAGCTTGTTAAAAAGCCAATTCGATCACATTTTTTTCTTATCTTTTACAACCTTATTTTTTATCTAACCTTTTGTTTTAGATATAAAAAAAGGCCAGCACTTCTGCTGACCTTTTTTGCGATATTTAACGAAAAGTTAGTCTATCGTGTCGATATCTAAGACTGTTTGGATTGGTTTTTCATGTTTTGGTGTATTACCAAAGCCACGTAAACCTACCACGTGTACGTGTTCACGATCTTTGAAAATCTTACGTACCAGTTTGTAGGTTGTCCCCTTTTCAGGACTGATATTTTCCGGTGCCGCAATCAGTAACTGCATGTCTAAGCGTTCACATAACTCAAACAATGTTGCGATTGATTTACCATCAAGTCGTGCCGCTTCATCCAAGAACAAGAGTCGACAAGGAATGATATCTTTACCACGTAAACGTCGCGATTCTTCTTCCCAGCTCTGAACAACCATTAACAGAATTGCCTGACCTGTACCAATCGCTTCACCCGTAGATAGCGCGCCTGATTCCGCTTGTAGCCAGCCGTCTGTACCACGGTTAACTTCAATGCTTAACTCTAGGTAGTTACGGTAATCTAACAGCTCTTCACCCAAGATTTGCGGTGAACGTTGACCCATATCGATATGTGGATTCAAACGTTGGAACAACTTCGCAATCGCTTCCGAGAATGATAAACGGTTATTACCGAATAGATCGCTATGTTGATCTTTATTCTCAACAAGTCCTGCAAGTAGCGATTCGTGCGTATCACGTACTTTAACGTTTAGACGCACACCATTTACCTGACCAAAACCAATACTTTGCAAGCCTTGGTTTAGCATACGAATACGGTTTTGCTCACGCTGGATTGTTTTACGAATAATATTCGCAACGGAATCTGAACTGATCGCTAAACGTTGTTCACGCGCCGTTAGCTCTTCGGTTAAACGTCCCAGCTCTGCTTCCATTTCTTCGATAGCTTCTACTGGATCGTCAGTACGAATAATATCGTGACGAATACGCTCACGTAGATGCTGGTAAACCGCGATGTAGAACAGAACTTTACGTTCAGGACGCGTCACATCTTCTGACGCGCGTAATGCATCACGTAAATCTTCGTTATCCGCAACCGCAAGACGCAGTGAACCGAGCGCTTTATCCGATAGTGAACGTAGTTCATCTGCCGACATATATGCCATTTCACGACGGTGTAAACGACGTTCAACATCGCTTTCACGTGCTAAACGTAATACCGCGCACCAACCCGCTTTCGCGTTAACCACTAACTTACGGAAGTCTTGGTAATCTTTACCCACTTTACGTAAACGCTTCACTAACGACTTCATTTCAAGTTCGATAGAGGTGGTTGATTTTTCTAACTGGCTACGGCGACTACGTGAACTGTGTAAACGCTCATTGAGTTCATCACGACGAATACGCGCGCGTTCTTCAGCTTCAACATCTGCACGTACACCTAGCTCTTGCAGTTCACGTTCAAATTCTTGAACGGTTTCCATTTTCGCTTGGTGCGAGCTCTTCAGTGACGCCATTAACTGGTTGTACTGGTTTGCTTGTGCGCGCGCTTGTTTTAAGCTTTCACGGCTGCGACCACGGGCTTGTTCTGCGGTTGCAAGTTTCGCTTTAAGCTGCTCGTTTAACTCTGAGCTCTTGCTTAGTAGCTCTACCGCATCGGCATAGCTAAAGTAGTGACGGCGTTCGGCCAAATCAGCGACCGCAAAGATCAGGGTTTTCAGCTCTTGTAGCTTCTTATCTGCCGCTTCGTAATCAGCTTGTAGCGCATCGAATTGCTCGGGATCAGCGTCCAGCGAAGACACTAATGTTTCAAGCTCGGCTAACGCTTTACCATGACGGTCAAGGTAGTTACGTGCTTCATCCATTTGTGAAAGTTGTTGTTCAACTTCTTCAAAACGTGCGCTTAGGGTGTCATCTTCAAGCAGTGTTACTACTGGGTTTAATTTACCCAATAATGCAAGACCTTCACGTGCTGCCGCTAACTGGCTACGCTGTTGTTGTTCTTGCGCTTGTGATTCTGATAACTGACGTGCAATTTGGTTACGTTGATCACGTGCTTGCTTTAATTCTACTTCTGGATCTGGATTAAATGCCACAGACATGTGGGTGGCTACAAAGCTATTGAAGCTTTGGTACAAACGCTGAAGTTTTTGCGAATCAAACGATGCTTTTGCGTGATCTTCTACAACTTGATCTTTCTCATCACGTAAGAACTCTAAACGTTGTTCACGTGCTGCACGACCAAATAGTGGCATTTCAGGGAAACGTGAGTAACGCAGTTGGCGATCGTTTAAATGAACACATACTGCATCTTCGAGTTCATCAACATCAAAGCCACTGTCATCAAATGAATCCGCGTCACCTTCGATGATGTAAAGATCATCTGGACAATCATCTAGTGTGACTAATTTTTCTTTAATGCCGCTAAGATCAGGAACAATAATCGCGTGTCGAGCAGGGCCGTACATCGCACTGAAATATGGCGCATCATCAATAGTGATATCATCATAAACTTCAGATAACAGCGTACCGCCAAGGGTATCGGCTAGGCCACGTAAACGTGAGTCATCACTACCGCCAGGCTGTGCTAAACGCTCAATATCAGCGTCAAGTTGCTTCTTACGTGCGGCTAATTCATCACGTTGACGCGAAGCTTCACGCTCGTTATCCAACGTTAGCTGCATTGCATCCATCACCGCTTGGCTACTTGAAAGATCAGCATTGGCTTGCTCTGCTAATTTTTCAAGCGCATCAGAAGCTGCAATCCATGTTGGTGCTTGCGATTCTAATACGGTAATACGAGAGACTAAACGTTGCTCGTCATGGCGCATGTCGTTGCGTTGCTCAACCAGCGTTGCTTGATCTTGCTCTAGGCTTTCAAGCGTTGCTTCATGGCGCGCTTGTTCTTCAACTAACGCTAATTCGCTATCTAATGTGGTGGCGAATTTCTTGGTATACGTTTCAGCTAATTCAACCGCTTGGCGTTGACTACGCACGCTACGCTCTAAATCACGGTATTGCGCTTTTAGCTGCTCACCACGATCTGAAATCGCACGTAATTGACGACCATGATCAATCAATTCACGGGCTTTGTTACTTGCATTTGCGCGATCAACGGCACCGGCAATGGTGGTAATGATCGCTAAGCCTTTATCAAACTGTTGCGCCGCCGCTGACGACATATCCAGTTTATGTTTAAGGGCTAATAATGCTGTTGTTTGGGTATCTTGCTGTTGTTTAAGTTGCGCAAGATACGGTGGCGCTTGATCAGGTAGCATTTGATGATCGCCAGACAAATCACGTGCTTTTTCTAATGCCTGTACCGCTTGTTGGTACTGCAATGCACGGGTTTGCTGCATATCTAATGCTTGCTGGTAATCGGCTAACTGGGTTTTTAAGCTATCAACTTCTTCTTCCGTTAGCTGTGATTGTTCTTCGGCAATCGCAAGTTGCTCTGCCGCTTCTTCAACCACCATGACCTGCTCTTCAAGACGCTCTGTTAGCTCTTCAAGATCTTCTTTGTAACGCTCGATTTTCTCAGCTTGACGGACTGCGGTTTGTACTAGCTGTAGGTGATCTGATGCAGCTTGATGATCTTGCTCTAACGCGCCTTCTTGCTCGGTCAATTCATTCAGCTCTGCGGTCATGTTATTAAACGTAGACTGCTGATCGATTAAGGTTTGACGTGAGCCCATTAGCTCACCACGTAAGCTTAATGTTTGCTCTAGCTTCTTCTGACGCTCGTTAGCATGACGCATATAATCGGCAGCAACATAGTTCGTTGCTTCAGAGATCAAATGCTTAAACAAGTCACGGTCACGCTGAGTCAGTTTGATCGCTTCTAATGTCGAACGGTTTTCACGCAGTGCCGCTTCCATATCTTGGAAGGCTTTTTTAACACCGGTGTTGTGCGGTAATAGGTAATCACGTAATGAACGTGTGATCGCACTTGAAATACCACCGTATAGCGATGCTTCAATTAAGCGGTAGAACTTAGAACGATCTTGGCTGTTACGTAATTTCTTCGGTAACACGCCCATTTCAAACATTTGAACGTGGTAATCAGTTACCGAGTTAAATGCTTTAAATTGCACGCCTTCATATTGTGCAACAATGTCTTTAACATCATTAAGCTGGCGAACACGCGCTTGGTTTTCTGATAGCGTTTCAATTAACACATCAGTGGGTTTGATGTTTGAAGGCAAGCCTTGAATTAAGAAAGGCTTAATATCGACTTTCTTATCACGACCCGCGACTTGCTGTAATTTTACAGCAAAGATAATGCGTTGCTTTTTCGAGTTAACCACATCAAGCGCTGCATAACAGGCCCCCGGCTTCAGTTTACCGTGAAGACCTTTATCGCGTGAGGCATTTGAACTTCCCGCTTCCGTTGTATTTCGGAAGTGAAGCAGGCTTTGATCAGGAATGAGTGTGGTAATGAAAGCAGCCATGGTTGTTGACTTACCCGCACCGTTACCACCTGAAAGCGTTGTCACCAAATTATCAATGTCAAAGGTACGAGCAAAGAAGCCGTTCCAGTTGACCATGGTGAGCGATTGATACTTACCGCGTTCCATTAAATACTACTCTCCTGTTCCACTTGTTGTGCATCTGCATTTTCAAGTGATTCTTGACTGTCTTGTTCGATATCGTCGAGCAAACTTGATTGGCTTGGTTCTTGATGATGCACAACGGCTTCACCGTCACGGATCAAGCGTAGCTGCGCTTCACGCATATCATCACCTGTTCGTACATCGGCACCAAAACGGAATACCGCTTCACTAATACGGAATTTACCGTGATCACCAATTGGAATTAACATCCCTATACGGCGTAAACGACGCAATGATGTTTTCACTTTATCGAACAGTTTTTCACGATCAAGATCGGAACCTGTTGCGCGGTTAGTCACTAATTTCATTAGCTTTTGTTCATCTGCTAATGTCACTAACTCATCAAACAACTCTTGGTTAGTAAAAATACCTTCGTGCGCTAAACGCTCTGGGCTTAGGTAAAGGAAACACAACACTTTACCCACCAGCATGTCGATTTCTGATAATACAGAACGACCAATCAATGAGGTTGAACGTGGACGAAGGTATAAAAAGCCTTCTGGCGCACGGACTAATTCTGCATTGTAACGCTTGTAAAACATGCCGAGCTCTTGTTCAAATTCGATCAAAAAGGCATGGTTATCTAAATCTTCACTAGAAATATGGCGACCTGAACGGAGCGCGTTATCCAGTGCGGGGAAAAGTGGATTAGCAATCGCTTTTGCTAAATTTTCCGGCATGAATTCTTCAATATTTGTCAATGACATGAGCTTGTACCTTGGCTCCGTATTCGTTAATTGCTTCCCAATCAGGCTGAATTGCATTGAAGTCAGCCTCTGAGTATCCCATTCTTACTGCTTGATCAATCACGATTCTTGCCAAATCAAAATGCTGGGCAAATGGATGTTGAGCCAAATAATCTTTGAGCAGTGAGCTTAGGTTGATGGGTGCGCCTGTCGATTTGTGCGCTTTTAGCATTGCTGCAACTTTTTCTGCCAATATATCATTAACTAAGTCGAGCTCTTCAAATTCCATCTCAGCGGGAACAATACCTGTTACTTCATCGTCACGAAGCACTAATGCTTCATCACGCATGTCTAATAAACGTTCAGCATCTGCATAGGTCAATAACCATGGCGCATCAAAATAATCAGTAACCGACTGGCGTAAACGCTGACTAAATGCACGGTTCTTGTCCATGTCTATCGCGGTACGAATAAACTTATGGACATGGCGATCGTAGCCAATCCATAAATCAATCGCTTGCTGACCCCAACTGATAATGCGATCCAGTTTTGCTTGAAGGATATACACCATCCCATCAACATAATCTAAATCATCACGACCTTGTGTGGATTCTTGAATCGTCAGTAACTGCGTTTGTAGCTGATCGCCTGCCGCTTGTAGTGTGTCTTGAAGCTCTTTTAACGTCGCAGACGTTTCATCAAGTAACTGCTCACAACTACTGATTGCCGCGCGCCAGTCTTGGTTTAGCAATTCAGCAATATCGACTTTGACTTGCTGCTGTTGCTCATCCATGGTGCGCTGGTTTAAATCGATGCGATCGAATATTTCAGCTACTGAGTATTTCAATACGGCATGAACATTTTGACGCCAGTGTTTTTCATCACCGTCTTCTTGTGCCGCCGTTGCTGCTTTATTGATTTCGTCTGCCACCATTGCTAACTGGATAGATAGCTTGAGTGTTGAAAACTCTCGTTGGCGAACGTAATAATCAGTAATGCCTAACGCTAATGGGCTTAAACGATAAATACTAGCGCCATCAGTTACTTCACTAGTAAAGCGTGAAATTAATCGCTGTCTTACCAATTCATTAATGGCGTTGTTGGCGCGAAATGCCAGGGTTTCTTTGGATTGGCCGAACATATCACTTACGATGCGAAATGCGTCAACCAGTTCTCCTTCCCCTAATTCTTCATCAAAGCGATCACCGCTTAAAACGGCAATGGCTAACAAGAACGCCAGCCGTTCCGTTGGTAGGTTTAAAGCAAAATCGTTTTGCTTTACCCAGTTAACCAACTCGGGAACCGTCTGGGTAACTTCACTCATCCCTTGTCCTTATTGCTGTTATTAGAGTTTGTCGTTGTTGTGTGCGTTTCTTTCGCAAAAGGCTTACGGGCATACACATGAATATAACGCCCCAACGACAAAAACGGCTCTTGACGGCAAAGCTTCTGCTCCATCTCAAGAACCTGTTCAAAACTGTAGTCACCTACACGGAAAGTTTGCATATAATCATGGAAGGTTCTCACCCCTGTTTTACCCATGATTTCAAACCCTGCATCGGTTAGGCACTGATAAACATCTTCTGGTTTTATCCCTTGCTGCGGCTGTAATTTAAAGCGCTTGCGATGTGGCATTCCTTGCTCAATATGAGTCAAGTTACCGCAAATTAAGTTTTTAAACAGTAGACCGTTATAGTTATAAAACATCACGGAAATGGCACCGCCTGGTTTCACATTGTCTAATAGACCAGTAAGTACCTCGATTGGTTCAGCTAACCATTCCATTACTGCATGAAATAAAATTAAATCGACAGGTTCAGATATGAACTCATCAATTTCCTGCACAGGACAATGCACAAAACGATATTGCTCAAGCAAACCGTTTTTAGCAATTTCTTGTTGAGCTAATGTCAACATTTCGCTAGAAAGATCACATAACGTTACTTGATGTCCAAGTGATGCAATTTTTTGTGACAATTGTCCAATACCTCCCCCTGCATCTAATACAGTAAGAGGTGATACACTGCTAAGCGAGGTAAGAATTTGTTCAATATCTTGCCATACGACAGTTTGTCGTATTTGCCCTTTTGCTGTGCCATATATGTTTTCAGCGAACTTTTGCGCTAAATCATCAAAATTTCGGTCTTTGATCACGGCTGCTTTACGTTATGATAGCGAATCTAAAAAGTGACTCATTTTCTCACAAGCAGTAAAGGAATAAAGGCTTGTGATGCTTTTTCAAGCTCAACTGCTGAAATTTCGGACTACATTTCATGTTTGAATTAAAAAAATTAATCGCAACACTCCTTATGCCCCTCCCAGCACTGCTGATCATTGGGGTTATTGGATTATTGTTTTTATGGTTTACGCGTAAGAAAAAACTCGCTTCGGGAATTATTGCATTCTCTTTTTTAGGTATTTTTGCCGTCTCTTTTCAGCCTGTTTCTACGAGTTTATTGCGACCATTAGAGCAACAATATCCCGCTTTTGTCGGTTCATCTAAACCTATCGATTTTGTTATGGTGCTTGGTAGTGGTCATGTGATCGATAAAACGTTTCCTATCACCTCAGAACTTTCACGTACTGCGTTAATGCGTTTAGTTGAAGGTATTCGTATTGCGCGAATGTATCCGGGATCTAAAATAATCCTCTCCGGTTACGGTGGTGGAACCAATATCAGTCAAGCTCGTATGATGGCTAAAGTCGCCCTAGCATTGGGAGTGAGTAAATCGGATATTCTGTTGTTGGAAACAGCGAAAGATACCTGGGAAGAAGCGCATCAAGCTGCTTCTGTTGTTGGTGATAAAAGCTTAGTACTTGTTACTTCAGCCAGCCATATGCCGCGAGCCTTGTATGAATTTCATCAAGCTGGACTGTATCCAATTCCAGCACCGACTAACTTTTTAGCGACGAACAAAATTAAACAACCTTGGATACGCTACGCGCCAAGCTCGCAGTTTTTAAACCAAACTGAACGTTATTGGCATGAAAAACTAGGGAGTTTATGGCAACAATTGCGTACATTTCTTGCTAACCATAAAGAACAAAGCACGGATGGAAACAATCATGATAGTGCGGATGCGTTAACAGTTGCTGGCTAAAACCATATAAAATGCCCTTATCGCCCAGTAAATCATTACTGGGCTTTTTTTTGCCTACATCACTTACTTTTCTTTACTTTTCTGAGTAGTCCTCAACGTATTATCACAAACACATATAACTAAAAGCTATATATATAAAACAATCAAGCTAAAAAACGTCATAAAAAATGTATCTGAAAAAAGCGTTAGCCACTATGATTCCCCTCCAATGAGAAACAATAATTGCTTAACATTTTAATTTCTAAATTTTACAAGCATCAGTTTATTTAACTGCAAATAATTGCTTTCTCGTTTTTATTATATTGATAATTTAAAGGTTAGCAGTATGTACCAAATTATAAATTTAGCCGTCTTTACGGTACTGATCGCCTTGTTGATTAAGCAGCAACGTACCGATAGCACCCTGTCAAAACGCGTTTTTACCGGATTAATTCTCGGTGTCTTATTTGGCGCTGCTCTACAGTGGTTATATCACCCACAAACTCCTGTCGTTAGTGACACCCTTGAGTACATTAATATTGTTGGGGCTGGGTATATCAGCCTGTTAAAAATGATTGTTATGCCACTCATTATGGTTTCTATCATTGGCGCAATTATTAAGGTTAAGGATTCAAGTGCGCTGGGTAAAATATCATTTCTCACCATAGGTATTTTATTAGCAACAACAGCAATCTCTGCTTTAATCGGCATAATGATCACTAACCTATTTGGTTTGACAGCTGATGGTATTGTTGAAGGTGCGCGTGAAATTGCCCGTGGCGAAGCATTACAAACACGCTTGGGCAGTATTGCGAATGTGTCGTTTGCCGACATGATAATTTCATTTTTCCCTTCTAATCCTTTTGCTGATTTAGCGGGTACGCGTCCTACTTCTACGATTGCCGTTGTGATTTTCTCTGCATTTGTTGGCATGGCGGGATTAACGGTAATTAAAACAAACCCAGAGTTAGGCGCTAGCTTTGAAAAGTTTGTTAATGTTGCCCAAGAAATTGTTCGTACACTCGTACGTATGGTGCTGAGCTTAACACCTTATGGTGTGATGGCATTAATGACGAAAGTGGTTGCTGGCTCTAACTACGACGATATTCTAGGTTTATTGAATTTTGTTATCGCATCGTATGTTGGCCTTGGGTCAATTCTGGTATTACATTTAGTACTCGTTAGCTTTGTTGGGGTCAATCCTCTGCGCTTTTTCAAGAAAATTTTACCCGTACTAACGTTTGCTTTTACCTCGCGTTCAAGTGCAGGCACAATTCCGTTAAACATTGATACTCAAGTAAAATCGCTTGGCAATGGCGATGCGGTTGCTAACTTCTCTGCTTCCTTTGGCGCTACGATGGGACAAAATGGCTGTGCGGGGTTATATCCAGCAATGCTTGCCGTAATGATTGCGCCGACAGTGGGCATTAATCCATTAGATCCCAGCTTTATGATTTCCCTTATTGCCATTGTAACCGTCAGCTCTTTTGGGATTGCAGGTATTGGAGGTGGTGCGACATTTGCCGCTCTTATCGTTCTTTCAACATTAGGTATGCCCGTTGCACTTGCAGGCTTGTTAATTTCGATTGAGCCTTTAATTGATATGGGAAGAACTGCAGTAAATGTTAGTGGCTCAATGACGGCAGGAACTATTACTTCTCGTATTTTAGGCTTAAATAAAGCGACTGAGATAGATAAAGAGAAACAACCAAACGTTATTGACACACACGCTTAAACATAATTTAGCTATGATTACTCTTGTATTAACAAATAAAAATCTCACTTTTTTTTAGTTTTTCACTTTTCAATCAAAGATTACTTTTTTAGTAAAAAACATAAAAATTACATTTCATTAACACTATTTATTATTTAATTTTAATAAATAGTGTTTTTTTCATTCTTATTCGATAAATACTTTATTTTTCATTATTACCATCACTATAAATTGCTTATTAAGCAATCAAGACCTTCCTCTTTTTAACAAATCCTCTTATGGTAATTAATGTGACATAGATCACGTTAGATAATAATTTTTAGACTAGTCTTATTAAGCATAAACTCCAACACATTATGAGTAACTTATTATGAGCATTAAAATTACAGCACGCGGTTTTGAACTTCCAGACTACCTAGAACAACATATTAAAGAAGCATTCTTTAAGTTTGATAAATTCAAAATTACTTTCCAAAGCAAAGATGTATTTATGAAACTTGAGGAAGGCCGTAAGTTTACTGTTGAAATCGCAACTAAGTCTAACCTAGGTAAAATCGACGCTACTGGTGAAGCTAATGAGCTAATCGATGCATTCAACGAAGCCTTTGACCGTCTAGAGCGTCAAGTCATTAAGCACAAAGAAAAACCACAAGCTCACCTCAGTGAAAAAGCACAAAAAGAGAAAGAAAACTTAATTAAAGAAGAAGACGAAACGTTAGCTAAGTTATAAATCATCTTGCCACTAAAAGCGGTCACTGTTTTACATCATTTATTTCGGTGATCGCTTTTCAATATAGGTAATAGAAATATCTGTATTCCTCATTTCTTACTCCGCCATATACCTCTCTTCGATATTTTTCGTGTTAAAATAGTAAAACACACCAAATAAAAGATCTCTAAATGAAAATTCTAGTTCGTAACCTTTCTCGTAGCACCACTGAAATCCAAATTCGTAAAATTTTTGAAGAGTTTGGCAAAGTAGGAAACTGTAACCTTGTTTTAGATACAATTACAGGTAAGTCAAAAGGCTTTGCTTTTTTAGAAATGGACGATGAGCAACAAGCAGTCCGTGCGATGAAAGCTTTAAATGAAACGATGGTAGACAAAAGTCGTATCCGTGTAAAAACAGCACAGTAAAAAGTCTATCTAACAGGGCAATACATTGCCCTGTTAATCAGCTTTACGCGGACTATTTTTATTATCCTTTACTCTGTAGCTACTATCTTTATAAGTGATATTAATAGCAAAATTGCTTAAAATTAAACCTATAAATATAAAGTTATACATTGCATGTAATATCACCAAGGCTTTCGCATCATGTCCGATTGGTGCCATGTGCCCATACCCTATTGTTGTCGCCGTAATAAAACTAAAATATATCGCATCAAAATTTGAGACTAGATTGCTCACTCCACCTGTCGCTTTATATAAAACAGCAAACCCCAAGCAGACTTCGATATAATTAATAACTAACATTAAAAATGAACGTTTTTTAGATATTGGCGGGCTATAGATATCTGAAAGAAAAATGATACTTAATAAATAAAGCAACGTTTCTAATAGTAAATAAGATATAAATAAAATAGAGAATGGTGATGATTCAAGATTAAAATTAAAGATCAGTATCGGTGTTATTAATTTAAGAATAACATAAACTTCTGAACATATTTTCCTTGCTAATAATCCAAACTTACCAGAGATATGTCGAATATACAGCCCAGGAAAAATATAAGATGATAGAACAAGAAAAAGTTTGAATAATCTCTCGATGCCAAATGTATTTTCTTTTTCATCATTCCAGACTTGTTTTACATGATCATTTTGATTTTTTATCGCAGGTTTGACGTAGCGAAAATCAGTGCTCCATTGGCTTAAAAATAACTTCTTAATAAATGCCATGGATTATTTCCTCATTCGTTAAACCAAGTGACGTTATCACTGTAACACTTGTTACTTACGACTTTGTATTTAATAGATATAAAGCCTGATCTCTATTCCATAATCAAGACAAATAAAAAAGCCTAAACTCTGTTTAGGCTTTATCTGTTATTGCATTTTTAACCCACGAACTGACGAACTTTCTCCAGATCTTCTGGCGTATCTACACCCGCAGGTGGTGCATCAATTGCCACATCAACATGGATTTTTTCTCCGTGCCAAAGCACGCGCAATTGCTCTAGAGACTCTATTTGCTCAAGTGCACTTGGTGCCCAATTGATATAGGTTTTAATAAACCCTGCACGGTATGCATAAATACCAATATGACGAAGTAAATTATGATGCACAATTCGTGGCTGCTTGGCAAAATTATCACGATCCCAAGGTATGGCTGCACGGCTAAAATACAATGCATAACCATCTTTATCCGTAACAACTTTTACAGCATTTGGATTAAATACTTCATCATAGTGATCAATTTCTACCGCTAATGTCGCCATAGGTGCGTCTTTATGCGCAATATTATCAGCAACTTGGCGGATAATAGTGTCAGGAATAAGTGGCTCATCCCCTTGCACATTAACAACAATATGATCATCGGCTAATTGATATTTCTCAACTACTTCGGCTAAACGCTCGGTACCAGATTCGTGATCTGTGCGTGTTAAACACACCTCACCACCAAAACCTTTCACCACATCAACAATGCGTTGATCATCCGTTGCAACAATCACTTGATCGGCACCGGACTTTATCGCTTTCTCGTAAACCCACTGCACCATTGGCTTACCTGCAATATCTGCCAACGGTTTACCCGGTAAACGTGTAGATTGATAGCGCGCAGGAATAATAACGGTAAATGTCATTATTTAACCTCGTCAGAGCTTAACGTACGTGCTTCTGGCTCAAGTAAAACTGGAATGCCATCTTTAATAGGATAAGCTAAACGATCAAATTTACATACCAGCTCATTATTTTTTTTATCGTAACTCAACTTGCCTTTACATACAGGACAAGCAACGATTTCAAGCAGACGATGATCCATACGTTTCCTTTACCTCAATGATCTTATTAATAATGTCTGTTGCCTGAGGCTGAGCGATATCTGCATTAACGGGTAAATACCACCAGTTATCTTCAGCAAACGCATAGCACTTCACGGCATCTTTTTCAGTCATTACTAAATGCTGCCCTTGATGGGCTAACTCTAACAATGTTTGTTTTTCAAATGCTTGATGATCAGCAAAAGGCTGACATAAAACAGGGGTTACGCCTAATTGATTTAGGGTAGAAAAAAAACGAGGAGGATGACCAATACCCGCAATAGCTACGATATCTTTTAAGTCACCTATCAAGCAACGCTCACCTGTTTTCACATTAATTAAATCGGTTGGGACTAATGTCATTGATGCTTCATTTGCTTGCGCTGAACCACCATTACAAATCAGAAAATCAACGCTATCTAAACGCTCACAGGTTTCTCGTAATGGCCCCAGTGGCAATAAATGCTCGTTACCAAAACGACGTTGACCATCAATCACAACAATTTCAATATCACGATCCAATGCATAATGCTGAAGACCATCATCAGTGATGATCACATCTACATTGTGATCTAATAGCATCTTCACCGCTTCACTGCGTTTAGGTGCAACAGCAACGGGGGCGTTCGTTCTTCGTTGAATAAGTACGGGTTCATCACCTGCAATATCAGTGCTAGTTGTCGCTTCAACATAATAGGGATAATGCGGCGCTTTACCACCATAACCACGAGAAACCACACCCGGTTTTAAACCTTGCGCTTGTAGTTGTTCCACCAGCCACACGACAACAGGCGTTTTACCATTGCCACCCGCAGTAATATTGCCAACCACAACAACAGGTACAGGCGCGCTATACGCTTGTTTTTTACCAGCAGAATATTGTCGTATTTTATGTTGGCTAATCACCCCAAATAAAAAACTTAAGGGTTTAAATACAGGCCAAAGCAGAATGTAAAGTAACAGCATCCCCCCTTTAGGCGGATGCTGAAACCACATTTTTTCAATAAGGGATGCCATTAGTCACCAAACTGAATTCGATGAAGTTGTGCATATGCACCATCATGGCTAATTAGCTCTGCGTGAGTACCGCGTTCAACAATTTCACCATCATCTACTACTAGGATTTGATCGGCATTTTCAATCGTAGATAAACGGTGAGCAATTACCAGTACCGTTCTGTCTTTTTGAAGTTCATCTAAGGCACTTTGAATTGCGCGCTCAGATTCAGTATCAAGTGCTGATGTTGCTTCATCAAGAATTAACACAGGCGCATCACGTAACAGCGCACGAGCAATCGCAAGACGTTGACGTTGACCGCCCGATAAACTGACACCGTTTTCGCCGATAATAGTATCTAAGCCTTTATCCATGCCTTTGATAAAGTCCATCGCATAAGCCAGTTCAGCTGCACGTTCAATATCTGCACGACTGTATGCACCTTCACTTGCATAAGCAATATTATTTGCAATAGTGTCGTTAAATAAGTGTACGTTTTGAGAAACAACCGCCACTTGGTTACGAAGATTGGAAAGTTTGTAATCTCGAATTTCAACCGAATCAATGTTTATTTCACCTGACTCAATGTCATAGAAACGCGTCAATAAGTTTGCAATGGTACTCTTACCAGAACCCGAACGACCGACTAATGCTAATGTTTTACCTGCCGGTATGCTAAAGCTCACATTACGCAATGCTGGAGTGTCCTTTGTCGGATAAGTAAAGGTTACATTCTTAATCTCTACATCACCCTTCACACGTTTAACTTCAACTTTACCATTGTCTTTTTCGGTTTCTAAATCCATTAATTCAAACAGGGTGTGACAAGCAGCCATACCGCGTTGGAACTGAGAAGTAACACTTGTAAGCGCTTTTAATGGACGCATCAAGCCGAACATCGAACCAAATATAACGGCAAACGTACCTGGTGTTAGTTCCGCTCGTAAAGATGGCGTATTTGCCAAAATTAATACAACGACAAGAGCAAAAGACGCTATGACCTGTATTACGGGGTTTGAAATAGCCTGAGCAGAAACAAGCTTCATGGTCTGGCGACGCATTTGATTGCTCACTTTATCAAAGCGCTCTTTTTCTACTTGCTGACCACCGTAACTTAATACGACTTTGTGACCTTTTAGCATTTGCTCAGCAGATGACGTCACAGACCCCATCGCATCCTGCATATTTCGTGAAATTTTACGAAAACGCTTTGATACAATACGAATACTGATTGCAACAACAGGGGCAATCACAATCAAAATTGCGGATAGTTGCCAACTATTCCAGAACATCAATACCATTAGACCAATAATAGATGCCCCTTCACGTACAATGCTCACTAATGCACTACTGGTAGCTGACGCAACTTGCTCTGAATCGTAAGTAATACGAGATAACAATGCCCCTGAAGATTCTTTATCGAAAAATGAAACAGGCATTTTCATGAAGTGTTGGAATAACTGACGACGTAAGTTCATTACAACATTGCCTGATACCCAAGATAAGCAGTAAGTTGCTACGAAGCCACTTGCACCACGCATTATCATTAAGCCAATTAAATAGATTGGCATCATCGCTAGGAAATTAGAATCAATTTTGTCTAATCCACCAAAGCTTTCATCAAGCAGTGGCTTGATCATTGAAACCAATAAGGTATCACCAATCGCATTGATGATAAGAGCGATCACTGCAACAGCAAGGCCTGCTTTATAAATGCTAATGTAGGGCCATAAACGCTTGTACGTTTCGCTTGATGATTTTTCTGTTAATTGAGTCATGAAAACCAATTTATTACTAATACAGTTTTTATATTCTACCCTTAACTTCCTTCTCTACCAAATTTGTATCTCATCCTTTTGAAAAATTTATCTTTAGCGTAAAAAAAAGCAGCAATAAGTGTTCTTTACCCAAGCGATGAACATCCTAAATTGAAAAAAGGACACTTATAACCAACGAGGACGATACCACTGTGTGGCTGAGTGTTGTCGCTCAGTAATAACTTGGTAGTTTCGTCCGTTAATAGTCACGCTTATCTGCCCCGAATTTCCCGTTGATAACCACTCAATCCCTCGATCCTGATACCGTGCTTTGATACTTTTTGCTGGCAAATTCCATGCATTATAATAACTAGTAGAAACAACGGCTAATGAGGGCTTTATCGTGTCAATAAAGGTATGCGTTGATGACGTTTTGCTACCATGGTGAGGAACTAACAAAATATCAGCATCCAGTGTCGGTGCGCTCTTTAACATCATCAACTCAGCAATCGCATCAATATCACCCGTTAATAACACGGATGGGCCTTGAAGCTCACTATTTTGAACATGGATAACGCAAGAATGAGGATTTCGGGCATGATACACGCGCTGTAAAGGCCATTGGACTTTGAATGTCAAACCTTGCCAATGCCATGTTTGGCCTTTCTGGCATGGCAAATATCCCTTTTCAAAATTACTACTGTACTTATATTGCGGTGATAACTTCTCGATAATGATTGTTTTTCCACCCGCATGATCACTGTCATCGTGACTAATAATTAAATAATCTAATTGCTTTATACCTAGCTGTCTCAGAATTGGTAGAATAGTGGTTTCAGCAACGGCTCTATCCTCCCATCGATTGCCAGTATCATATAATACAGCCTTGTTATTTTTAATAATCAGTACCGCTAATCCATGTCCAACATCAAGTACCAACATTTTCCAATGCGACTTTACCGGCTCTTTAATAAACCAACACAATGTAATTACTATCACCGAGCTATATAGCCACTTAAATGACGATAAAGGCAATAACATCAATGCAACAAAAATGATGATAACTCCCCAAAGTAAAGGGGTTAGGTTCACTGATAATGGATACCACGCACCTTCCAACCATTGGTTCCCTTCAATGATAGGAATTAAAGACCAGTCAGCACATTGCCAAAACAATGAAGAAACGGGTGGAAACCATAACGTCAGCAGTGCTAATAATACTAAAGGAACCGTGATGATACTGACCAAAGGAACAGCAACTATATTAGCAATAGGAGCTGCTAGCGATACGCCACCGAACCATAACCATTGTATGGGTAACATTAGCACCAATAGCCAAAGCTGAATTTTTGCTAGTTTAAATAAAAACGCTTTGAAGCGATTGCTCGATATCGAGTCATCAAATACGCTTCTTCCTGTAAAATAGCGCTGGCTTAGGGTAACTAAAATTAAAACACCAACGGCATAAAATGATAGCCAGAAAGAAGCACTATAAATGGCGAATGGGTCAATAAATACACTTAATGCTAACGCAGCTAATAATAGTTGCCAATGGCGCCAATACACATCTGTTGTTTTCAAGATCCCGAGAAACACACACATAATTAATGCACGTATGGTCGGCGTAGTGAAGCCACTTAACCAGGCATAGGAAAATGCGATACATAACCCTGTTATCATCGGTAACCAAATAAAGTAACGCTTCTGCGGCAAGAAAAGCTTACATTTTAGGCCTATTTGCCACCCTAATAACATGGCAAGTGCGATGTGTAACCCTGAAATAGCTAACAAATGAGCCGTTCCACTGTCTCTTAAATGAAGCCAATCTACTTTCGTTAATCCACTTCGGTCACCAAACGCTAATGCTAATAGGTATGCTTTATTCGGCATATTTTCGACATAACCTAACGCCTTATCATAGAGTTGCTGTCGCCAAGTTATTCTTGATGGAAGTAATAATGGCAGCGATGATAATCGATGACGCACCACAGCATTACCATGTACATTTCGACTCACAGCATATCGTTCTGCATCAAAGCCAGCTTGATTTACACGTCCAACAATTCGACTCAACTTAACAGGTAAGTGCCAAATTTGACCTTGCTTTAATGTTGGCGCATCCGGCCAAATCAGAAATAACCTATGAGATGCATCCAAAACAGGATTATCAGGCGATGAATGAAAATAATTATCAACAACCTCTACTTCAATATTTGAAATTGGTATATTTTCATTTATTACAGCACTTATACGAACATTTATGGTAAGATTTGTGCGATTTAGCGGAATGTCTTCAACTTTTTTACGATATTGTTCGGCACATAACACCGCTAGAAAAGCACTTATTGAAAACCAGAAAAGAAAATGGTTTTTACAATAATAAAAAATAACAAGGCTGACTATTATTGCTGTCATATACCACCAGTACGGTGGTAGAAATGATAACCAATGCAGTGAATGAAAACCTATTGCGATACCTAATGATGTTTGTAACATGCTGTTATCGCCATTTTAATAAATACTAATTATGCCTAGACATCTTATAAAAAAGTTCTTACCAAGCCATGAAGTCATTAAGCGCCAAAAAGCACTTAAGATCTTTGGTAATGTACTTTATAACCCGAACTTATGGTGCTTAAACCGTCGTTCTGCGTCAGGTGCATTTGCCGTTGGCTTATTCATGGCTTTCGTACCACTTCCTAGTCAAATGATTATGGCAGCTGGGTTAGCTATTTTATTTGGTGTAAATCTGCCTCTTTCAGTAGCTCTCGTTTGGGTAAGTAACCCTGTGACTATGCCTGTTTTATTCTATGGTGCTTACAAGTTAGGCGCTTGGGTATTGAATAGTCCTAACATCGCGTTTCACTTTGAGCTTTCATGGGATTTTTTACTTAACCAAATGAGCCAAATTGGCCCCCCATTTTTACTTGGCTGCTTTATTTGCAGTGTAGTATCAGCGCTTATCGGCTATTTTGGCATCCGTAGCTTATGGCGTTATTCCGTTGTGAGAAGCTGGAATAAGCGTAAATTCCGAATTGGTAAAAACCACTAGCTTTAATACTTTTAAAATATAAATAAGCAAAAGCCTCTATGACGAGAGGCTTTCTTCTTTTATCTTTATTTTTTAGATCAAAAAAACACATTTAATTACCCGCCTGTTTCATTTTTCACAATTTTCATTGCCAGTTCAATTTTCGTTAATACTCACTATCCATTTTCATCATATGTTTTATTCAAAAACTTAAATTACTGTTTATCAATAGAGGTTTTACTAGCAAATCAAATAATTACGTCTAGTATTAGGAAAACATTTAAATTACACATTTTACTTTTAAGGTACTTATTATGGATAACCCTGTGAGCTCAATGCTTAGCAAAGGCTGGAAATGGTTTATTATTGTTGGAGTTATTGTCGCATTAGCCGGTGTTTTTGCAATTAGCTTACCTATTGCTGCGGGTATGACAATCACAACAATTGTAGGGACCATTTTCCTTGTGATTGGTCTAGTACAGGTCTATCACACCTTTAGTATTCATGATTGGAAAACTAAAATTTGGTACGTTATTAGTGCGCTATTCTATTTAATTGGCGGCTTATTTATTCTAAGCCAACCGTTTATTGGCTTAGTTACTATTACCGTATTAATGATAGCCACAATGATTTTCAACGGTGTTACGCGTATGCTATTTGGTTTTAATAGTCGTAAACACCTTGCAGGTTGGCGCTGGATTGTAATCAGTGGTTTGATTTCTACTGCTATTGGTATCTATTTCTTTACTCTGATGAATAATCCAGAATTCTCTATGTCATTACTGGGTATTTTTGTTGGTGTATCACTACTATTTGAAGGCTTCAGCTTTATTTTCATTGGTACTCAAATGAAAAAAGTGGTTCAAAATAAATAACATAAAAATGGAATCTAAATAAAAAGCCTCAATATTTTTGATATTGAGGCTTTTTTAATTCAGATACCATCGCGTATTTGCAATATTTGTACACAACTAAACGTTTGCTATTTAGTTGTAATTTCAGTACTAATAACGCTGCAGATTACTTTAACTAAGATATAGCAATGCCGTGTATTCAACGATTATACGTTTTCTCATTATTGCTTGGTTGCATTTTCTTTCATCACTGTGCATCTGCAACAGCAAGCGCTATTAATACAAATCAATACCTTAAACAAACGACACCAATAACGTCTGTTGACTCTACTTTTATATCTTCAACGCAGCGCTATCGCGTTTTACTCTCATTACCTAAACTGGTGAGCTCTCCGTTGTCTCATCAACGTGATCATTTGCTTGCTTTGTTACAACAAAAGAGTAGTGTTTCACTCTCTTACATACTGATAGCTATAGAAAATTTTTGTTTAAAACGGAAAAAACTTTTACCTCTAGCCAATTTTCAATTTCGTTTTACACATAGTCGGGAACAACTGTTTCACTAACGTCAACCGACTTTTATTTTCTACTTTTATTACAAGGACACATAGATGCTTGATTCATTTGTATCTATTTTTTCTGCGCTCTGGCATCAAGATTTTGTTGCATTACAAAACCCAGAAAGCATGGTGATGATTTATGTTTGTGTAACATTTGTCATTTGGTTAGAAAGTGCATTTTTACCTGCAGCTCCCCTACCTTGCGATAGCATTGTTATTCTTGCTGGAACATTAGGTGCAATGGGGATCATCGATTTTAAATTGATTGTCTTCTTACTAATCGTGGCATCAGCCATCGGTAGTTGGCTAGCTTACTTGCAAGGTCGCTGGCTAGATCACCTACCAAAAGTAAAAGGCTGGGTGAATATGGTGCCACCTCATCGAATGAAAACTGTGGATAATTTACTTATTCGTCATGGTATTGTTGCTTTGTTTACCGCACGATTTATTCCTGTTGTCCGCCCTTTATTACCTTTAATGATGGGATTTAGGATTAAAAGTCAGGCTCACTTTTTCCGTTTTGCTTGGTTAAGTGCTACAGCTTGGGTATTACTATTAACAGGGTTAGGTTATTTATTAACGCTTCTTCCAGAAAAAATCGCCAAAGTCGCAACAATGGTATTGATGGTTGCACCATTTGTTACTCTCGCTATTGCTATTGTTAGCTTATCAAGCAATTGGTTACTAAAACGCTTTAAGAAAAACAAAGCCATGTTGTAACAAGCAATATATAACAAAAGTCTGCTGACACACTGCACAATAAAAGTGAGTGGATAAGCAGACTTTTTGGTTCTAAGCATACCCTATCAGCTTTTGGAACTTGATTGACTTTGTATCTTAAATAACACGCTTATGCTAATAAATAACAGGGGCTTATTGTGATGGTTTAAACCACTATTTCGCTATTATGGCACCTATTTTAGATACAAAAAAACCCGCTTTAGCGGGTTTTTTATTACATCGTAATACTGTTTATACTTAGAAGTAGAAACGAGTACCGAATACGATATTAGTTAGGCTGTTCTTAGCTTGCTCGCTTGAGTAAGAATCACTAGAGAAGATCTTATCAGTTGCGATGCTGTAGTTAACTTCAGAAGTGATAGCAACGTTAGGATTAATAAAGTATTTAACACCAGCAGAGAACTTAGCATTTGCGCCCCAGTTGCTGTCAGAACCTTGGTTGCTTAGAGATAGACCACCAACTTCAGCAGCAGCACCTACGTAAGGAACCCAGTTAGTAGAGTTCACGAAGTTGTACTCGGTGAATACACCTAGCTGACCACTAAGCTCATCATTAGCGTCTTGAGCACGAACAGTCGCAGTACCACCTACTTCCCAGTTATCTTTAACGAAAGTACCGTAAGTACCGTTAATATCTGCATGCCAGCCACTACCTAGTTTTGCGTTACCTTGTACACCGATCTCTTGAGTACCAGCAGGTAGTTGAACGGCTGCTTGTGCTGCAACAGGAGCTAATACAGATAGTGCCACTAGAAGGCTTAGTGCATTCTTTTTCATTATTTTTCCTAAATGTTTTTATTTTTAAACAAGTTGTCCACTTTAGTGCAATCCCTTTACTTAGTTAGGTTACTTAAATAGAGAAGTAACAATCCGTCTACGACACTTGTATCCATAAATCAGTGGCGACAAAATTAGCACGCAGTTTCATCCCTGTTAAATGAAACAACTTAATTAATTTTAAAATGAACACCATTCACAATTTATAAGAAAAAAGTTTAATTATTCAGTTGAACTCACCCACAAGAGCACAAAAAAACAACCAATCAGGTAAATAAAAAAGCATTGTTAAAAATAAAATAAAAATAAAATTCACAATATTGTGAATATTATTTATTTATCGACCAAATAATGACCACTAAAACTAACGTAAGAATCGTCTACCTTTTATTTATTGTTCTTTATTTTTATCACGTAGAGACTTCATCTATTTTTATTAATTAATGACCTTGAATTTAATCGCATAATGACAGCAACTTTTCTCTATTTATAAGAGAACAAGATCGCTTAAACACATATCAATAATGACAGTCCTTCCGGGTATTATGATTCAACAATCGCAGGTATACGTAATTGAAAATCAAAACGTCAACACTTGAAAAATTCTAAGTAGTTTAATCTATAGATACAAAAACGGAGCCAATGTGGCTCCGTTTGATATCAATAATACAATAAGACTATTTCGCACTTAGTACTCTGGCAGGTTGCAAACTACTTGCCCTACGAGCGGGATACCAAGTAGCAACAAGGCTGAGTATAATTGCTGTTATAGATACAATTAACACATCTTTATAGGCTAACTGAGTGGGTAGGAAATCAATAAAATAAATATCCCCCGATAAGAACCGGTGACCAATGATTTTTTCTATCACTCGAACTATATGAGTTAAGTTAACAGCAACTAAGCTACCAAATATTGACCCCATCACGCTACCTAACACACCAGATAATACGCCATGCCAAATAAAGATGGATTTCACTAAGCGATCACTTGCCCCCATGGTTCTTAAAATCGCGATATCAGAGGCCCGATCTTTTACTGCCATCATTAAGGTTGAAACGATGTTGAAACACGCAACCCCAATAACCAATACCATAACTAAATACATAATCGTACGGACTAACTGAATATCACGGTACATATAGCCGTATTGTTGTGTCCAACTTTTCAGATAAACATAGACAGGAAGCGTATTACCCACTTCTTTTACAATACGCTGCGCTTGTAGTACTTTATCCACTTTAATTTGAATACCTGAGACACCTTGCCCCATATCCATGTATTTTTGTGCATCAGCCATTGGCACTAGCGCCAATTTATGATCAATTTCTCCCCCAAGCGCTAAAATACCCGCTACTTGTAATCGAATTCGATGCGGAGCACGAAGCTGGGTCATTTCAGGATCGGCATCAGGAAGCAATGCGGTTAACCAGTCTCCCACTTTCACATTCAGGCTTTTAGCAACGCCTTGACCTAAAATGACTTCTTTTTTACCAGCAGTAAATTTGCTCCACGCATCATTTAAAACATAGTGCGGTAATTCACTGACTTTAAGTTGCTCTTGAGGGTTAACACCTCGAACACCAACAGCTTTTAACTTTGTGCCTTTTTCAAGTAACGCAGTGAATTCAACATAAGGCGCAGCCGCTGTTACATCCGGGTGTTTTTCTATTTGCTTAACTAGCGGTTGCCAATTATTTAAAGGAGGCTCAACCGCCTGTAACTCACCCTGTGGGATCACAGATAACACACGGGTTTGTAGTTCACGTTCAAAACCATTCATTGCTGACAGACCAACAATGATCACCGCAACACCAACGGCAATACCTAACATCGATGACATTGAAATAAATGACACCATTCGGTTACGTTTTTTCGAACGATTAAAACGACTACCTATATATAAAGAAAGAGGGCGAAACATTAAGCCTCCACAACGACTTGAGATAACACGCCATCTTGCATATGCATACAACGGTCAAGTTTTGCTGCTAATTCACTATCATGGGTCACGACTAAAAATGCGGTACCTGATTCTGCATTTAATTTACGCATTAAATCATAAATTTCTAATGCCGTTTTATGATCAAGATTCCCCGTAGGTTCGTCAGCTAAAACAATAGAAGGATTGTTAACCAAGGCACGCGCAATGGCAACACGTTGACGTTCACCACCACTCAATTCCGAAGGACGGTGCTCATAACGATGACTAAGCCCCACTAAAGCCAGCATATCTTGTGCACATGTACGCGCTTGACTGACACTTTTACCACCAATTAACAACGGCATAGCGACATTTTCAACGGCAGTAAAGTCCGCAAGTAAGTGGTGAAACTGGTATACAAAGCCAATTTCTTGATTACGAATTTTCGCTTGTTTGTTCGCACTTAAAATATCTAAGCGCTGCCCTTTAAAGAACACTTCTCCATCAGTGGGTTCATCTAAAGCCCCCAGAATGTGCAACAGTGTACTTTTCCCTGAGCCAGATGATCCCACAATGGCGACCAACTCATTGTCAGCAATCTCTAAATCAACTTGCTTTAAAACTTCTGTCTCAAACTGCCCTTCTTTATAGGTTTTACAAACTTGGTGACAAGATAACAACGCATTATTCATAACGAAGAGCCTCAGCAGGACGGACAGCGGCCGCACGATAAGAAGGAAAAATAGTCGCTAATAAACTCAAGCTTATAGCGCCTAAAATAACAAACATAATTTGCATCGGTTCAATCACGGTGGGTAACGTGCCACCGATCGATGCTAAATCGACACCCAATACAGAAATAATGGCATTAAGATAGTGCGCCACTAACGCGCCGAGTAAGCCACCTAATAAGGCACCGATAACACCACTACTTGCCCCTTGAACAATAAAAATCATCAAGACTTGGCGGTGAGTCATACCTTGGGTTTTTAATATTGCAACTTCTGATTGTTTCTCCATCACCACCATCACTAAAGCAGAAATGATGTTAAAAGCCGCCACACCTATGATCAAGCTAAGCATTAAGCCCATCATATTCTTTTCCATTTTTACTGCCTGGAACAGCTCACCGCGCTGCTCGCGCCAATCAGACCATGTCCAACCATTGGGTAATTTCAATTTAGCTAATTCAGGAACAACGAATGGATCATCAAGGTATAAACGCCAACCTGTCATTTGATCCTGTTTATAGCGTAATAAACGTCCAGCATCTGAAATATTGGTGTATACCAATTGGTTATCAACATCAGAGCCCGTGTCATAAATACCCGAAACTTCAAATTTTCGTTGGCTCGGCATACGACCAATTGGCGTAAATTGGCTTGCACTGGTCACCATCAGACGAATTTTATCGCCCGGTTGAACACCCAGTTCAACGGCCAACGCTTGGCCAATAACCACTTTAAAACTCCCAGGAGTA
Organism: Photobacterium sp. GB-50; assembly: GCF_003026755.1. Classification (NCBI taxonomy): domain Bacteria; kingdom Pseudomonadati; phylum Pseudomonadota; class Gammaproteobacteria; order Vibrionales; family Vibrionaceae; genus Photobacterium; species Photobacterium sp. GB-50. The sequence continues at coordinate 91,133 of NZ_PYNX01000001.1, forward strand.
AGATCACTTAAGCTCCCCACCATCATATGACGAGAGATGGGATCATATTGATTAGGTTCAATACCAATCATCGTACCGGCAGCAATAGAGTTTGCACTTTGTATAATCGCTTCACCACGTGTGATCGCCGTTACACCTGTCACATGTGGCAATTGTTTTAATGCCTCTGGTGCGTTTTCTGATAACGGTACTCGTCCATCTGCACTCGATACGACGGCTTGCGGTAGAACACCTAAAATTCGACCTTTTAGCTGATCTTCAAAACCGTTCATCACAGACATAACGGTAATTAACGCCATTACACCAATAGTAATACCGGCTGTAGACATATAAGAGACAAAGCGACTAAAGCGATCGCCTGAACGACCACGTAAATAACGTAAGCCAATATAAAAAGACACTGGATGAAACATAGGATTGAGAAACCACTCCTTTATTAGGTTGGTAAAGAATACTCGTTCACACCCTTAATTACCATCCGACATAGTAAATGTAATGTAAATTCAGTGACTAAATGATAAACACTTACGCCGCTTTTCTTGCCCTTGCATGATTGCTAAGTAATAATCAGTCCAATTAAATCAAGCTTTATATGCTGTGGCTGTCAGTTATGGCATCCGCTCCTATTATTAGTTTGAAATAGGATTTATTCACAGTGAGTGCGCTATGACACAACAAGATGAGTATTTTTCAGTCCAGCTAGGGCTTACTATTAACGTTGAACGTTTATCATCTAATGAAAGCGTACCTGATGAACAAGATTTCAATGCCGAAATCCCGCCTTTATTTCGTATTGCCAGCGAGTGTTCGACGTTAGAAGACAATGCCGATCGTTTATTCGCCAGTTTCAACAAAAATGAAACCCAAGCATTGATGGATTATCTTGCAGCACAAAACAGTAAAATTAATCTATTACTGTCTTATGTTTTATCGCAGCAAGATGATCCTACCTATCGTTTTACTACCTTAACTTTTGGCGCAAGTAACCTTAGTTTTACCAGTTCATCTTCCTATCCGGTTGGCACTAATGTTAGAGTGAAACTGTTTTTAGATTACCCAGCCGCTGCTATTTTTTGCTACGCTGAAGTCACCGAAAGTATTGCTAGCGATGAGCAATTTATCATTAAATTGCGTTATACCCGTTTGCTTGAAGATGATCGAGATTTGCTGATCCGCGCCGCTTTATATAGCCAGCAAAAACTTTTACGCCAACGTGCTCAACAACGACAATTAAATAATAACGATGAATAATAAACACTTACTTTCTATACCCTTACCTAGTAAGGCTGGCGATAACCGTTATATCGGTAATATCAAGGGGGCAGCCCTTGCACTGTCTTTTGCAGAAGTGGCCGCATCGCATAAAGGCCCAGTTCTTGCGGTGGTGCCTGATACCCAAACAGCCTTAAAACTTCAGCCAGAAATCACGCAATTTTGCGATGTCGAGGTAAACGTTTTTCCAGATTGGGAAACCTTGCCTTATGATAATTTCTCGCCACACCAAGATATTATTTCAGAACGTTTAGCGCGTTTATACAAAATGCCAAGCCAAAAATCTGGCATTATTTTGGTGCCGATCAGTACCTTACTTCAGCGTCAAACCCCAAGAGAATTTATCCACCAGCATGCTTTAATCGTAAAAGCTGGCGATCGAATGTCACTTGAAAAGCTGCGCTTACAGCTTGAAGTATCAGGTTATCGTCATGTTGATCAAGTGATGGAGCATGGCGAGTATGCCAGCCGAGGCTCGCTGCTTGATTTGTTCCCAATGGGGAGTCAATCACCTTACCGTATCGATTTTTTTGACGATGAAGTCGACTCTATTCGTCAATTTGATCCAGATAACCAACGCTCCACCGGTGAAATTGATAGTATCGATTTATTACCAGCGCATGAGTTCCCAACGGATGAAATCGCAGTTGAAAATTTCCGTATGCGCTGGCGTGAACGTTTTGAAGCTCGCCGAGAACCAGAATCTATTTATCAACAAGTCAGCAAACGTACATGGCCTGCAGGTATTGAATACTGGCAACCACTGTTTTTCGATAAAACAGAAACCTTATTTGATTACTTACCTGATACTTCTTTGCTTATCACACTGGGTGATTTAGAGCCTGCCGTTGATAGCTTTTTAGCCGATGCTGAATACCGTTACGATCAACGCCGTGTTGATCCATTGCGTCCTTTACTTGAACCTAAAGAGCTATGGCTAACAAAAGATGAAATGTTCACAGGCTTTAAGAATCTGCCTCGTGTTCGTATTCAGTCGGAGCCTGTCGATAGCCAAAAAGCAGGCCGTTTTAATCCTGAATTAAAACCCGTCCCTAGCATCACGATTAATCATCAACTTAAAGAGCCGTTTGCTGAACTCAGACGCTTTGATGAGCAATTCCAAGGCAAAGTCATTTTCTCTGTAGCCTCTGAAGGCCGCCGAGAAGCGCTGCTCGATCTATTAGCACGGATCAAAGTCCGTCCATTGGTTTGTAAAACCTTAGATGAAGCCCTTGATAATCCAACCAAACATAGCCTTGTTATTGGCTCTGCTGAAAATGGCTTTATTCTTGATGATCCTGCTGTTGCATTCTTATGCGAAAGTGACTTACTTGGTGAGCGTATTGTTCAACGCCGTCGTCGCGATGATAAAAAAACCACGGTCAATGCCGATACGATTATCCGTAACCTTGCTGAACTGCAAGTGGGGCAACCTGTCGTTCACATTGATCACGGCATAGGCCGTTACCAAGGTTTACAAACCCTTGAAGCTGGCGGTATTAAAACCGAATATGTGACACTTGAATATCAAGGTGGCGCTAAACTCTATGTTCCTGTTGCATCACTGCATTTAATTAGTAGCTACTCAGGTGGTGCTGAAGATACTGCACCTATTCATAAATTAGGTGGCGAAGCATGGTCTAAGGCTCGCCGAAAAGCAGCAGAAAAAGTCCGTGATGTGGCGGCTGAATTACTGGATGTTTACGCTAAACGCGAGTTAAAACCAGGCGTTAAATTTACCCTAGATCGTGAGGCGTACGCTGAATTTAGCGCAGGTTTCCCTTATGAAGAAACCTACGATCAAGCCTTAGCAATTAACGCAGTTCTGTCTGATATGTGCCAAACCAAGGTCATGGATCGCCTTGTTTGTGGTGATGTGGGCTTTGGTAAAACTGAAGTCGCTATGCGTGCTGCATTTGTGGCTGTTGATAACAACAAACAGGTAACTGTGTTAGTGCCAACTACCCTATTGGCACAACAGCACTTTGAAAACTTCCGTGACCGCTTTGCTAATACGCCAGTGCGTGTCGAAGTGCTATCTCGATTTAAAACAGCGAAAGAGCAAAAACAAATTTTAGCGGATGTCGAAGAAGGTAAAATCGACATCTTAATTGGTACTCATAAGCTACTAAATAGCAGTGTGAACTACCATGATTTAGGCTTATTGATTGTCGATGAAGAGCATCGCTTTGGTGTACGTCAGAAAGAAAAAATCAAAGCGATTCGTGCCAATGTCGATATCTTAACCTTAACGGCAACACCGATCCCTCGTACCTTAAACATGGCAATGAGCGGGATGCGCGATCTTTCGATAATCGCCACACCACCAGCGCGTCGTTTAGCGATCAAAACATTTGTTCGCCAATCCGATGATGCTGTTATTCGTGAAGCTGTGTTACGTGAAATCAGCCGTGGTGGTCAGGTTTACTTCCTGCATAATGAAGTCGATAGCATTGAAAAAACGACCGAAGATTTAGCAAAGTTGATCCCTGAAGCCCGTATCACCTTTGCTCACGGTCAAATGCGTGAGCGTGAACTCGAAAAGATCATGGGCGATTTTTACCACCAGCGCTTCAATGTACTTGTGTGTACTACAATTATTGAAACTGGTATCGATGTCCCTACCGCTAATACCATTATTATGGATCGCGCTGATAATCTTGGCTTGGCTCAGTTGCACCAGTTACGTGGTCGTGTTGGTCGTTCTCACCACCAAGCTTATGCTTACCTATTAACACCACATCCAAAGCGTATGACGAAAGATGCGGTGAAACGCCTTGAAGCCATTTCTTCCCTTGAAGATCTTGGTGCTGGCTTTACGTTAGCGACCCATGATTTAGAAATTCGTGGTGCTGGTGAATTACTTGGTGACGAACAGAGTGGTCAAATTCAATCGGTTGGCTTTAGCCTCTTTATGGAGATGTTAGAACAAGCCGTTGAGGCTCTAAAAGAAGGTAAAGAGCCTTCGCTAGATGATCTACTTAAACAACAAACAGAAGTTGAGTTACGTATTCCAGCGCTACTGCCTGATGACTACATCCCTGATATTAATACTCGTTTATCACTTTACAAACGCATCGCAAGTACTAGTGATGACAACGAGCTAAACGAAATTAAAGTTGAGCTAATTGACCGATTCGGCTTATTACCAGAAGCAGCATCGAACTTACTGACGGTAAACAGTGTCAAACTTAAAGCTGCCACGCTTGGCATCAAGAAAATCGAGAACGGTGAAAAAGGCGGCTATTTCGAATTTGATCAAAATGCAGCAATCAATCCAAGCTTCCTTGTTGGTTTACTGCAAACTCAGCCCAATGTTTTCAGAATGGATGGCCCAACAAAACTGAAAATTATTGCTGAACAAAGTGATCGTAAAAAGCGAATAAAGTTCCTTGAAGATCTTCTTGAACAATTTCGTCAGCACATGGTGTAAGTAAACCATCCTCTAAGAGTACTGACCGAACAAGGTCAGTACTTTATATTTAGATACTCTCCGAATTTCGGCAGGATAGCTATGAAACTTGATTTCGAAATCTCTACGCCTCGGCTTATTCTTCGCCCATTTAAAAATGCTGATCTCAATGATTTTCTCGCAGCCGTACATGACTCAGTTAATGAACTAAGTCCATGGCTTGAATGGTGTGATAATCGCTTTGATCAACATGATGCCCATGAATGGATAAGCGCAAGTCGACTCAGCTGGCAAACCGATTTTAGCTATGAATTTGCCATCTTTAATCGCTTTGATGATGCGTTTATTGGAACGGTTTCTCTTAGTGCGATTATTCCTATGACCAACAGTGCAAATTTAGGCTATTGGATAAAAACAGGTTGTCATAGACAAGGATTTGCGACTGAGGCGAATATTGCAGCCGTACAATTTGCTTTTCAAATGCTAGGGCTAACACGCTTAGAAATCATTACGCATATCAATAATTATGCTAGCCAAAAAACAGCAAAAGCATGCAATGCTAAATTTGAATGTGAAGCGCGTAATCGTATTTATTATCATAATAAACCGCTTGATGGTCTTGTTTATTCGCTAGTACCAAGCGATTTATTCACTTAACCTAAAAAGCTGCATTTAAAATACACTTTATTATCACACATCAACATTTTCTTTGGGTCCTTCACTTATGCTTTATTCGTAAACAATATTGAAGGACAACTCCCGGATGAATACATACCACGCTCACGATATCCTTAATTTACTGATTGAATCTCAACAGCCGTACACAATAGAAACACTGAAAGAAAAAATTGCGAATAGCTACGGTTCTGATGCGACGTTTTACACCTGCAAGTTAAAAGATTTAACGATTGAACAATTGCTAGAATTTTTTGTTGCTAAAAACAAAGTGACCATTACAGATGGCATCGTTACGACTAACATTGCCAATATGTGTCACCATTAAACGATTAAGCACAACATTCTTTACAGTTTCATGCTGTTAGAAAAACGACACAGTGGTAAGATGCAAGAAATTCATTTGTAAGGAAACTATTGTGTCAAAAATTGTTATTGCCGTTATTGTTGCCGTATTACTCGCTTTTTTCCTTTATCGTTCATACAACAATAAGCAAGTTGCTGCTGAAAACATTAAGCAAGGTGAAGCTTTTCTTGCGGAAAATAAATTAAAAGAAGGCGTACAAACGACGCCTTCTGGTCTGCAATATCTTGTTTTGCAAAAAGGAACAGGGACTGAACACCCTAAAGCGACAGATAGCGTAACAGTGCATTACCACGGTACTTTAATTAATGGCACCGTGTTTGATAGCTCAGTCGATCGTGGTGAAAAAATTTCTTTTCCACTTAACCGCGTGATCAAAGGTTGGACGGAAGGCTTACAACATATGGTTGTTGGTGAAAAAATGCGTTTCTTTATTCCAGCAAATCTTGCTTATGGTAATAACGGTGCAGGTAGCATTCCACCAGGCTCAGTGCTCATTTTTGATGTTGAGTTATTTAAAATCAACTAATAAAAAACAGATATAAACAAAAACGCCAGCAAAAATGCTGGCGTTTTTTATGTCATCAATTAAACCATTATTACTAACTTAGTGCAGCTTTAAGCTTGGACGAAGTACACGGTTAATACGGCTTACTAACATAATAAGTCCTGTTTTAAACATCCCATGTAACGCCATTTGGTGCATACGGTATAGTGAGATATACACCATACGTGCTATGCGCCCTTCTACCATCATCGAACCTTTTGATAGGTTACCCATTAAGCTACCAACAGTTGAGAAACGGCTTAGTGATACTAACGAGCCATGATCGCTATACACATACGGTTTCTGTTCACGATCTGTAATTTTCGCAACGATGTTTGAGAAACAACGGCTTGCCATTTGGTGTGCCGCTTGCGCTCGTGGTGGAACAAAAGAACCATCTTCCTGCACACAAGATGCCAAATCACCAATCACATAAATATCATCATCACGGGTCGTTTGTAGCGTTGGTTTAACCACTAACTGATTAATACGGTTCGTTTCAAGCCCTGCAATATCTTTCATGAAATCAGGTGCTTTGATACCGGCAGCCCATACCATGATTTGTGCTGGAATATGATCGCCATCTTTTGTGGTTAAGCCTGTTTCATCAGCCTTAGTGACCATAGTACCAGTACGTACGGTTACACCCAATTTCGTTAGCTCACTGTGTGCCGCTTGAGAAATACGCGGTGGCAATGCCGGAAGAATACGATCGCCAGCTTCAACTAGGTTTACGTTTAGACGAGAGCTATCTAAGTCACCGAAACCGTAGTTATGTAACTCTTGTACTGCATTATGAAGCTCTGCTGATAATTCAACACCAGTAGCACCAGCACCAACAATTGCGATATCAACGGTCTTTTGATCTTTGTTTCCATGTAACTTCATGAATTGGTTGTTCATCTCTGTACGGAAACGGTGTGCTTGCTCTGGGCTATCAAGGAAAATACAGTGGTCACGCACACCCGGAGTATTAAAATCATTCGATGTAGAACCAATCGCTAACACAAGAATATCGTATTCTAATGTACGCTCAGGTACTAACAGCTCGTTTTGCTTATCAAATAATGCAGCAAGTGTGATCGTTTTATTTTCACGATCTATCGTTTCTAATGAGCCCATTTGAAAATCAAAGTGATGGTTTTTCGCATGTGCTCGATAACTAATAGCATCTACACCTGCATCTAATGAGCCTGTTGCTACTTCATGAAGTAATGGTTTCCACAAGTGACTTGCACGGCGATCCACTAGAGTAACTTCTGCACGGCCTTTACGACCAAGGGTACGTCCAAGCTTTGTCGCAAGCTCTAAACCACCCGCACCGCCTCCAACAACAATAATTCGAGTCAAAATCACTTCCTCTCTAATTTTATAAATTTTTTAAACTGACAAATACCTTATTGCATAGCAGACTGTTTGTTGTGGTCTGTTTTGCACGCAAAATGCTAGGCAAAAAGAGATCTGAAGCCAGTAAAGCCACATATGTGTAGGTAGACGGATCTATGATCCGTCTAAGGTATAGGAGGTAATATATTTCGTTATTATTGCGCTTTAAACGCTTTTATTGTTTGTAGATGTTGCGAGATCTTTTTAAACTTATGTGTTTCATTTTCGTCCCACACTATATCATAAAATTGATCTAGCTCATCTTTTGTAGCTTGATTATCTAATACTTCGTCATTAGTTGAAAGTATGCAAAGACAATTACCTGCATTTTTTTTGCGAAAACCTTCAACGCATTTCGTCATAATGTCAGTATATTCTTCTGGACGATCAATACGTCCTTCCATGTTATTTTCAGGATGAAGGTTTGGGTTAAAAATGACTTGTTTAATACCGCATAAGAAGCCAATTCTTTCAGCCCAATAGCCCCCCAACCCAACCCCACAGATCAGTGGCGTTGTATCTTTATTCTCGTCTACTAACTTATGAACTTCTTTTAGTAAATGCTGCATATCATGCTTTGGATGCAGGGTACTGTAATTTACAAAGCGGATATCAGAATCGATAAACTGTAACTGTAATACCTTTTCATGATTACCAGGGCTTGTTGAATCAAAGCCATGTAGATAAATAATCATATCAATTCCCTCTCGCTTAATTTTAAAATCATCCGTGCCCTTGTATAGGACGTTATAAATCTACCACTTTCTATATGGTTTAACAGGATAATAATGAAAACTATGATCTTCTTTGCAAACTAGGAGCATTGATAAAAAGCGTTCAGCACTACTTCTTTTGAATTAATGTCGCGATATCTTTTCTAAGTGATGTGAGTTCACCTTGTAAATGGCGTAACTGCTGTGGGCTTAAACTCTCGTTTAACTGCTTCATGATGACAAAACGCTGGCTTAAATACTCATCGAGTTGAGTTTGATAGACCGCATTTTTAAGAGAAAGAATATTTTTCACTTGTTGTTCGACACGCAATGAAAACTGCGCATTATTACGTTGTTTCAGTATCCTCTTTAATTGTGACAAGTTATCTGTCGCTATATTTTGAAAAATTGTGGATTGCTGTAATTGCAGTTGCGCTAAGCTTAGGATCAACTGCTTTTGTTGCTTCGTTAGACGTCCAATCCACTTTTGGGCTTTATCTTCAAGCTCATCATAGCGATCTTCAAGGCGTTGTTTTGGACTTTTCGATAAACGCTCTTCCCGTCGCTCAGTTATCTCTTTTTCAATCGCTTGTAAACTGGCTGCAATTTGTGAAGGGCTCATTGTTTTAACAACATCAATGATAGGTGATACAAAAACCAGAACTGATGCTTCGCCTGCTTGCGTAAAACGCTGATGATAATTGGCAATTTGTTCTGCTGTTAACGGTTTTTTAAGATCTGTTTGTAAGGCAGAAATCAACTTATGAAATACGGCTAATTGTTGCTGTCGATGTTGTGCAAGTGCAGTTTCAAGACCTTGCTCTAACTCACCCTGTTGTTGAGAGTCCAAATCAAGATAATCTGATAAGTAATAATCAATCCAGAAATCCAATGAATTGTATACCAATTTAAATGTGCAACCAGATAACACCACACAAATAAAGATTATGCTTATCGTTCTTTTCAACATCAGTACGTCTCCTTGTACAAACGTTTCACATTTACTATAACGTCTCTATGTAACCAATTGTTTTAGCTTGAGCTCTAATTGTTTAGCTTGCTGTAAATATTCATCATCATGCCAAACTTGATAACCCACCAAATACCACAGTAATGCTAGGTACTCACACCAGGGCTGCCAGTAATTTACCGCCTCTAACCATTCATCAGTAGATACCAAAGTGATATCGGACGCCTCTCTTGCCACACAATAATCTTTCACTGCTTTTTCAGGGCTAAGTGCATTAGCTAATATCGTCATGGTTAAATCAAGAGAAGGATCGCCTGCACTGGCATATTCCCAATCGATAACTTTAGCGTTCATCACATCAACTAACCGGTCACTGTCATTAGGGACAATAATATTGTAACGCCCTAAATCAAAATGACAGCAGGTATCAGGAAAGTAGTGATTAATCTTCTGATTATCAAAATAATGGTAAATAGATAGTAATTGTTTTGATTTTAAATTAGCAGCAATCGTTTGCCAGTAATGCTCAATACGTTGCTTAATATCTAATCGATGGGTAGGAAGAGGTAAAGCATGAATACGCGCTTGAAGTTGACACAGTTGCTGATTGGTAAATCGTTGATCTGCTTGTTCGCCTTCAAGCCAATCTACAATTAATACTTGTTCATTATTATTTAGATTAATGTCTAACAATGCATAGGGTTTTGGCGCTAATTTAGAACCGTCAATTAAACGTAATAACTGATATTCATGCGTTCGATTAATACCAAAAGCTTGAGCCGTGCTCGTTAATGGTCGCCACACGTAATGGGAAGATTGATTATTTGAAGGATGGTACAGGAATAATTTCCAACAGCGATTGGTTAAACCGCCCGCTAATGGGCTCGCTGTTAGAAATTGTACATCGGGTAACAAAGACAATAATGTGGGATCAAAACTCTCGTTATCTTTCATTATAATTTCAACATTACTACCCGATTATTTAGGCTAAATTACCAACCTTGAGAGTCTGATTCACTCTTAGGTGCTAAACCTGAATCAGCCCACTCAATTGAACCTGAGTTTGTATCCATCAAACGCATGGTCATTTTATAGAAAGGGACATTCTGACCATCTTCACGCTTGCTCGTATTGGTTACATGACCATACAGCATGTATTGCGCACCTGTCATTTTAGCAAATTGAATCGCAGTACCTTGATTAACAAAACGATCATTCTCACTAAAGTTCATTTGTTTACGCACCGCATCAACGCGAGACTTATCGACTAAGTTAAATTTACCTGAACGTGAAATTTTAGACTTAATTGTGTTAGTAAGCGACTTAGTATCAACATGTCCACTGGTATTGTTTTGAATATTATCAACAATCACAATCGGATGCTTACCGCCTGCTGTAATTGAAGATACAGCCGGTGATGACAACATCTTTGTTGTTAAGTCCGATGCCGTGTTATCAAGATCATTAGAGCCAAAATTTACCGATGGAGTTTCAGGTAAATGCGAATTCACATAATCGACAGTTTGGGCACAACCACCTAATAATGAAGATGCCGCTAATAATGCAAGAACGCTTTTTTTCATTGTTTTACCTTAACAATATTTTATATTAAATCAGTATACTGCTCGACGAACGTAAATACGATATTGGGTAGCTTCAACTTTATCAGCAATACCTTGTAATATTACTTTACCGTTGCCAGCCAACGCAACGGAATGCCATGGTGCCGCACTACCACTGATCTCTAAACCTTGGCCATCATACCAATAAATACGGTATTGCAAGTTCAGATCTGTGTTAACTTTGTTTATTGCCTCAACAGAGGCTTGCATTAAACCATTAACTTTCGTTATATGAGCGTCTTTAAAAACTAAGCTACGTGCAAGAAAAGCGTTACCAATAACGACATTTTGATTGCTGTTTTCGATACTAATACCAGCATGATCACTGCTACATCCAGTGATAATTAATGCTAAAAATAATGCCATTACATACTTCATTACATGCCTCTTAATAGCGTGACAATCAAATTTCTAAGTAACATTATAAGAAACTCATTTATGATCGTGCGTTTAGCTATGACCCACAAGTTCTTACTAATAAATCTAATATCGGCATTTACCGTTACATAGCAACTCGTTAGATTTTAATGTTAGTAAGCGACGATTACCAATAAAGTAATAGATAAGCTATCTGATATAATCAATTTATCGCAATAAAAAAGCCTGAATATCACACCACTTATCGTATACCCAACGAGAAGATTAAAGATACTCAAGCTTTGTGTCTATCTGGGGATAATTATTATCCATTACATAACGTTATCAGCACGTCATGACTAGCCAACTAGCATTGGCCCTAAAGGACGCCCACCTAATAGGTGCATGTGAATATGGTAAACTTCTTGTCCACCATAAGGATTACAATTGACGATCAAACGGTAACCGTCTTCTGCCACGCCTTCCTTTTCTGCTAATTTACGCGCAACAGTAAACATACGCCCCATCATCAACTCATCATCGGCTTCCACATCATTGACTGTTGGGATCAATTTATTTGGAATAATTAAGATATGGCTTGGCGCACGAGGATTGATATCACGAAATGCTGTGACTAAGTCATCTTGATACAAAATATCAGTTGGAATTTCTTTACGAATAATTTTACTGAAGATAGTTTCTTCCGCCATTTCTGACTCCATCAACTCATTGTTATTTGTTTAGTTAGTGAGTATGCGTCAGTCAACTCTATTGCGCAATATTGAACGTTGTTTTAAAGATTTAATAGAGAAAAAATTTCACGTTTTCGTGTTTTTTTGATGCAGCGATCAAACAATTGAAGCCTAAACAAATTTATCTATCAAGACTCAAGCAGAACTGACGATAGTATAGGTTAGAGTTAATTTGATAATTCGATTCGCAAATTTAGCATTGATTGCGAAATAAAGGGTTACCCCATTATCAAATTACATTTATGACTAATAGGTCAGCATTATGATGACACTGACCCTTTGCTAAATATAGGGATATTATGAAGAAATCTAGCCAAACTTCGGTCATACGTCGTATGTACTCCGGTTTTGTGGTTATGGTTGCATTGTTTGTTTTAACCATTGTGCTCATGCTTGATGGAACAAACCGTATCCATAATCAGTTAACAACAGTAACAACAGACGCACTTCCTTTAGTCTCTATATCAAATAAAGTCAGTGTTAAACTTCTTGCCGCCGACAAATCTTTTAAAGACTTTTTAACCAGTCAAGATCCTGCTGCAATGAAAACCTATGAAGCCGACTTTCGTAAAGCAACAAGAGAGTTCGCCTCTGCGCGTAAAGAGCTTGTAGCCATTGCCGAAAGTAATCCAGAGTTAACGTCTTACATTAAAGCGCTAACCGAATTAGAACAGCGTTACTTCAGCGAAGCTCAAACCGCGATGGGTAATTATCGCGCGCAAATGTTAGCCGGTGATGAGCGCCAACAATCAGCGCGACGCTTTCAGCGTTTGCAAGCTGAACTCAGCATTGGTATGAAAGAATACATTAATGAGCAAGATAATATGGCTGTTAAGATGATGGCTAAAAATTTCTTTGTGAAGCTAAAAGAAACAGAAACCATTACTTCTGATGCCCTTGCCACTGACGATATCAGTAAGATTAAAGCCGCAATAAAAGCGAATAAACGCAGTGTAAACCATCTTGCCAACGCATTTCGTAGCTTAACAACCCTACTTTCAGGCTTAAAAGAAACATTCGGTAAATCCGTTACTCAATACACGTTAGATATCGGTAAAAAAGGCGGTGTGCTTGATCAACACTATGAATTCATTGAAGCGAAAACGCGCCTTTATGACAACATTGCCACGCTAACTAAAGAAGTGAATCAAGCACTATCGATTCTTGAGCAATTTAATCAGCAAGCGACCAATCAAATGGATCAAGCGATTGCAACAGCTGATGACACTTACAATCAAGGCATAACCAAAGCTGTTGGTATTGCGATTGTGGTTATTTTATTAGCCATTTCTATCGGTTGGTATTTAGCGCGAAGTGTTCGTCGTCCACTGGTTTCTATGCTAAAAACGCTTGAATCATTAACTGATGGTGATATGACACAGCGTACAGAAAGCAGTCAATTCATTGAGTTTAATAAACTAAGTCATCACATCAATACGTTAGCTGGCAATCTTCAACAAATTTTAAGTCAATTAAGCAAAGCATCTGAAGATCTCACTCAAGTTGCGGCAGAAAACCAAAGTACAACTGCACAAGCAAAACAGCGACTCAATGAACAACGAGAGCAAACTGTTTCTGTGGCAACAGCAATGACAGAGATGGAACACTCAGTTACTGATGTATCGCAAAGTGCACAGAACACCATGGAACGTGTTCATGAGGTAGAACGTGCATCAGCAACAGGTCGTGAAGTGATGAGTAAAAATATTAATATTGCCCATCAGCTTTCAACTCGTTTAGATGACTCTGTAACAGCCGTTGCTGATCTTCAACAAATGAGCAGTAATATTGGTTCTATTTTAGATGTTATTCGTAATATTGCCGACCAAACTAACCTACTTGCACTCAATGCCGCCATTGAAGCAGCCCGTGCTGGCGATCAAGGACGAGGCTTTGCCGTTGTTGCCGATGAAGTACGTGTTCTCGCTAAACGTACCACCGACTCTACCTCTGAGATTGAAGCGATGATCCAAAACCTTCAAGGTAGCTCAGGTCAAGCGATGGAAATGATGCAAAGCTGTGTAACAGAAATGGATAACAGTATTAATCAAGCATCAGATGCCAATAGCGCAATGGAAGAGATCCAAGCGATTATCATTGAAATTAGTCAAATGAGTAGTCAAATTGCACAATCAGCGGAAGAGCAGCGGACGACGACTACCGACATTGCCCGTAGTTTAGAGGATATTAGTCATATTGCTGATACGAACTACAATGCAATGGAAGAAATGGCAGAAGCCAGTACCATGTTAGATAGCTTAGCCACTGAACAAAATAAACTGGTTCATAAATTTAAACTGTAATTTAAGCTAAGCAAGTAAATGAAGCCGATCATCAGATCGGCTTTTTTGTTTTAGCGAAAAATTTACATTTAGGTTTCACTGAAATGAACATAGCGGCCAATACAATCAATCCCGCCCCCACCCATTGAAGCTGTTCAAATCGTTCTCCTAACCACCAATGTGCAAACAAACCACCAAATACAGGCTCTAATCCCAATAAAAAAGAGACTTGGGTTGGGCTTGTATGCTTCACCCCATAATTTTGAAAGTAAAAAGCGAACAAGGTACAAAAAATAACAAGGTAGCCAATATACAACCAAAACTCTGGCGCGCTAGGTATGATGAATTGTTCTACAGGGACAGTGAAAACCAATAAGCTAATACAAACAACGGTGACCACTGATAATTGGATAAATGTTGCCACCATAGGATCGCAATGTTGTTGATTCATTTTCTTTTTAGTTGTCACCACAAAAGCGGCACGCCCCAGTGCTGCGATCAAAATGAGAATATTACCGATATTAAACGTTACCGTATTCAGGCTATCTCCTACTAATAACCACACACCGGCAATTGCAATGCATCCGGCAAATAAATCTGTAACCGCAAGTTTATGACGATTAAGCAATGCATCAACAGCAGGCGTAAAGATAATAAATAGGCTAATAAGAAAAGCAGCATTTGAAGCCGTCGTGTGTTTTAGACCATAAGTTTCGGCCAAATAAATAATACTTAATATTCCTCCAGTTGGTGCTAATTGCAGCCAAACCTGTTTATTTAGTTTCTTGCTGACTAAGGGAAATATCACTAAAAGTGTGCAACAAAAACGAATCGCCAAAAACATCAACACACCAGTATAAAGCATAGATTCTTTTGCCACACCAAAACTGGTTCCCCAAAAAACTGCGGCAGCTAGCACACCTATTGTTGCTATTAATGAAGTATTTAAAAATACACTTTTATTCAGCTCGACCTGTTCCATTCACACACATCCTTTCTTACACGGTTTTAGTCACTGTTCTTGTAAGATTGAATGGTATATGTTTGACTTGATGTTGATAATACCGCCAATAAGCAAAGGATTTATGACTGATGGACAAAAATAAAATTATTCAACTTCTTCCTGATATTGCAGCCTTTGTCACGGTTGTAGAGTCAGAAAGCTTCAGTCATGCCGCGAAAAAATTGGGAATGACACCATCTGGCGTGAGTCGTCAAATAAGCCGCCTAGAAAAAGAGCTTCAAGTACAACTAATCAAACGCAGTACTCGTAGCCAGTCACTTACCATTGCAGGGCAAGAAGCTTACCAATATGGTAAAAATATCCTTCAGCAAGCCCAAGATGTAGTAAATATAGCCAGCAAGCAAAAGCAAGATATTGAAGGGATACTCACCATTGCCTCACCGAAAGCGTTTTGTCGTCAGGTACTTCAACCTCTATTACTGGAATTTGTTGACACTTATCCAAAGCTACAACTAAAAATCCAAGTTACAGACAAACCAATCGATCCGCTCTATCACGACGTAGATGTCGTCTTTAGGTTAACCAACGAGCCTCAAAATAACCTAGTGGCCAAACAGTTAGCCACTAACGATCTGGTATTATGTGCAAGCCCGTATTACCTCGAAAAGAAAGGTACACCAACACACCCTAAGCAATTAGCCCAGCATGATTGTATCTATCTAGGCGAAACAAATACTGACAACCAATGGCGGTTTAAATCTGAAGATGAAGAGCTGAAAGTGACAGTGAATGGGCGTTATATTGTTAACCATACAGAGATGCGTTTAGAAGCCGCATTAAATCACTTTGGTATTGCGGTATTACCTGCATTCGTCGCGCAAAAAGCTTTGCAATCAAAAACCCTTACTGCGGTACTTAACGATTGGACACTTCTTGATAATTACCAAGGTACTGTGTTCATGCAATACCTGCCTAATATCAATATGCCTTATCGCCAACGTGTGTTTATTGATTTTATTAGCGAAAGGTTTTCGTCTGATTTAAGAAAAAAGCTTACCAATTGCAATTAATTGCTTGTAAGTGTTTTTTATCTCTTGTAAGTTGAGCTTAGCGTTCAATAAACAGGCAACACTATGATTTATTCAACTATTTTCACTTGTTACATTTGGCTCCTCAATTCACTACTGCCATCCGGCCGGTAGAGTTTTGCTATCTGGCTGTGAGTTATGCTCAGCCAGTGACCTTCGCATTTCTCGCAGCTTTATTTTCATTTTTAAGCGAGAAATCACATGACATCATCGAACTCAAACAACAACCCAGTTAACGAAAACGTCAGTTCCCCTCATGCTGAACTCAATAAAGGCATTGTTTATGCCCTTATCGGTACTGCTTTATTTTCTATCAAGCCCGTTTTTATCAAACTGGCTTATCAATATGGTGGAGATGCGGTATCGATTATGTCGTTACGGGCGATAAGTTCTGTGCCGATTTATATTGTTATGATGCTGTGGCTATTAAGAAAAACAGAGCATAGAGATAACCTGAAACGATATGGTTTAACGGCAAGCGCTATTGGCGTCTTAGGCTACTATGTTGCGTCATACCTTGATATTGCAGCCATGGCACATATCAGTGCGCAGCTAGAGCGACTACTCATTTTTCTATTTCCAAGCTTCGTCGTTTTAATTAGTTGGACTGTCCTAAAACAAAAGCCAGCACAAGGTACATTTAAAGCTATTGCACTTGGCTATATTGGTGTCGCTTTCATTGTTTTTCATGATTTAGGAAGCATGGGAAATAATGTCTTGCTAGGTAGTGGGTTGGCCATTGCGTCCGCATTCGTTTTCGCTTGTTACTTAATCATGAGCAAAAAGTTAATTACCCAAATGGGCAGCCAATTATTTACCTGTATAGGGATGGGATCTGCGGGGATCATTATTCTAATTCAAAGCCAATGGCAAGGCGTCAATGTGATCGAGCTAGATCCAATGCTTATCCTGCTTGGGATCGCGCTAGGGATCTTTTGTACTGTGTTGCCATCGTTTTTTGTTGCAGCCGCGATGCAAAAATTAAATCCATCACAGCTAAGTTTAACCAGCAATGTTGGCCCAGCTATTACTGCAGTTTTTGCTATCACATTACTTAATGAACCTTTTACTTTTTATCATGCAATAGGCATGCTTTTCGTGGTTTATTCAGTAATAAGCATGAAGAAAAGAGGACAATGATACACAGATTCTAGCTAAAGTGCTGTGATCCTATTCTCTTTTGGCAAACGATTGCCTTTTAATTCAGCAATCAAACCGATTGTTGAATTAATGACCTTTACTTAGCGCAACGATACTTTTAGAATCGGGCAAATTTTTTGGAAGGGAAACAAAATGACAACATTAACGATTACTCGTCCTGATGATTGGCACACACATTTACGTGATGGCGATGTATTAAAAGATACAGTAAGGGATATTAGCCGTTACATGGGACGCGCGATCATCATGCCTAATTTAATCCCTCCTGTTACTGATACAGAATCTGCTTTAGCTTACCGTGACCGCATTCTTGATGCTCAACCAAGCCCGACTTTCTCACCACTTATGGTTATCTACCTAACAGATAACACATCACCTGAAGAAATTAAGAAAGCCAAAGCATCGGGTCATGTATATGCTGCAAAACTCTACCCTGCTGGCGCAACGACTAACTCAGACTCTGGCGTTACTTCAATTGATAAGATTCGCCCTGCATTACAAGCGATGCAAGAAGTTGGTATGCCACTTCTTATTCATGGTGAAGTCACACATAATCATGTTGATATTTTCGACCGTGAAAAAGCATTCCTTGATACGGTACTTGGTCCTATTGTTGAAGAATTTTCATCACTCAAAATTGTACTTGAACACATTACGACAGCAGATGCTGTAAAGTTTGTTCAAAATGCAGGTGACAATGTCGCTGCAACCATTACAGCTCACCACTTAATGTTTAACCGTAACCATATGCTAGCAGGTGGTATTCGCCCACACTTCTACTGCTTGCCTATCTTAAAACGTAACACTCACCAGCAAGCATTAGTGGATGCAGCAACCAGTGGTAGCAAGAAGTTTTTCTTAGGTACCGATACCGCACCGCATGCAAAAGGCATGAAAGAAGCGGCATGTGGTTGTGCTGGCTCTTACACAGCTCACGCAGCTATCGAGCTCTATGCAGAAGTCTTTGAACAAGCTGGCGCACTAGATAAGTTAGAAGGTTTTGCTAGCTTCAATGGCCCTGATTTTTACGGCCTACCACGTAATACAGATACGATTACGCTTGTAAAAGAGTCGTGGACAGTGGCAGAAGAAATGCAATTTGGTAGCAACACGGTCGTACCTATTAAAGCGGGTGAAACCATTAGCTGGAAAGTTAACGCTTAACCACTGAAGTAAACCAAACGCTAAACAGCTTTATAAAAATAAAGGCTTCCGAATCGGAAGCCTTTTTAATTGCAGTTAATTTAATTCAGCATTAAGCAGTTTCTTTTGTCGGTACTTTTAGCTTATGAAATAAACGATATAGCACCGGAACAACGATTAAGGTTAATACGGTAGCGAAACTTAAACCAAACATAATGGTCACTGCCATTGGTTTAAAGAACACATCTGGTAATAGCGGTAACATACCTAAAACAGTGGTGATAGCAGCCATACACACAGGACGTACACGACTGACAGCCGCATCTAACACAGCTAAATATTTCTCTTTACCACTGGCTATCTCAATCTCAATTTGGTCTAACAATACGATACCGTTTTTCACCAACATACCGGATAGACTTAAGAAACCAAGCAATGCCATGAAACCAAATGGCGTATTAAGTAACAACAAACCTAATGTCACACCAATAATTGCCAATGGCACGGTTGCCCAAACGATCAATGCTTCTTTTACCTTATTGAAAAGCAATACAGTAATTAAGAACATCGCCAAATAACCCATCGGCATCGTTTGGAATAACGAGGCTTGCGCGTCTGCTGATGATTCATACTCGCCCCCCCATTCCAAGGTGTACCCCTCTGGCAGTTCAATATCTGCGATTGCTGGCATAATACGTTTTTGTACTGTCGCTGCCGTTTCTTCACCAATAGGATCTGGATCCGCCATTACCGTTAACACACGTTTGCGATTTTTACGCACCACTAATGGATCTTCCCAACGTACATTGACACCTAGCACCACTTGTTGAAGTGGAATATAACCTTGAATGGCAGGGCTCCAGATCTTCATGCCTTCTATGGTGCTAATGTCGACTCGCTCATCTTCAGGCAAACGTGCCACGATTGGCATTAAGTTTGTTCCCTCACGATAGAGACCAATGTTGATCCCTGAAAATGCCATTTGCAGTAACTCATCAACATCTTTTTTAGTAATGCCATAGCGTCTTGCTTGGCTTTCATTAAATATCGGCTCAATTACTTTGGTGCGCTCTCGCCAGTCATGACGAATATTGAATGCGCCAGGATCTGCATTCATCACATCCACCACTTGCGACGCAATACCACGTAGTATGGTTGGATCTGATCCAACAATTCTCGCTTCAATTTTAGCGCCGGATGAAGGCCCTAACATGACTAGTTTGGCTTTGTATTCAATTTCGGGAAATTGTTTATCTAATTGTTCACGGAAATTTTTCATCACCGGAACAACACTATCAAATGAGTCAACACGCACAATTAACTCACCATAAGCGGCGTAACTTTTCTCTGGTGCGTACGTCAACATAAAACGTTGCGAACCTTTACCCGCACTTGAACTAACGTATTCCACGCCCTTTTCCGCTGCAACCACTTTCTCAAGCTGTTTTAGCGTATTATTGGTTGCACGAATATCAGTCCCTTCAGGAAGCCATACATCCACCATGAACATTGGCGTTGTAGATGCCGGAAAGAACGATTGTTTCAATAATGTAAAGCCATATAAGCTAACACCTAACATCAAGATCAAAGTGATCACTGTTAGCCATGCACGACGCATACAAAACTCTAATGACTTACGGTATACGGTGAAGAAAATACCGCCATACGGATCTTTTTGATCGCTATCTTGATCCACCTTGACGTTTTTAAAGAAAAGATCGGCAAAGAATGGCGTTAACGATATCGCTGTAAACCAACTCAGCATCAGTGAGATCAGAAGCACCGTAAATAGTGTTCGACAATATTCACCCGTTGAATCTTGCGATAAACCAATTGGCGCAAATGCCATTACTGCAATGACTGTTGCCCCTAGCAGTGGCCACTTGGTTTGAGTCACAATGTCAGAAGCCGCTTGCATTCGCGTTCGCCCCTTCTGCATGCCTATCAATATTCCTTCGACCACCACAATGGCATTATCCACCAGCATACCCAGAGCAATAACGAGGGCACCTAACGAGATACGTTGTAAGTCGATCGCTAACCACTTCATAAACACAAAGGTGCCTAAAACAGTCAGGAGCAAAATTAAACCAATCAGTAAACCTGAACGAAGTCCCATAAAGAACAGCAGCACCACAATAACAATGGCTACTGCCTGACCTAAGCTAACAACGAAACCACTTACGGACTTATCTACTTCAATCGGCTGGCTATATACTGCATCAATATCAATACCCACTGGCTGTTGCTCTTTCAGTTCAGCCAGTCTTTGCATAACCCGTTGACCTACTTCTACAACATTAACCCCGGCGACAAATGAAATACCGACGTTCAGCGCTTCTTTGCCGTTAAAGCTAACTAAGTTATCTGGAATTTCCTTAAAACCTTTTTTGATCTCTGCGACATCTCGAAGGTAAATCAGCCCATTAGCGCCTTTATCGGTAATAATTAAATCGCCCAGCTCATCAACATTTTTAAACTCACCAGTAGGATGAACGCGAACATATTCATCGCCAATACGAACTGCGCCCGCACTCGTGACTAAATTTTGTGTGGCTAAAATGTTGTAAATTGTATCTAAAGAAATGCCGAGGCTACTGAGTCGCTGCATTGAGATTTCAATGAATACTTGCTCTTGCTGATTGCCAGTAACACCCACTTTTCCCACGCCATCAACAAGTTCAATTTCTCGGCGTAAGTAATCAACATAATCACTGAGTTCTTTATAGCTATAACCTTCACCCGTTATTGCTAACAAAATGCCGTAAACATCACCGAAATCATCAATAACTTTAGGCTTTGCGACTCCTGGAGGTAAGTTAGAGGATATATCATTAACCTTGCGGCGTAATTCATCCCAAATTTGTGGTAAATCGTCAGGGCCATAATTGTTTTTCATGGTCACTGTGATTTGTGACAACCCTCGACTAGAGATAGAATTTACTTCATCAACATAAGTTAACTGCTGAATCGCTTTTTCTATAGGATAGGTCACTTCTTCTTCAACTTGCTGTGGTGTCGCCCCAGGGTAGGAGGTAACAACCATAGCGTCTTTAATGGTAAATGCCGGATCTTCTAATTGGCCTAAACCAAAGAAAGAAAAGGTTCCGCCAACAAGAAATATTAGCGTCAGCATCCAGCTGATCACTTTATTCTTAATAAAATAAGTCGCGATATCTTGCTTCATTATTGTTGTCCCTCCTTAGCCAATACCACCACTTTTTGTCCCTCTCGTAAGCGGTTAACGCCTGTAACAACAACTTGTTCCCCTTGTTTAACACCCGTTTTTAATCGTACCCCTTCAGGCACAACTTTATCTGTTACCACAAGGCGTTTCGACACCGTATTGTCAGGTGTCAGAATCCAAACATATTTCTGATTTGAGGCAATATCATCACCGTCTAAATTAAATAAGGCTTCAAGTGGTACGATTTGCTGCCCCACTTGATAAACTTGTAACTTTTGAGCATCGGCTTCAACTTCAACTGGCATGCCTTCCAAAATGAACTGACCTTTGGGCATCGGCATCGTTAAGGTCACGAGAAATGAACCCGATTCAGGATCAGGTTCAGTGGTAAATTCTTTTAATGTCACCACATATTTTTCATTATTGGGTAAAATGACTTTCGAGGAAGAACCCTGTGCTTTATTAACATCCAAGATACTTTGCTTGGAATAAATCATATCAGGCGCTTGGATCTCGATATCAACAGAATCAGTGCTATGAATATTCATAATCTGCTGACCTACTTTGATATTTTCAAATTGCTCAACGGGAATAGTTGAAATCACACCACTAAATGGGGCTTTTAGCGCAGTAAAACTTAATTTTAATTTGGCTAAATCAAGATTTGCTTTCGCAATACTTCGCTTCGCTTTTAATTCATCAAATTGAGACTGAGGTAAATAGCCATTTTTTAATAATGTTGCGGAACGGCGGTATTGGCTATCAATAACATTGTATTTAGCTTGAGCATCATCCACCTCTAATGTGTAATCACGTGGATCTAATCGCGCTAATACCTGCCCTTTTTTAACGGTGTCTCCTGAACGCACTAATATTTGCGTAATTTCTCCAGCAATACGAAATGATAAAATAGATTTATCAGCTGCTGAAGCCACTGCTGGAAACGTTAATTTCGGTGATTGTTTACCTGACTGTACCTGCTGTACCTTGACTCGCGGTTGCGCTTCGCGCGGCTCAACACTTGGTTTCTCACAACCTTGGAGTAACCATGTTGTACAGATAACCAATGTCAATAAACGATAACGTTTGATCATAGTCCACGCTCCTTGATCCATGAGCGGACCTTCTGACCTGATTGCAATTCAGATACGCCTGATGTCGCTATAACATCACCATCTTCTAAACCTGATATCACACGATTATTGTTATCTAATATGACTTCAGTTCTTACAACTTGCTGATTATCATCAACACGCCATACATAATCTTTATTGTCTTCAGTAATGATCGCACGCATTGGTATTGCGCCTGCATTTCCTTGTGGCAGAACAATTGTCACGCTACCAGACATTCCCGGCATGATATTACTGCCTTCCGGACGTGCCATTGAGAGTGTCACTTTATAACTGGATGTTTTGCTATCTGGCTCTGTATCAATTTCTTTAAATTGTGCGGGAAAGGTTTGATTAGTTAAGGTATCGAAAGCAACAGTAGGATTAATATTTTCGGCATGACCTTGAAAGCGCGCTAAAAGATAATCAGGAAGCTGAAATGTCATATTGATTAATTTAGCACTTTGAATATGCATTACAGGCTGTTTTGCACTGATATATTCATAGTTTTCAACCATGGATAAAGAAAGGTGCCCATCATAAGGTGCGATAAGCTTGGCATAACTTAAATTCGATATTGCTTTATCTAATGAAGCTTTTGCCTGTTTTAAGTTAGCTTTAGAGGTATCGTAATCTAACTCTGATACTACATTTTTTTTCCGTAATTCTTTATCGCGCTTAAATTGCACATTCGCTAAATCATATTGCGCTTGTGCCTGCTTCACTAGCAGTGAAAATTCATCGCTATTTAATGTTGCAAGTATCTGTCCTTTCGTCACAAATTGACCGGGGTGAACATCTACGCTAGCAAGTTGACCTGAAACGCGAAAAGCTAAAACGGCTTTATCTCCCGCCTCAACAATCGCTGGAAACGCCCGTTGTGATTCATTATTACCTACTGAAACTGATTGTAATTTAACAGGTCGAGACTCAGGCTCAGCAATCGCTGATTTATCATCCTTGCAGCCAATTAATGCTAAGCATGTAAACAATGCCGCAAAAAAGCGATATCTCATACTACTCTCCATGATGTTTCATACTAAATCTTACTATTGTTAAAAAAATGTATGAAAAAATATATATCTATGAATAGTAGAGGCTTTTAAGTTAACAATCTTGTTTCATATATGAAAATAGAGTCAATATCACAATCCTTTTAAGATAAAAGAGACAATAAAAAAAGGAGCACAAGGCTCCTTTTCTTAGATATGCTTATATAGCTTACTTTTCCATTTCAGCGATATTTACACGCCATGTATCAGGGCCTGTTTGATGAGCATTAGTTCCATTAGAATCAACAGCTACTGTTACTGGCATATCTTCGACTTCAAACTCATAAATCGCTTCCATACCCAGATCTTCAAACGCCACGACACGTGATTTTTTAATCGCTTTGGCAACTAAATAAGCAGCGCCACCCACAGCCATTAAGTAAACAGCTTTATGCTGCTTGATTGACTCGATCGCCGCCGGACCACGCTCAGCCTTACCAATCATTCCGGTTAGACCCGTTTCACCTAACATCATGTCGGTAAATTTATCCATACGCGTTGAGGTTGTAGGACCCGCAGGACCCACGACTTCATCCCCTACTGCATCAACAGGACCAACGTAGTAAATGAAACGATTATTAAAATCAACGCCTTCAGGTAAACCTTCACCTTTGGCTAACATTTCTTGAATTCGTTTATGCGCTGCATCACGACCAGTTAAAATCTTACCAGACAGTAAAACAGTCTCACCTGATTTCCACTCTTGCACATCTGCTTTCGTAACCGTATCTAAATTTACACGACGAACGCTATCACCCACTTCCCATGTCACTTCAGGCCAATCTTCTAACTTAGGTGGTGTTAATTCTGCAGGACCAGTACCATCTAAAGTAAAGTGCACGTGACGTGTTGCGGCACAGTTAGGGATCATACAAACAGGCTTCGATGCCGCATGTGTTGGTGCGGATTTAATTTTTATATCAAGAACTGTTGTTAAACCACCTAAGCCTTGTGCACCAATACCGAGTTTGTTAACACGATCAAAGATATCTAAGCGTAATGCTTCTTCTGTTGTTTGTGCCCCACGCTCTTTCAACTCATGAATATCAATTGATTCCATTAATGATTCTTTCGCAAGCACAGCCGCTTTTTCTGCGGTTCCGCCGATACCAATACCCAACATGCCAGGAGGACACCAGCCAGCCCCCATCAGTGGTACTGTTTTTTCAACCCACTCAGCAATATCATCAGATGGGTTTAACATCACCATTTTGGTTTTATTTTCAGAGCCACCACCTTTAGCTGCTAACTGAATTTCAACCTTATCACCTGGCACCATATCAATATGAACAACAGCTGGTGCATTATCTTTCGTATTAATACGACGACCTGCAGGATCCGCAACAACCGATGCACGTAACGGGTTATCTTGGTTGGTATAACCTTGACGCACACCTTCATCAATCATTTGTTGTACAGTAAGATCGCTATCCCACTGTACGTTCATACCAATCTTCACGAAACAGGTAACGATCCCTGTGTCTTGACAGATTGGACGATGCCCTTCGGCAGACATACGAGAGTTTATTAAAATTTGTGCGATCGCATCTTTTGCGGCTTGGCTTTGCTCTTTGTTATAGGCTTTTTCTAAAGCTTGCACAAAATCCAGTGGGTGGTAGTAAGAAATATATTGTAATGCATCTGCCACACTACTAATTACGTCTTCTTTGCGGATGACAGTCATAGTTGCCCTCGTTGAGTTATATCATTCCATAGCGCCCGAAATTTACTTTCAATTTTGTAGGGACGATGTTCACATTAAGTACATGCACATCTTTGGGCGTCGTTATCTGAATATGATACTCTTGCACTTATTATTGCGCTACGCGCCAATCAAACTCTTGTCACAAAAAAGAAAATGATTTGTAAATCACACCCAAAATTAAGCATTACGTCGCTCGCCTACTCAAAAGATGCGGCATTGACATGGTTTGCACCACTCTCTGGTTTGCCATGGGCAATGCTATTACGCTCGGCAGCAGAAAATCATCCAGATAACCGTTTTGACATTATCGTTGCTGATCCTTTAGCCACTATTGAATCAGAAAATGGGATTAGCAAGGTCTGCTATGCAAATGGTGCAGAAGAAACGTACACCGATGATCCATTTGCATTAGTACAAACATTACAAGCGCAGTTATTACCTGCAGTTAGCCCAATGATGACACTGCCATTTATTGGTGGAGCATTAGGCTACTTTAGTTACGATTTAGGTCGTCAGGTTGAAAATATCTCAACAATTGCTGAACATGACATTCCGCTACCTGATTTAGCATTAGGGATCTATGACTGGGCATTAATTGTGGATCATCAAGAACAAACGGTAACGCTAGTAGAGCCAAAAGAGACTAAGCGTCAAACATGGCTTGAACAGCAGCTTACGACATTCTCACAACAACAACCCGCAACAGATTTAAACCTTGTTGATAGCTTTTCTTTAACATCTGATTGGTCATCCAATATGACTAAAGAGGATTACTGTAACAAATTTAACAAAATCCAAGATTATCTATTGTCTGGCGATTGTTATCAAATCAACTTGGCGCAACGTTTTTCTGCCAATTATACCGGCGATGAATGGCAAGCATATCTAACTCTTGAAACAGAAAACGGAGCGCCATTCTCTGGTTTTATTCGTTTAAAACAAGGTGCGATTTTATCGGTATCTCCAGAGCGTTTTTTACAACTTCGTGATGGACTGATTGAAACTAAACCGATTAAAGGGACTCGACCACGTAGCAAAAATACCGCTCAAGACAATGCCAATGCTTTCGCTCTTCAAAATGCTGAAAAAGATCGTGCAGAAAACTTAATGATTGTCGATTTACTGCGTAACGATATTGGTCGCGTTGCCACACCCGGTACCGTACGAGTACCGCATCTTTTTAAAATAGAAAGTTTTCCTGCCGTACATCACTTAGTGAGTACCGTCTCAGGCGAATTACCAGCAGATCACAATGCGACAGATCTATTAAAAGCATGTTTCCCCGGTGGTTCAATAACAGGTGCTCCGAAAGTACGAGCGATGGAAATTATTGAAGAGTTAGAACCGCACCGCCGCAGTATTTATTGTGGCAGCATCGGTTATATCAGCCGTTGTGGCACAATGGATACCAGTATTACGATTCGTACATTGGTGGCTAATGAACAAAAAATTCATGCGTGGGCTGGAGGCGGGATTGTTGCTGATAGTGATCCAGATAGCGAATATCAAGAAACACTCGACAAATTGAGTAAGATTCTGCCAACCTTACAATAGGTACAGATAAATACATCATAATGATATTTAAAATAAAAAGTATTTAAGATGAAAGCACTTTCATTTGACTAACGAGGTTTTATGGTTGGACAGCAGCAAATTTTAAGTCGATTTCTTCTTGCACCAAGTCTTCAATATGATCAAAACCATCAAGATCGAATTCGACAGCACTGGGAAGACGCATCCCTATTTAAACAAGCTGCTGTTTTGATCCCTCTCGTTTATCGCGAAAATGGCTTTAATGTCGTATTAACGCGAAGGGCAAAACACCTTAAACACCACCCAGGACAAATTGCTTTTCCTGGTGGACGATTTGAACCGACAGATGAGGATTTAATCGCAACCGCTATTCGTGAAACATTTGAAGAAACGAATATTACTTGTTCTCGCAATGATGTACACGGTTGTCTTTCTACCTTACCGACCATGAGCGGGTATATGGTCACGCCTTTTATCGCCACAATAGATCCAGATTACATCCCTATCGCAGATCCCAATGAAGTCGATTGCATTTTTGAAGCGCCTCTGAACCATTTGCTTAACCCAAACAATATTCGCCAATATAAATTCCTACTTAATGGCAATAATCACAATGTATATAACATCCCGTTTAAGAATTATTCTGTATGGGGAGCAACCGCTCAAATGATAAAACTACTTTCAGATCAAATTTGGCATGATGATTTATAGGCTATTAGCTGTTTTTTTAGCTTCTACCAAATTTAAAACTGTGAGCTAAGTCTTCTTTATTTGTACAACAAATAAAGACAGCTTACATAACGCGATCTTTATCATTGTAATCCCGCCATAAATAACGAGAATGCACGTGTTCCTAAAACAACGTTCCGTTCCGTTCCTTTTTTTTGGATGACAAAAAATGCAAAACACATCGACCGCAGTACAAACTGATGTAGCAAAATCACGTTGGACTTACAAAGATTTCACATGGGCATTGTCTCTATTCGGCACAGCTGTAGGTGCAGGTGTTCTATTCCTTCCAATTAAAGCAGGTGCGGGCGGTTTCTGGCCGTTAGTTATTTTAGCACTGATTGCAGCACCAATGACTTGGCTTGCACACAAAGGCTTAGCACGTTTTGTTCTTTCAGCTAAAAATCCAAACGCTGACATTACTGATACCGTTGAAGAACACTACGGTAAAACAGGTGCCAACCTTATTACATTCGCTTATTTCTTTGCTATCTACCCTATCGTTCTTATCTATGGTGTAGGTATTACCAACACTGTTGACTCATTCATGGTGAACCAACTAGGTATGGATTCTGTTCCTCGTTGGCTTCTATCAGGCGTCCTTATCTCGCTAATGACAGCTGGCGTTGTATTTGGTAAAGAACTAATGCTTAAGGCAACATCAGCAATGGTTTACCCTCTGGTTATCATTCTGCTTGCTCTGTCTATTTACCTAATTCCTGATTGGAACATGTCAATGGTGTCTGTGGCACCTGATTGGTCATCAATGCCTACTGTTATTTGGCTAGCAATTCCAATCATCGTGTTCTCTTTCAACCACAGCCCAATTATCAGCCAGTTTGCAAAAGAACAACGTCATGTATACGGTGACGATGCAGTAAAGAAAACTGACATGATCACTGGCGGCGCAGCAATGATGCTAATGGGCTTTGTCATGTTCTTTGTATTCTCTGTTGTACTGTCTATGACACCAGAGCAGTTGAACATGGCAAAAGAACAAAATATCTCTGTTCTTTCTTACCTAGCAAACATTAAAGATTCACCAGCAATTTCTTACTTAGGTCCACTGGTTGCATTTGCTGCTATTACTTCAAGCTACTTCGGTCACTTCCTAGGTGCACATGAAGGTCTTGTTGGCCTAACGAAATCTCGTAGCAAAATGCCGGTTGGTAAAATTGAAAAACTATCTCTAGCATTTATTGTTGTGACAACATGGATTGTAGCAATCATCAACCCAAGCATCCTTGGTATGATTGAAACAATGGGCGCACCAATGATTGCAGCAATTCTGTTCCTAATGCCAGTTGTTGCGATGCAGAAAGTACCAGCAATGGCGAAATACAAAACCTCTGTTGCTGCACGTATTTTCACTGCTCTGTGTGGTGTGGCTGCGATTACTTCAGTAATTTACGGCGCTTTTTAATAGCACTTGAACCAGGCGCGATACAAACACAAAAATACTTCTTTTTTGAAGCATAAAGTGCAAGAAAAGGTATAGCGTTCTGGTACAATAAACGCAATCTATACGATAATTAAGAGCAGGATGCTAAGCGCCCTGCTCTTGTTTTTTAAGTACGCTCGCCAAGGAAGGGGCGAGTCATAAAACGCATACAGTCTTGGCCGGAGGCAAGAATCGCTTCCCCCGACTGAGGTAATAAACATGATCAGTGTTTTTGATATTTACAAAATCGGTGTGGGCCCTTCCAGCTCACATACTGTTGGCCCAATGAAAGCAGGTAAAGAGTTCATCGATGATTTACGTGCCATGGGTAAATTACGTGACATAACTAAAATTACCGTTGACGTATACGGCTCTCTTTCTCTTACAGGTAAAGGACACCATACTGATATTGCAATCATTATGGGTCTTGCTGGTAACAGCCCTGAACATGTTGATATCGATAGTATTCCAAGCTTTATTGCCCGTGTTGAAGAAACCGAACGTCTACCTGTTGGTATGCATTGCCACACAGTAGATTTCCCACGTGATGGTGGTATGAATTTCCATACGACTAACCTTTCACTGCACGAAAACGGCATGTCTATTCATGCTTGGATTGGTGATGAGAACGTTTTCTCTAAGACTTACTACTCTATCGGTGGTGGTTTTATTGTTGATGAAGAAAACTTTGGTAAAACGCAAGAATCAAGTGTTGTTATCCCTTACCCTTTCAACTATGCCTCTGAACTTGTTGAACAATGTAAAGAGCACGGTTTATCAATCAGCTCTTTAGTTATGGCTAACGAACGTGCAATGAACGCTGAAGATGAGATTAGTAATTACTTTGCTAACATCTGGAAAACAATGCGTGATTGTATGGAACGTGGTATGAACGAAGAAGGTATCCTACCGGGTCCTCTACGTGTTCCTCGTCGTGCAGCAGCACTTCGTCAACAGCTAATAACATCTGAAAAGCTAAGCAACGATCCAATGACGGTTGTTGACTGGGTTAACATGTTTGCTTTTGCTGTAAACGAAGAAAATGCAGCAGGTGGTCGTGTTGTAACCGCACCGACAAACGGCGCATGTGGCATTATTCCAGCAGTACTTGCTTACTACGATAAGTTTGTTCAGTCAGTTGGCCCTAAAGAATACACCCGCTACTTTGCAGCTTCTGGTGCTGTTGGTGGTCTTTACAAGCGTAATGCTTCTATCTCTGGCGCTGAAGTAGGCTGTCAGGGCGAAGTTGGCGTGGCATGTTCTATGGCTGCTGCTGGTCTTGCAGAACTTATGGGGGGTAGCCCTGAACAAGTATGTATGGCTGCAGAAATTGCAATGGAACATAACCTTGGTCTAACGTGTGATCCTGTTGCTGGCCAAGTTCAGGTTCCATGTATCGAGCGTAACGGCATTGCAGCAGTTAAAGCAATTAATGCTACACGTATGGCACTTCGCCGCTCATCTGATCCCCGTGTTTCACTTGATAAAGTCATTGAGACAATGCTTGAAACAGGTAAAGACATGAATGCTAAATACCGTGAGACATCTCAAGGTGGTCTAGCGATTAAGGTTATTTGCTAATCTTTAAGCGTAAACTTGTTAGAAAAGCTGCTTTCAAAGCAGCTTTTTTTATGCCTTTCATCTATAACAGTAGCGTGATAAATAGCATAATATCCCGTATATAGAGCATAAGACCTAAATTACTTAAATTCACATATCAAGATGTATCCATTTTATATAGATAAACATACTCAATATGATCAATAACAAAAGTTGAGTAGATTTCATCTATTCAACCGTTTCTTTTAGTCCTATACTCACACGCATGTACCTTGGTATCAGCATATTCCAACATAGAATACCGGTACATATAGGACGGCCGCCTAATTATGGTGTGTAATGAAGGATTTATTTCCACTTTTAGAGAAGCAGTACTGGTATGAAATATAAGCGTATCCTCTCTCAGAGCCACGTAGTTCTAAAAGAGTTTTATGTCGACCACCACTTAATTGTAAAATTATCAAATGTTCAAGGTGATGTTCACATCAACGGTCATGCTATTGAATTAAAAAATAATAGTACTTTTGTCGTTCCTAAGTTCAGTCATATCTCTTGTTCTATTAATCAACTTAATAGCCAAGAAAATATTGAATTACAATTGTTGATGATCGATGAAGAATCTATCACTGAAGCATTCAAATATATCAGTGCGTTAAAACAACCCACTTTCCCAACGGCAAGTTGTTCTCCTGTCTACACGATTCCAACCCCTGCAATTGTGGATCAAAACTTCGTTCTATTTAATAAATTACTGCCTTCGATATGTGGCTCTTCCATGGAAAAAACGCTGCTAAGCCAGTGTTTAGTCTTTATTTTAATGGCATTAAATGAAGCAGGTATTGATGTATTCAACGTTTACCGCTTCAACTATGATGAGCCTAAAGAGCGAACTATTGCGCGTTTGATTACCCAAGATCCTCAACGCAAATGGAGTGTCGACGATATGGCGAAAGCGCTCTTTACAACGCAATCTACACTGCGTCGACATTTGGCAAAAGAAGGGGTTTCATTTAGCCAATTATTACTTGATGTTAGAATGGGTTTAGCCTTGAACTACCTTACTTTTTCAAATTATTCTATTTCACAAATAGGTAATCGATCTGGTTTTGGTAGTGCTGCATATTTTTGCGATGCATTTAAACGTAAATATGGCATTACGCCTTCTCAGTTTAGAACAACATCACGTCAAGAAAATGATGTTAGCCCTGAAGGCCACTTTACCTTTAAACCTAACATTCAAATTACTGAATCTTGCATCTAACTATTATTTTTCTCCCATGTGATAACGTTATTTTCATAGATTTCAGATATAAAAAAACCTCGTTAATTAACGAGGTTTTTTTGTCTCAATACTTCGCAAAATTAAGCAGCAGCTTTTAGGCTTACTTGCTCAGTCTTCAGCTCACCAACAGGTAAGATTGTACGACCGTATTCAGCATTTAATACCTGAGCCATTGCAAAGTAAATTGCACTTAGACCACAGAAAATACCTTCTATACCCGCGATGAAACCAATTGTCGTATTCCCCGTAAAATCACGAGCCGCTAATAAGAAGAATAAAATAGTTAGAGAACCAAATACTACTTGTTTAGCACGAGGGTAACGTAAAGAACCGATAAACATAAATGCAGTAAATAGGCCCCAAAGTGTTAGGTACCAAGCCATGAACGGTGCAGGGCTTGCTGCAAACCCCATCTTCGGTAATGCAATAAGACCGACTAGCGTTAACCAAAATAAGCCATAAGAAGTAAACGCTGTTGTTCCAAACGTATCACCACGCTTAAAGCACATCATGCCTACAAGAATTTGACCTAGACCACCATAGAAAATACCCATCGCTAGGATCATTGAATCCAATGGAAAAAACCCAGCATTATGAATGTTTAAAAGAACGGTAGTCATACCAAAACCCATTAAGCCTAAAGGCGCTGGGTTCGCTAATTTCGTAGACATGTATTTCCCCTGCAGGAGTAATTCAACAAAAGTGATAAATTTTAAAATATAGATGCATGCTAAATGCGCCGCGAATTCTAATTGATGGTGCGATCCAGATCAATGGTTAACCACGGAAAAAGGCAATAAAGTGAGAAAAAGTGCGAAAACATTCTATTTTGTAAAGAATTTTAATAATAACATCTAATGAATTTTGTTAGAGAATATGAATTTATGAATAACTATATTCCATAATGGAATAATAATACCTTATGTAAATTCAAGATATTGATTTAATTGAATTAAATAAAGATAAAAAATTAAAAATTTCATTCCATATAATTCAACAAAACAAGCGCCATATAATTTTCCAATGCCAAACATCATCTATTTGTCATACGAATGATCATATTTAACTAGAAATAGATGACTAAATGGCACTTTCATCACGATTTATGCTTAAAAGCGATATAAATCGCATTATTAAACAATGCTTATATTCAACATCATGATGATCATATTGTTAACTTATTTAATAGTGATGAGTCTCCCCTCTCTTTTACTAAATATTACCTTTAACAAAATACGTAGCAGTTCACATAAAACACCTACTCAATTCATTGATATATGTAATAAAAGTAACTTTTTACTTACACATAACTTTAACATTCATGCACTAATCTGCTCTCATTCAAGAGGCAATGAAGCCCAAATAACATTCTTTCTAGGGGATTAGAAAATGAAAAAAGTAGCATTGGCATCGGCAATTTTAGCGTCATTAACAGCAGGAACAGTAAACGCTGCAACTGTTTATCAAGATGATGATAAATCACTTAGTATTGGTGGTCGTGCTGAAGCGCGTTTTAACCTATCTGATGCAAATAAAGGTGCAGATGGCACTGGTAATGCTTTTAAAGATAAGAGCCGTGCCCGTATTAATCTAAAAGGTAAAGCAAAGATTTCTGATCAAGTTATTGCTTTTGGTAAATATGAAGCTGAAATCTCTGATAGTAGTGACTCTACTGTTAAGAGTCGTTACGTATATGCTGGATTTGATACTCAGGCAGGTGCTTTCTCTTATGGTAAGCAAGATTCAGCACAGGTTATGCTGACAGATTACACAGATATTCTTGCTACTTTCGGTGGTGACGGTGTTGATCTTGTTGATGGTAACAAAGATAAGCGTGAAAATAACTTTTTATACGCTGGTGAATTCAATAACTTCACAGTTTCAGCTAACTACATTGCTGAAAACAATAATGCATTAAAAGATTCAGACAGTTATGGTATTGCAGCACAATATGCCTTCCCATTCGGCTTAGCTTTAGGTGCGGGTTATGTACGTGGTCATGACGGTGTTGACGTTGATGCTAACCAATACAACTTAGCAGCAAGCTACGAATTCAATAATTTTTACGCAGCTGGTACTTATGCGAGTGGTAAAAACGGTAATACCGATCTAACTGGCTATGAATTAGCAACGGCTGTTAAAATGGGTAAATTTATTGCTCAAGCAGCATACAACTTTAAGCAATCTAAAGACGGCGGCGTAAAAACTGACAATGTAAATTACTTTGCGTTAGATGGCGTCTATAAGTTCAATAAAAACCTACGTACTTATGCAGGTTACCTATTTAACCGAATTGAAGGTGAAGATAACGAATTACAAGTGGGTATTCGTTACGACTTCTAAGTTAATCTAATCGGTAATACAAGCCAAGCCTCGTGCTTGGCTTTATTCTTTGCCGTCATCACTTCTTGATATATAACCCACCATCGATTTTCTCTATTGCTCTAACAGGCAAATCCCCCTTTCTCTATCAATAAACACACGTTATAGTAACAACATAATTTTGCAGGAGAGATTTTATGTTCGTAGTTATTTTTGGTCGCCCAGGTTGTCCATTCTGTGTACGTGCTAAGGAATTAGCAGAAAAAATTAAAGCAGAGCGCGACGACTTTAACTTCCGTTACGTTGATATTCATGCGGAAGGCATCAGTAAAGCGGATCTGGAAAAAACGGTAGGTAAACCCGTTGAAACAGTACCACAGATCTTTGTTGATCAAGAGCACATTGGTGGCTGTACTGAATTTGAAGCTTACTCTAAAGAACATAATCTACTGTTCCAATAAGAAAAGAATTCAGTTTATGAAAGGTCGATATTGTTCGGCCTTTTTTTATCTCTATTTTTTACTAACTGACAACGTAAATGAACAGTATTTTTAACGTACAGTAATCCGTTATATTTCCGCTTTTATCCCTTCAGATAAAGAATACACACTCAGAAGTTATTAATACTAACTTTCAACATTTTTTTAGAATATACGCTATAACAGTCTGCAAAAATCAGCTAGAATTTGATAACTCTTACTTCTCCACTATTGTCGGAAATTCTGTTGTGAACATTGATGTAGCAGCACTTCTACACCATAATGATATTCTATTACTTTTTGTTGTTCTTGCCGTAGGTTTAAGTATTGGCAAAATACGCTTTGGTAAGATGAGCTTAGGTAATTCTATTGGCGTTTTAGTCACAGCACTGCTGTTTGGTAATGCTGGTTTTACTTTCGATACTGACGCTTTAAATATTGGCTTTATGCTGTTTATTTTTTGTGTGGGTATAGAAGCGGGTCCAAACTTTTTCGGCATCTTTTTTCGAGACGGTAAGCACTACCTTTTACTTGCGCTCGTCGTTTTGCTTTCCTCCATCGCGATAACCATGACAATGGCGCATTATCTACATATGGATATTGGCCTTGCGACAGGTTTAATGGCGGGGTCATTAACTGCAACCCCAGTATTAGTGGGCGCTAAAGACGCATTAAATACTGGGCTTTCAGGTATTACCGATCCAACAATGATTAAACAGCTTACAGAAAGTTTAAGTGTTGGTTATGCGATGTCCTATTTAGTAGGTCTAGTGAGCTTGATATTCCTCGCGAAGCTCATGCCTACACTACAAAAACAAAATCTAGCTGAATCATCACAACAGATCGCACGTGAACGTGGTATTGGTGAAGTGGCACAGCGAAAAGTATATTTACCCATTATTCGCGCATACCGTGTTGGACCTGAACTGATTAATTGGATTGATGGTCGTAACCTTCGTGAGTTAGGTATCTACCGCCAAACAGGATGCTATATCGAACGCGTTCGTCGTAATGGTATTTTAGCTAACCCTGATGGTGATGCAATTTTACAAGAAGGTGATGAAATTGCGCTAGTGGGTTACCCCGACAGCCACGCTCGTCTTGATCCTAGTTTCCGTAATGGTAAAGAAGTGTTTGATCGTGATTTATTAGATCTTCGCATCATTGAAGAAGAAATCGTGGTAAAGAACGATGGTATTGCCGGTAAACGTTTATCTGAATTGAACCTGTCAGAGTACGGCTGTTTTTTAAACCGTGTGGTTCGTGCTCAAATCGAAATGCCGATGGATCACAACATTCTGTTAAACAAAGGTGATATTCTGCAAGTTAGTGGCGAGAAAAGTCGTGTTCATGGTTTAGCTGAACGTATTGGCTTTATTTCAATCCACAGCCAGATTGCAGATTTATTAGCTTTTTGTTGTTTCTTCATCATAGGTTTACTGCTTGGTTTAATTACCATGAAATTTGGTCATATTGCGTTTGGTTTAGGTAGTGCTGCAGGCCTTTTAATTGCAGGTATTACACTTGGATTTTTACGTGCAAACCACCCAACTTTTGGTTATGTCCCTCAAGGGGCGTTAAATATGGCAAAAGATTTAGGCTTAATGGTCTTTATGGTTGGTATCGGCTTAAGTGCAGGTTCTAACCTTTTTGAATCCATTGCTCATATCGGTTTAACTGTTTTTGTCACCAGTTTAATGGTGAGTGTGATCCCTGTCGTATTAGCCTATCTATTCGGTGCTTATGTACTGAAAATGAACCGTGCACTACTTTTTGGTGCCATCATAGGCGCGCGTACTTGTGCCCCAGCTATGGATATGATCAACGCTCATGCGCGTAGTACTATTCCTGCTTTAGGTTATGCAGGTACTTATGCTATCGCCAACGTATTGCTCACTATTGCAGGTACGTTAATTATTATTCTAAAGTAATTATTGGCTTGAATGCTGCTCTTTCTAATAAGGGCTGGCTAATGAGTTCTCTTATGAGTCAGCCCCTATTCAGTCAAGATACCTACACTAAGACCTGTAGCGTTAATTTGTTATTAATCAAACATTTTATTTAGTTAATAGCACACATAGCAATCTGACTTATAAATACCCATTCTGCTATAACGCTCAAATATTAAGTTTATGGCAATGATAAATAATGCGGATAATTGCAATATTTCGTACCATAGATATTTATAACTATAATCAGCAACCTTGGGTGCTTTAATTTATGCGAATTCTTATTGTCGAAGACGATGCAATCCTTAGCCATCACTTAAAATCTCAACTCAGTGAATTAGGCAACCAAGTTCAGTGTGCAAATACGGCAGAAGAAGGTTTATTCTTTGCTGAAAACTACCCCAATGATATTGCGATTGTTGATATTGGTTTACCCGACCGCGATGGGATTAGTTTAATTAAAGACATGCGAAAAAAGGGGCTTCGTCTTCCCATTCTTATTCTTACTGCGCGTTCAAATTGGCAAGACAAAGTAACAGGCCTTGAAGCTGGTGCTGATGACTACCTCGTTAAGCCATTCCAAAAAGAAGAAATGGTTGCTCGCTTAAGTGCACTCGTTCGCCGAAGCGCTGGTTTTGTAAAGCCGGAAATGACCGCAGGTGATATCCGTGTAGATCTCCTCGCGAAACAAGTTTATGTTCATGAAACATTATTAGAGTTAACCGCTTTTGAATATGACTTACTTGAATATCTCATGCGCCATAGCCGTCAGGTTGTATCAAAACAACGCCTACTCGATGTGTTATATGAAGATCAAGAAGGTGATCCAAATACAATCGAAGTTATGATTAGTCGTTTACGTAAAAAATTCACTAAAACAGGTCAAGATAACCCAATATCAACCATTCGTGGTCAAGGGTATATTTTTGAACTTAATGCCCAATGAATAAACTTATACAGCCGCGTTTAAGACGTCGAGTTTTAATCACCTCTGTCGCTATTATTGCTTTAGTCACATCGGCCTTAGCAGGTGTGATTAATAAGCTTTATTCTCAAAGCTATATGGCTTCATACTCTTCAGAGCTTGTCGCTCAAATGCCAATGGTTGTTGCTCAACTTAATCGTGCTGGCTTAATCAAAGATGTTGATAAGTGGATTGACTCTCTTGACCCATCAGACACCGATTATATTGCCGTCGTGTGTGATCAAGCTGATAACACCACATGGTTATCTCATGAAGCCAATAAAGCGAATTTAAAAAATGTTTGTCGTTATTTGCCTGAAAATATACCGACGCCTACCCTTATAAAAATGGGTGATAACAAAGGCTATATCGCTTATAACCTCAGTCGAGATAAAGAAAATGGCAACATTTATCAACTCGTTGTATTACGTTCAGCAAATGATTATGAAAAATCATTAGAAAAACTCCATCAACGTACCGCATTTTATCTCGGTCTTTTTGTACTTATTGCTGTTGCATTTCTCATTGCCGCCTTTCACTGGGGATTTCAGCCGTTACGCAAGTTAGCCTCTCAACTCGATCAAATGGCGGAAGCGAAACGAGAAAAACTCGATAATGATTACCCAATGGAGCTGCAAGAAGTCACTAAAGCAGTTAACCGATTAAACCGTATAAGTAGTGATCAAAAAGGACGTTACCGCCATGCGATGGATGATCTTGCTCATAGTTTAAAAACCCGTTTAGCGGCAACAAATGCATTATTGGATGATAAAACGTTAGAGCGCCACGAGCTAAATCAACGTATTATGGAGCAAATCAGCCAAATGGATGATCTTGTCCAATATCAGTTAAAACGGGCAATGGTAGGTCAACAAGGGCTACAAAAAAGTAATTCTCAATTAATGCCGGTTGTGAATAGCCTTAGCTTAATGCTTGGCAAAATTTATGCGGATAAACAAGCTAAACTGCATTATCACTTCAATGAAGATATTATGTTGCCGCTAAATAAAGATGATTTAATGGAATTATTTGGCAATATGCTTGAGAACTCATTCCGTTTTTGTATCAGCCAAGTGCATATTACTGTGATAGAAACCAACACTCACTTTACCATTAAGATTGAAGATGACGGTCCAGGTGTAAAGCTTGATATGAGAGAAGCGATATTTCAACGAGGGGTACGTTCAGATCAGCTAAACCCAGGCCAAGGTATTGGTTTATCGGTATGTAATGAAATTATCGATAGCTATCAAGGAACGATCTATGTTGAAGATTCGCCATTAGAAGGGGCTGCATTTATTATTACACTGCCAAAACTTAATGACTGATAAATATTAGAAATTTATGGTAAACCGAATAATTGAATGTACATTGCTGAAACGCCAAAAATTTGACAGTCATTGGTAGACATTAATTTTATAATATTTAAAACTATCACTAGTAATTTATTAATAGCTAGGAGAGTTAATAAATGCAGTGCGAAAAATGTGCTAGTTTTGATGTGGGAAGAATAAAGCGAAAACTATGGCATAAGTTTTACATTAGAAGAATTTATCTCTGCAACCAATGTGGTTGGATTCATAAACAAAAAAAATAACAAATAGACTAACTTGATGAATCAAAACAATATAATAAAAAAACCGCCTTTCGGCGGTTTTTTTATTTTGTTGTGAATTAGATGTCTTTCACATCAAATTCAACAACCGGATTCACATCTGCATCATAATCAACAGTGTCAATACCAAAACCAAATAGCTTTAAAAACTCATCTTTATATTGCTGATAGTCAGCGACATCAAATAAGTTTTCATTGGTTACGTTTGGCCATAAATCACGACAATGTTTCTGGATATCTTCGCGAAGTTCCCAATCATCTAGACGTAGACGGTTTTCGCCATCAACTTCAGGTGCCATGCCATCTGCTTTAAATAAGCGTTGATTGAACATACGTAAAATCTGCTGCATACAACCTTCGTGTACACCTTCTTCACGCATCTTCTTAAATACCATCGCAATATAAAGTGGCATAACAGGAATTGCTGCGCTAGCTTGCGTGACCACACTCTTAAGCACAGCAACATTTGCAGAACCGCCAGTTTTCGCTAGCTTCTCGTTTAGCTCTTTTGCTGCACGATCAAGATCCATCTTCGCTTGACCTAGCGCACCGTGCCAATAGATTGGCCAAGTAATTTCAGTACCAATGTAGCTATAAGCAACCGTCTTACAACCATCGGCTAAAACACCTGCATCAGATAGAGCATCAATCCAAAGTTCCCAATCTTGGCCGCCCATTACCGTTACAGTATCTGCAACTTCTTGCTCTGTAGCTGGCTCAATACTTGCTTCGATTAATACATCTTTATTGGTATCTACTGCTGTTGCTGTGTACGTCTCACCCATTGGTTTTAAGCATGAGCGAATAACTTCACCTGTTTCAGGTAATTTACGTACAGGTGATGCAAGTGAGTAAATCACCATATCAACCTGACCAAGATCTTCTTTGATCAAATCAATGGTTTTTTGTTTTGCTTCGTTAGAGAAAGCATCACCATTCAAGCTTTTTGAATAAAGACCTTCTTCTTTCGCAAACTTGTCAAATGCTGCTGAGTTATACCAACCTGCAGTACCTGGTTTTTTCTCTGTACCTGGTTTTTCAAAGAACACACCAATAGTTGCAGCACCACCACCGAATGCCGCAGCAATACGAGACGATAGGCCATAACCACTTGATGAACCAACGACTAGCACACGCTTAGGTGCGTTCGCAATGGGACCTTGTGCTTTTGTGTAAGCAATTTGCTCTTTTACGTTCTCTTCACAACCCACTGGGTGCGTTGTTGTACAAATAAATCCACGAGTTTTAGGTTTGATGATCATCTTCAACTTCCCTTACATAGTTGTTGATAGGATAAAAGGTTAGCGTCAAAATCGCATTAAATTTATGACAGAAAATGATAAAAACCGTAGTGGTTGGAGGTGTTACAGATATTTCTGGTCAAAAAAAGTGCCACGCTAAGCGTGGCACATGGGAGATTCCAGGTTTATATATCACTAACTAAGCTACCTAAGCTGCTTTTCCTGGTAGTATGCGAGCTTTTTTAAAATGGTCTGCACAAAAATGATCAACTTGAACCGCTTTTTGTCTTAGCTGTTCAGCATTTTCTATTTTTTTCTTCTCTGCTTCTGTGATTATTCCCACATCTAATGCAACTTGTAATTTATTTGTTAATGAAGCTTTGCGCGGGATCTCACCTCTACGTGTTGCTTTCATCAGTTTACGCTCTAAAGGTTTGATCTCGTGCATAGCTAAAAAAGCACGTTCCATAATCGCAACAGGATCATCCTCTTTATTACCAACATAGCAAAGGTGTGTTAATCGCTCACGATGTACACCAGGAGTCATTAATGCTTCTGCAATATCGATAGCGATCACATCTGATGGTGCATGGTAATGAATACCTAACGGGAAATTAATGGTACGTAATAGACGTCCAACTCCTTTACGAGGGAAGTTATTAAACACATCATTAAAAGCAATACCACACTGATGTAAACAATGTTCTACGCCATATTTCACCATTGATAAATCTTGCTGTTGACGTCCTTCGTCTTCATAGCGTTTTAATACTGCCGAGGCTAAATAAAGATGACTTAAAACATCGCCTAAACGTGCAGAGACTAATTCACGACGTTTTAACTCACCACCAAGGCTTAACATCGCAAAATCCGCACTCACCGCCAATGCCTTAGACATTCTTGCTAAATGACGATAATAAGGTGCAGTTTCACCACTCACTGGTACTCGATTAAAACGAGATCCAGAAAATGCATTCAGTAATGATTTGCTGACATTACCAATAGCAAAGCCTATATGTTTTGATAGCAACTTATCGAAGTCTTTTTCACCTTGCTGTTCATCTGGATTGGCAGCGGCTTCCATTTCACTCAGTACATAAGGGTGACAACGTGTTGCACCTTGACCAAAAATCATTAGGTTTCGAGTTAGAATATTCGCGCCTTCAACTGTGATTGCAACTGGCATACCAAAGTAGTGATGGCCTAAATAGTTCATTGGACCAAGCTGAATAGCACGACCAGCATGCACATCCATTGAATCATTGAGGATCGTTCGGCCCATTTCAGTCATATGGTATTTGGCAATCGCTGTAACTATCCCAGGGGTTTGCCCCATATCTAATGACGTCGTGGTTAAGGTACGAGCCGCTTCTAGCATATAGGTATAACCACCAATTCGACCTAAAGCTTGTGCAACACCTTCAAAATTACCAATTGAAGTACCAAATTGCTTACGAACAACGGAATATGCGCCTGTCGTTTTCGATGTTAAATGGCCAAAGGCAGCCCCTAATGCTGGAAGGGAAATACCACGACCTGCTGATAAACACTCCACCAGCATGCGCCAACCTTTTCCTGCATATTCTTGACCACCTATTAGCCAATCCATTGGAATGAACACATCATTACCACGTGTAGGTCCATTCATAAAAGCCATATTTAATGGGTCATGGCGTTCACCAATTTCAACACCAGGATGATCGGCGGGAATTAATGCACAGGTGATCCCTAATTCTTTTTTATCACCAAGCAGACCATCAGGATCTTTCATTTTGAAAGCCAGACCTAATACTGTTGCAACGGGTGCCAAGGTAATATAACGCTTGTTCCATGTTAGGCGTAAACCTAATACTTGTTCACCTTCATGCTCGCCATAACAAACAATACCTTCATCAGGAATACTACCGGCATCTGAGCCAGCTTCTGGCCCTGTTAATGCAAAACATGGAATATCTTTCCCGTTAGCTAAACGGGGTAACCAATAATTCTTCTGCTCTTCAGTTCCGTAATGAGTCAATAATTCACCCGGCCCTAGGGAATTAGGAACCATGACGCATACCGCAGCACTCAAACTCCGAGTTGCAATTTTGGCAACTATGGTTGAATTCGCATGCGCTGAAAAATTAAGGCCGCCGTATTCTTTACCAATAATTAACGAGAAAAACTTTTCATCACGTAAGTACTGCCACACCTCTGGCGATAAATCTTTATCTTCTTGAACAATCTGATAATCGTTTATCATGGCCAATAAGGTTTCTAGCTTAGTGTCGATAAACACTTGCTCTTCATCAGTAAGTTTTGGCTTAGGGTAGGTTAATAAGGTATTCCAATTAGGTTGCCCACTAAATAACTCACCGTCCCACCATACACTTCCCGCTTCCATTGCCTCGCGTTCTGTTTCAGATAACGGTGGCAACACTTTTTTAAACACCTTAAAGGCGGGATCGCTGAGATATCGTTTTCGCATTACAGATAAAGTGCTCATAGTTCAGATCCTTTTGCTTCGATTATTTTTATAATGACTACGTAGGTATACATTCGTTATTTAGTTTTAGACTTGCTTAACCAGAGAAATATTCGTTTCTATTGGCGCCCCAACCCCTGCTGCGAGATAAGGAACAAGACGATCAATTAAATCTTCAGTTTTCACATGATTCGAAAAATCGTTTTCTGCTATTTCACATAAAGCAGCGCTTGATGCCATCGTGAATACTGATGCACCTAATGTGAAATGTAAGCGCCAGAAAAGAGTTTCTGGATCTAAGGATGGATTAGCACGGCATACGGCAGTGACAAAAAGAGAGAGGACTTTGTCGTAACGGGTAACAATAAACCACCGTAAATGTCCCTGTACGTCAGTATAACCTCGCCCTAGTAATGACATAAAAACCGTCGCACCATTAGTTCGACAATCATTAAGGCTAACTAACGGTGACTTAGTACAGTGAAAGACATCTTCCATCGTAAAATCATCACGGGTTAAGAGTCTTTCTAATTCACTTTGCAACGCTGGCATAAAAATATCAAGGTAACGGCTGAGTACTGCACGTACCAATGTTTTCTTATCACCATAATGGTAATTAACAGAAGCAAGATTGACTCCAGCTTTACTTGTTATGGTCCGCAGCGACGTTTCGTTAAAACCATGCTCGGCAAATAACAGCTCAGCGGCATCTAGAATGCGACTTTTAGTTTCACCTTTTCCAGCCATTTTCATTCACCCGTATTAAACACATGTTTAAATACTACAACTCGTTAACACTTTTAACAAGTTTGCTATCTCATTTTGAGAGGTGAAATTTCAATAGCTCTTAAAGACAGATAAAGTAAAAATTAGACATTAAATATCAACAAGTTAAAACAAACTACCATAACCAAGGTTAATAATTAATAAAATAGAATCGAAAAAAGCATATATTCGCGGAACTTAAACACATCGATTGAGTCTGACTACATGCCACTACTTTTTTGTTGAAGATTTTCCTTCATAGCCTACTCCTGTTATTGGAGTAGGTTTTATTTCCTTGCTGACTTTTGCTAAGTTGCCCTCTTATTTTTTAAACTCACCTATTAATATCTAGACACATATCATTTATAAAAGCGACGAAACGACTCACTTTTACATACAACTCCACGATACGAATAATAATAACAATTACTTTAGCTACTTATATAAATAACTATCACTAAAAGTAATTAATCAATTAAATTAAAACATAACAGGATATCTAATTATCTTTATTTTTAGTTCTGTTAATTATAATTAAGAATGGTTATAGATTTTGTTTAACGATTAAAATAAACCAACACCCAATT
Source organism: Photobacterium sp. GB-50 (assembly GCF_003026755.1). Lineage (NCBI taxonomy): Bacteria > Pseudomonadati > Pseudomonadota > Gammaproteobacteria > Vibrionales > Vibrionaceae > Photobacterium > Photobacterium sp. GB-50. Next base: position 135,828 of record NZ_PYNX01000001.1, read on the forward strand.
TGTAATACATAATACAAATAGAGGTTTACTCGCTTTTATTTCGCCGAAAATGAAACAAAAAAATCGTTTTAAAACAACACCTTAATTTATTTAATATTTAGTTACATTTTAACTTGCCATCATTATTTTTATCGCTAGAATTCCCACACAGTATTAACGGGTAATATTTAATAAAGATATATATTACTACGATCTATTTATTTGGTTTTTCACCATATAAATATCATTTGAGAGAAATTCATGTTTGATAGAGCAAAGCAAATTCTTATTGCTGGTTTTTGTATTAATTTATGTATTGGTATTCTATTTACTTGGAGTGTATTTAAAAAAGCGCTAGTTGTTGATTTAGGATGGACAAACTCAGAAGCATCTCTTCCTTATACTGTCGCTATTATTACTTTCTCTATAACTCTTCTTTTAGCGGGTATTTTACAAGATAAATTTGGCCCTAAGCGTGTATTAATCGCAGGCACGATTTGTTCTGGTTTAGGTTTAATTGCATCCGGTTACATCACAAACCCGACTCAACTTATTTTTACCTTTGGTATTCTTGCCGGTGGCGGTATTGGTTTTGGTTATGCTTGTTTAAGCCCTGCAGCAATGAAATGGTTCCATCCTTCAAAACGCGGGCTTGTAAATGGCCTTATCGCTGCGGGCTTTGGCCTTGCTGGTGTTTATCTTGCTCCATTAATTACATCATTAATTGGAAGTTACGGTATTAGCTATAGTTTTATTATTTTAGGTATTGCTCTTTTATGTATTGCAACACCATTAGCATTTACCATTACCAATCCACCTTCTCATTACGTACCTATCGCTTCATCTAAACAGACGGATAAGAAAGTAGCGGTGCCACAAAAAGAAATGTGTTGGACTGCTATGCTCAAAACGACGCAGTTTTATAGTATTTGGGTTATGTACCTTTGTGCATCATCAACAGGTTTAATGATCATTGGTAATATTACCTCTATCGCTTCAGCACAAGCAGGTATGACGGATGCCGCTCACCTTGTTGTTATTCTAGCTTTATTTAATACATCAGGCCGTGTGCTTGCTGGCGTGCTATGCGACAAAATTGGTGGTCTTAAAACATTATCGTTATCATTTATGTTATCTATTGCCAATATGATGTTGTTCCCTCATTACACAAGCCATATTAGTCTTATCATCGGTATGGCAACAGCGGGCTTGTGTTATGGAACCTTACCGGCAGTATTTCCATCACTAACAGCAGGTTTCTATGGTTTGAAAAACTACGGTACAAACTATGGTGTCGTATACACAGCATGGGGTGTCAGTGGTTTCATTGGCCCCGTTATCGCCGCAGTTGCTGTTGATACCACAGGTAATTACAACCTCGCTTATTTCTACTCGGCAATTATCATGGGAATTGCATTTGTGTTTTCGCTGCTAACAAAGAATCCAGCAGTCAAAGCTGTGGCATCTGTCAAAAAAGAAGACAATGAAATGCTAAACACAAAAGTGACGGCCTAAACAGAACAAAGCAGTGTGGATATTATTTAAAAATCAATACATTAAGTAATCTCGATATTTTAATACTAAAAATATTCGAAAACTTAGGAACCTTTTTTAAAATCCTGAGTCTTAAATAATGTATTCAGATTGATAAAAGATTTCGCAAAACAAACATGTTTCAACAATTTTTATCATTGTAAATGCCACTACTGCTTTAACTCCTAATTGTAATTTTTAGTTTGCCCACTATTTTTGTGGGCTTTTTTTTGTAAAAAAGGTCTTTGACGGCCACCATAAAAAAAGATGACTTTTTTTTCACTTTTATTGAACTAACCTTAATTTCGTTAGTCTTACTAGTATGATTCATAATAAAACCTACTATGCCTTTGGTTTTGAATCAGTATTTTAAAGTTTTTTATTTATGTTAGATGTCCACTACTGCTGAACTTTTTGTAAAATTTACGGAACTTTTTATCCCATTAAAACATTTTTAATGGGATTTTTTTTATCTATTCAGATGACTTAAGTACTCAAAACGGTATTGTTGTGTGTTTTTTTGCCTGAAAACTATTTTTTTTAAAAAGTTTTGAACCAAACCTAAAATTCAAAGTCTGAATATATAGAATCCATAATATTGGTGAGAATTGTTTAACTGGCCGTCGAACTTCTTCCAATACTCCTTATTGCCACTGCAATTATCCTTTAATTGCATATTTTTACGCTGAACTGTTGTTCAGCGTTTTTTTTATCTATTTAGACAGCATCAAATCTCTATGTTTAAGAACATAACCTAGATTCGTTAATGTCTTCGCAGCATCAATCACTTTTGCAGTACTACTTTCATCATCAGGTAAAAACTCCGGCAATGGCAATGATAATTGCTTCGCCATCTGAGTATAATACTTACTACGTGTAGGGTGAAAATCAGACGCTAAATGTAAGACAGGCATACTATCTTTGATACCAACCAACCTTACTATCGCTGCAACACAGTCTTCTAGGTGAATAAGATTAACGGGATTACTGCCTCCTTTTAAAGCGTTTCTACCCGCTAAAAATTTGACGGGATGACGGTCTTCACCAATCAGCCCCGATAACCGCACTATCGTTAATTGATCACCCCATTGAGTACGCAAACTATTTTCAATCTTCACATGTGTCAAAGCAGAATCGGTTAATGGCATCACATCATCGTCTTCAGCCACACGGCCTTTACGTCCATCATAAACTGACGTTGTACTAATAAATATAATGCGCTGACATCCTGATTGATAAGCCGCGTTAGAAAGGGATAACACATTCTGATAATGCTGCTCTTTATCAATACTATTGCGACCGGCAGCAATATTAATCACCATCACATCACTTGCTAACATCGTTGCTAAAGATGATACTTGAACATCTTCTGTTAATGGTAACTGCATTGGCACCCCATGTATGCCATATGCACTTAAAGCATTCGCCTCTCTCTCATTTCTTTTTGTACCGTAAACGTTATGGCCTTTTTTATATAATGCCTTTGCTAAGGGCAAACCAAGCCAACCACAACCGCATATAGCAATATTCATTTTTCAGCCTCAAATTACATCAAATCCATATAAGAAAAATAACACCAATGGCTTGAAGCTTTAAGTTTCTAATTAAAAATGATAACAAATTACATCAGTATAATTTTTCACTTTGTAAAATAACGCCTTAAATATGAAAGGAATACACACAAAGTTTCTGTATCCGCTCTTTTTTTGTAATTATTCATCGAATAGAGTTTCAAAACTGAAAGCCAAAAGTCGATCCCTGTCAAAAACTAATAAAATTAGCCTTAAAAAAGCGCTGATTAGCTAGGAGATAGTCAAAATTAAGTAGTATAGTTTCATTAAACAAGCATCTTGATGACAAGTTTGCTACAAATGAAATTCAATAACGAAGTGCATTATTAGCTATGAACACCATAGAAAAAATACAAAATAACTTAGAACACTTCAGTAAATCAGAGCGTAAAGTCGCCGAAGTTATTATTGCCTCCCCACAAACAGCTATCCACTCAAGTATCGCAACACTTGCCAAAATGGCGGATGTTAGTGAACCGACCGTTAACCGCTTTTGCCGTCGCTTAGATACTAAAGGATTCCCTGACTTTAAATTACATTTAGCGCAAAGCCTTGCGAATGGTACGCCTTATGTAAATCGTAATGTTGAAGAAACGGATGGGCCAGATGCCTATACCGCTAAAATTTTCGAATCAACAATGGCGTGTTTAGATGTCGCAAAAAATAGTCTCGATACGATGCAGATTAACCGCGCTGTCGATCTGTTAACACAAGCAAAAAAAATCTCTTTCTTTGGTTTAGGCGCTTCTGCATCCGTCGCTCACGATGCGCAAAATAAGTTTTTCCGTTTCAACATTCCTATTGTCTGTTTTGATGATATTGTGATGCAACGCATGAGCGTGATTAACTGCTCTGATGGCGATGTCGTCGTGGTTATATCTCACACAGGTCGCACTAAAAGTTTGGTTGAAATTGCACAAATGGCGCGTGCTAATGGAGCAACGGTTATTGGTATTACGGCAAAAGATTCACCGTTAGAACGTGAATGCTCCTTATCTATTTGCCTAGACGTACCAGAAGACACTGATATTTACATGCCAATGGCGAGCCGTGTTGTACAAATGACCGTTATTGATGTGTTAGCAACAGGGTTTACTCTTCGTCGTGGTGCAGGGTTTAGAGATAACTTAAAGCGCGTAAAAGAATCGCTTAAAGACTCCCGCTTTTCTAAAGACAGTTCAACGCTGTAACACTTTAAAAGCGAAGCCTTAGCTTCGCTTTTTTATTCGCAACGTTTTCATTACATATTTTTTGTTACAACAAAAATGAATAACAAAAGTGACAGTTCATTGTCTTTTGATATACATCATTAAGCAAAATCTGCGAGATATGGTATCAAAACTATCTCATGTTTTATTGCCGACTTGGTAATCATCACTCTCAAACCAAGTGCTCAATAAAGCTCGTTTCTATAAATTGGAGTTTCACATGACTGAACGCCTAAGACGTACAAAAATTGTAACCACTTTAGGTCCTGCAACTGATCGTGATAATAACCTTGAAAAAATCATCGCGGCAGGTGCCAATGTTGTACGTATGAATTTCTCTCACGGCAGCCCAGAAGATCATATCCAACGCACTAAGCAAGTACGTGAAATTGCAGCTAAGCTTGGTAAAAACGTAGCAATTCTAGGTGATTTACAAGGCCCTAAAATTCGCGTATCTACGTTTAAAGAAGATAAAATCCAGCTTGCTATTGGTGATAAATTTACCCTTGATAGTGATCTACCTAAAGGCGAAGGCGATCAGTTTGCTGTCGGTCTCGACTACAAAGAATTACCTAAAGATGTGACAACAGGTGACATCCTGCTATTAGATGATGGCCGTGTACAATTAAAAGTAACAGCTGTTGAAGGTAATAAAGTACACACTGAAGTGACAGTCGCCGGCCCATTATCAAATAACAAAGGCATTAACAAAAAAGGCGGCGGCCTTTCAGCAGAAGCCCTAACAGATAAAGATAAAGCCGACATTTTAACAGCTGCGGCAATGGGCGTTGATTATCTTGCCGTATCATTCCCACGTAATGGCGAAGACATGAAATATGCGCGCCGATTAGCCACTGAAGCAGGCCTAAATGCAAAATTAGTCGCTAAAGTTGAACGTGCTGAAGCGGTAGCAACAACCGAAGCAATGGACGATATCATCCTTGCATCTGACGTTGTTATGGTTGCTCGTGGTGATCTTGGTGTTGAAATCGGCGATCCTGAACTTGTTGGTGTGCAAAAGAAACTGATTCGCCGTGCTCGTAGCTTAAACCGTACGGTGATTACAGCAACACAAATGATGGAATCCATGATCACTAGCCCAATGCCAACACGTGCAGAAGTTATGGATGTTGCTAACGCTGTACTTGATGGTACCGATGCCGTCATGCTTTCCGCGGAAACGGCTGCGGGACAATTTCCTGAAGAAACTGTAAAAGCAATGGCAAGTGTTTGTTTAGGCGCAGAAAAAGAGCCAAGTATTAACGTGTCTAACCACCGTTTAGATCGATTCTTCTCATCGCCTGAAGAAACGATTGCAATGTCAACCATGTATGCTGCAAACCACATGGAAGGCGTAAAAGCGATGGTTGCAATGACTGAATCGGGTCGTACACCGTTGATGATGTCGCGCATTACCTCCGGTTTACCCATTTTCGCACTATCTCGTAACGAAAATACCTTAAACCAAGCTTCATTATACCGTGGCGTAACACCTGTATTTTTCAATCGTGATAGCGATGCTGGTTTAGAAGCGGCAAAACATGCGTTAGATGTACTTCGTGATGCTGGATTTGTTAAAGTGGGCGATCTTGTGATCATCACTCAAGGTGATGTGATGGATACCATTGGTTCAACTAACAATATGCGTATTCTAACTGTCGAGTAATCTATTTATCTCGTACAAAAACGCACTAAAAGGCAACGTTCGCGTTGCCTTTTTTATTACTTATTTTTAAGGCGCTGACCACGTAACTGGCGCAGTCCACTGCTGATTAATCAATGACGTTAGAACATGATCTTGCCACTTTCCATCAATTAATAAGTACGCTTTTGCTAGCCCTTCTTTTTCGAAACCGACGGAGTGTAGTACGCTGGCACTTCTTTTGTTATGTGGCATGTAGGCGGCCATAATGCGATGAAAACCTTTTACTTCGAACATCCAGTTCACCGTCTCTTTTAATGCCCGACGCATAATAGCTCGCCCTTGGTAGTCTTGATCAAGGGAGTAGCCAACATGACACGCATGAAAAGGAAATTTCACTAAATTACTGTAGTTAATCACGCCAATAATATCGTCAGTGCTTCGGTCTTCAATCACAAAATAAAATGCCATTTCATGACGATGTAAGGTAGCTATTTGTTCGACTCTTTTTTGCCAACCCAGCTCTGAATAAAACAATTCATTACGCATCGGCTCCCAGGCTTTGAGAAAATCACGATTTTTTTGATAATACGTTGTTATCTTTGCCACATCCTGACTAGAAATAAGCCTAATTTTTATATCATCAAGCGCAATTGTGGATGAACGGTTTATAATTGAATGGAACAAACTATTACCTCGACACAAGGATGTTAATAAGAGGTGCTGAGCATTGTCGTAAGATTAGCATAACTAATAAACATATTGTTATATGTTATCAAACTGTTATCTGTTAATCTTAGCTTAGCAATGTTATTAATTACTAACGCATTTAGTGAGTTATGGATGTATTACGATTGTATAGAAACTGAACTAGGCAGCATTATGTTGCTAGCCGACCATCAAGGCTTAAGAAGGTTAACTGTCAATAGTCCTGGCTATTACCCTGATGAGTCATGGCAGCATAACCCCTCTTTTATGAGACCCTTCATTAGGCAACTAAAAGAATATCTCTTAGGCTCACGTAAACGCTTTACCTTCCCTCTCGCTCCTCAAGGAACGATGTTTCAACAGCAAATATGGCATGCTATTGCTGATATTCCCTTCGGTGAAACATCCAGTTACGAACAAATCGCGCTTGATATTGGCAATTCAGCTGCAAGCCAAGCTATAGGCATGGCAAAGAATGTAAATCCTATTCCTATCATTATCCCTTGTCACCGTGTACTTAATAGCAATCAAAATCTTTGCGGCTATCGTTATGGTGCTGAAATGGTAGAGCTATTACTTGCATTAGAGTCAGGTAAAGCCATTCTTATTAAAGAACCACAACATGAAATAGCATAACGCCAATACTAGATTGATTTTCGAGTTCACAAAAAAGAGATAATAAATATTATCTCTTTTTCTTTTATATCCACAGTAATTAGCTACGCTTACTTAAACCATATTCTCGTAATTTATTAGCAACGGCAGTATGTGATACGCCTAACCGTTTCGCTAATTTGCGGGTAGATGGGTAACTTCGATAAAGATTCGATAAAATACCAGATTCATAACGTTTCATGATCTCATCAAGAGAACCATCTAATATTTCATCACTGATAATACTACTTGATTCATTTTCAGGTAACTGTACATCATCTGATGTCATGACCGTATTCTCAAGTTGTGTCATCGCACGGAATAGCACATTACGTAATTGGCGAATATTACCAGGCCATGCATATTGCTTTAAGTATTCTGCCAACTCCTCAGATAGCTGAGGTTTAGGCTGATGTAATTCTTGTGATAACTGAGTTAAAAATAATTCAGCTAACGGTACTATATCTGCCGATCTTTCACGTAATGGTGGAACAACCAAAGCAAGAACATTTAAGCGATAATATAAGTCTTCGCGGAAATCACCTGATGCAACTAAATCTGGTAGCTTTTTCTGGGTAGAGCAGATTACGCGAAGATTAACCTTTTTCTCAGCTTCTTCACCCACGCGTCGGAATGTACCATCTTGTAAAAAGCGTAGTAATTTAATTTGTAGGTGTTTTGACATCTCACCAATTTCATACAAGAAAACAGTACCACCATCCGCTTGCTCAAAAATACCTTTTTTACTTGGCTCGGTTGTACTGCCAGCAAAACCAAATAGCTCAGTTTCGGCGGCGTTATCAGGCATAGATACGCAGTTTACAACTAAAAATGGTTTCTCTCGTCGTATAGAACGTTGGTGACATGCGCGGGCTAACATTTCTTTACCTGTTCCCGTTTCACCTTGGATCAATAACGGTGCATCTAATAAAGCCAACTTTTTCGCTTGAGCTAATAAATGCTTAAAACGCGATGATTGCCCGACTAAATGCTCAAAACCACTGTCGCCATCTAACTGGCGAGTCACAATCGGCATGGTTGCTTCAGACAGTGATTTTAGAAGAATAAGAGCACTGGCAAAAACAGGTATATCGGTTTCATCGTTAATATAAACAGGCATGACTTCCATTTGGTAATCTAAACCTGCAATCACCACCATCTCAGTATGTTTTTCAGCCTGTTTTGTTTCTAACCAACGCTGAACATTAAAGCCAAAGAGCGTATGAACATTTTCGTGATAAAGTGATCCCTGATGATGAGCCAATAACCTTTCAGCGGCTTGATTGGCAAAATCAATTTTTCCGTTTAAATCGATGGAAAAAAAGGGATCAGGCAAGGTTTGAAGTAATGCAGAAAGCTCTGTATGTTCACGTTCACTCGGCATGAAATTTATTTTTCTTACATCTGTTACGCCATCTAACTGCCTTATTTGCGACATTAGATGACTAAACTGTTCAAATTCAATTTCAGGACAATTGAGATAAATGATACCAATGCGATCAATTTCAATCCCTCGAAGATCAATCTCCTGACTAGTCAGAATATCGAGTAGCTCGCGAGTCATTCCAACCCGATCTTCACAAAATACCTGTAGTCTCATTCTTTACGCCTTCTCAATATAAACTTTCCATTGTTAAGTTCGAAACATTCGGCTTATCAGAATAACAACAACAAAAAGCAATGACTTAATTCTTCAATTTCAACTCATACCACAAACAAAAATATAGGTATTAATATGAGTTTACACTTAGGTGTCAACAATTCCTGACACTTTTAACAGTGTGCGACTAACGCTAAATTGAGTCAAGTCTCCCGCTCAGAATCAAGCCATTTATAATTAAAAAATAACGTTATGCTTTTAGTATCTATTGAACTAACAGCGCCTTTATTTTAAGTATGACGGATTAAATCATTCATGATAGGTAGCTCACTTGAGCTAGGAAAAACTATATCGAGTTGCTTAGTTGTTGCCCCTAAATGTGAATGCAATACCGTTTTACATATAGAGCGAATATCCGTCGTTGGAGCTAAATCTCTTCCTTTGTATTGCTGAGATTTCGCTAACCCTGGCCATTTTGTTATCACTTGATTTCCACTCACCGCACCTCCCGCTATCAACATTGCGTTAGCCGTACCGTGATCGGTTCCCTTAGTTCCATTTTCAGCAACTGTTCGGCCAAATTCACTCGCGGCTATAACCACCGTTCGCGACCAAGCCTCACCTAACTGTGATTTTAAAGCTGAAAGTCCCTCATCAAGTTTCTTTAATTGGCTCGCTAAACGACCTTTAACCGCGCCTTCTCCTGCGTGTGTATCCCATCCACCTAACTCTAATACCGCAATATTCGGTCCATTTTCCGACGTTAAAAATTTCCCTGCTTGTTGCGCCAAAGCATGAAATTGTTGGCCGCCTTTTACATGACCTGCCATTTTTTCAATGTCTAATGCATTAATAAAGTTGTCAGATAACGTCTGATCGCTTTGATACATATCCTGCAACAATTCAGCTTGTTGCTGCTTAATCTTCAATTTATGTGGATACCAACTATCAGCTTGGGCATTACCTTGAACAATTAAAGGTAAACCAGAATCTATGGCTATCGTATGCTGCTTGTTATCAACAGATAAAAAGCGATTTAGCCAACCATCTCGATGTAACGGATCCTCAGTTCCATTTTCTAATACTTTCTGCCCATCAAAATGTGAGCGCTGACGATAAGGTGATGCACACGCATGAATAAAAGCCATCTCGCCTTGTTGATACCACTGATAACAACTCTTTAGTGCTGGATGTAAACCAAAGAAATCATCGAGTTTATTAAGCTGATTTTTATGTAATCCAATCGACGGTCTTTGCGGTAAATAGTCTTTATCTCCATAGGGTACAACCACATTTAACCCATCCATTGCACCGCGCAATGTAATCCATACAAAAATATTTGCCGACTGTGTTTTCGCAAAAGCGACAGATGGTAATGCACTGCATACCCCAACCGCAGCTAAAGATTTTAAGAACATACGGCGATCAAATATATTATCCATCACGATCTCGCTATCGATACATAAACTGTAGGCTTAGCCATAATAAAACCAACTTCGTTATCGCACCGTTAGCCTTATTCATTGCAAGCTCTGTATGTTGATCAAGATCTTTTCCATAAAGATTATTGACCACTTGTTTTACCAACTGAAGCGGTTTGACTTTTTTCTTCTTCGCTTCTCTTACCGCAAGTACCGCAAATGTATTTGCTACTTGCCAACGTTGTATCAACGCTGAAGAACTATTGAAATCACTATCTTGATCAGACCAACCCGCCGGAGAACCTGCCATAAATGGCTGTTGTCCCAACAACCTCAATTGTTGAGTAATTTTGTGTTCCGATGGGTTGAGATCAGCACTACGTAAAAGCGCAAATAACCATTCTTGCGGCGTTCTAAACCGAAGAGGCGCAGCCGTATTCACTTCAGGCTCTTGCAATAATCTCTTATAAACAGGCTGTAATTCACCGTTATTTTTTAGATAAACACCGGCTAAATCATCCACTAGCTCCTTCTTGGGCTGGCCAATAAAGTGTTGAGCTAATTTAGTTGCCAAATGCCTTGCGGTTTGTTGATGCAATGCAAGATCTTTTAAGCACGCTTCTCCCTGTCCAATCCCTGTTTGTGCGTAACGCTGACCTAATAACATCACATCACCAGGTTGATGCGCCCAAGCTGCAAATTTAAACCCAGGATTTTGCTTATCAAAACTGACCATCCAGCCTGTTATCGCATGTGCTAATTGGATAACATCTTGCTGACTGTAACCGCCATCAACCCCTAAGGTATGTAACTCCATAATTTCACGAGCGAGATTTTCATTGAGTCCCTTATGGCGTTTCTTACCCAATTTAGAATCAGGCCCTATCGATAGATTATTATCGAGAAACATCAACATTGTTGGGTGCTTAATCGTTGCTTGAAGCATATCGGCAAAATTACCATTCCAGTGTTGGCGTATTACCTCATTCTCAATCCCAGCAATAATCGGTTTTACTTTGCGCGTATCGGCAGAGACTGCAAAATGGTTACTCCAAAATTGAATTAAACGTTCTTGAAAACTATTGGAGGAATGCAATGTTTGTAGATTACGTGCAGATACTTGCTGTTCATAACTCAGATTAAAAAATTGATTAACCTGCTTTTGAACGGCACGCTTTTCATTCGGGGATTTTTTTAATTTTTTACGCTGTTGATTAAATTGACCGATCTGAACCAAAATATTATTCGTCGAAGGTAAAGACTGTAGAGCGGTATCAATATATGGTTTAGTTGAGATCTGCTCTGCCAGCGTTAATACATGCTGATCATTCAGTTTGGGGCCAAAGCCAAATCGTTGCTCAGTGATGATGGCTGCCGTTGGATAATAATTCACCTTGTTGTCCTTATCATTAACCCAAGGATACGATAACGACTCTAACGTAAATAAGCTTCAGAGAATGTAAAGTGTTGTAAAGATGCTATCTTGACGACATAACAAGAAAATAAGTATTTAATTTTCAATCTTCTAACACCCCAACTCTTATTTATGTTTAAGCTGATTCTTTTAACAATAGAGTAAATCATGAATAAACTGAGCATATTACTTCCCTTAGTCATCACTCTATTTGGTTGCGATGCACAAAGCTCAGCCAAGCAAGTCGAGACGACGGCAGAAAATCTATGTGGTAACGGTGAATTTGTTTTATCACTGCCAAAAGACATGGATCAGTACCAACAAAAAATGGCAGATTTTATTCAGGCAGGTGGTACAGATCCTTTTGATAAAACTGCCTTTACTGATACTTGTAAAAAACCTCGTAACGGTAAAATAGACTTAAAATACATTGCAGAACAAGCAGCACTTGCAACGCTCCCCTACCCCGATGCAGCTAAAGTGCTTTATTTTAAGCAACAGCAAGGCACACTTTATATTGTGCTATCTGCACAAGAAAACGGATGGGCAGGCGTGTCTACCGCACTCGGAACTTCGATGCCAGTTATAATTCGTAATATTCAACTTAGTAGCACCATTAAAAATATTAAATTTGGCTATGCGCCTGGAGATGAAAGTCTCGCTATCGTTAAATAAGATGAACAAAGTGGTCAAAGAGTCGTATTCTCCCTGACCACTTAACCACTTCAATTTACGCTTAATAGTGGAATATCTAGTTAATCTTTTTCTTTGGTACCAAGCTGTTTAAATAGATCGCTTCGTATTTCAGCTAATTTGGGTTGCTCTCCCGGTAACCATGGTAAAGGACGTACTAAGCTGATCGCTTTTAAGCCTAGTCTTCCGGTCAATAAACCAATACTCACCCCTTGCGCAACGCGGGTAGACATACGACCCGCTAAGTCCATTGAGAGCATATCCATCCCCAAATCAGTGATCACTTCAGATGCACCTGCAAATGCCATATTAGCCAATACCAGCTTAAGTAGCTTAATGCGAGACCAGTAACCTAATTCGACACCATAAACTCGAGAAACTTGTTCAATTAAGCGCAAATTACGCCATGCCACCAGCAACATATCAGCCACTGCTAGTGGGCTTAATGCAACCATCACCGCGGCATCTGAGGAATATTTCGCCACTAATTTTCGAGCTAATTTATCTTGCTGGCTGACCACTAAGCGATCATAAAGCTCAAGTATTTCGCGATCATTGTGCGTCGCGTCTAACGAATTCGTCCAGCGATCATAACCATAGTTATCACTACTAATCTGACTATGCTGTGCCAGTTTGGTACAAAAAGCTTTACCATTACCAATGCCATTACCATCAAGTAAGAGTTGGGCTTCATCACGCTCTGTTTGACGTGATTTTAACCGTCGTAACGTCAAAAGCTCCCGCCCCAATGCACCGATACCAACTACGGCAATACTGGCAACCAATGCACTCCAGCCAAGCGATAACCAATTTGCTGTTTGATAAGCTGTCACAACATGGTCAACCGTCTGCCACCCCACCATTGCCGCGCCTGCAACCACTACCCCTTTTAAAAAGCCATAACGACGTTTTGGTTTCGCTGCTAATACTTGTTTGAGATCTTTTTCAATTTCAGTTTCTTGTTGCTCTATTGCTTCAGGTAAAAAATCGGCTTGTTGAGCAAACTCCAATTTCGACGCAATATTGCGTTGTTCTTGGTTAACTGTTGGATCATCAAAAACAATTTTACTTTTTAACGGTTCACTCATTGCAGTTTATCTCCCAACAAATACTCAAGTGCTTTATCCATTCGGATATGCGGCAAAGGCTCGTCACTTTGCTGTAGCAAGGGACGGAAATTAATAAAATCAAAGCTCTGCTGCTGCCAAAAATCAACGTTTGGTAACCGTTTTGGCACTTCTCCGGGAAAGAGAGTTTGTGCATTACCTAACAAATCGGTCCCCCTTAATGCAGGGACTTGCTGCCCTTTGTGAGTCACAAAGCCAGGCTCAGTCGCTTGAATCGATGCCAAACTAACACAATCCATTTTAATGCCTTCAAAGGAAGCGGTTTGCCATGCTTCATTCACTAGCTGCTGTAATAATCCGACTAAATTCGGGTGCTGCTCAGGCGTAATATGATCGGCTTTGGTTGCAGCGAAGAGTACTTTATCAATACGCGGTGAAAATAGACGACGCAGTAACGAGCTACGCCCATATTTAAAACTTTGCATCAGCTGATCCAACGCTTGACGCATATCATTAAACGATTCAGGTCCCGAATTAAGAGGCTGTAAGCAATCAACTAATATGATTTGGCGATCAAATTTTGAAAAATGATCATTATAGAACGCCTTCACAACATGCTGTTGATAATACTTATAGCGATTTCTAAGCATCCCAATATTGGTGTTTTCATCTGCATCCATCAGCTGTTTTTCTGTGTACTTTTTATTCCACAGGAGCGGGAAAAATTGTAAAACAGGTGCACCAGCTAATTCACCGGGAAGAACAAAACGTCCGGGTTGAACCCAATGTAATCCCCCTTCTGCCTTACATTGATGCAAATACTCGGTGAACGCCTTCGATATTTCTTCAATTTGCTTTTCATCTGCGGGTGCAAAAGGATCAAACATCTCGGTTTTAGCAAGCCAATCTTGAGCTAATTCAAGACGTTTACCTTTTAGTACTTGGCTTTGTTGTGCCGACCATTGAGTAAAATCTAAATCAAGTAACGGTAAATCTAATAACCACTCGCCGGGATAATCAATAATATCCAAATACAACGTGGCGGTATCTTGAAATAGTTTCAATGCCCCTTTCTGAGGCTTATAACGAAGTGCTAAACGCGTTTGACTCACATCCCTTGTTGGCTCTGGCCATTCAGGAGGCGTCGACATAATTGATTGCATTCCTTCATCATAGCCAAATTTAGGCACATGCAGATCTAACTGAGGAACACGCTTTGCACCTAATAAATGGCCGTCACGCATCGCACTAAACATAGGTAGGCGAGCATTCGTACTTACATGCAGTAATTGATTAATAAGAGAAGTAATAAAGGCCGTTTTACCCGCTCGAGACAATCCTGTAACGGCAAGTCGAACGTGTCGATCCAAACTTCTATTAACGAGCTTATTCAACTCATTACTGATTCGATTCATGATTAACCCTAGTTGTTTTCATTTTTGTTTTAGGTTTAACAACTTTATTCTAATAATTATCAATAAAGTGATTTAACTATATTACGCCTTTATAACGGAAAAAAGCAGGCCTGACATTGATCAGCACCTGCTTCATTAGGCTAAATTTTACGGGTAATTAAAGCTTATTGAATTCGCGATCCACTTTGAATGCAGAAGATGTAACATACGCTTCCATCTGTTGTACTTTCTTTTCGGCGGTATCAAATTCTGATTCCACTTTTTGTAAAATTTGATGCGCAGAGCGACCCGCCTGCCACGGTTTCTGTTTTACGTTGTGCTCGGTATAAGTATCTTGTTGCTCTTTTCGCTGTGGTGGCATTTTATCTAAAATTAACCATGCGGCGATATAAGCAATCGTGGCAAAAAAGCCCAAACCAAGTAAGAAGGCTGAAACAGCAAGAATACGTACCAACCAAATTTCAACACCGAAATATTCAGCTAAACCAGCGCACACACCGCCCAATTTTCCTTTTTTAGGATCACGGTATAAGGTTTTACTCATTATTTTTGCCTCCATCTTGGTACTTCTGCATCAAGAATACGCTCTAACGTCACAATACGTTCTTGCATATCTTCTGCGCGTGCCACCAAGGTCTCTAACTTTTTCTGATCTTCACCTGACAGCCCTTCACCGGCTTGACGTTTACTACGATAGTGAAGGATTAACCATAGCGGTGCGACAATAATCATGAACACCACTAATGGAACGCTAATAAAACCCATTGACATTATTTGTTCTCCTTTCGCGCAGAATCAATGAAACAACGACGATAACTTAGTTGTACTTACTCTTTATCCTTGATGTTCGCTTTTAAGCGCTCAAGTTCTTTTTCAATTTCATCTTGTGCTTGTAAATCAGCAAATTCTGACTCTAAGCTTTTGCCACGACCAAAGCTATAACTATCTGCTTCTGCTTCCATTTCATCGATGCGACGTTCATATTGCTCAAACTTAGACATCGCCTCATCAACTTTACTTGTATCTAGCTGACGACGAACATCACGGCGAGTGCCTGCAGCTTTATGACGCGTCACTAATGCTTGTTGACGAGCGCGTGTTTCTTGCAACTTACGCTCAAGTTCAGCGACTTCTAATGACAATTTTTCAATCGTCTCTTCTACTAGTTTGTATTCTTCATTGAGCGTTAATGCGACATCAGCCAGTTTTTGCTTTTCGATCAGTGCTGCACGGGCTAAATCTTCACGACCTTTTTGCAGTGCAAGGCTCGCCTTTTCCTGCCAATCTGTAATTTGTGATTCAATCGCTTGAATACGACGTTGTAACTCTTTTTTATCCGCTAATGCACGCGCTGAAGATGTACGTACCTCAACTAATGTATCTTCCATCTCTTGGATGATAAGACGGATCAGTTTTTGTGGATCTTCAGCCTTATCCAGTAACGAGTTCACGTTAGCATTTACGATATCAGCAAAACGAGAAAAAATACCCATCATTAAACTCCTTGATTAAACCCATTTCACAGTAATCACGCTTACAGGTTTATATAGTGATACTAACTTAATGTTCTTGTGTTACCACTTAGATATTTCAAGTACTGTGCCAACTTTTAACGTATTAAATATCAACAACTTAATTTTCAACCCACTTTTAAGCAAGCTATGATATAGTTAATTTAACCAATTAATAGTGAGATTAACCAATGCGTAAAACGGAAAACTTAATCGGTGAATCTGATGCTTTTTTAAGTGTCCTAGACCAAGCATCACGCCTCGCTTCACTCAATCGCCCAATTCTTATTCTTGGTGAACGAGGCACAGGTAAGGAGTTAATCGCCCAACGCGTTCACTATTTATCAAAACGTTGGGATCAACCTTTAGTGACACTGAACTGTGCCGCACTAAGCGAAGGCGTCATTGATTCTGAACTATTTGGCCATGAGGCGGGCTCCTTTACAGGCGCGAAAGGTCGCCACCAAGGGCGCTTTGAACGCGCAGAAAATGGCACGCTTTTTTTAGATGAATTAGCAACCGCCCCGATGGGGGTTCAAGAAAAATTATTACGCGTGATTGAATACGGTGAGTACGAACGCGTGGGCGGTAATAAACCTTGCCAAGCGAATGTACGCTTAGTTTGTGCAACTAATGAAAATTTACCCGAACTCGTTGCTGAAGGAAAATTTCGAGCAGATTTACTTGATAGACTCGCCTTTGAAATCATCCACCTTCCACCATTACGTGAACGACTAGACGATATTTTACCATTGGCAGAACACTATGCTGTGCGTATGTGTCGCGAATTAGGATATAGCTATTTTGCAGGTTTTTCACAACACGCTAAACAACAACTACTCGACTATCAATGGCCAGGGAATATTCGAGAGTTAAAAAATGTTGTCGAACGGTCTGTATTTCGTCATAGCAATGAAGGTGAAGCTATTGACGAAATTTATACCGACCCTTTCGCTACAGCTTGGCAATCTTGTGAGCCAGCACCATCACAGTCTTTATCCATTGTAGACACCCCAGCAGTCAAACAAGAAAACTCTAGCATTCAACTTCCCGTTGATCTTCGCCACTACTTACAAGATCAAGAAATCATGTTGATCAACAAAGCACTTAAACACGCTCGCTTTAATCAAACAAAAGCCGCCGAACTTTTAAGCTTAAGTTATCACCAGTTAAGAGGACTCATTCGAAAGTATGACATTAACGTTAACGGTGATTAATCAACCAAATTCACGCGATAATTAAAGATATATAACGGTTTTAGACTAATTACTTATAAATAAAGCAGGATAGCTTGGTGACGTTAAAAGAAAAATGTTAAATTTAACGACTTAATTTCATTTAACGCCTATTAAATATGAGCGCTTACAGTCGTCTTTTGATTGCCGGCTTCACTTTACTTGGCCTTTTAGGTTGTAAAGAGCCGTCACATAATACCGCTAAGCAAAGCAATGGCTTTGTTTACTGCGGTCAAGATACTCCGACAACATTAAATCCACAGCTAACGGATGGCGGATTAACAGCAGAAACACTCTCGGCGCAAATTTTCGATCGCCTGCTGTTACTCGATCCTATCAGCCACAAACCTCTTCCTGATCTAGCAAAAAGCTGGACTGTCAGTGACGATGGCTTGGTATATACCTTTAAGCTGCGAGATAACGTTAAATTCCAACATACTGATTGGTTTACTCCAACACGTCCGCTTAATGCCGATGACGTTATTTTTAGCTTTGAGCGTATCATTAATCCACACCACCCTTTTCATAATATTTCTGGTGGTCGTTACCCATGGTTTGAAAGCCTTGGGTTTGCTGATTTAATTGAGACCATCAAAGCTAAAGACCCTCTCACCGTACAATTTACCTTAAATCGACCAGATAATTCTTTCTTATCTAACTTAGCAACCAGTTATGCGGTGATTTATTCTCAGCAGTATGGTCAGCAACTGTTAAAATCAGGCCGTATCGGTCTTATTGATACACAACCAATCGGTACTGGGCCTTTTTACGTTGATCAATTTATACCCAATGATCTTATTCGCTTAAAACGTAATAAGGATTATTGGCAAGGTGCCGCACCAATGGAGCAAGTGGTATTTGATATCTCAGCCCGTGGCATGGGTAATCTTGCTAAGTTGCTAAGCTCTGAATGTGATGTTCTCTCATCTCCTGTTGCGAGCCAGTTGCCTGTTATTTCAAATAACGATAACTATAAATTACTTGCACAAACGGGGATGAATGTATCCTTTCTGGCATTAAATACGGAACGTCCACCATTAAATAAATTAGAAATCCGTGAAGCTATTAATTATGCAATAAACCGTAAAACACTGCTCAATTCTGTTTATTACGGTACGGCAACAGAGGCAAAAAGCTTGTTACCCCCAATGTCTTGGGCTTATAACCACGACAGCAAAGCACTTTCTTATAATCCTAAATTAGCCAAACAACTGCTTGATGCCGCTGGCTATGATTATAACCAAGTCCTGACGATGTGGGTCCCACTTGAGCCTCGACCTTATAACCCGAGTCCTCGAAAAACAGCGGAATTAATCCAAGCTAATTTGAAAGCCGTTGGTATCAATGTGTCTTTACATCATCAAGAAACGATTGGTCGTGTTGGTTTAACTGATACTACTCAATACGATATGGTTCTTGCTGGTTGGATCGCAGATAACGGCGACCCTGATAATTTCTTAAGACCATTATTGTCATGCAATGCTAAAAAAGCAGGGCTTAATGTCGCTAACTGGTGTGATCTTGGTTTTGATAATTTACTTGAAATTGCACTACGCACAAATAAGCAACAACAACGTCAAGTATATTACCAGCAAGCGCAAAATATTTTGGATCAACAAGTACCTGTGATCCCATTGGCTCATGGTGTCCATTTCCAAGCCCACAGTAAAACGTTAGGGGGGTTACAGATGGACCCATTTGGTTCGCGATCTTTTTCCAGTGTTTATCGAATTGAGTAAAGCATGTTTATTTATACGATACGTCGCCTAAATTTGTTTGTAATTACGCTATTAATACTGACCATAATTGGTTTTAGTATTTTGCGTTTAGATACCCAATTACAGTGGGCGCATCAGAGCTTTTTTAGTGGTTGGATTTTATATTTAGAGAACTTACTTTCAGGTAATCTCGGTATCACTCCCAATGGTACACCTATTAGTAGCGAAATATTAACCGTATTTCCTGCAACGTTAGAGCTGTGCTTTTTTGCTTTTATACTCTCGTTAGTCGTTGGTATTCCGCTTGGCACTATCGCAGGCGTACATCGAGGACAACCCCTTGATACCATCATTTCCTCAATAACCTTACTGGGCTACTCCATCCCCCTATTTTGGTTAGCGATGTTATTAATTCTGTTGTTTTCGCTGAATTTAGGCTGGCTACCTGTTTCTGGTCGTTACAGTTTGTTATATCAATTTGATCATGTCACTGGCTTTGCTCTGATTGATATTTTGCTGTCAAATAAACCATACCGTATGGAAGCATTTCTTAACGCACTACAGCATTTAGTCTTGCCAACCATTGTATTAGCGATGGCACCTACAACGGAAGTGATACGTTTAACCCGTGCCTCAATTTCAGACGTAATGACGAAAAACTACATCAAAGTAGCCCAAACGAAAGGCTTATCTACCTTTGAAATCGTCCGCCGTCATGCGATGAAAAATGCCCTTCCCCCCATTATTCCTAAATTAGGGATGCAGTTTGCAGCAATGATGACCTTTGCCATGCTTACAGAATCTATTTTTAATTGGCCGGGTATTGGTCGTTGGTTACTTAATGCGATTGCAGATCAAAATTATGTTGCCATTCAAGCTGGTGTAATCACAGTAGGTAGTTTCATCTTATTGGCTAACATTTTATCTGATTTAGCTGGTGCTATGGTGAACCCATTAGTAAGGAAAGAATGGTATGCCATCAAATAGTGTTTACCAAGAAGAAACAATCCCAACCCAATGGGAGCGCGCTTGGCAAAACTTCAGGGAAAACTCACTGGCCATGTTTGGCCTATGGTGTTTACTGTTTTTGCTCATTGTCACCCTAACAGCACAATGGCTGGCTCCCTATTCGCCGATAAAACAAGTTGGTGAGCTGCTCATGCCACCATCATGGGACAACTCTGGTCATGTAAACTTTTTCTTTGGTACTGATGATTTAGGTCGTGATATTTTATCTCGCTTGATCATAGGTTCACAGCTAACCTTTGGCTATGCCTTATTAGTCGCCTTTGCATCCAGCGTTATTGGCTTGCTGATCGGTATTCTTGCCGGAATGAGCCAAGGCTTAAAATCGAGCTTTTTAAATCATATTTTAGATACCGTGTTATCTATCCCTTCGCTTTTATTGGCCATCATAGTGGTCGCCTATATGGGGCCGGGAGAAACACATATCTTACTCGCAATTTGGCTAGCTTTGATCCCTCGTTTTATTCGAGCGGTGTACACAGCCGTTCATACTGAAGTTGCTAAAGATTACGTTATTGCAGCACGATTAGATGGTGCTAATAATTTTTACCTCTTATGGAATTCAATCTTACCCAATATTTTATCAACCATCATTACTGAGATGACGCGCGCAATCTCTATTGCTATTTTAGATATTGCTGCATTAGGTTTCCTAGGGTTAGGCGCGCAAACACCACTACCAGAATGGGGGGCTATGCTAGGTGATTCTGTTGAACTGATTTACCTTGCACCATGGACAGTCACATTACCGGGTCTTGCCATTATGTTTAGTGTTCTAGTAATTAATTTAGTCGGTGATGGTCTTCGCCAAGCTCTTAATGCAGGGATTGATTAATATGCCATTACTCGATATACGCAACCTCACTATCGAAATCGACACACCACAAGGCATGGTGAAAGCGGTTGATAGAATGAGCATAACCATTAATGAAAGCGAAATTCGTGGTTTAGTGGGCGAATCAGGTTCAGGTAAAAGCCTTGTCGCGAAAGCGATTGCAGGCGTGTCTAAAGATAATTGGCGCGTCAGTGCCGATCGCATGCGCTTAGGTGATATTGACTTACTCACTCTATCTCATCGTGAGCGACGAAAAATTGTTGGCCGTGAAATGGCAATGATCTTCCAAGAACCATCAACCTGTCTTGATCCCTCTGAGACAGTTGGGGAACAATTGGAAGAAGCCATTCCCTCTTCATCATTTACTGGGCATTTTTGGCAGCGCTTTCACTGGCGTCAAAAACAAGCTATCGCACTTTTGCATAAAGTCGGTATCAAAGAGCACAAACGCGTAATGCGAAGTTACCCTTATGAATTAACCGATGGCGAATGTCAAAAAGTCATGATCGCAATGGCGATTGCAAACCGTCCACGATTATTGATTGCCGATGAGCCCACAAACGACTTAGACCCAATTACCCAAGCTCAAATTTTTCGCTTATTAAGCAGGATGAATCAATTAGGTAACACCACTATTTTATTAGTCAGCCATGATCTTACGACGGTTACCCAGTGGGCTGATAGAATTACGGTCATGTATTGTGGACAATCGGTTGAATCCGGCACCTCTAAGCAGTTATTAGAGTCACCGCATCACCCTTATACCGCTGCGTTAATGCGTGCTATGCCTGATTTTAGCTTAGAAAATATTAGCCATAAGACGAAACTAGAAACGTTACCGGGATCTATTCCTCCACTTCAGCACTTACCGATTGGTTGTCGATTAGGCCCTCGTTGTCCTCATGCCCAGCGTAAATGTGTAGAAGTGCCAAAACGTAGAAAAATTAAAAACCATAAGTTTAGCTGTCACTTCCCGCTAAACATGGAGGAAGACAGTAAATGAGTTCGTTATTGGAAGTAGAAAATCTAAAGAAAGATTACCACTATCGTTCAAGTCTTTTCCGTAGACGCACAATTGAAGCCGTGAAACCGGTCTCTTTTCATCTGGAAGCAGGTGAAACAATTGCATTACTGGGTGAAAATGGGTCAGGTAAATCAACCTTAGCAAAAATGCTATCAGGTGTTGTCGAACCAACCAGTGGCATTATTCGCGTAAATGGTGACACCTTATCAAGCGGTGATTACCAAACGCGCTGTAAGCTGATCCGAATGATTTTCCAAGATCCGAATACGTCGCTTAATCCTCGTATTCAAATTGGTCGTATTCTGGAAGGCCCATTAAAACGTAATACCAATATGACGCCGCAAGCGCGTGAAAAACGTATTATGGATACACTAAAACGAGTTGGCTTACTTCCTGAACATGCCTATTTCTATCCACAAATGCTGGCTACGGGTCAAAAACAGCGTGTTTCATTAGCTCGTGCTCTCATTCTTCAGCCCTGTATTATCGTTGCTGATGAAGCACTAAACGGGCTTGATATGTCCATGCGTTCTCAGATGATAAACCTGTTATTAGAACTGCAAGAAGAAATGGGATTGTCCTATATCTATGTGTCGCAGCACATGGGGGTGATAAAACACTTCAGTGACAAAGTAATGGTGATGCAAGATGGTGAAGTGGTAGAGAAAGGCCGTACCGCGAATGTATTTAACAATCCCAAACATCCATTAACGCAAAAATTATTAGATAGTCACTTTAGCTCACCAAAGAAAGATAAAAGCACACGAATTAATAACTCAACACCCAAAATAAGTACATAACGCAAAATATAAAAATGAAAAAGCCCGCTTTTACGCGGGCTTCTCATTTACATCTATATCGCGGATGCTACACAAGCGATTTGTTTATCTGTGCCAAGACACTTGCAGGATCTTCTGCTTGTGTTATTGGGCGACCTATCACGAGATAATCAGAACCAGCAGAAATTGCCTCTACGGGTGTCATGATTCGACGCTGATCGCCTGCATCACTCCCCGCAGGGCGAATACCTGGTGTTACTAGCTTAAAACCCTGACCTAGACTTTGTTTCAACGTATGAGCTTCATGAGCTGAACAAACCACACCATCTAAACCACTATTCTTTGCCAGTGATGCAAGGTTAAGTACTTGCTGATGAGGCTCGCAGTTAATACCAATACCCGCTAAGTCTGATGCTTCCATACTGGTTAGCACCGTTACACCAATCAATAGCGGGCGGTCTTTACCATACGGCTCTAAAATTTCACGTGAAGCTGTCATCATACGCTCGCCACCACTCGCATGAACGTTAACCATCCATACACCAAGTTCTGCTGCCGCTTTTACCGCCTTTGAACAGGTATTTGGAATATCGTGAAATTTAAGGTCTAAAAATACAGAATGACCCCGATCATGCAGTTGACGCACGAAATCAGGACCAAAAAAAGTGAACATCTCTTTACCGACTTTTAATCGGCAACTTCCCGGCTCAATACGATCGACGAAAGCGAGTGCCTCATTCTGATTATCATAATCAAGGGCTACGATTACTTTAGGGTCTATTACTTTAGCGTCTAGCATTGAGTCTCCTGTGATATCTCATTTTTCCTACTGCAGCAATCCAGCCGCACGCAAATTCTACATCAAACGCAAACGTTTACGAATAAAATTCACGCTTTATTAGGCATAAAAAAACCAGATCACAATGTCTGGTTTCTTTATTTTTTAATGCATTATTCGCCATCTAATCCACGAATTGGCTTAACTTGTCCCCAATTCTTACAAGATGGACATTGCCAATACAATGAGTGGGTAGCAAAACCACACTGGCGACAACGATAACGCGGTTTAATTTTTAATTGCTCACCAACAAGATGACGTAAGCTGGTTAAACTTTCTTTCGCACGGCCTTCTTCCGCTTCATCTAAATGGTAATCCATTAGCTGGTAAAAGCCTCTCATAGTCGGGTTCTTTTGTAGCTGACGAGTCATGAATGCTTGAGCAGACACAGCCCC
Organism: Photobacterium sp. GB-50; assembly: GCF_003026755.1. Lineage (NCBI taxonomy): Bacteria > Pseudomonadati > Pseudomonadota > Gammaproteobacteria > Vibrionales > Vibrionaceae > Photobacterium > Photobacterium sp. GB-50. The sequence continues at coordinate 160,094 of NZ_PYNX01000001.1, forward strand.
TTCATTTTTCGCAATTTCGTCTGCTAACATCAGTTCTGCTGAAGCCCCCGCTTTGGCTTCTACACATTGCTGTAGATATTTCAGCCAGCCCGATTCATTATGTAATGCATCGTAACATTCTAATAATAAAGGTAAAGCTTCACCAATAAATTCAGCATCTTGCTCTAGAACACGTTCAAGCGTTTTGGCTGCCTGCTTAAAATCTTTATCTTTAATCTGAATCTTAGCCATAGTGATCGAGGCTCGGACACACTGCTTATCTGCTGAGAGCGCCTTTTTCAAACATTGAATCGCTTTATCCTGATTTTGCGCACTCATTTCAAGCATGGCAAGTTCACACCAATAGTGTGCAATATCATGCTTTAATTTTGTTTTACCTAATTTAACGAGTTGAGAAGCCATATCTATCGCATTTTCCCACTCTCGTGTTTGCTGATAGATAGACAATAACTGTTGTAGCGCAGGCTTTTTATATTCAGGTTCATCCAACAATTGTTCAAAGATACGTTCAGCACGATCTAAAAAACCCGCAACCATATAATCTTTTGCTAACTGCTGAAGCGCCAAATTACGTTGCTCTATCGTCAAGTTAGGACGAGCAATCAAGTTTTGGTGAATACGAATAGCACGATCGACCTCCCCTCGGCTTCGGAATAAGTTACCCAAAGCAAGGTGAGTATCGATAGTTTCGCTATCAACTTGAAGCAGCTCAATAAACAGATCGACGGCTTTATCTGATTGATCAGATAACAGCAAATTAAGACCTGTTACATATTGACGAGATAAGCGGTGAGACTGCTCTTGTCGATTGTTACTTGCGCTCCTGTTACCCATATACCAGCCATAAGCTGCCGCAATAGGTAATAGTAGGAACAACAGTTCAAGCATTAATACTTATTCCTTTACAGGCTGTGCGCGTAGAGAATCTAGTTCTTGTTGCTGTTTTGCCACTTTCTTCGCTAAGCGGTTTTTAGCAAAACGTGCTTTTAGATATAGCGTGCCACAGATTAACCAGCCAATGATAAAGCCAGAACCAAATGCAATACCTAATAGCGTTGATAATTGGAATTCGCCTTGAGCAACTAAATAGTCAAAGTTTACTAAAATTTGGTTTTGCGCACCGAGAGCCAGTGTTATTAAGAATGCAGCAACTAAAACAATAATACCCAAAATTTTCATCGTGAATCCTCTCACTAAATCAACAATATGATAGATTGATTATGCAGTAATTTTACTCATCAGACCATGATCAAAAGACATAAAAAAACGGCATACTGAGAGTATGCCGTTTTTTTGTTCTATTCGCGGTTAAGCAGCAATTGATGCATTAACACGGTCACGTAATTCTTTACCTGGCTTGAAGTGAGGAACGTATTTACCGTCCAACTCAACTTTATCACCAGTTTTAGGGTTACGACCTACGCGAGGAGCACGGTAATGCAATGAGAAGCTACCAAAGCCACGGATCTCAATGCGATCGCCTTCAGCAAGCGTGTTCGCCATATTTTCAAGGATATCCTTGATTGCATCTTCCACTTGTTTAGCTGAAAGATGTGTTTGTTGACTACATAGTCTTTCAATTAACTCAGACTTTGTCATAAACACTCCGTTTTAGTAAGTTTCTCAATAGTATAGCCGTTTAGAGGGAAAAAGCTAAGCCTATTCCCTCTATGCTCAATTATTCGCCTTTAGCAGCTTTGAAAGCGTCAGCCATAGCATTACCGAACGCAGCATCATCTTGCTTGTTCAGAGTAGCCATTGCTTCTTGCTCTTCAGCAACGTCTTTAGCACGTACAGATAGGTTGATTACGCGGTTCTTACGATCAACGCCTGTGAATTTAGCTTCAACAGAATCGCCAACAGAAAGAACTAGAGTTGCGTCTTCAACACGGTCTACAGATGCTTCAGAAGCGCGTAGGTAACCTTCGATGCCTTCGCCTAGCTCAACAGTTGCGCCTTTAGCGTCAACAGCAGTAACTTTACCAGTTACTAGAGCACCTTTCTTAGTATCAGCAACGAAAGAGTTGAATGGGTCTTCTTCGATTTGCTTAACACCTAGAGAGATACGCTCACGCTCAGCGTCTACTGCTAGAACTACTGCAGAGATTTCGTCGCCTTTCTTGAAGTCACGAACTGCGTCTTCACCAGAAACATTCCAAGAAATGTCAGATAGGTGAACTAGACCGTCGATGCCGCCTTCAAGACCGATGAAGATACCGAAATCAGTGATAGACTTGATCTTACCAGTAACTTTGTCGCCCTTAGCTTGCATTTCTGCAAATGACTGCCATGGGTTAGCTTTACACTGCTTAAGACCTAGAGAGATACGACGACGCTCTTCGTCGATATCAAGAACCATAACTTCAACTTCGTCGCCCACGTTAACAACTTTAGATGGGTGGATGTTTTTGTTAGTCCAATCCATTTCAGAAACGTGTACTAGACCTTCAACGCCTTCTTCGATTTCAACGAAGCAGCCGTAGTCAGTTAGGTTAGTTACGCGGCCAGTAAGCTTAGTGCTTTCTGGGTAACGCTTAGCGATTGCAACCCATGGATCTTCGCCAAGTTGCTTAAGACCTAGTGATACGCGAGTACGCTCACGGTCAAACTTAAGAACTTTAACGTTGATTTCATCGCCAACATTAACGATTTCAGAAGGGTGCTTAACACGCTTCCAAGCCATGTCAGTGATGTGTAGAAGACCGTCAACACCGCCAAGATCAACGAATGCGCCGTAGTCAGTAAGGTTCTTAACGATACCTTTAACTTCCATACCTTCTTGTAGAGAAGCAAGTAGTTCATCACGCTCAACGCTGTTCTCAGATTCGATAACTGCGCGACGAGAAACAACAACGTTGTTACGCTTCTGGTCTAGCTTGATTACTTTGAACTCAAGTTCTTTGTTTTCTAGGTGAGCAGTGTCACGAACTGGACGTACGTCTACTAGTGAACCTGGTAGGAACGCACGGATGCCGTTAAGTTCAACTGTGAAGCCGCCCTTAACTTTACCGTTGATGATACCAACAACTGTTTCAGCATCTTCGTAAGCTTTTTCAAGCTGGATCCAAGCTTCGTGGCGCTTAGCTTTCTCACGAGAAAGTTTAGTTTCACCGAAACCGTCTTCGATCGCGTCAAGAGCAACGTCTACCTGAGCACCAACTTCGATTTCTAGTTCGCCAGCAGCGTTCTTGAATTCTTCAGCAGGAATAGATGACTCAGATTTTAGACCAGCGTCAACTAGTACGTAACCGTTTTCGATAGCTACTACAGTACCTTTAACGATTGCACCTGGGCGAGTTTCAACTTGGTTTAGCGACTCTTCAAAGAGTTGAGCAAAAGATTCAGTCATTTAATTAATCTTCAATATGATAAACAACCATGGGTATCCTACCGCATGGGGTTGATAATAAAGTCAGTTATCATCCATGACACTGACGTTATTTAGCTGTTCACACAACTAAATATGGATTCGTTATTTTAGCTTAGCATCAACATATGCTAAGACTTTCTCAAGTACCTGTTCAATCGATAATTCGGTTGAATCCAGTACTAATGCGTCATCAGCAGGACGTAAAGGCGCTACAGCACGATTACGATCGCGGTAGTCTCGTTCCTGAATTTCGCTTAAAAGGCTGGCAAAGTTAACATCTAAGCCTTTTTTTTGCAACTGATTCATACGTCGAGTTGCGCGTTCTTCTGCACTTGCATCAAGAAAGATTTTTACTTCTGCGCCTTGAAAAACAACGGTTCCCATATCGCGACCATCTGCCACAAGGCCTGGTTGCTCATTAAAGGCGCGTTGACGACGTAGTAATGCTTCTCGAACGCGAGGTAAAGCAGCCACTTTTGATGCTGTATTACCTACTTCTTCAGTGCGAAGCGTGCCAGAAACATCTTCACCTTCAAGAATAACCTTAACCAACTCACCTTCTGCAATAAACTGAACATCTAAGTGCGCAGCAAGAGGAACTAAAGCGTCTTCTGATTCGATATCAACACCATGATGAATAGCCGCTAATGCTAAAACACGGTAAATTGCACCAGAATCTAATAAATTCCAGCCCAGTTTTTCTGCTAATAGCATACATAGCGTCCCCTTTCCGGCGCCGCTTGGACCATCAACAGTGATGACTGGAGCATGAGTAGACATAGGTTTTCTCCGATGTAGTTTCCGTAACAGATGAAAGACAGAACCAAAGGTTTCTCTGTACCTTCAAACGGTGGCACATTATACGGAAAAAAAATCTCAATTTATAGTGTAATGTCCTAACCTTATGTTTCTTTTTACGCCAATAAAAAAGCCTGATGCAAGAAGATCAGGCTTGTAAAAATGTAATCTCAGTTATCAGAAAAATTTATTACAGTCTTAACAACTCAATCCCTTTAATTTATCAAAATAGTCAGGGAATGTTTTTGAGGTACACTTTGGATCATTAATCGTCACTGGTGTATCGCTCAATGCCACCAGCGAGAAACACATCGCCATTCTATGGTCATCATAAGTATCAATCGCCGCATGCTGTAAGATGGTTGGTGGCACGATAGTGATATAATCCTCACCCTCTTCGACTTCTGCGCCAACTTTACGAAGCTCTGTCGCCATTGCAGCTAAACGATCAGTCTCTTTTACACGCCAGTTATAAACATTACGAATCGATGTTGTACCTTTGGCAAACAATGCAGTTGTTGCAATAGTCATTGCCGCATCAGGAATATGGTTAAAATCCATATCTACTGCGCTTAATTCTCCACAACGAGCAATAACATAATCATCGCCCCACTCGATATCCGCCCCCATCGCAGCAAGCGCATCTGCAAATTGAATATCACCCTGAATACTCTTTTTACCAATACCAGTGACTTTTACTTCGCCACCTTTAATCGCAGCAGCCGCTAAGAAATATGAGGCTGAAGATGCATCGCCTTCAACAAGTAATTCACCAGGTGAAACATAGGTTTGATTACCTCGAACAACGAACTCTTGATAATTACGGTTTTCAACTTCAACACCAAACTGCGCCATAATATGTAGCGTAATATCAATGTAAGGTTTTGATACCAAATCACCCTTAATGCGTATAACAGTGTCTGCTTGTGCTAAAGGTGCAGCCATTAAGAAAGCGGTCAAAAACTGGCTTGAAATAGAGCCATCAATCTCAACCTCGCCACCTTTTAAGCCAGTACCCATAATCTTTAGTGGTGGATAGTTTTCATTTTCGAGATAAGTAATGTCCGCGCCAGCACTACGCAACGCGTCAACAAGATGACCAATAGGACGCTCTTTCATTCGCGGCTCACCCGTTAGTACAAATTCACCGCCGCCTAAACACAATGCAGCTGCAAGCGGACGCATCGCTGTACCCGCATTGCCTAAATATAATTCAAGGGGCTCATTAGGTGAAAATGCGCGGCCCAAGCCTTCAACTTCACAAACTGTTTTATCTTCAGATAATTGGTAATTCACACCTAACTGCTTTAATCCGTTAAGCATATGGCGAATATCATCACTATCTAATAAATTAGTGAGGCGTGTAGTACCTGTTGCTAACGCTGCCAATAATAGGGCGCGATTCGAAACACTCTTTGAGCCCGGTAAATTTACTTCACCATTGATCTTAGCTATCGGCTGTAACGTTATACTTTCCATTTGATTATTCATCCAATCCTAATTCTTTAACCTTTAAGAAGATTAACGAATATTGCATCAGTTAGCTAGTACCCGTTCCTTGCTCACTATAACAATCACGATATTTGATTTATTATTTGGTAAAATCAATAGGATGCAACAGCGGATTAAAGGACAGTAGTAATGACGACAACTCCTATGGTCGGGATCGGTATCATCATTGTGAATGAGCAAAACCAGATTTTGATAGGAAAACGAAAAAACAGTCACGCTCCCTACTATTCCATTCCAGGCGGTCATATGGAGGTTGGTGAAACATTTCGTCAATGCGCGATTCGTGAAGTTAAAGAAGAAACAAATTTAACGATTTATGATCCCGAGGTTATAGCTGTAACTAACAACCTAGAAACTTATGATGAATGTGGAAAGCATTATATTAGTGTTACTTTGTTAGCAACATCATTTACAGGTGAAGTCCAACTAAAAGAGCCTGATAAATGTGAGCATTGGTTATGGGTCGATCCTCATCATGTTCCATCACCACAATTTGATGCTAGCGAACAAGCTATTCGCTGCTATTTAGGAAATCGATTTTGTGTCAGTGAATAAACTAAAAGCACCCTTAGGTGCTCTTAGTTATTAAAATGGCTAATTAGTCATCTTCACGCTCAATTTCACGTGCAACTTTCTTACCGTTAATAATGACACCTTCAACCTCAACGTATTGTCCATGTAACGTCTCTAATGTTAAAAAGTCTTCAAACTCGGTATAAGCATCAACATAGAATGTTTCACCAGCCATCCTAAAATGCTCATCCCCTACTGAGGTTACATAGCCTTCACGATCAAATTCACGCCAGTTGCCTGTTTCACCGCCAAAGCCACGTTCAAATTCAATCTCTTTAGCAACACCATTAAACGCTGTAACTTCAACCAGTTCGCCTGCAGCTAAATGTGCTTTAGTTCCGTCTTCAAAGCGCGTTAGTGCATTAACAATAAAGCGCCCACGTGCATTTAATTCAAATTGGGATTTATCACTATTTACCCAAGTGACAATACCTTCAATTTCATGATCATCATCAAAGTCATCATACGTTTCTACTTCCACTTCACTTGCATGAAACTCATCATTAATCATTTGGCCTTTAACTTCGACCCACTGACCATTCATCAATTTGGCATTATCTTCGATGACGTAAGGGGTAAAGAAAACTTTTGTAGTAGCGCCTAGTTTAAAGGTTTGCGTGTTTTGATCTAAACCGCTCAAACGACCTTCAATTTCATATTGACCCGCAACATCTTCTTGTTCGATTTTTACAACCGACAATACTTTATATCCAAGACCATCCGCAGTGGCTTGTGGCAGTGAAGACACCATAACCCAATCATGTAATTCAATGTGGCGATCTAATGCAAAAGATAACGTCACACCATTCACTACAAATGTTTTACGATCTGCACTAATTGTTGTGACTACACCCACCATTGTCGGCTCAACAGAAACAACAGCACCGCTTCTGGATAACATTGAAACTTCAACCATCATATCAGGTTTAAGGCTAGTGATAGGTAGCACTTGAGAGCCATACTTAACTTGCTCTACCTTGTAACTATGACCATTCACATTAATAGTGTTGTAATCATAGTCCACACTCTTAATAGTACCTTGTGCTGCTGTAGGCTTAATATCAACAACAGGTGGTGGAGTCGGTTTACTCTCATCACTACCACCGCCGCCGCCGCAACCAGAAAGAGCAACACCAATCACTACCGCTAAGAGCAATTTTTTCATCAACTAACCTTTATAATTATGAATGTTGTTTTATTGAAAACTATATTAATATTACCTCTGTGAAATATTCGTGAAAAACATAAGGCCAAACGTGAAAATACTCATTGCTGATGATAATGACCAAATCGTTGAAACAATCTCTGACTATCTAGAGCTTGAAGGCAATATTGTTGACTGTGCTTACCACGGTGAAAGTGCGCTTAAATTAATTAAAGATAATTATTATGACGTGATTATCATGGATATCATGATGCCTAAATTGGATGGTATTTCGACCGTTGCTAAAATTCGGAATGAGCTTTTTTGCGGCGCGCCAATTCTTTTCCTTACGGCGAAAGATACACTCGACGATAAAATCGCAGCCTTTAAAGCCGGTGGCGATGATTACCTTCTAAAGCCATTTGCGATGGAAGAGCTGTCTCTTCGAATAAAGGCACTCGCTAATCGTGGTCAGCGTAAAGATATTGGATTGCTAAGCTATGCAGATATTCAAATAAACAACCAAACAGATGAAGTACGTAGAGAAAACCACATAATAAAATTAAATCGTACTCAACTAAAGATATTAAAATTATTGGTTCAACATGCACCTAATGTTGTCACTAGACAGCAAATAATAGAAACCATTTGGGGAGAAGAATCGCCCTGTAGTGATGCATTACGAAGTCATATTTATGGTTTACGCAACGCCATTGACAAAGGTTTTTCTGAATCACGATTAGAGACAATTCATGGACAAGGCTACCGTATCAAAGCTGCATAAATATCCAAGTCTTTACCAAAAGGTTGGACTTAGTGTCAGTGTCATGGCATTCAGTATGTTCGTACTCTTTTGGATCGTCATTTATATTGCAGAAAATCGATTAGAAGTAATTAGTCTTCATCACTGGTTAGATAAGGAATCTTCCCAGTACCAAATTGATTATAAGAAAATGGGCGAAAAAGCCCCTCTTCCCAACAATAGTGAATTTAAAAGTTATTGGAGCCAAAATTCGTTACCCGATTGGCTTAAACCATACCGTAGACCCGGATTTTATGAACACCTCCGCGGTACTGAAGATAAACACTTTATTGTCTTTAAACACCCATCAGGAAAAGGCTTTATGTATGTTGTGTACCAAGATGATGCTGATGATTACTTAGATGAGTTTGAAAATAGCTTACACTACTTCACTTTTATTTTCGGCGTATTGTTATCACTATTAATGGGCGGATATAGTTTTTATTTTATTCGTTCGCTATCGCATCCATTTGAACAAATTAAACATAAGATCGGTCAAATGCAGCCAGATCATACTGAGTTTACTATTGATACCCAATACAATGAAACACGCGCAATTGAACAAGCGTTATTAGATAGTAAACGTGAGATCTCACATTACTTTCAGCGAGAGCAAGAATTCAGCCGGTTTGCATCGCATGAGTTACGTACGCCTATTATGATTATTCAGGGCTCGGCAGAGCTGCTTGATAAGGTTCCTAATCAACCCATGATTGCAAAAAAGGCGATCAACCGTTTACACCAAGCCAGTGAGGATATGAAAATTCTCACAGAAACTTTTTTGTTATTAGGAAAGCAGCATATAGAGCCGCAACATTTTGTCGTTTGTGATATAGAAGACGAATTAAGTAAGCAGCTTACGGTTATGAAACCTTTATTTGCTAAACAAGATACCAATTATCAGCTGACGCTTTCATGTAACACCCCGATCAGTGCACCACTCAGTTTCATCACCATTATTATTAACAATCTAATAAAAAATGCATTTAGTTATAGCGTTGGTGACATTATTATTAAGTTAAACAAAAATACGCTAATGATTACTAACCGTCATGATGGTAATGAGATCTATAATCAAGGCTATGGGTGTGGTTTAGTTATTGTGCAACGGATCTGTGAAAGGATGAATTGGCCTTACCATATAACCAATGACAATGTCAGCTTTACCGTTAGCGTCATATTTTTACCGCCAAATAATTAAGGAATAATTAATGGCAAAATATATCAAATCGCTAAGTTTTATCATGTTAATCGCAACCATGTTTGGATGCACAACAGGTAAACCCAACAATATTGAAGCAGTAACACCTTTTGTGCTTAATAAATACTTGGGAACGTGGCATGAAATAGCAAGAATGGATCATAGCTTTGAGCGTGATTTAGACTATGTCACTGCAACTTACAGTATGAATGAAGATGGCAGCGTAAAAGTCGTTAATCGTGGATTTAACACTCAGTTAAAAGAATGGAAAGAAGCCATTGGTAAAGCCAAATTTGTAGAAGATGATAATGTTGGCTACCTTAAAGTCTCTTTCTTTGGCCCTTTTTATGGCAGCTATATTATTTTTTATTTAGAGCCAGACTATTCAACCGCGCTGATCAGCAGTTACAACTACGATTACTTCTGGTTATTATCTCGTCACAAGCAAATAAGCCCACAGCAATTAGAACGTTATATCAACATTGCTAAAAAAGCAGGTTTCGATACAGATAAGCTGATATATCCAAAACAATAAACAAAAAGCCACATAATGCTGTGGCTTTTTGTTAAATCCGGATCTTACTGTTAGCCCAAACCTGTGCCTCATCTAATGGCATAGGTTTAGCAAAATAATAGCCTTGGCAAATATCGATACCACACTGTTCAACAAACTGTTTTTCTTGTTCCGTCTCAATGCCTTCTGCAACCAGAACACAGCCCGTTACTTCACTGATCTTAGCTAACAATTGGTAAAGGTTCTTTTCTCGCTCATTTTGCGTATTCAATAACAACGATCTATCAAGTTTTACCTTATCGAAGTTAAATTTAAGTAAATGCGGGAACGACGCGTAACCCGAGCCAAAGTCATCGATAGCAACAGTGATCCCTAATGCTTGTAGTGCATCTATATTTTTAGAAATCTGCTTATCTTCAGTGATAATAGCTTCTTCTGTGATCTCAACTTCTAAATTTTCTGGGTCAATATTATAAAAGCGTAAGCGCTCCATGATCAGATAAATAATTGCAGGATCAGCAATACTCTCAGCTGAAATATTCACCGATACTTTACAGCCATTAGCTAGAGGCATACTTTGCATATCATTTAAAACGAGATCGATAACCATCTGATCCAATTGTTTAATTGCACCAAGCTGATAAAAATCATTAATAAAGATTGGCGGATTTAGTTTACCCGTTTTATCTTTATAACGAACTAGCGCCTCAAAAGATAATTTCGTCGCATTAGTTACGTTTACCTGTGGCTGATAATGCATCAAAAACTCACCGTTATTAAGCATATGATTAACCCGACGGCTTATATCATGCTTACTCACATAACTACCCATCATTTTGTTTATATCACCTAAGAAGGTTTTAAATGTTGAGCTTTCTAATTCTGACTGTCGGCTCATCGTCATGTTATTTTGACGACTTCGCCCAACATAATTCAAATAAAACGGACGATAAATCATCACGCCAAGTGTTATCACCACAAACTGTAGAACAACGCCACCAATACTATTTTGGGTCGCAATATAGCCACTTAACAATGGCGGTGTCATCCAGTCAACAATCGTACCAACATGATTTACCAAGCCTAATGATATCGCGCTATAAACCACAACAAAACTAGCTAACGGTACACACACAAAAGGCACAATTAATATTGGATTAAATATAATAGGCAAACCAAACAGTAATAACTCATTAATATTAAAGATCACTAATGGTATCGCAGATATTGCTAACGTGATGTGGCGACGATCTTTTGAAAACAATAAAATACATAGCAAAAGGCTGATCGTGTTTCCAGAGCCCCCCATTGATAAAAATGCATCATAAAAACCTTGCCCTAAGACATTTAACGGTGCATCTCCAGCTTGCCATGCTGCAATGTTTAATTGTGTGTTTTCAAAAAGTTGCTGCTTTGCGCGAAATAAAAAGTTATGCCCATTAATACCAACAGCACCCAATAACCCCAAGATAAATTGGTATGCAAGACCGCCTAAAAAAGTTAATGGATTTAACGTTATAAATTGGCTCGCACCTGTACTAAAAGCGAGGAAACTTTCCATTAACTTTGCGAGTGCAAGTGTCATCAATAGAAAAGCAAAAAAGTGAGCCACTTGTATATAAAGTGTTTTCACAAAATCTAAACGAGACGGATCAAGTGGAAATAAACGAAACGACACGCAACAGATTGCTGAAATAATAGCCGTCAGTAACGCAATCAGAGGATTATTAGGTAATCCTGTATTTGCCGCAACAAGATCATTAGGCACCGAAATCGCAATGTACATAAGCAATGAATACGGCACAACAACCATAGCATTGACACCATGTTTCGTTGAAATGTAATAGCTTGTGATAATACACAACGTAATAGGATAAATACCTATTAGTAAATCTGAGAAATAGAAAAACGTACTCGCAGCTTGTGTTAATCCTGCAATATTTAAGGAGTGACCAACAAATATGGTTATTGCGTTACAAATCGTTAATGGCAATAACAATAAAAAGACAATCGATATATCTTTAATATAGTTGTTGTAATATGACTTAATTGACGCCATTTTCCACATAACGATAAAAGCTATTCTAGGGGGGATAATCGCGCGATTATATATATGAAAAGCTTTTCATCAATAATAAAACTGTTAAAAATAGTAACAGAAATTAGCGTCTCTATTTATATCATTACACTACTATTTTTAAACATTATAAAAATAAAAAAAGCCATAATATCGACTACTATGGCTTTAATTTTATTTGATTTTACGCGTATTCTTTTTCAAATTTAGCCATAAAATCAACTAATGCTTGAACACCTTCTAATGGCATCGCATTGTAGATTGATGCACGCATCCCCCCCACTGCACGATGTCCTTTCAATGCTTTTAAACCAGCCAAATCTGCTTGCTCTAAAAATAAGTTATCCAACTCAGCATTTTGTAATTGAAACGGCACATTCATAATTGAACGATTATCACTGTGTACTTCGTTGATATAAAAGTCAGAGTGATCAACAAAGTCATACAGTAATTTAGCTTTAGCGAGATTACGCTCTTCCATCGCTTCTACCCCACCAACAGCTTTTAGCCATTTAAAGACTTCAGCAGCTAAGTACCATGCAAATGTTGGGGGTGTATTAAACATTGACTCTTTTTCTACCAAAACCGTGTAATCAAGAATACTTGGTAGAATAGATTTAGCTTTACCAAGCAAATCATCACGTACAATAACAATCGTTAAGCCAGCAGGGCCAATGTTCTTTTGCGCACCGGCGTAAATTACACCGTATTTTGATACATCAATCTTACGCGATAAAATTGTTGATGACATATCAGCCACAATGGGTTTATCCGTCTGAGGTAAATCACGGATTTCAATGCCATCAATCGTTTCATTTGGACAAAAATGCACAAATGCCGCATCGTCAGAGAGTGGCCATTGTGAAGCTGGTAGTACTGCCTTTTTTCCGTCTTTTTCACAGGTAATATCAATCGCATTTGGCTGGCAATATTTCTTTGCTTCTTCAATCGCACTGTGCGCCCAGAAGCCACCATCCATATAATCAGCGGTTTCTGCATCACCCAATAAATTTAACGGTACAGCGGCAAACTGTCCACGTGCACCACCATGGCAGAACAGCACATGGTAGTTAGCAGGAATATTCAAAAGATCGCGTAAATCTTGTTCTGATTGTGCAGCAACAGCAAGAAATTCTTTACTACGGTGGCTGACTTCCATCACAGAAGTACCTAAACCATTCCAGTTAATCAATTCTTGTTGAGCTTTAGCGAGAACATCTGCGGGGATCATTGCGGGTCCTGCGCAAAAGTTATAAACCTTATCCATAATTTTGACTTTGCTCCTGCTTGGGGAAATAAAATAAATGCCTATTGCTTCATAAAGCTAATAACACCAAACACATAACGTTTTTAGCATTATAAAACAACATAAGAGAAAACATTGCCACGACAGCAAATGTCAATCCTTTGTTTTTACACCTTTATTAAGCAACTTAAAAGTTTTTATTATAAATTGCTAGCTTGATGAATAAACAAAGTACAAAAAGCCTACCAACAAAAAAATGATGCGCAGATGAATATTTGGAATAATTGAATTTTCCTGAAATATTTCGAATACGACAACGTAGATTTATTCAAAAACTCACGTATTGAGCGTTTTAATAACTATATTGATACATTCTTAATAAAAGCAAAATACGAGATAAAAAAATGGCGACTACTCTAGGAGTAATCGCCATCTCATCAACAAGTTAAGATAACTTATTCTTGTTCAGTTGAATCATCAGAGCTGGTATCAGTTGCTGGCAGCTGCTGTGCATTTTCTACAGCTTCGCCTTTAACTAATTCCGCATCTTCAATTAATTCTTCTTCTGGTTCATCAATACGTTGAAGGCCAACAACTTTCTCGCCTTCAGAAGTACGAATAAGCGTTACACCTTGAGTGTTACGACCAACACGACTTACTTCAGAAACACGAGTACGAACTAGCGTACCAGCGTTAGTGATCATCATGAATTCATCGCCGTCTTCTGCTTGAATAGCACCAACAACGCTACCATTACGCTCAGAAACCTTAATCGATACAACACCTTGCGTTGCGCGGCTCTTCGCTGGGTATTCAGCCAGTTCTGTACGCTTACCGTAACCGTTTTCAGTTACTGTTAGTACATCACCATCGTTATGAGGAACGATAAGTGAAATCACTTTATCGCCTTCAGCAAGCTTGATACCACGAACACCTGCGGCAGTACGGCCCATACCTCGAACACCGCCTTTCGCGTTGCCTTCAGCATCAATCACAGGACTTTCGTAGAAGCGAACAACTTTACCAAATGCAGAGAACAGCATGATGTCGCAGTCACCGTCAGTAACATCAACACCGATCAATGAATCACCTTCACGTAGATTAACGGCAATAATACCGGCACTACGAGGACGACTAAAGTCAGTTAATGGTGTTTTCTTCACTGTACCGTCAGCGGTTGCCATAAAGACGAACTTGTCTTCTGTGTATTCACGTACTGGAAGAATAGCGGTGATACGCTCATTTTCTTCAAGAGGTAGAATGTTCACAATTGGCTTACCACGTGCAGTACGGCTTGCTAATGGTAATTGATATACCTTCAGCCAGTACATACGGCCACGACTAGAGAAACATAAAATCGTATCGTGAGTATTAGCAACTAACAGACGCTCAATGAAGTCTTCTTCCTTCATACGCGTTGCAGCTTTACCTTTACCACCACGACGCTGTGCTTCATAGTCGCTTAAAACTTGATACTTAACGTAACCTTCATGAGATAGCGTTACAACAACATCTTCTTGAGTGATTAAATCTTCTAAATCGATGTCGTGGCTAGCAGCAGTGATCTCAGTACGACGTTCATCGTTAAACTGCTCTTTAACTAGCTCTAGCTCTTCACGGATCACTTCCATCAAGCGCTCAGAGCTTGACAGGATGTACATTAGTTCCGCGATTTCATCAAGCAGTGCTTTGTACTCTTCTAAAATCTTCTCGTGCTCAAGCCCTGTTAGCTTGTGTAGACGAAGATCAAGAATCGCTTGTGCTTGCTGTTCAGTTAAGTAGTACTGATTATCACGAATACCGAATTGCTCTTCCAGCCACTCAGGACGTGCAGCATCTGTACCAGCACGCTCAAGCATTGCTGCTACATTACCAAGATCCCAGCCACGTGCAATTAAACCAGCTTTCGCTTCTGCAGGTGTTGGTGCACGGCGGATAAGCTCAATAATTTCATCAATGTTAGCCAAAGCAAGAGCAAGACCTTCAAGGATGTGTGCACGATCACGCGCTTTACGCAATTCGTAAATAGTACGACGTGTTACCACCTCACGGCGGTGATTCACGAAGCACTTCAGCATTTCTTTTAAGTTAAAGATTTTTGGCTGACCGTTATCCAGTGCAACCATGTTGATGCCGAATGTGGTTTGTAGCTGAGTTTGTGCATAAAGGTTGTTAAGTACAACTTCACCCACAGCATCACGCTTACATTCAATAACAATACGCATACCATCTTTATCAGATTCGTCACGTAGTGCACTAATGCCTTCAACTTTCTTATCTTTAACAAGCTCTGCAATCTTCTCGATTAAGCGAGCCTTGTTAACTTGGTACGGAATTTCGTGAACAACAATGGTTTCTTTACCATTCTTCTCAACTTCAATCTCCGCTTTGGCACGCATGTAAACTTTACCGCGGCCAGTATGATAAGCGTCAATAATCCCTTTACGACCGCTGATCATTGCAGCTGTCGGGAAATCTGGGCCTGGAATATATTCCATTAGCTGATCAATGGTGATGTCTTCATCATTGATGTAAGCCAAACAGCCATTGATCACTTCACCTAGATTGTGTGGCGGAATATTTGTTGCCATACCTACAGCAATACCAGAAGAGCCATTCACCAATAGGTTAGGGATCTTTGTTGGTAATACTGCAGGGATTTGCTCTGTACCATCGTAGTTTGGTACATAATCCACAGTTTCTTTATCTAGATCAGCAAGTAGTTCATGTGCGATTTTAGACATACGAACTTCGGTATAACGCATCGCAGCGGCTGAATCGCCGTCGATTGAACCAAAGTTACCCTGACCATCTACGAGCATGTAACGCAACGAGAATGGTTGGGCCATACGTACAATTGTATCGTACACAGCACTATCACCATGTGGGTGATATTTACCGATAACATCACCTACCACACGGGCAGATTTTTTATATGCTTTATTCCAGTCATTGCCTAGTACATTCATCGCGAATAAAACGCGGCGGTGTACTGGCTTAAGGCCATCACGCACATCAGGAAGAGCACGACCAACGATTACTGACATCGCATAGTCGAGGTAAGAGCTTTTCAGCTCATCTTCAATATTTATGGGCGTGATCTCTTTTGCAAGATCGCTCATGGAGCCAATATCCCTCAGGTAATTTCTGTCGTATTTTTATACGTGCAAGGCGTAAGAATATAGCATATTACAGCCCTAATAGGCACACCTTTCACGACTTATGTTGTGAGTAATTTAGCGGAAATGAAATAAAACAGAAATAAACGATGTCACAATTGTGAATTGAATATATGCACCTGTTTATAAATTACACACTATTGGAAGAACAACTCAAATCATAATGTAACTATTTTAACTTACCGAATATGTAACGATTTGTAAAAACTAGAGTGATAACTTAATTTTTTACTGTATGCGTTGCAATTGATTAATGAATCATAAGATTGAGAGTTGTCGCAACTTTTACGCCCCCAATACCCATTAAGATAGTGTGGTTACTAAACCAATATACACAATATACAATAGATAGGCAGGTTTTAGGTCAAAAATCTTATTATACGCCTACTTAATGGATGTATGAGGATACGCTGATGGGTACAGCAATAAATATAATTGGACTATCAATAGTCATTGGAAAATACATATTAATGGCAATACTCGCGACACTCACTTTTCTTGGTGGCTCTGTGAGCCCAGAGCTTATTCCTGCCACCTTAACCTCCTTTAATGATTAGTTTTGCTATCAATACATAATCAAATAGCCAAACACATCTCGTTTGGCTATTTCTTTTCTGAATCAATCACCCTTTATTTTACCGCTTTGCAACCATTCAATTATTTCGCATAATGCACAGTATCAATTAAGGAAAATGGCATCAATGTAATGAGCAAACCACTAAATGTTGATCCAGCAGAGATCAGTAAATTTGAAGATATGGCCTCTCGCTGGTGGGATCTAGAAGGTGAATTTAAACCTCTCCATCAAATTAATCCCCTTCGTCTAAATTACGTTATTGATCACGCTAATGGCCTCTTTGGCAAAAAGGTACTCGATGTCGGTTGTGGCGGTGGCATCTTAGCTGAAAGTATGGCAATTGAAGGTGCTGAAGTAACTGGTCTCGATATGGGCAAAGAACCATTAACTGTTGCTCGTTTACATGCATTAGAAACAGGGACAAAGTTAGACTACATTCAAGCAACAGCAGAAGAGCATGCTGATGAGCGTCATGGATATTATGATGTTATTACATGCATGGAAATGCTAGAGCATGTTCCTGATCCAGCATCAATAATTGCAGCCTGTGCGAGAATGGTTAAGCCGGGCGGCCACGTTTTCTTTTCAACCTTAAACCGTAATCTCAAATCTTACCTTTTTGCTATTGTTGGTGCTGAGCATGTGATGCGTATCGTTCCCAAGGGAACACATGATCATAATAAGTTCATTCGCCCTTCTGAATTAATAGCAATGATTGATAAAACAGAATTAGAAGAGCGTCATATTATCGGTTTACATTATAATCCTCTAACAAATGCTTATAGTTTAGGCTCCAATGTTGATGTGAACTATATTGTTCACACCCAAAAGCAAAGCTAACCTACATAAATGACGCTTTTAGCTTCAACATTGCGTATTCAATGTTGAAGCTCCGCTCTTGTTATTCCACCTTATGCATTTCAACTCTTCTATCAATAAACATCTCAATAACATTAGACCAATAAACTGTGTACATAGTCACTCAAAAATATCTTGTCATATCAAGGGTTACTTAGTATTTATTGATATCACTCACAACAATTTTTGAACTCCTAAAACCACTAAATTTCAACAAAAAAATATTTTTTTTCTCACTAAAATCTCACCATCCAATATTGCAATTTGCTATCTAATTGATGGCATTAGCGAGTTAAGTAAGTAGGCACTGACTTTTTTATAAAAATCCCCATCTTATCCACAGCTGGTCAAAAAATGTCATCTTGCAAAAAAAAGAAATCACCACTATCTTGTAATCACTTTGACAGCACACCCCAACATATAGTGTTTTTGTCTTACAAGAATTTTTATCAAAGATCACATTCTTTGCTAATCTACTTATAGAAAGTTGCAAAAAAAGCTCATATGCAAGGAAAACTGGGAAACTAACTAAAAATGACTCAACAACTAACAGTTACCAAGCGCGACGGCCGTACTGAAAATATCGATTTAGATAAAATCCACCGCGTAATTGAATGGGCTGCAGAAGGTTTAGAAAACGTTTCTGTATCTCAAGTAGAACTAAAGTCTCATATCCAGTTTTACGATGGTATCCGTACTGATGATATCCATGAAACAATCATCAAAGCTGCGGCGGATTTAATCTCTGAAGAGACTCCTGATTACCAATACCTTGCTGCACGCTTGGCGATTTTCCATCTACGCAAAAAAGCGTACGGTCAATTTGAGCCACCAAAGCTATATGAGCACGTTAAAAACCTTGTAGCTAAAGGTAAATACGACAGCCACTTGTTAGAAGATTACACCGCAGAAGAATTCGCAGTGATGGATACTTTTATCGATCACTGGCGCGATATGAACTTTTCATACGCAGCGGTTAAACAGCTTGAAGGTAAATACCTTGTTCAAAACCGTGTATCAGGTGAAATTTTTGAAAGTGCCCAATTCCTATACATCCTGATTGCAGCAGCTTTATTTAATAAGTATCCAAAAGAAACACGTCTTGATTACATTAAGCGTTTCTATGATGCATCATCACTATTTAAAATTTCACTACCAACACCAATTATGTCTGGTGTTCGTACGCCTACACGTCAATTTAGCTCTTGTGTACTGATTGAATGTGATGACAGCCTTGATTCTATCAATGCGACGGCAAGTTCTATTGTTCGTTACGTATCGCAGCGTGCAGGTATTGGTATTAATGCCGGCCGTATTCGTGCACTAGGCTCTGAAATTCGTGGTGGTGAAGCTTTCCATACAGGCTGTATTCCATTTTACAAATACTTCCAGACTGCTGTTAAATGCTGTTCTCAAGGCGGCGTGCGTGGTGGTGCAGCAACACTGTTCTACCCTATTTGGCACCGTGAAGTTGAATCACTGTTAGTGCTTAAAAATAACCGTGGTGTTGAAGAAAACCGTGTTCGTCATATGGATTACGGCGTTCAAATCAACAAACTGATGTACACCCGTTTGATCAAAGGCGAAAATATTTCTCTGTTTTCTCCTTCTGACGTACCAGGAATGTACGATGCATTCTTTGCTGATCAAGACGAGTTCGAGCGTTTATACCTAAAATATGAGCAAGATAGCAGCATTAAGCGTGAAACAATCAAGGCAATTGATTTGTTCTCACTACTGATGCAAGAGCGTGCGTCAACAGGTCGTATTTACATCCAAAACGTTGATCACTGTAATACACACAGCCCATTTGATCCGGCGGTTGCTCCTATTCGTCAATCTAACCTGTGTCTTGAAATCGCACTGCCGACTAAGCCACTGAACAACGTTGAAGATGAAAACGGTGAAATTGCACTGTGTACGCTGTCTGCATTTAACTTAGGTGCTATTGATAGCCTTGATGATTTAGAAGAGCTAGCAGAGCTAACTGTTCGTGCGCTTGATGCGTTATTGGATTACCAAGATTACCCACTTCCAGCAGCGCGTCGTTCAACGATGAACCGTCGTACATTAGGTGTGGGTGTGATTAACTTTGCTTACTACTTAGCGAAAAATGGTGTGCGTTACTCTGACGGCAGCGCAAATAACCTGACACACGAAGCCTTTGAAGCAATTCAATATTACTTATTGAAAGCATCTGTGAGTCTGGCTAAAGAGCAAGGTGCTTGCCCTGCCTTTAATGAGACAACCTATGCACAAGGCATTCTACCTATTGATACCTATAAAAAAGATATCAATAATATTTGTTCTGCTGAATTACGCTACGATTGGGAAACATTACGTGAAGAGATCAAAACACACGGTCTACGTAACTCAACCCTATCGGCATTAATGCCATCAGAAACATCGTCGCAAATTTCTAATGCGACAAATGGTATTGAGCCACCACGAGGTTTCGTTTCAGTTAAAGCGTCAAAAGATGGTATCCTGAAGCAAGTTGTTCCTGATTACGCTAAGTACAAAGATAACTACGAGCTACTATGGAATATCGGCAGTAACGATGGTTACCTACAACTTGTGGGTATCATGCAGAAATTTATCGACCAAGCGATCTCGGCTAACACCAATTATGATCCAAGTAAGCAAGCTGGCGGTAAAGTTCCAATGAAGCTGCTACTTAAGGATCTACTAAATGCTTACAAACTTGGTGTAAAAACCCTTTACTACCATAACACTCGTGATGGTGCCTCTGATAGTCAGGGTGATATGGCAGCGGACGATTGCACCAGTTGTAAAATTTAATTATTAAATGGGAGCCTCATGGCTCCCCTTTGATTTGAGGAAATCATGGCTTATAGTACTTTTTGTCAAACACGTAATGATCAATTAAAAGAGCCTATGTTCTTTGGTCAATCAGTGAATGTTGCTCGCTACGATCAACAAAAATTTGAAATTTTCGAAAAACTTATCGAAAAACAATTATCATTTTTCTGGCGTCCAGAAGAAGTGGACGTTTCTGGCGATCGTATTAATTACAATAACCTGCCAGATCATGAAAAGCATATTTTCATTAGTAATCTAAAATACCAAACATTACTTGATTCGATTCAAGGCCGTAGTCCTAACGTGGCACTATTACCGATTGTTTCTCTTCCTGAATTAGAAACATGGATTGAAACTTGGTCGTTCTCTGAAACAATTCACTCACGTTCTTATACGCATATTATCCGCAATATCGTTAACAACCCTTCAGTGGTTTTTGACGATATCGTCGAGAATGAGCATATTATTAAACGTGCTGGTGATATTTCTAGATACTATGATGATCTAATTACTGCTACGAATGACTACCACCGCTTTGGTGAAGGTAATCATTCTGCTAACGGTATACCATTCACAGTTAGCCTTCGTGAACTTAAGAAAAAGCTATACCTATGTCTAATGTCTGTGAACGCACTAGAAGCGATTCGTTTCTACGTAAGCTTCGCATGTTCATTTGCTTTCGCTGAACGCGAACTAATGGAAGGTAATGCAAAAATCATCAAGCTAATTGCACGTGATGAGGCGTTGCACCTAACTGGCACCCAGCACATTCTGAACTTACTACGTAATGGTCATGACGATCCTGAAATGGTCGAAATTGCTGCAGAGTGTGAGCAAGATTGCTTTGATCTTTTCAAAGCAGCAGCAGAACAAGAAAAGGAATGGGCGGACTATCTATTTAAAGATGGTTCAATGATAGGCTTAAATAAGCAAATCTTGTGTCAGTATGTAGAATATATTACCAATTTACGCATGGTTGCTGTGGGTTTACGCCCAGCCTATGAAGGCGCAACACAAAACCCAATTCCATGGATTAATTCTTGGTTATCTTCTGACAACGTACAAGTTGCACCACAAGAAGCTGAGATCAGTTCATACCTTGTGGGTCAAATTGACAACGATGTAAGTGCTGATGATCTTGGTGACTTCGAACTATGAGTCAATTAACCATTAAGGTTAATGGTGTGAAGGTTCATGGAAATACCCATGAGCCTTTACTCAAGCAACTAGAGCAAGCGGGGATTCAACCTGAATACCAGTGTCGAAATGGTATGTGTGGTGCTTGCCGTTGTAAGTTAAAACAAGGTGCTGTTGATCAACATGACGCACTCGCTTTTATTGCACCAAATGAAATATTAACCTGTCGGTCAGTCCCTAAATCAGATGTCGAAATAGAATTTGATTACCAAGTTACAACAAAGCAAGAAACAACAAAGCAAGAAACAACAAAAAAGGTAGCTCAATAATATAGAGCTACCTTTTCTTTTAGTGCTAAATCACGTTACTTATTTTTCACACACATTACGTGGTAAACACCGTCTTCAACTTCTGTCCCTTCTGTCTCATGCTCAAAGCCTGGGAATTCTTTGTCCCATACTTCAAGGCTATGAAGGTAACCAATCTGCGGGCTACTATCATCACCAAAGTTCTCACCTGACATCAACATTGGAATACCCGGTGGATATGGGATAACCGCATTGGCTGCAATACGACCTTGTAGCTTATCAGAAGGTACCATTTCAACATTATCATCAACTATCGCTTCAAACGCAGCGCGTGGCGTAATATCAGCCTTAGGTAAGGTTGAATAAGCCGCATTTAGCATTTCCGATGGCGTATGTTGTTTCAAATAGCCAAACATCTTATCACCAAGATCTTTTAAGCCTAAATGCCCATACACATCAGGATGAGCAGCAACAAGGTCCGGTAAAGCATTTTTCAGTGGCGTATTATTATCGTAGTGTGTTTTAAAGCTCAATAAGGTATTAACAAGCGTTGCCCACTTACCTTTAGTGATCCCCATTGAGAATAAGAACATAACTTGGAAGTCTGTCGTTCGAGTTGGCACTATGCCAAATCGAGTAAGATATTGTGTAACCAACGCTGCAGGTACACCTGTATCCAATAACTTACCATCATCTCCCATACCAGGTGCTAAGATGCTGACTTTAATTGGATCGAGCATACACCAATCAGCAGGCATATCTTCAAACCCATGCCATTTATCACCAGGCTTCATCACCCAGAAATCTTGATGCGTTGCTAAAAGCTCTGCCGGCGCATCTTCAAAATCATAGACTTTACCCGTATCAGGATCAGTGATCGTTTCTGCATTCCATGGTTTGAAGAACCACTCACCATCAGCAGCAAATTCTTTATGTAAACGCCCCATCGCCTGACGATAATCAATCGCTTCTTTAATTACTTCATGAGTTAAAGATTGACCTCGAGGACCATCCATTTGTGATACAGCGATATCGTTAGATGCACTAATTGCATATAACGGTGATGTTGTCGCATGCATCATGTAAGACTGATTAAAACGCTCAAAATTAATATGATCTTTACCATAGCGTACATGGATCCATGACGCCTGTGACAATGCGTTTAATAATTTATGCGTTGAGTGTGTCGCGAACACTGTTGGTGCATCAGGATCTTCTATTGGCTCACCACGCATCGCAAAGTGATCGGTATAAATAGGATTAAAACGCGCATAGCCATACCAGGCTTCATCAAAGTGAATACGATTACTACTTTCTGCTAATATATCTTGCGCACGCTTAGCGTTATAACACAAACCATCATAAGTACAGTTTGTCACCACTGCATAAGTTGCTTGTGTTCCGGCTTTAGCTTTCGTGAGTTCGCTACTTTCTGCTGATTTCTTTAAACCTTCTGGCGACATTTGATCTGGATAAATAGGACCAATAATACCGTAACGATTTCGAGTTGGTACCATGTAAACCGGTAATGCACCAGTAAGCATTAATCCCTGCTCAATAGATTTATGACAGTTTCGATCACAGATAGCGAGAGTATTTTCACGCATACAAATTTGCATAATGGTACGGTTTGCACCTGATGTACCAGTGACTAAAGAATAGGATTTATCTGCACCAAAAACTTTTGCCGCGTATTCTTCACTCTCACCAAACGCTCCCGTATGATCCAATAACGAGCCTAAAGAACCTCGCTCGATCCCCATATCAGAGCGGAATAGACCTTCCCCATAATAGTTATAGAATCGTTGACCCGCCGGTGTTTTACGGAAACCGACACCACCTTGGTGTCCAGGTGCGGCCCAAGAATACTCATGAATATCATCATATTTCATCATCGCAGATGCGAGTGGCGGCAGTAATTGCTCTCGATAACGTTCCATCGCCGCTATGGCACGACCAGCAATAAAGTCAGCCGTATCTTCTAATATCCACGCAAACTCATCAACCTGAGACATTAACTCGCGGTTAATAGTCAAGGTCACTTTTTTTCTTTCTGCCAGTAAAAATACGGGAACCCCTTCTTGGCGTTGATTTAATTTTTCAATCAACGAAAAGAACATATCGTTTTCTTCTTGTTGCTGCCCTGTCATACTTGAGGTCAGCATTAAGCAATCAATTGCTAAATTAACATTTAGAATAGAATAACAATCATCATAAGAAGAGGCGCTAAGAACGGTAATCGATTCATTTTTAAATTGTTCGACTAAACGATCAATTGCATTCGCAATAACCCCAGTTTTTTGCGAGTTATCAAAAATTAAAACTCTCTTATGTTTTCCGTAATTAAGCATATTCTGGTCCTGTTATAATAAAATTCATTTCGATAGATCATTTGTGTTTAAATTAAATGTCAACATTTATGTTTTATTAGGAACTGCATCTCGGCTAGCGATGAACCCATAGAAGAAATAACCAAATAATGTAATAACGGCGCCATAGAATACGGCTTCCTCACCTGTAGAGTACGCACCATAAATACTGTAAATAACAGCAACAGATCCGACTAATATGCCCGTGTTATATTCTTTCTGACTTACATTAGCCTGCTTCATAATTATACCAAGAGCTGTAAGTGATAGAATATATGGCACCATATTGATAAACACGGCTAAATTAACCAAGACGTTAAATTGTTTTAATAAGGTTGGGGAAATAGTCATCACAGCCAGCGATAATTCTAAAGCTAGCATAATCATCATGCCTTTAAACGGCGCATCATGCTTATTTACATCAGAGAAAATCTTTGGAAATAATCGCATATCAGCAGCAACTTTCGAGACTTGGGCATTGGTGAACTGCCAACCAAGCAGTGAACCAACACAGGCCAGAATTGCCATTGCAGTAATAATCTCCCCAACGAATGGGTTAAACATCTGAGCAAAAACAAGACCAAAAGGGGAATCTGATTTAGCTAAAATATCGTTAGGAATAATACCTTGAATAACAGTTGTAGACGCAATATAAGTTGCTGCAGAAAAAACGGTGGCGAGCATACAGGCAAGAGGCACATTACGTTTAGGGTTTTCAACAGTACCTGAGTTAGCCCCTGCTGATTCTATTCCTAAGAAAGCCCACAGCGTTAACGCCATACCAGAATAAACAGCACTACCGACCGAGACACCATGCGGGTTCCAAGCTTCCGAGAAAATTTTCGGGTCGAACCAGAACCAACCAATAAGTGATAAACCAAGTACGGGAATTATGATCCCCCATACAGTAACTGTAGATATTCGCCCTGTTATTCTTGCACCTCTAGCATTGGCAAACATAGTGATAATTAAAATAGCAATAACTCCAAAAAAAGTATGAATTGGAGTCTCTTTTAACCACGGGATAAAATACTCTAAATACCCGACACACGATACAGCAATCGCAACCGCACTAATAACTAAACACACATAGTAAGTATAAGAAGCAATAAAAAAACTGGATTTACCATGTGCTTTTTCAGCATATGCGGACATCCCGCCATCATCCGTACAATACATTCCACACTTTGCAAAAGCATAAGCAATTGCAAGTGCACCTAATGCTGTAACAACCCATGCTAATAGGGCTATACCTCCTGTTACAGCAAGACTTGATGGTAATAATATTATCCCGGATCCCATCATATTAACGGTGACAATGGTTGTTAAACCCATTAACCCCATTTTGTTACTGGTAGAACTCATAAAATAATCAACCTTCTAAGTTATTAATTATATTAAAATTTAAGTTTAAATTATTTATATAATCCTTTAATTAGTAATGAGTAAATTTAAGGTAGTACAAATAAACATAATAATAGAATAGATGTATATTCTTAGAATGCCTAAAAAAAATAATAAGTTTTTATTACAGTCTTACTTAGGATATATGACAGTGATTTATATCACATAATAAAAAAGCGCGTAAATGTAATTAGTAATTACAATTTACGCGCTCTATCAATCTATTAAGTTTTAATATTTATTATATTAAGTCTTACTTACCTTTTTTAAAGGTCGCAACCTGATTTCCTTGCTTATCTTTCACTGTAAGTACATTATCAACAATTACATAGCTTGCAAAACTAGGCATAGTTTCTAAAAATGACTTTTCTAGCTCCATACCATCCATACACATTTTACGTGTTGCAGCTGCAGGCCCCATCGTTAGTGTGCCATTAGATGTTTCAAATGAGCCTTGGAAGTTATTACAGCCAGAAAAACCATGAGCCGATTTATTATCCATATCAAATTGGATAAATGCCACATTACCACCAGCACCAGGTTTTACAGTTTCACCTTCAAGCGTCACTAAATCCCATTTATGACCAACTAACGGAGTATTCTCTGTTGTTTCATTTGGCTGATGAGCAACACGGTCTAATTTAATCTCTATAGGCTGTTTTACGTCTGCTGCAAATGGGTCAATGCTTGTTGTTGAAGTCATGACTAGCTTATCACCAACCTTAATGGTTGCACGTAAGCTATAGCGATGATTATTTTGAATTTTCGCAGCGTCATATTGAAGTGCTACAGGGTATGGCGGCGCACCGGCAACGTCCATTGATTCACTTGTAATTGTCGTTGAGGGCGCATCAGCAAGAGACACATCTTCTAATGCAACTTTTAACACAGCACCTGGTGGTAGCATACGGCGATCAAGGTAAATAACATTAACATCTAATGATTTCATCTCAGCTTTCTCTGTTTTAGCCGTTGATTCTGTTTGCTGCTGGTTGTGATTTGCCGCAGTGTCAGCATCATTACAAGCTTGTAGCATGAATGCAGAAAGTACAACTGAAGTGGCTAACGCTAGCTTTTTTAATTTAAAAGTCATTTATCTTCTATCCTTTGCGATTTTCAAATCATAACCATAGCAACGAAATATGTTACTCAGTTAACTTCACTATCAGAAAGATAGGATACTGATTTGCAATTATTTTCTCTTAATATAACCTAATAATACAGCATTCAAAATAAGGCGCAATCTTTATAACCTATGCCAATATTATGCTTGCATTTTACTTGTCAACGCTATGATTCATAAACTGTAATATAGGTTAACCTAGCAGTTATAGACTATGTTTTTTCAATCTTCTATTTAACGATTCATAGTGACCAAAAACGTTAATCCCTTCCAGTTGACGACGAAGCATATCAAGAAGCACTGTGGCAATAATCGCGCGTTGATCGTTATATGTGTATTCACGCTTAAACTGTAATTGTTGGATCCACCGACCTTCCAAAGTGATTATCCCTACAGTAAAACAATCTTCTACTATAGCGCCAGAATACAAGCCAATATCAACCTTTGAGTGGCTATAAATGAGAGACAGTTGCTTATCTATTTCACTCACTAACGTTTCTAAACTGTTCTCTTCTTTCATAGCATTATGGTTGACGGTGGCAGATACAATGTATTCGCTTAACTTACATTTTTGATTAAGCCAATTGACTACAAAACCGCCTGTTGAACACTCCGACAAACCCATTTTTTTCTGCTTTTTTTCAATGAGATATTCAAGGTTATCAAGTAAGCTCAAATTTTTTCCCACAATGTTATCGCCTAGCAATCGTTCCATTTTATTTAATAGTTCTAGTGCATAGCGATCATTTGATGGTGCGAATAGTTTCACCTCAATAAAGGGTAATGAAGAACGGTACCCCAATTCATAACCGTGCGGTAAAACGATATGCTTCAAGGTGTCACTTATTCCGGACTCTGACAAACCATAGGTAAATAATCGATGACAGTGCAACGATTGGATCTGAGGATAGTGTAATTGTAAATATGGCAGTATTTTCTCTTTAACCATAAACTTAAATTCACTGGGAACGCCTGGAGTAAAACATATCCAAGCACGATTTAATTTAATCGAAAAGCCACAGGCAGTGCCAACAGGGTTATCGATTAATTCAGCCCCTTCAGGTAGCATTGCTTGCTTCAAATTAGCCACAGGCATTTCTCGATTTAGCTTTTTATATTTTGCTTTCATCTCCGAAACCCAATGCTCAGATTGCTCCAAACCAACATCAGCAGCCATTGCCGCCGCGGCAGCACTTAAATCATCACTTGTAGGCCCTAGTCCACCATTAACAATAACAATATCGCTATTAAAACTGCATGACTCAATTTCTTTTGCTATTCGCTCACAATGATCACCAACAGTTATTCGACGTGTCATTGGAAAGCCATGTTGAAAAAAAAGACGAGATAACCACGTTGCATTAGTATCTGTTATATCACCCAGTAAGACCTCTTCACCGGTACTTATCATTGTAATTTCAAGCATCCTATCCCTCTGCATCATCCACCGAATATTGACTGTTATTAGTCTATGCTTTAGAACATTTGTTATACAGCCTTCCTTTCATCAATCACACAATTAATCTCCATACCAATCAGTGTAAATATTAATTTACATTAATTAAACTAATGTTGACAGAAGAGATATCTATCGTTAATGTGACCTTGTAGTGAAATACGCTATTAAAATCAACACACCCACTAGTAAAGAACAGTTAGAGCAAATTTAATGAAGTATACCTCGACAGCACATACCTATCGATAGCCACAGTGGCTATTATCAAGATGTAATCAAAACTTTACACTCATCTCGATACGCCTCTGTGGCCTCTATTTTCATAGTGAGCAACGATAGGTGATCAATAACGACCACCTCCCGATCTAATTATTTACCTCTGGGAGCAACACAAATGGCTTTAAATAAAACACTCGGCAGTATGCTTATTATTGCTGGTACAACTATTGGTGCAGGCATGTTAGCCCTTCCTCTCGCCTCTGCTGGACTTGGGTTTACCACCGCATTAGTTGCCATGTTCGGCATGTGGGCACTAATGACTTACACCGCTTTATTGATGATTGAAGTTCATCAACATTCAGATACCAATGCGACATTAAATACTTTGGCTCAACAACTTCTTGGTCGCAAAGGACAAATCATTGCTAATTTTGCCATGATCTTTCTGCTTTATTCTTTATGTGCAGCCTACATTGCAGGTGGTGGTGGTCAGTTAAGTGAGAAGTTAAGTGGCTGGTTTAATACATCCATTCCGCCACAATTAGGTGCATTATTATTTACACTTTTAATTGCCGCGATAGTTTCTGTTGGTACTCATACTGTTGATTTAGTAAACCGCTTACTTTTTGCTGCAAAAATTATTGCGCTAGCTGTCATGCTGGGGTTATTAGTTCCGCATGTTGAAGGACAACACCTTGTTGAAATGCCAGTACAAAAAGGCTTAATTTTATCAGCATTACCTGTTGTTTTTACCTCTTTTGGTTTCCACGGCAGTATTCCATCGATCGTGCGTTACATAGGCATTGATATAAAAACGTTAAAGAAAGTCATGATTATTGGCTCAGCACTGCCTCTTTTTATCTACGTTTTATGGCAATTAGCAAGTCAAGGTGTAATGAGCCAACCAGAGTTAATGGCAAGCACAACATTGGGCAGTTTTATTGCGAGTTTAAGCGATTTACTCCATAACCCTATGGTGAGCCAATCTGTCTCTATTTTCGCAGATCTTGCACTAGCAACATCTTTTTTAGGTGTGAGTTTAGGGTTATTTGACTTTATGGCAGATAGCTTGAAACGTTCAAGTAGTGCCAGTGGTCGAATGCAAACGGGCATGATCACCTTCTTACCTCCCCTTGCTTTTGCTATCTTTTACCCACAAGGCTTTATTATGGCGCTAGGATACGCAGCCATTGCTTTAGTTATTTTGGCGATATTTTTACCTGTCGCAATGGTTAGATCTCAGAGAAAAAAGCATAATATATCTAATGAAATTTCACCTTATAAAGTGAAGGGTGGTAATTTTGGCTTAATTATTGTGACAATGGCGGGTGTTTTAATTATATCTGCACAGGCCTTACAAATGGTCGGCTTAATTCCAGCTGTTGGATAATCACTAAATGAACTTGGATAATAAGAAAGTAATGTTGTTACTTTCTTATTCCTTTTCATTTAAAGAATATAATTAAACAGTAAAAACATTTTATTACAATAAGTTAAATCCGCCTAAAAGCGACTTATTTGTTATACAAAAGCTTGCATGCAAAGCATAATTTCGTGGAGTAATATCACGTATTTATAGAAAATTTTATATTCTGTTGTTTGTATGTCAGTTAAAATCACCTCACATAATAATTAAAAAGATATTGGTGATGGATATTTACTCGCCTTTTAATCATCTTCAAAGTCCTATTTGGATTTTTGATTTTGACCACAAACAAATCATTTGGGCTAACGACAAAGCACTTCCTTTATGGGAGTCTTCCTCTCACGACGAACTTCGATCGCGCGATCTTGGCAAAGATATGTCAGCCGCAGTAGAAGCAACATTAGAAGAGTACCGCGAAACATTTAAACAAAATAAAACAATCAAAACCTGGTGGCATTTAGATCCAAGAAAGGTAGGCAAAAACTTGCTTTGCATTTTCTCTGGTATCAATTTGCCTGATAAACGTATTGCAATGCTTGTGGAGGTGGTTGGTGATGAATCAAGTATTCGACGTGAACTTGCTTTTTCTGATTACTCTAATCTAGCGCTGCTATTTAATGAGCAAGGTAATTTGGTGAGTGCCAATACCGTGTTTACCAAAAACTATGGTTCAGATCTCAGTAACTTAGCATCCTTTGTTGGCGACATTGATATTGCCCAACAATGGATATCTGACGCAAAAAATAACCTAAACCTTAAACATAGCCGATTATGTTGGACAGGAAAAAGTCATATTTGGTTTAACATTGAAACTAAATGGCTATCTGATAAATCTCAACTCCTACTTCAAGTTGTTAATATTTCAAAAGAAAAAGAGAATTTACAGCGCGAACGTTATAATGCTGAGCACGATTTTTTAACTGGGCTGATGAATCGACGCGGTATTTCTACGGCACTAAAAGCTAGCCATCATTCTTCATTTCCGTACCATTTATTATTTCTTGATCTCGATAGCTTTAAACTGATTAACGATACTTATGGTCACGCTATTGGTGATAAGTTATTAAGAGCAGTTGCAATTAGGTTATTAGATACAATAAGAGGACGAGGGCTTGTCGCCCGTTTTGGTGGTGATGAATTTATAATCCAAGTTGAAGATCGATATATCCCTAATTTAGTTCAACTAACCCAAGAGATAATTTCGGCACTAAACAGCCCTTTCTATATCAAAAATATTGGTGAAATATCAATTGGATGCAGTATCGGTACTGCGCAATACCCTAAAGATGCCAATAGTTTTGAAACCTTAATTACTCAAGCTGATATGGCAATGCATTGTGCTAAAAAGCATGGTCGCAACTGTAGCTATCATTTCCAGCCGCATTTGGCAGAAACGCTGTATCGTAAAAATGCACTACGCCATCACTTATCTCAAGCACTTGAAATTAAAGACTTTGAATTGTATTACCAACCTATCATTGATCTTAATACAATGTTGTTAAAAGGTTTTGAAGCGCTTATTCGCTGGCATGACGACTCTTTAGGTCATGTCTCTCCTGCTGAATTTATTCCATTGGCAGAAGAAACTGGGCAAATTATCCCTATTGGCTCTTGGGTGCTGAGAAGCGCTTGTAAACAATTGGAAGAGTGGAATCAACAATACGATACCAAGTTAATCATGAGTATTAATTTATCTCGTGCACAACTAAAAATGTCTCTTTTAGATGAGCTAAAGTTAATTATTGAAGAGTATAATATAGACCCAGCTCAAGTAGCTTTAGAAATAACCGAATCTGCCATGCTGCAAGAATTCAGTGAGGCTATGTCGTGTTTAGATGCTATTGCTGCACTGGGCTTTGAGCTTTACCTTGATGATTTTGGAACTGGGTACTCATCGTTATCACAATTGCAAAACCTTCCAATCAGTACTGTTAAACTAGATCAAAGTTTTGTTCAAAATGAGCACGACAGTGGGAAAGCAATCGTTGAAGCAACAAAAGCCATTTGTAATAAGCTCAATCTTAAAGTGGTCGCTGAAGGGGTTGAAACGAAAGAGCAGCTAGAATATATCCAAAGCTGTAATTTCAATTATTGCCAAGGCTATTACTTTAATAAGCCCCTCTCTGTTAGCGAATTAGAGAAGGGAATTCTTTCGACTCTACTGACGAAAAAACAAACTCAGCTTCACTAATATCAGTAATACCACCGTGATTTCACGGTGGTATTATATTGCCCATAAAACATTAGCAACGTTCTGCGTGAATCAATAAATTTCTTGGTGTCATTTGTTTTTCGCAGAATGTCCCTAACGATACGTCATAGCCAAATTCTTCAAGATAGCAAACACGATCAAGCACTAACCATAATTCTAATGGTCGACGAAACAATTGACGGACTAGCTCCATCCGCTCTGTTATCGCAAAACGTTGTTCGCCCTGTTGCTGCCAATAATCGAAGTCAATGTTAGCGGGTAATACAATCCCTTTCTGATCTGCAGCCCAACAACAAAAAGATTTAAAACCTTCACCTAATAACGCTTTTTGTACATTAGGGACAGGTAAGTAAGTACTAGATTGATTAATTTTTCGCTGTAATAAATCAAACCCTAACCGAAAACTAACCTCAACAAACCGAAGTTGCTTAACGCGATTTCCTGCCGTTACTGTCTCTTGCAGCGGTAAACGTAAGTCATGCTTAGATAACTGTAGCTGGCTCGATTTTGCAACCGTTGATAACGGCTGATAATGTGAATCTTGGATCAAGTGATAGCAACACGGAGATAGGCTCACCGCCTTTCCTTTTTTTGCCACAACTTGTTTTATGAGCGACACATGCAAGTCACCACATGCATGCAGTGCAACAGCATGTTGCTGCTCTTTAATATATTGCTGGCTGCTTACATCAAACGCATCGCCTTGAACAAAATGGATATCTAAGCCCAATTGTTTCGCCGCAGCTTCACCATCTACACATAATTGCGGTTGCCATTCTAAACTAGTGACAGGCTGTTGGTGGGTAATTGATAATACGCGCCCTAGAAAGCCTTTTCCCGCGCACCATTCAAGCCACGGTACATTCAGGCGTGGCAATACATGATTAAATGCGGTGATTTGTTGCCATTTACGCCCAGGAATACCTGTATCAAAATTTTTAGGGTACGCATATTCTGTTTTTAGTAACGACGGCGTTTTCGCTAAATCCGCTAAAATTTTGGCATCAGGGATCCAGGGGGCAAACGCTGCTAATAGTGCGTCATGATCTTGATTTAACTGCTGCAAACTTTGATCATCAATAAACTGTAACCATTGACAAAATTCAGGGTGTTGCTGTTGCCATGTAAACCCCTCATCAGCAAAAGGAACAAACTGCCAATATTGTCTATTTTTCGTCAATAACGTATCTAATTGGTGAAAAGTGTTGGCATAGCAAGTCATAAAGTAACAACTTCAAGGTACATAAAAACAAGGGGCGTTAGTGTATACCTAAATACGCCTTCCCATAAACAACAAAACCGCCAAGAGTGGCGGTTTTAAAAATAGATAACAAAAAAGTTATCTTACTGGTAAGTCAAAAGAAGCAAACATTGCTTCAATTTCACCATTAGTCTTTAATGCTATTGCTTGATCAACCACATTACGTGTCAAGTGAGGTGCAAAACGTTCCATAAAGTCATACATATAGGTACGCAAGAATGTACCTTTCTTAAAGCCTATCTTGGTCGTACTCGCTTCAAAAATATGACTGGCATCAATGGCAACTAAATCTTTATCTGTTTCAGGGTCCATTGCCATGCTGGCGATGACACCAACACCAATGCCTAAACGTACGTAAGTTTTAATGACATCCGCATCTGTTGCCGTAAATACAATCTTAGGCGTCAAGCCTGAACGATTAAACGCACTATCAAGCTCTGAGCGTCCAGTAAAACCAAAAACATACGTCACAAGAGAATAAGCGGCTAAATCGTGAATAGTAATATTTGTTTTGGTTGCTAATGGATGATCACTACGAACCACGATTGAACGATTCCAGTGATAACATGGCAACATGATCATATCTTGATATAAATGCAGCGCTTCTGTCGCAATCGCAAAATCTGAACGACCTTTACCAACGGCATCAGCAATTTGAGATGGCGTTCCTTGATGCATATGTAATGATACTTTCGGGTATCGTGCTGTAAAACCTTGAATCACCGATGGCAAAGCATAACGTGCTTGGGTATGGGTTGTCGCGATGTTTAGCGTTCCCATTTCAGGGTGAGTATGTTCACCGGCTACCGCTTTGATACTTTCCACTCTTGATAGAATATCACGTGAAATACGAACAATTTCTTCACCAGCAGGTGTTACTTGGGTTAAATGCTTACCACTTCGTTCGAAAATCTGAATGCCAAGTTCATCTTCGAGCAATCGAACTTGTTTACTAATACCGGGCTGAGAAGTATATAAACTCTCAGCCGTCGATGAAACGTTAAGGTTGTGATTAACCACCTCAACAATATAGCGTAGCTGTTGTAATTTCATGGTACCGCCTGCCTACTCAATAATCCGTTACCTTTCACACCACATCCATCAAGCCCTTATGGTATTTAATGAGACAGGTATAAGAATGCAACCATGTAATTAACATTTTATATATTGAAACCAGTTAATTTCATAGCATTTGTTTGTTTTTTAGTTACCTAACTCAATGTTTTGACAATAAATCAAGGCTGGTAAAATATCTCAACATTTCAACAAGCACACATAATAAGCAACTTTCGGGAAATTTTGTTACGCCTAAATTTGCCGCACAGCACAAATTACATATCGATTTGAACAAAGCTCCTATTTAATAATCATCTCACTAGGCTGTTTTTTAGAGATAGTGTATCCTGCAATATTCAAGATTAATGCATGGAAGATAGATATATCTTATGAGTATTCCTTTAGTTATAGGCCTTGTTGGTCTGTTACTTGCGCTTATTGTTGGCTACAACGTTATTATTCAATATCGCCAGCGTTTAGAGTCGATCAAGCAACAAGAATTGGCTAAGCATATTGCGATTATTGATGCGACTGAAGAGTTAATCGGTAATGCGCATCATCTGCCTTACAGCAAAGAATTATTGGTCTGCTTAAACCAACGTATTGTTGATGCTTTACAACAAATGTCTGAAGCATCACCTAATGATCGCTCTTTGACTCACCGTATAAAAAATGTCAGTGAGCAAATTACCCATTTAGAAGCTAACTACAGTAATGCCGACATTACCCCTTTTAAAGTGCCGAATACGGACAAACAAGCGATTGGTATGCTACAGCTTGTCAAACGTTTGAAGACAGTGATCAAAAGTGAGCACAGTAAGGGGCGTATGGGTACTCAGGCATTTGTTAATGAGAATGCCCGTTTAGAGTCGATTCAACTGCGTATTAATATTGAAAATGTCGTTAAGCGCGCGAATGAAGCACGAATTAAAGGACAAATTGGTACAGCAAAGCAATTACTTAAGAAAGGCATTGATGTACTTTCAGCTAAAAATGACAACTATGCTAACCAAGCACGAGAAAAACTGCAGCTGATGCTTGATGAAATTGATAACAAGCAATCAATGAACTATGAGCAAGAACGTCAACAACAGCTCGATAAAGACCAAGACGATCTCGATGTCTTATTCCAGCCAAAGCGTAAATGGTGATTTGATTTACTTTGGCTTAAAATAGCTTCATCTACCAAGGTCGCAGTAGCGGCCTTTTTTACGTCTTATAACAATAAAAAGATACGCCTTATGGATAACACACAACAGATGATCAATGAGCTACTAACGCCCATTAAACAATTTCTTCAATGTGAAACGCCTGATAGCTGGATTGAAGAGGCACGTAAACCAGAAAACCTAACGGCATTGTTAGTCGATCACTGTAACTGTGAACTAAAAGCCAGCCAAACGGCGATGTTCATGGTACGTAAATACGCAGTTGATAAAGCCAGTGGTGAAGTACTACTTGCATGGGCAAAGCCTTATGAAGATTTCGTTTACGGCGGTGCAAATCGCTCTACTGCGCTATTTCATAGCAAAAAAAATGGCTTGTCTGCACCATTGATCGCGCGTCCTGACTTTCCTTATGGTGAAGAACTGATTGAAAAAATGGTGCGGTTAATTAAAGAAGAATTTCACCATTTTGAGCAAGTGTTAGAGATCATGGAAAAACGTGATATTCCCTACTCTAACTTGCATGCGGGGCGTTACGCCAAAGGTTTAATGAAAGCAGTACGTACCCATGAACCAGCAACATTAATCGATAAGCTCATCGTTGGTGCGTACATTGAAGCGCGCTCTTGTGAACGTTTTGCCAAATTAGCGCCTTATTTAGACCCTGAACTCAAAAAGTTTTATATCTCGCTATTGCGCTCAGAAGCTCGCCATTATCAAGATTATTTAACGCTTGCTGAAAAAATTGCAGGTCAGGATATCAATGAGCGTGTCAATGCGATTGGCGCAAAAGAAGCAGAGCTCATTCAAGCGCCTGATAACACTTTCCGTTTCCACAGTGGCGTACCTGAATAAGCTTATATTTACACTCATCACCACTATTTGATGTTTTGTTCGCTAAAAACAAAAACGCGATCAGCTTTCACTGATGGCGTTTTTATTAGCGAGAAATAAAGATTACTTTGTCTCTTTTTCTGCTTTCTCTTTCTTTGGCTTTTTACGCTTGTCCGTGATTTCCCACTTACCATCGACGTAAAGTGCAGTCCAACCTGAAGGCTTACCGTCAATCTCAGAACGCACGTAGTTTTCTTTACTCTTACGAGCAAAACGAACCACAGTTGGTAGACCATCTGGATCGGCCACTGGCGCTTCAGTTAGGTAAGTAAACTTAGGCGATAGACGATCTTTAAAACGTACTAGCTCTTCCACTAACGGCGCACGTGTTTCACGTGATTTAGGGAACGTACTTGCTGCCATAAACAAACCAGACGCACCGTCACGAAGTACAAAGTAAGCATCAGTATCTTGCGTGCAAGGTATTTCTGGAAGATGTACTGGATCTTCTTTCGGTGGCGCAACTTCACCATTTTTCAGGATCTTACGCGTATTCTTACAGCTTTCGTTAGTACAGCCCATGTATTTACCGAAGCGACCGTTTTTCAGTTCCATATCAGAACCACACTTGTCACATTCGATAACAGGACCTTCATAGCCTTTAAGCTTGAACTCACCTTTTTCAACAATGTAACCTTCACAGCTTGGGTTATTACCACAAACGTGTAGTTTACGATCTTTGTCGATCAGGTAGGCGTCCATTGCGGTACTACAAATCGGACAACGTTTTTTGGCACGTAATGCCGCTGTTTCAACATCTTCTTCAAGAACGTTAACAATGCCGTCTTCGTTACCTAAATTGATCGTTGTTTTACAACGCTCTTTAGGTGGTAGCGCATAACCTGAACAACCAAGGAATACACCCGTTGATGCGGTAC
Organism: Photobacterium sp. GB-50; assembly: GCF_003026755.1. NCBI lineage: Bacteria > Pseudomonadati > Pseudomonadota > Gammaproteobacteria > Vibrionales > Vibrionaceae > Photobacterium > Photobacterium sp. GB-50. The sequence goes on from NZ_PYNX01000001.1 coordinate 197,677, forward strand.
GAATACCCATTGGGCGAGAACACGTTGGACATTCAATATCGGTTAATACGATATTGTTAGGCTTCATGCCGCCTTCTGATTCATCAAGCTCAGCTTTTTCAAGCTCAGTGGTGAAATCAGAGAAGAACTCATCAAGCACTTTCTTCCAGTTTTTCTCACCTTCAGCGATTTTATCGAGATTACCTTCCATACGGGCAGTAAAATCGAAATCCATCAAATCAGGGAAACTACCATCTAAGCGATCAGAAACAATCTCACCCATCTTCTCAGCATAAAAACGACGCTGATCAACACGCACATAACCACGATCTTGAATCGTTGAAATAATAGATGCGTAAGTTGATGGTCGACCAATGCCACGCTTTTCTAGCTCTTTAACCAATGCTGCTTCTGTAAAGCGCGCTGGCGGCTTAGTAAAGTGTTGCTTAGGCTCGAGTTGTTCTAGTTTCAATACGTCGCCCACGTTAACCATAGGCAGCGTAGTGTCTTCATTTTTACCCGATGGACGCTGTACTAGTGTCCAACCTGCAAAACGTAACGTACGACCTTTCGCTTTTAAGCTAAAGTCACCCGCTTTTACCGTAATCGTGCTCGAATCGTATTTCGCTGGCACCATCTGACATGATACGAATTGACGCCAAATTAAGTCGTATAACTTAACCGCATCAGCTTCCATACCTTCAAGGTTTTCAGCTTTCATTTCTACATGAGAAGGACGAATCGCTTCGTGCGCTTCTTGGGCATTTTTCTTACTGCCATAAACATTGGCCGCTTTTGGCAAATATTCATCGCCATACTCACTACCAATAAACTCACGTGCTGATTCAACCGCTTCTTTAGAAAGGTTGGTTGAGTCGGTACGCATGTAGGTAATGTGACCCGCTTCATATAAACGTTGCGCTAAGCCCATTGTACGCTTAACACCATAACCTAAGCGCGTACTCGCCGCTTGTTGCAGTGTTGAGGTAATGTATGGCGCTGATGGTTTACTGCTAGTTGGACGATCTTCACGATCAATCACTTCGTACGCTGCTTTTTCAAGTAACGCTTTTGCAGCCATGGTGTCTTTTTCATTAACAGGACGGAATGTTTTACCCGCCTGTTGAGCCACCATTAAACGTAACGCATCTTTACCAACTGTTAGTGTGTCAGCGTGGATATCCCAAAACTCTTCAGGATCAAAAGCATTAATTTCGCGTTCACGTTCAACGATTAATTTCACCGCTACAGACTGAACACGACCTGCAGATAAACCACGAGCGACTTTTTTCCACAATAATGGTGAAACCATAAAGCCAACAACACGGTCTAAGAAACGACGTGCTTGCTGTGCGTTTACACCATCAATATTAAGTTCACCAGGCTCTTCAAAGGCCTGCTGAATTGCATTCTTCGTAATTTCGTTGAACACAACGCGCTTATAGCGTGCATCATCGCCACCGATGATCTCACGAAGGTGCCACGCAATGGCTTCTCCTTCGCGGTCCAAATCGGTTGCGAGATAAACATAGTCAGCATCTGCTGCTAGTTTTTGTAATTCACTAACGACTTTTTCTTTACCCGGAAGCACTTCGTAATGCGCGTTCCAATCATCATAAGGATCAACCCCCATTTTACTGATCAGCGCTTTACGGTCTTTCTCTTGCTTGATGCGTGCTTTTTCTTCAACACTCAACCCTTTGGTCGATGTTGCCGCGGCTTTCTTGCCATTACTACGTGCACCTGTTGGTAAATCACGAACGTGACCAACACTTGACTTAACAATGAAATCCTTACCCAAGTACTTATTAATCGTTTTAGCCTTGGCGGGGGACTCCACGATAACGAGAGATTTACCCATAATGACTCTATTACGTCCTCGTGCTCGCTAAATATAAAAATAAAAAATTGCTACTGTATTACGGAGTAATTCAGCAACATTCAACCAATCTCATTAAGTCACTAATCATAAAAAGATAGGAGCAGTGAATTAATATGATTGCCTATGATCTTTTTCGTAATCAAACATTTTTGCAATGAAAAATTTCATTGCCGCTACGTAAAATTCTATTTACATATTGGGCTAGAATACAAGAAGGTCAACTGCTTTTTAACGAAATCTGTCTGTTTGGTTGCACCTTCCCCAATTGTTAACAAAATGTGTAACGTAAATGCAATGTAACAAACTGTCAAATAACAGTTTGATTTAAAACGATATAGTCGAATAATAATGTTGTTTTACAAAAGCAATTCGCTACCACAAAATAAATTGGGTATGAATTTACGCAGATCATTACCATTTATCTAATATCACTGACTAGCGTAAAAAAATTTTTTATGTCTTTGGTCACACAATTAAAGACATTAAAACAAAACAAACCTTAATATTGATTAAATAATAAACACTCTACACTTTTGTTTATTTGTTTTATTCAATTAAGTTAAATAGACTATGCAGGCTATTCGATTGTTTGAGACTTTACTATGAGTGATAAAAAACCAATTTCATCAACTGATTTACTAATGATTGCTAACCAAATCATTCAAGATCAAGAGTCTTATATTGACGGGATGCGTGCAACTTCTGTAGAAGAGCGCGATGGTGTATTAATTTTCAAAGGTGAATATTTCCTTGATGATGAAGGATTACCAACACCAAACACCACTGTTGTTTTCAATATGTTCAAAATGCTCGCACACAAACTCTCTCCTCAGTTTACGCTAGCAAGCTAAAACGGATGAGAATAAAAAAACCCGCATCAAGCGGGTTTTTAATCTACGAATATAAATACTTACATAAATGGACGCTGACCGCGCGCAACCCACTTCATCAGTAAACTATCCGCAGCTTCGCTTGATGCGCCTGCTAGTTTCTCGGTAAGCTTCTTACGACGTACGTATTTTACTTTAAGTACTTCACGGTCTTTACATGCTTCAGTGATCAAATCATCACTGGTTGAGATCTGATCAACCAAGCCTAATTCAAATGCTTGTTGGCCGAACCAATGCTCGCCCGTTGCCACTTTTTCAAGATCGAGATCTGGGCGGTGAGCGGCAATAAAATTCTTAAATAAGCCATGAGTTTCTTCGATTTCCATCTGGAATTTTTCACGTGCTTTATCAGTATTCTCACCAAACATAGTTAATGTACGTTTAAACTCACCAGCTGTGATTTGCTCGTAGTCAATATCGTTCTTTTTCAATACCTTATTAAAGTTAGGTAATTGAGCGATCACGCCAATTGAGCCAACAATTGCAAACGGTGCTGAAACAATTTTATCAGCAACACATGCCATCATATAGCCACCACTTGCTGCTACTTTATCAACTGCAATAGTCAGCTTAATACCAGCCGCTTTTAAACGATCAAGTTGAGATGATGCTAAACCATAACCATGTACCATACCGCCGCCCGTTTCTAAGCGTAATAGCACTTCATCACCTTCGATAGCAACCGCCAGAATTGCCGTGATCTCTTCACGTAATGACGATACTTCACGCGCATCAATACTACCGTGGAAATCAATAACAAATAAACGAGGATCACGTGATGTTTCTAAGCTGCCATTTTTAGCCGCTTGTTTCACTTCTTGTTGGCGTGCTTTATCTTTTTCTTTCTCTGATTTCTTATCCGCTTTATCGCGAGCTTTTAATAACGCTTTATCAAATAAGTGAGATTCAAGTTGGTTTACAGTGTCTTTGTATTGTTCTGTCAGATCGCTCACTTCCAGTTCACCTTTCTGCGAACCATGACGACCATTCAATGCTTTTACTAGTACCAATACACCAACAATCGCAACAACCACTGTCGCGATTTTGGCGAAAAATAGTCCATAATCAAATAAAAATTCCAATATCCAATCCTCTTTGTTGGCAGTAAAAAGTGCCAACCGTTATTGTAACTGTGTTATCACGTTTATCGCTATCTTCTCTTTCAGAAAAATGTAATGAATCGGTTTATAGATCACGTCTTAAGATGAAAGGAAATTTAATCAGCGAGTAAATTCTGATATGTTTTGTTTAGTAGTAATCTATATTGTTACCAAGCTCAATACTTGGTGGGGTTCTTCGGCGAAAAATCAGCCAAAAAACAAGAAAAATCAACATTAGAAGGATGCTAACGTGGAATACCATAATGCTGCTGATTCTCTTAAAGATCGTGTCATTTTAGTAACAGGTGCCGGTGATGGCATTGGACGCGAAGCCGCTATTCAATATTCAGCCCATGGTGCAACGGTTATTTTACTCGGTAGAACAGTCGCAAAACTTGAAGCTGTTTATGATGAAATTGAAACTCTGGGCTACACAAAGCCAGCGATTATCCCTTTAGATTTAATGGGTGCGACTAAACAACACTATCTCGATATGGTGGATACCATCGAGCAACAATTTGGTCGCCTAGATGGTGTATTACATAACGCAGGGATCTTGGGCGTACTTAGCCCACTAGAACAAATTGAAGAATCGACCTTTGATGATGTCATGCAAGTCAATGTGAAAGCCCAGTTTTTATTAACTCAAGCTGTTATTCCGCTTATCAAGAAATCGTCCGATGGCAGAATTATTTTCACAACATCAACCGTTGGTCATAGTGGTCGTGCATTTTGGGGAAGTTATGCTATTTCAAAATTTGCAACCGAGGGCATGATGCAAGTCCTTGCTGATGAATTAAGCAACACCAATGTAAAGGTAAATGCGATTAATCCTGGCGGAACAAGAACAGGAATGCGAGCCAAAGCCTTCCCAGCAGAAGATGCAAAGCAGCTTAAAACACCAAAAGATATCATACCGCTATATGTATATCTAATGGGCCCAGAAAGCCACCATGTTTCTGGTAAATGTATCGATGCTCAGCCTAAGCGAACATCGTCTTACAGTCATTGTGAAGAAGAATAAATCTGCTCATTGATGATATAAACAAAAAAGCCGACGCAATTGTCGGCTTTTTTACAGCTAAATCTAGTGTTAGTGACTTTGTATTTTAAGTTGTTTTCGCCACTGCCAAGCAAATAAACAAGACAAGGTCAGTACCACAACCGCTGAGCCTAATAACACATTGTCTGTCGGTGTTTCACCAATGATCAACCATACCAACAACGGACCAAAAAGCACTTCCAGTAACAAGATCAAACTGGTTTCAGCTGCGGGTAAATAACGTGGCCCATGTGCAATCAAATAGAAAGACAATGGGATCACAACACCACCGAGTAAGAACATATAAATAGCATGTTGCATATCCAGTGCGAACGGTTTAGCGCCAACAGAAAGCGAAATAATCGATGTAAATACACCAGCCAGAATTATATAAATCGAGCCTAATTGCCCTTGGGTCTTACGAAGTGCTACAAGATAGACAGCTATCGCAACAGCAGAAACCAAAGCAAGCGAATCGCCTCTCAACTCGTCAACGGTGGGATGATAGCCGAACACTAACCCTATCCCACCCACAGCAATAATGATCGCAAAGATCGTTGCCTTATCTAACTTCTCTTTTAAGAAGAAGAAACCAATCACAGCCGTAAATAAAGGTGCTGTATTGGTAATAACTAACGTACTGGCCACTTGGGTATTATTCAGTGACAACACAAAACAAATGGTCGATGCGCTAAATAGTCCAGCAGTAATTAAAGTTAAAAGCGATGGACGCAGTAAATGTTGCGTGATCAGTTTTTTATCTGAAAACCACTGCACAATAAACAACATGGCAGCAGGTAAGAAGCCACGCCAGAAAATTAATGTCCATTCATTACTATCAATTAAACGCACAAGTAGCGTATCAAAACTTAATACCATCACGCCAAAGACCGTGATCAATCGTCCCCGTTGTTGCTCTTTCAATGCATCTAACATTGCTATACTCACTGGCTATTCGTTATATGTTTAGCATCCCTTCACAGAAAAGTGCACCACAGCAATATTCACACTTTTTACTCCGTTGCTCTTTGAGTTATACCACGTCATTTACCGGATACAAAAAAACCGACACTAGGTCGGCTTTTAATTATTCATTTAGTCTAAACCAATTACTTACGAGTACGTGGCTTAGCAGGCTTATTGGCTAAAGGATTACGGCGATTTGCTGCATTTCCTGAAGGCTTACGCTTACCTGATGTTTGTGGGCGACCTGCTGATTGTGGCTTACCGTTATCGCGACTGTCACGATTATCACGACCTTTTGCTGGTTGTGAACGACCATTACCACGATGCTCGTTTGATTGAGCTTCAACTTCAGCATTACGACTAGAGCCAGGGTTACGACGATCGTTACCACGACCACGACGACCGCGAGCACCGCCCGTTTCTACACGCTCTTCGTGACGACGAACAGCACGACGGATCTGACGAATGCCTTTTTTACGCTTTTGACCTTCAACAGTTAATGCTGTTTCAGTCTCAGGCGGAAGCTCAACTGTTGCACGAAGTTCATTCACTTCTTTTAGTTCAAGCTCACTCCAACCACCACGAGGCATATCTTTCGTTAGGTAAACATCACCGTAACGAACACGCTTAAGACGGCTAACAGTAACACCTTGCGAATCCCATAAACGACGAACCTCACGGTTACGACCTTCAGTGATCACTACGTAGAAGGTATGGTTCATACCTTCACCACCAGCGTAAACAACATCTTCAAAACGTGCTAAACCATCTTCTAGTTCAACACCTTTAACAACGTTCTTTACCATTTGCTCAGTCACTTCACCAAATACACGAACCATGTATTCACGTTCAACCGTGCGGCTTGGGTGCATTAAGCGGTTAGCAAGTTCACCGTCTGTTGTGAACAACAATAAACCTGAGGTGTTCGCATCAAGACGGCCTACTGATACCCAGCGACCTGTGTTTAAGCGAGGAAGACGATCAAATACAGTACGGCGGCCTTCAGGGTCGTGACGAGTACATAGCTCACCTTCTGGCTTGTTGTAAGCAAGAATACGGCAAATTTCTTCATCAGAAGAGATCAGCTCAATGTTATGACCATCAATACGAACACTTACTGATAAATCTTCAAGACGATCGCCAAGTTTAGCAACGACACCATCAACACTGACTCGACCGTTTTGGATCATTAATTCGATTTCACGACGTGAACCTTGGCCAGCTCGTGCCAATACCTTCTGTAATTTTTCACTCATTATAGACAAACCTTTGTCGCCTTCACAGGCGTCGAAATACTCATCAAAAGATTCCGGATAATATTTTCCAATTTAAAATCAGACTGTTACTTAACCAAAACCATTTATGCGAATAGCATTAATTTGGATTCTGTGTGAGGCATTAGCAACTCACTTTTTATCAGAATGTGGGCGCGCATTATGCCAAAAAACGGCAAAGTTAGCTATAAAAAGATAGTCGATTGCGAGGTTAGTTACAGGGAAATCAAACCAATAAAATAAGAATAAAAACAAAAAAGCAAACAGCTAGAAACTAACTATTTGCTTTTATTAGATTTACCTAGGTTTAAAACGTTCTAGATCATTCAAACGGTGTCACATCACCTGCACCAACTCGCACAATATTAATTTCACCTTCACTGAAATCAATCACTGTTGTTGGCTGCTCACCTAAGTAACCACCATGCATAATCAAATCAACAGCATGTTCTAACTTATCGCGAATTTCATCGGGATCCGCTTCTGTTGTTTCATTACCCGGTAAAATAAGACTGGTTGACATCAGTGGCTCACCTAGCGCTTCAAGTAACGCCAGTGCTATCGCATTATCAGGTACACGAATACCAATCGTTTTACGCTTAGCATTCATTAAACGGCGAGGTACTTCTTTTGTTCCTTTAAATATAAAGGTGTATGCGCCAGGGGTGTTATTACGTAAAAGACGGAAAGCGATATTATCAACACGGGTGTACAAAGATAGCTCAGATAAATCGCGGCATAACAAAGTGAAGTTGTGCTTTTCGTTTAAACGACGGATCTGACAAATACGCTCTAATGCTTGTTTGTTTTCTAACTGACAACCAAGGGCATAACCAGAATCTGTTGGATAAACGACAACGCCGCCATTTTTAATAATTTCTACCGCTTGTTTAATCAAACGCGTTTGGGGTGTTTCTGGGTGAACATAAAAAAATTGACTCATTATTCCTCCTTTGAGGCAGCAGGCTCAGCCTGAATTTCTACCTCTACTCGCTTTTTCTCAACTTCCCAATCATGCCAAATCGCTGGAACATCTTTAGGGAGCCACAAATTACGTCCTAATTCCGTCCAAGGTGATTGGTAATGAAAATCGGACCCTTGTGAAGCAAGTAAATTAAATTGTATGGCGTAATCCCCTAAGGTACGTCGTTCTTGCGGCCCTTGCTGAGGCTGTGATACTTCCATACCGTCACCACCAGCTTCAATGAAATGCTGGATTAATCGCTTAAGCCATTTTGCCGTCATATTATAACGGCCTGGATGGGCAATAACCGCTTTACCACCAGCGGCATGAATCACATCAATAGCATCGGCGATAGTGCACCAGTTTGGTGGTACGTAACCCGGATTTCCGCGTGTTAAGAATTTCTTAAACACCGCCTGCATGGTTTTCGCATAACCTTGTTCAACAATCCAACGGGCGAAATGTGCACGAGTGATCGATGCATCACCCGCAAGTTTAGCCGCGCCTTCAAATGCCCCTGGCATTCTGTTTTTTTCAAGTCGCGCACCAATTTCTTTAGCACGTTCAAGTCGACGCTCTACTTGCTGTTCAATAAACGTCACTAACGTTGGATTTTGTGGGTCTATATTAAGCCCAACAATATGAATATCAAAGTTTTGCCACACGGTAGAGATTTCAATACCGTTGATTAACGTAATAGGCAAAGCTTCTTGCTCTATCACAGTATGCGCTTCATGTAGGCCAGCAACCGTATCGTGATCAGTAATTGCCAGGATGTCGACCCGCATATCTACGGCTCGTCGAACTAATTCTTGCGGCGTTAAGCGACCGTCAGACGCTGTAGTATGGCTATGTAAATCAAACAACATAAGTTTTATTCTTGACTTTATAATCGTGAACTAGTTTACTAGTACGCAGATACCAAGTATCCAATACTTACTTGAAAGGCATCACGTACATTTAGCTGATAGAAAAAATGTAACTAATACCTAATAGGACTCTTACATGTTACAGCAAATTCAAAATCAACAATGCGTTTTCTTCAATAATTGGTGGTGGCACTCCTACTTACGGGCGGTGTGAATTGCTGTAACTCAGCAAAATAGCAACGAGCCCGCCATCAATGCGGGCTTTTTTATAACGCCGAATTTAACTAAATAAAAAATAAAACGAGCACTGCACCTAGCCTTCACTGCGACCATTAACAAGGATGACCTCATGATTATTGTCTTAAAACCGCAAGCAACAGAAGCTGATGCCAAAAGCCTACTAGCTCAAATCGACAGTGTCGGATTAAAACCGCTATATATGCCTGGCAGTGAACGCATTGTTTTAGGTGCATTAGGTGATGAACGTGTTTTACAACGCTTAAATATCGAAGCGAACCCTTTAGTTGAAACGGTAAAACCCATTTTAACTAAATACAAATTAGTTAGCCGAGAAGTCCAAGCCCACAACACAGTGGTACGTTTTGGCTCTGCTGCGGTCGGTGGCGATCGTTTTGCTGTTATTGCAGGCCCTTGCTCTGTCGAATCAGAGCAACAATTATTGTCTGTGGCTGAAATGGTGAAGTCTCATGGTGCTATGGCACTGCGAGGTGGAGCATATAAACCTCGCACCAGCCCTTATGATTTCCAAGGATTAGGTATTGAAGGGTTAAAATTGTTAAAAAAAGCCAATGACATGCTCGGTATACCTACCGTATCTGAAGTCATGGATGTGAGCCAAGTTGAAAAAATGACTCAATATATTGATTGTTTTCAAATTGGTGCGAGAAATATGCAAAACTATGGCTTGTTAAAAATTATCGGTGAAAGTAAAAAACCGATCTTGCTCAAACGCGGACTTTCAGCCACTATCGAGGAATTGCTGCTCGCTGCTGAATATATATATGATGCCGGTAACCCAAATATCATTTTGTGTGAACGTGGTATTAGAACGTTTGAGACAGCAACCAGAAATACATTGGATCTCAATGCTGTCGCTTATTTAAAGCAACATACCCATTTGCCCGTGCTGGTCGACCCAAGCCATGGAACAGGTATCCGTGAGTTAGTGATCCCACTCTCACGCGCAGCAGCTGCTGTTGGCGCTGATGGCATCATTGTCGAATCACATTTAAATCCATGTGAAGCCTTATCTGATGGTCATCAAGCATTAACCGCACCAATGTTTGAACAATTAATGCAGGAATTAAAACCGTTTGTGGAAGCGGCAGGGAGAACGCTGTGAATACTCACTCAATAGGAAATCATCCACTAGGGCAAAATACATTAGCGGCTAATGAGATCAATCTTCTCAGCCTTGATGTACCTTATGTTGCCGATCCCACTGAACTGTACTTTTCAGTTTGTGGCGATCGCCCGCACAACCTTTTATTAGAATCAGCAGAAGTTGATTCTAAGCAAGATTTAAAGAGCTTAATGCTTGTTGATGCAGCAGTACGTATTGTTTGCCGCGGTAAAGAAGTCACGTTGGAAGCACTCACCAGTAATGGTGTGAATGTCATTACGCATTTACAAAGCCAACTGCCTAACGATATTCATGCAGCACTAGATGGAAAAACATTAACCTTGGTATTTCCATCCCACGCTCATGATATTGATGAGGATAGCCGCTTACGCCAAACTTCATCATTCGATGCTCTACGTTTGATCCAACATGCCTTTGATACCAAGCACCACCCAAAAGAAGCCTTATTCTTAGGTGGTCTATTTGCCTATGACTTAGTCGCTGATTTTGAGCCGCTACCAGAAGTGAAGCAAGACAATAACTGTCCTGACTATATTTTCTATATTGCCGAAACCTTGTTGATTATCGATCACCAACGTCGTAAAGGCACGCTGCAAGCAACTTTATTTGGTGGCGAGCACTACACCAATAGCTATCATGATTTGAGTCGTCGCCTGCAAACGATTAAAGAGATCTGTTTAAACCCTCAGCCTGTGCCACCTGCACAAGTATTAGACAAATGTGAGCCAGAGGCGTCTATTAGCGATGAAGATTTCTGCCAAACCGTTAACGATCTTAAACAATACGTTATCAATGGCGATGTGTTCCAAGTCGTGCCGTCACGCCAATTTACTTTGCCATGCCCTTCAACGCTCGCAGCATATAAAGCATTGAAAATTGGTAATCCAAGCCCTTACATGTTCTTTTTACAAGACTCAGAATTTACCCTGTTTGGCGCCTCTCCTGAAAGTGCACTGAAATATTGTTCAGATTCAAACCAAGTAGAGATATACCCGATTGCTGGTACTCGACCACGAGGCAAAAACAGCGACGGATCAATTAACCTTGATTTAGATGGTCGTATTGAATTAGAGCTACGTTGCGATAAAAAAGAGAATGCTGAACACATGATGCTAGTGGATCTAGCACGTAATGATGTTGCAAGGATCAGTGAAGCAGGTAGCCGCTATGTGGCAGATTTACTGAAAGTTGATCGCTACAGCCATGTCATGCACTTAGTTTCTCGTGTAGTAGGCCAATTGCGAGGCGATCTTGATGCCCTTCATGCATATCAAGCGTGTATGAACATGGGCACATTAACAGGGGCACCGAAAATCCGAGCTATGCAGCTTATCCGTGATGTTGAACAACGCCGTCGTGGCAGTTATGGAGGTGCTGTCGGTTACCTTACTGGTCACGGTGATATGGATACTTGTATCGTGATCCGCTCAGCTTACGTTGAAAATGGTATTGCAAGTGTTCAAGCTGGTGCTGGCGTGGTTTACGACTCCATTCCACAAGCAGAAGCCGATGAAACGCGTGGCAAAGCGCAAGCAGTCATTAACGCTATTCGCACAGCACATCAAGGTTAAGGAGAACCACAATGACAAACGCAACCCCAGCCCATATTGTGCTACTCGACAACTTTGATTCGTTTACTTACAACCTTGTTGATCAATTTCGTTCTCTCGGTCACCCAGTAACGATTTACCGTAATAACTTAACGGCAGAGCAAGTAGAAAAGGCACTTAGTGCTAAAAGCAATCCCGTTTTAGTGTTATCCCCCGGTCCTGGTGTACCAGCTGATGCGGGATGTATGCCCGAACTGATCCAACGCGTGAAAGGTAAAGTACCAATGATTGGTATTTGCCTAGGACAACAAGCGATTGTTGAAGCTTACGGCGGTAAAGTTTCAGGCGCAGGTGAAATTGTCCATGGGAAAGCTGCAATGATGAGCCACAACCAACATGCAGTGTTTGGCAATTTACCGAATCCTCTCTCTATTGCACGTTACCATTCATTAGTTGCTACAGAAGTGCCAGATAGTCTAGAGACTATCGCCGATGTCAATGGCTTAGTCATGGCTGTACTGAACGAAGAAGATAAGGTATGTGGCTTTCAATTCCACCCTGAGTCAATCCTAACGACACAAGGGGCGGAGCTTTTAACACAGACCTTAAATTGGGTAACAACCTCGAACGGAAAAGAATAATTCAAAGCATTAAGGACGATGATTATGGATAACAAAATTTACGATATTGCCAATAAACTCTACGATCAAAAATCTCTGAGCCAACAAGAGAGTCACACCCTATTTGATGCCATTATCAAGGGTGAGGTCGATCCCATTATTCTGTCGGCCGTTTTAACATCGTTGAAAATTAAAGGTGAAACACCCCAAGAAATTGCTGGAGCCGCGAGCGCTTTAGTCGCTAATGCCAACGCCTTCCCAAGCCCAGATTATGACTTTGCCGATATCGTAGGAACAGGTGGTGATGGTGCCAATACCATCAATATTTCAACCACTGCGGCATTTGTAGCTGCAGCGTGTGGTATTAAAGTGGCGAAACACGGTAACCGTGGCGTTTCAAGCAAATCTGGCTCTTCAGATCTGCTTGATAAATTTGGTATCAACCTTGCGATGACACCAGAAAACGCGCGTGGCGCATTAGATGAACTTGGCGTGTGTTTCCTATTTGCGCCTGAATATCACGGTGGTGTACGCCACGCTATGCCTGTACGTCAAACATTAAAGACTCGCACCATCTTCAATGTACTTGGGCCTTTAATTAACCCAGCAAAACCTAACATTGAACTTATGGGTGTTTACGACAATAGCCTCGTTCGTCCGATTGCAGAAACCATGGCTACCATGGGCATGAAGCGTGCGGCTGTGGTTCACGGTAGTGGTTTAGATGAAGTGGCAATTCATGGTGAAACCCATGTTGCGGAAATCATTAATGGCGAAATCACCGAATACACTCTCACTCCTGCTGATTTCGGTTTGGATACCTACCCGTTAGAGGCGATTAAAGGCGGCGAACCTGAAGAGAACCGCGCCATTATCACTAACATTTTAACCGGTAAAGGTACACCTGCCCAAGTTGGTGCAGTAGCAGTCAACGTAGCCCTGCTATTACGTTTATTCGGTCAAGAAGATCTTAAACAAAATACGCAACAAGCTATTGAAGTCATGCAATCAGGCAAAGCTTTTGAATTAGTAGAAAAATTGGCAGCACGAGGATAATCATGGAAACAGTATTAGCAAAAATTGTTGCTGACAAAAAAATTTGGGTAGAAGCACGTAAAGCATCACAGCCACTTGATTCATTTATTCATGATCTCATCCCAAGTGATCGCGACTTCTACCAAGCGTTATCATCCAATACTGATAATGGTGTAGAGCGCCCTGCATTCATTCTTGAATGTAAAAAAGCCTCACCATCAAAAGGCTTGATCCGAGACGATTTTAATCTTGATTACATTGCGAGCGTGTACAACAACTATGCGAGTGCGATTTCAGTTCTAACCGATGAAAAATACTTCCAAGGTAACTTTGAGTTTCTCCCTCAAGTCCGTGGTCAAGTACGCCAGCCCGTACTATGTAAAGACTTCATGGTTGATACCTATCAAGTCTATTTAGCTCGTCACTATCAAGCTGATGCTATTTTGCTTATGTTGTCAGTCCTAAATGACGAGGAATACCAAACCCTTGCTGCTGTTGCCAATCAATTAAATCTTGGCATTTTGACCGAAGTGAGTAACGAAGAAGAGCTTGAACGTGCGATTAACTTAAAAGCGAAAGTTGTCGGTATTAACAACCGTAATTTACGCGACTTAAGTATTGATTTAGACCGCACTAAACAGCTTGCACCGAAATTATCACCAGACACAATTGTGATTTCAGAGTCTGGCATTTATAGCAATCAAGAAATTCGCCAGTTATCTCAATATGCCAATGGCTTTTTAATTGGCAGCTCGTTAATGGCAGAAGATAACCTCGATCTTGCGGTACGCCGTGTGTTACTTGGTGATAACAAGGTCTGCGGATTAACCGAAGCGAAAGACGCCACCATCGCTTACCAAAATGGTGCCGTTTACGGTGGTTTAATTTTTGTTTCTAACTCCCCTCGCTGTGTTGATATCGAGCAAGCACGCCATGTGATGACAGGCGCCCCACTCGATTATGTTGGTGTATTCCAAAATGCAGAGCTTGAAACAATTGTCGATACGGCAAAACAACTTGCACTCAGTGTTGTGCAGCTACATGGCACAGAAACGCAGCAATACATTAATGAGCTAAAAGCACAACTTCCTGCTCAATGTAAAATTTGGAAAGCGCACGGGGTATCAGATGCTTTACCTGATTTATCAGCATACCAAGTTGATAAACACCTTGTTGATAGTAAAGTAGGTAATCAAAGTGGTGGTACAGGGACAAGCTTCGACTGGTCGTTGATCCAAAGCGGCGATCGCAAAGGTATATTATTGGCTGGTGGCTTAAATGCAGACAACGCACAACAAGCGGCAGCATTAGGATTTGATGGCCTTGATTTAAATTCTGGTGTGGAAAGTGCGCCAGGCAAAAAAGACTCGAATAAATTGAGTGCGGCATTCGCGGCAATCAAAAATATTAAGGACGATAAATAATTATGAGTAAATTAGATGCCTTTTTTGGCGAATTTGGTGGTCAGTATGTACCACAAATTTTAGTACCTGCATTAGACCAATTGGAAGATGCGTTTATTGAAGCCCAGCAAGATCCAAGTTTTCAACAAGAATTTATTACACTACTTAAAGAATACGCTGGTCGTCCAACCGCCCTAACGCTATGTCAAAACTTGACGAAAGGGACGAAAACAAAGCTATACCTCAAACGTGAAGATTTATTACACGGTGGCGCGCACAAAACAAACCAAGTTTTAGGTCAAGCATTACTCGCTAAGCGCATGGGTAAAAATGAGATCATAGCGGAAACAGGTGCCGGTCAACACGGTGTTGCAACTGCGCTTGCTTGTGCACTACTCGGTCTTAAATGTCGTGTTTACATGGGTGCTAAAGATGTTGAGCGTCAAAGCCCTAACGTATTTCGCATGAAGTTGATGGGCGCAGAAGTTATTCCTGTCCACTCAGGCTCTGCAACCTTAAAAGATGCTTGTAATGAAGCAATGCGTGATTGGTCTGCCAGTTATGACAAAGCACACTACTTGCTAGGCACAGCGGCGGGTCCTCACCCATTCCCAACGATTGTACGAGAATTCCAGCATATTATTGGTGAAGAAACTAAAGCCCAGATCGTAGAGAAAGAAGGTCGCCTACCTGATGCAGTTATTGCTTGTGTCGGTGGCGGTTCCAACGCAATTGGTATGTTTTCAGATTTCATTGAAGAAACAGATGTGAAACTGATTGGTGTAGAGCCTGCCGGTAAAGGTTTAGATACCGATATGCATGGTGCACCTCTTAAACACGGTACATTAGGTATTTTCTTTGGTATGAAAGCACCACTGATGCAAGATAAACACGGTCAAGTTGAAGAGTCTTACTCTGTATCAGCAGGTCTTGATTTCCCATCTGTCGGTCCACAACATGCTCACTTAAATGCAACAGGTCGTGCTGAATACGGCTCAGTGACTGATGATGAAGCACTAGATGCATTCCAATTGCTCGCACGTAAAGAAGGGATCATTCCTGCGCTTGAGTCTGCTCATGCATTAGCTTATGCCATGAAACTTATTCATGCAGAGCCAGAAAAAGAACAATTGCTAGTAGTTAACTTATCAGGTCGTGGTGACAAGGATATCTTTACTGTTCACGATATTTTGCAGGAAAAAGGAGCATTATAATGGATCGTTATCAACAATTATTCAGCACATTAGCTGAGCGCAATGAAGGCGCTTTTGTGCCTTTTGTTACCATTGGCGATCCGACTCCAGAGCAATCAATGAAGATCATTGATACATTGGTTGAATCTGGCGCTGATGCTTTAGAATTAGGTATTCCATTTTCAGATCCTCTCGCTGATGGTCCTACAATTCAAGGCGCAACCATCCGCGCATTAGAATCAGGCACCACACCAACCTTGTGTTTTGAGTTACTAACACAAATTCGTCAAAAATACCCTGACGTGCCAGTCGGGTTATTGATGTACGCCAACCTTGTGTTTGCCGCTGGCATCGATAACTTTTATCAGCAATGTGCAAAAGCTGGAGTTGATTCAGTATTAATTGCAGATGTTCCCGTTAATGCATCACAAGAGTTTCGTGATGCGGCAAATAAATACGGTGTTCACCCTATTTTTATTGCGCCACCTAATGCTGATGATGCAACACTACAAGCTGTCTCTGAACTCGGTGGTGGTTACACTTACTTGTTATCACGCGCAGGTGTAACGGGTGCTGAAACTAAAGCAGGAATGCCAATCGATCACTTGTTATCTAGCCTTAAAGCACATAACGCGCCGCCAGCTATTTTAGGATTTGGTATTTCTTCGCCAGAGCAAGTTAAAGAGGCGATCACTGCAGGTGCTGCAGGCGCAATCTCAGGCTCAGCAGTCGTGAAAATTATCGAGCAAAATCTTGAAAACAACACTGTAATGTTAGAAAAATTATCTGCATTCATTTCATCGATGAAAGCAGCAAGTAAATAACGCATTCTAACGAATGTAATAAGCCCATACATTTCAGCTTACTTATGCTGTTTATGTATGGGCTTTTTTATATAGCTATCGTTAACGAAAAAGAGTGCTTTAAATCTATCACCAATAATAAAGACAGTAACATTGAAGACATACTTGATGACAATATAAGAGAATTCTCAATACCGTTAATAGCGCGTTATTGACGACCTATACACAACTCACACTAAGCTTAAAAACAAAAGCAAGGAAAAGAAAAAAGTTAACGACAAGGCAAATGTTGAACAACAAACGAATGCGATTAAAGAAACTTGTAATCGTGTAGTACAAGAAAACAAGGCATATCAATGTGTAAGAAATTGATGTCACATGAGACACTTTATTTAAATAACACACGCTTGGTAAATGATTAATAATTGTTATCGTATTGAAAACGATAATAACCAATAACAGAAATGCTTGTCCCAAACAGAGTATCAGACCCATTTTTCCATAGTGTTGAATAAACGCCTTGATTGATAAGTATTTCATTGATGCCTCCAGATTAAGAAATAAGAAACACTATAAAGAAAGGGTTCATTTTAACTTAACCATGCAATAAAAAGCCATCAAACGATAAGCAATTACTCTAATATATGCATATTGCTACCACTCTTTTTCAACGATCAACAGAAAACCTCAATCCTCGTGATTGCGAACAATGATCATTGCATGTAAAGACACACCCAATACACATTCGCGTAACGATTAAAACCAAATAAACACAACTATGCTTACTACACTTTTGCATCAATACTTTAGAGGTCGATACTGTGCAAAATAATGGAAGTTTAATGAAAAATATTGGCGTACAAGTTGTTATTGCCATGTTCGTTGGCGCATTTGTTGGCGCGATGATGGGGCATTCGGCTTCAATGTTTGCGCCGTTGGGCAGTATTTTTATCCACCTAATCAAAATGTTAGTTATTCCATTGGTCGCTGTTGCTATCATTTCAGGTGCCGCAGGATTAGGTAACAGTCAATCTGCTGGTAAAGTTGGAATAGCGACTCTGTTATTTTTTACATTAACATCCGCTATTGCTGTCGTACTTGCATTGGGGATGGGACATATTTTCAAACCCGGTATCGGTATTGATCTTAATGCGGTGTCAGGCCTCTTTGCTAAAACCTATGCCGACAAAGGCGAGCTGCCAACGTTTTGGAATACCGTATTAGGGATGATCCCGACTAACGTATTCCAGTCTTTAACCGAAGCTAATATTTTACAGATCTTAGTGTTTTGTCTATTTTTTGGTATCGCTGTTTCTAAACTAGAAAAAGAGCGACGAGAACCTTTAATCAA
This sequence comes from Photobacterium sp. GB-50, assembly GCF_003026755.1. Taxonomy (NCBI): domain Bacteria; kingdom Pseudomonadati; phylum Pseudomonadota; class Gammaproteobacteria; order Vibrionales; family Vibrionaceae; genus Photobacterium; species Photobacterium sp. GB-50. The sequence continues at coordinate 215,982 of NZ_PYNX01000001.1, forward strand.
CGGTATTAATGCCATCGTTGATGCTATGGTATGGATGATTAACGTTGTGATGAAAATAGCACCGCTGGGCGTATTTGGTTTAATGGCAGATGCGGTCGGCACCTTTGGTTTTGATGCATTGATGGTGGTCTTTAAACTGTTTATTGTTTATGTTGCCGCCATTGCTATCTTCGGTTTTGTGTTCTATCCCCTGCTAGTAAAAATATTGAGTAAAACCTCTGCACTCAGATTTTTATCCGCCATGAAAAAGCCACAGATTGTAGCCCTTTCAACCGCTTCTTCTATGGCAACATTACCGGTTAACATGGAAACGTGTGAACAAGAATTAAAGGTCAGTAACGCTACCGCATCATTCGTTCTGCCATTAGGGGCGACAATTAATATGAGTGGTAATGCCATTTACTATGGTTTAGTTGCAACTTTCTTTGCTCAAATATTCCAAGTTGATTTAACCATAGGCGCCTATGTCGCCATCATTTTGACATCCACTTTAGGCGCAGTTGGACAAGCAGGTGTCCCTGGCCCATCTTTCCTTGTGGTTGCCGTTTTGCTTTCAGCTGGCATCCCCATTGAAGGTCTACCACTGTTATTTGCACTTGATCGGATCTTTGACATGATAAGAACAGCACTTAATATCACTGGTGATGCTGCTTGTGCGGTGATTGTTGATAGGCTTATCGATCAAGAACCTACTTAGTAATAAAGCACTACTATCCTTTTCTTAGCAACGCCCATCTAACAAAAATAGGCGTCGCTTTTTCTTCGCTCTTTTTCATTCACCATACTAAAAGGGTATACTCTTATTAATTATTAGAAATGAGTTGTTGTAATGAAACAATTATTAGATTTTATCCCCCTTATCATTTTCTTTATTTTATTCAAAACGAGTGGCATTTTTATCGCCACAGGCGCTTTAATTGCAGCAACAGCGGTTCAGGTAGCGTTGACTTGGTTTATCTATAAAAAAGTCGAAAAAATGCAACTGGTTACTTTCGTATTGGTGGCTATTTTTGGTGGCTTGACCATTTTCCTCCATGACGAAAACTTCATAAAGTGGAAAGTCACCATCATCTACACCATCTTTGCTCTAGCATTACTTATCAGCCAATTTATGGGTAAACCACTGATCAAAAGTATGCTTGGGAAAGAAATTACCTTACCTGAATCAATTTGGTTACGTATTAACCTTGCTTGGAGTGTGTTTTTTGTTGTCTGCGCTATAGTAAACATCTATATTGCATTCAATTTCCCGCTAGATATATGGGTAGACTTTAAGGTATTTGGGCTATTAGCATTAACGCTGCTCTTTACCTTCCTCACCGGTGGCTACATTTATCGCCACTTACCGAAAAGTGACAATAACCAGTAAAGTTGTAAATCATGAACACTAAAAATAATATCCCTCGCGGACAGCTTCTGCTTCGCACGCTTGCCATGCCAGCCGACACCAACGCCAATGGTGATATATTTGGTGGTTGGATCATGTCCCAATTGGACTTAGCAGGCGCGATCCTTGCCAAAGAAATTTCTGGCGGGCGTGTTGTGACTGTCTCTGTTGATAAAATAGAGTTTAAAGCCCCTGTTAGTGTTGGTGACGTGGTTTGTTGTTACGGTGAGTGTAAACGCATTGGCAATACATCCATGAGCATAGGTCTTGAAGTTTGGGTAAAACCTGTCGATGTTGAGACTGTCGGTGATCGATACCGTGTATGCGAAGCAACATTTAATTATGTTGCAATTAATAGCGAAGGTCGTCCGCGCCCAATTGTAAAAGCGTAATAAGACAAGGCGCTATTTCGCTAACAAGTACAACATTAACCGACAAAAAAGCACTAACGCCTAGTTAGTGCTTTTTTTATTGGTTACTATGGGGAAATAGAACAACAAGATAGCCAGCGATACCTTAGTGCTATCACTTCTGATATTTATTAGGGAGAACAATAATGTGGTACGTCATTTTTTCTCAAGATGTTGAAAATAGCTTAGAGCGACGTATGAGCGTTCGTGAAAAACACCTTGCACGTTTACAAGATTTACAAGAACAAGGTCGATTGTTAGTTGCAGGGCCTATGCCTGCTATTGATAGTGAGACCCCAGGTGATGCCGGATTTACAGGCTCTACTGTTATTGCAGAATTTGCTTCTTTAGAACAAGCACAACAATGGGCTGACGCTGACCCTTATATTGATGCAGGCGTATACGCTAACGTGATTGTGAAGCCATTCAAAAAAGTGCTTCCATAATTTATTTAAGGGCGAGATTGTGAAATTAACTATAAGCAAAGCGCTAATCACCGCATCATTAGGTTTATTACTGCTTAGTGGCTGTGCTTCTCATGAAAAGCAACAAATTGCAGAAACATTAGCAAAAAGCCGCGCGGCAGCAATTGATAGTAAAGCACCTTATCCAAAAATTGATGCCTATCAAATAACCCAAGCCTACGCGTCAGGAAATACCGTTAAAATTAATGTTCTTTATGGTGGAAAAAGTCGTGTTTCGCCATCCAATGCTGCCAAAACGGCTGCAAGAAACTACTGTAATAACAAAGAAATACAACCTTTATTTGATAGCGGCGTAAATTACCTAATTACGATCAAAGATATCAGTGGTCGTACAATGGCGCAGCAAGCAGTATCTAAAGACTCTTGTGAAGAACTGAATTAATATTCATTTCCATAGCGATAAAAAGCCCGTACCAATAATCATTTGGCACGGGCTTTTCAATATTGATAGGTATATTTAAATTTGCTCGTCTATCGTTACTTCTGAAGCCGCAATGGCCTCGTTTATTTGTATTTCAAATGCTTTCAAACGCTTATAAATCGACATCAATTCAACAATAGTCTTCCAAGAATGCACCAAATATTGGAATGATTCTTCTACTTTACTGAAAGCATTAGAAATTTGTGTAAAGAGCCCTAAAGTCAGTGCACCGGAAACAATAGCAGGTCCCATCGCAATGAGAGGTATAATCATTGTATATTGAAGATAAGAAAACTTAGCAATATCAAAATACAGATAATGCTTGAACAATGTGAAGTAATTTTTCCTAACGTTTGAATACAGTTCTTTAAGTGTTTCAGGCTGCGCTCGCTCCAGATGATCCTCACCATGTACAAGCTCTTTACGATACGCGGCTTCAACTTTTTGATTATTAAACTCAAGCCCCGGAAGTTTAACTCCTACAATAGCGAGAAGCCCTGTTCCAAAAACAGAAATAATGATGGCTAAATAAACCAGGGAATGCTCAACGGGCCCTATCCAAGGTAGTTCTTTGATATTCTCACTTAACGTCCACAATAGAGGTAAAAAAGCAACAAGCAACATGACTGAACGTAAAAAACTAACCCCTAATGTTTCAAGGATCGCTGCCAACCTCATTGTGTCTTCTTGTACACGCTGTGATGCCCCTTCTATATGACGGATCTTATCCCAATGAGAGGTGTAATAATCATTCATTGCTGTTCGCCATCTGAACACGAAGTGCTTAGTAAAAAACTCTAAGAAAGCGGCAATAATGATATACAAAGACACTATGTTGAAAAATTCTAAGGTTCCCGCAAGTATTTCTTCAAACTTCACTGAGTTTGGCGTTGTCATTGCCTTTTGAAGTAAATTGTAAAAAGATCCATACCATTCATTGACTTCAACTGTAATTTGTACACTATACCAAGTACCATAAAGTATTAATACGCTTCCCAAAATCGACCATAAAAACCAGCGTCGTTCGAGAAAAAAAGACTTAAACATAATGACTCATCCTTAATCGATGTTTTGTTATGTGGCTACCCTAAACGAACTAACAATCCTACGTTTTTATTTTTATATGCTGTCTTTTCAGTATTTGTCAGCAGCTGAAAAATTGCAACATTACCTTAATTATGAACAAGTTAGTAAGGTTGAATATATGGCTATGTGGCACTTTATCCATTTTTATCACTATAAGCGTAGCAATTAGATATAAAAAATCCCTTATATTTAAAACATAAGGGATAAGATAATGGTTATCGCTATTTTCTATTTTTCAATTAGTTGCGTTGGAATACCAATGCCTTTAAACCACCTTCTGGCTCAATATCTTTAAACTCGGGTGGATTATCAAGACGTTTTTCAAACACGAGCTCTGGTGCTTCTGCTGCCATACCTTCAATTAAGAAAGTTGAAGTAATACTAGGATCATTCACACACGCTAACACTGTACCGTTTTCGGTTAACAATTCAGGTAAGCGACGTAAGATCTTTTGATAATCTTTCGTGAGCGCAAAGCTACCTTTTTGAAATGATGGTGGATCAATAATAATGAGATCGTATGGGCCATATTTGCGTACCTTACCCCATGATTTAAATAATTCATGGCCTAAGAAACTAACTTTCTTTAAATCATGTTTATTTAAATGGTGATTATCACGACCACGGCTTAATGCCGCTTTTGCCATATCAAGGTTCACAACATGCTCTGCGCCACCAGCAATTGCAGCAACCGAGAAACCACAGGTATAAGCGAATAAATTTAACACGCGTTTACCCGCTGCTTGCTCACGAACCCAATCACGACCAAAGCGCATATCAAGAAATAAGCCGTTATTTTGCTTACGTCCAAGATCCAGCTTGTACACTAAGCCACTTTCAATCACATCTTGATATTCAGACGTATCACCCCACATCACGTCCATCGGAGATCCTTCGCGATCACGATGTTGAAGCAATAGCGATGTCGCACCACTGTTTTGCCATTCTGCTGTTTTAGTCAGTTTATTCAGCAAAGTGGTAAGTTCAGCTAAGAACTCAGGAGATGGCTCTTTAAACAAGGAAACAAGTACTTGACCTTGTAGCCAATCAACCGTTATTTGCTCTAACCCTTGCCAGCAACGTCCACGGCCATGAAAGAGTCGGCGAACTTCATTTGGCGGTGAAGACAAGGCTGTGAGTAGATGAGCTTCTAAAGTGGGTAATGCACTTATTTCCATAATTTCAAACTATATAGTGAATTAAGGGCGCTATTTTAACCACTGGCCACAAGAATACCAGTTTCCATGTCTTATATTACTCAAGCCGCTAATAATAGAGCCGTTGGCAACACTGAAGTAGTGATTTTTTTAGGTAAACAATGCGGTATAAATGCAGGATAATTACGGTAAATTAAATGCGATGATAATTGAAAAATACCATCGTTAGTCTGTTTTAATTCAGGGAGGTAAGGGAAATAAAACGTAGCATACTTTAATTGAAAAAACTGCTGAGCCCGATACCGACAATGTCGAAGTTGGCGTTGATTACGACGTTGTTTTCTATGAGCTCGTGAGCGGACAATACGCATGTTTTTTCTCTTGCTAGGTGATCCTAGACAGCCATTATACGTTAAGCTTATTGATAGTTATAGCACCAAGAATATGTGCTGATGCTAGTTGCTGAGGATTTCTACAGTTCTAAATAAACTGCAGAAAAACACAGCATCCATACAAAGATTTATACACTCGCCTTTTTATAAGCTAATGTTGGCCACTCTAATTGCCATGGCTGATTCCAATCGCTTAACGCCTGTTGTGTCTCAGCGACTTGCCACAATTTACCGTCTGTTGGTGGACAAATAAAACGCTGTGTTTCGCCCTTATAAGGAAAAGACAGTGCATAAGCATGTAAGTAACCACGATCTGACGTTTCAGTGCCATAAATATCATCGCCAGTAATACCAGAACCCACACTACGTAATGCAACACGGATCTGATGCGTTTTTCCTGTATGCGGCTTACAGAGAAATAAACGTCGTCCTTCACCTGCAGCTGTTGAGAAAAACTGAGTAATGGCTGGATTTTCCTTCGTACTTTCTAATTTCCAACTACTGCGACGTGAGCGAGTCATATCACCAATCACCACACCTTGTTTTTTCTTTGGCTTTTTGGTGCCTATTGCTACATAAAACTTTTCGACCACCCGCTCAGCAAAATTTGAAGATAGGATCGATGCCGCTTCTTTATTACGTCCAAGCAGAAGTAAACCTGATGTCATTTTGTCTAGACGATGGATCAAATACAGCTTTTCATCGCCGGTGTGTTCAGCAACAGCTGCGAGTAACGGCTGATCATTGTCATCTTTATGAACACTGATACCTGGATGCTTATCAATAACTAAAAAATCAGGGTGTTGGTAAATAAGAGTAAACATAGGGCAGCCTTACAACAAAAGAGCGAGCGAGTATACCAGCACAATATCAAAGGAAAAGTCAGGGGGTGAAATTAACACCGGAGAAAAATGGTATATCTCTATCTAATAAATGCTTCTCTTTATAATTTTCAATAATTAATATTTGGTCCAATTTATATATTTAATTAAACAGTTAAAAACTGATATCTCACCCAATTTTTGTTAATAAACACCCTAAATACTAGGTTTTTTTCACTTTTCAATGCACTATATATCTATAACGTATTATTAAAGCAATGAAGTCATTTGATGGAACAATTTTATCAAGTCTTAACGTGGATTGGCGTTTTCGCCTATTGGTTACTCATCGCATCGGTTACTGTTCGCGTCGTATTTAAACGTCGTGTAGTTGGAGTATCACTAGCGTGGATGATGATCATTTACATCGTACCTATCGGTGGGGTAATTGCATATTTATTATTTGGTGAATTAAATCTTGGTAAAAAGCGAGCTGAGCGTGCACGTGAAATGTTTTTGCCTTTTGCTAATTGGTTTAAACAACTCAATGATTGTCCAGGACATCAACCTCAGGAAATGAGCCTTGTTGCTAAGCCGATCAGTGATTTATGTGAAAATCGCTTAGGTATACCTGGGCTTATTGGTAATGATCTTTCCTTGCAATCATCGCCACAAGAAATTTTACGCTCATTGGTTAAGGACATAAATAATGCACAACACTCAATCCACCTTGAATTTTATATCTGGAATCCTGGTGGGCTTGCTGATGAAGTGGGCGTTGCTTTAATTCAAGCGGCTAAACGTGGTGTTAGAATTCGCTTGTTACTTGATTCTGCGGGCAGTATGCGCTTCTTTCGTTCACATTGGCCTAAGTTAATGCGTGGTGCTGGCATCGAATTAGTTGAGGCCCTAGCAGTATCACCGTTTAGGATGTTCTTCCGTCGTCTTGATTTACGTCTACACCGTAAAATTGTCGTGGTAGATGATCATATTGCTTATACAGGCTCTATGAACTTAGTCGATCCTGCATTCTTTAAAGTCGATGCGGGCGTGGGTCAATGGGTCGATGTCATGGTGCGAATTTCAGGCCCTACCGTCTCGGTTTTAAATTGTATTCAAGCATGGGACTGGGAGGTAGAAACAGGGAAACGCTTTTTACCCCCACTGCCTTCCTGTACCTTTGATACTGCGCACAAAGACACAGTACAAGTCATACCATCAGGGCCAGGTATGCCCGATGATATTATTCACCAAGCGTTGCTACTAAGTATTTACCAAGCACAAAAATCTGTCGTTATCACAACCCCTTACTTCGTGCCGAGTGAACATTTACTGCATGCCATGAAAGGAGCAGCTGATCGTGGTATTGCAGTACATATTGTTATTCCGCGTAAAAATGATTCGATAATGGTGGAATGGGCAAGCCGATCATTCTTTAGTGATTTACTTGAATCTGGAGTACATATCCATCGTTTCCACGGCGGGTTGTTACACACAAAATCAGTAGTTATTGATGATAGCCATTGCTTAATTGGCACTGTAAATCTTGATATGCGAAGCTTATGGCTTAATTTTGAAGTGACAATGGCGGTCGATAATATCGTTTTCACCCAAGAGCTCAGCCAATTACAACAACGTTATATTGCTGATTCCGACGAAATCGATCGTGAACAATGGAGTAAACGTTCCATGAAGAATAAATTTATCGAGCGCTTTTTCTATATGTTTAGCCCACTGCTTTAACGCAATTAAGCTTGTATAAAAGTTAACCATTAAAAAAGGCAATCATCTGATTGCCTTTTTATTATCTCAGTACTTTAGCAATTACATTGCAGCCATAAAGATCTGTGAAATCTCTTCATGGGTTGCCTGTTTAGGGTTAGTGAAACCACAAGCATCTTTCAATGCATTATCAGCCAATAATGCGATATCTTCTTCTTTCACACCCAGTTCTTTTAAACCGAGTGGAATGCCAACATCTTTAGATAGCGCCACAATCGCTTCAAGTGCCGCATTAGCGCCCTGCTCTGCTGTCATGCCTTCAACATCAACACCCATTGCTTTAGCAACATCACGTAAACGCTCAGATGATACTTGTGCGTTATAACGCTGAACATGCGGTAGTAATATCGCATTACATACACCATGAGGAAGATTGTAGTAACCGCCTAACTGGTGCGCCATCGCATGTACATAACCAAGTGACGCGTTGTTAAATGCCATACCTGCCATGAACTGCGCATACGCCATTTGCTCACGAGCATTAAGGTTTTGACCTTCTTTCACTGCGGTACGTAGGTTTTGTTGAATTAACTCAATCGCTTTAATCGCCACAGCATCAGTAATTGGTGTCGCGGCTGTTGAAACATACGCTTCGATAGCGTGAGTTAATGCATCCATCCCTGTTGCAGCGGTTAGTGATGCAGGTTTCGCTAACATAAGTTGAGGATCATTGACTGACATTAACGGCGTGGTGTTCTTGTCGACAATCGCCATCTTAATATGACGCTCTTCATCAGTAATGATACAGAAACGGGTCATCTCCGATGCAGTACCCGCTGTGGTGTTAATCGCAACCACAGGTAACTGTGCTTTTGCAGAACGATCAACACCTTCGTAGTCACCGATTTGACCACCGTTGGCAGCCAATAGCGCAATACCTTTCGCGCAGTCATGAGGCGAACCACCGCCCAATGAAATTACAAAATCACATTGGTTTTCTTTTAGTAACGCTAAACCTTCATCAACGTTTTTAATGGTTGGGTTGGGTTGGGTGCCATCGTATACCACAGAGTCAATATCACGCTCAGTGAGCAATACAGCCACTTGAGTAACCACACCAATTTGGTTCAATACTTTATCGGTAACAATGAGTGCTTTTTTAAAGCCGTGAGATTTAATCGCATCAGCCGCTTGAGTTAAACAGCCTGCGCCCATAAAGTTCACAGTAGGAATATAGAATGCACTGCTCATAATATTTACCTTAATTTAAATAATATTAATTACCAAAACACTCTGTTAAAAAATGCTTTCGTAAATAACACAAGAATAATCAAATATCTTTTTACTATTGTTTTACCTACTTAATGATTTATTTATTTGATCTAAAACAAACAAGATCACGTCATAATAAAGATAAATTTTTAAATTGATAAAGGTCTCATTATTTGATTTTTATTATCTATTAGATGAAATTTATATTTTCAATAAAGAAACAAAATAAAAAATAAATGGCAAGACTTTATAATTAATGTGACATATCCCGATGAAAAGTCGAATCAATCATGATATAGCCTTAAAAACATTAACTTAGTAACAAAAAGAACAATTAAGCCACCTAGTTACAACAAGAAATACCAAAAAGAAATAACATTATTTTTTCATTATGTGCATCGCACTTTTATACTCTTACATTTGCCTGTCATTACTCTTAATTGCACTATTTTTCCTATTTATGATTTTAATTAACTGATAAAAGGAATTATTTAATGAACGTTTCTTCGTTACGTCATCCTAAAGAACATCTTTATAAAATGTTATGCATTATTATTGGTGGATTAATTTGGGTTGGATTATTACTAGGCACATTTTTTAGTATTCTTATTTTTCTTATTCCAGTCGCATTCTTTATTTGGCTATCAAGTAAATTCTTTCAAGCTAGTATTTTTGGTAATGCCGTTCACGTTAATAAAAACCAATATGCAAACTTAAATAATATGGCTGACGAAATAGCCACTGCGCTAGATATGAAAGAAAAGCCTGAAATGTTTATTGTAAATTCTCATGGTTTAACCAATGCATTAGCGGTGAAATTTCTATCTCGTAAATACACGCTACTGTTTAGCGATTTAGTTGATTTATTATGGGAAGAGAAAAAACAAGATCAACTGCGTTTTGTCATTGCTCATGAACTTGCTCACCATGCTGCAGGTCACGTAAATTTCTGGATTAACTTATTAATGAAACCAGCAATGTTTATCCCTTTCTTAGGTTCAGCTTATAGTCGTGCGTGTGAATTGACCTGTGATCGCATTGCTGCTGAAATAATTAATAATAAATCCGCCAGCATTAATGCCCTCATCACGCTGGCATCTGGAAGCCGCGAACTGGTGACTGCGACCAATAACGACAGTTTTGTACAACAAGAGCTGGGTGTGCCTGCCGTGTTTGGCTTTTTACAAGAAATTACATCAAGCCATCCACGTATGACAAAACGTGTTATCGCGATTAATAACTATCAGCTTGGTGATCAGAAATCGACTCTAATCGCTCGTGAAGCCTAACAAAATCGTTGCCATAGCTAAAAGCCGTTTTAAATTGCGGCTTTATTCATTTTATCACTTCGGTATAGCCTGCGATAAATTATCCACTAACCAATCAGCAAACTGTTTTTCTTCACCGACTAAATGTGCTTTATCACTCATCAGAATATAATCACACCCCGACGGCACAAAACCAAATGGCGCGACCAACACACCTCGTTTGATGTCATCCATAACAAAAGGATATGACCCCATTGCAGCCCCTAGTCCATCAATAGCCGCTTGAATACAAAAATAAAAATGACCAAATGTCTGCTGCGAGTGGTGAGTAAAATCAGTTGCTGTACCGCTCATTTGCTGCCAGTTTTTCCATGCGCTAGCTCGAGTTGCACTATGAATCGTCGTGATACTGCCTAGATCGTGCTTCACTTTTTCCCAATAATCTGGCGAGAAAACAGGCCCCACCCACTCTTCAACTAAGGACGTTTTGTAGTAATCACGATGACACTCAAAATCATCACGACGTATCGCAAGCGATAAGCCATTTATCCCTAATTGCACAGCACCACCAGCTGTCGATAAACGCACATCAATACCTGACGATTCATAAAAGCCACTTAATCGAGGCATTAACCAACGCATGGTTAATGTTGGCTCACATGACACCTCTAACGTATGAAGCCTTGACTGTCGCAACTCATTGACAGTGTTTTCCAATACGTTAAATACTTGACGGGTAGACACTTTTAACTTTTCACCTTCCTGCGTTAAAAAGACGTTACGCCCTTTTTTATAAAAAAGCGCAACGCCTAAATACGTTTCTAGCGTCTTGATCTGTTTGCTCACTGCACCATGCGTAATGTTCAATTGCTGTGCCGCTTCACTAAAACTAGAACACGACGCTGCTACATCGAATACATGAAAAGCTTTAAGATGTCTCATCTGTGAATTTTTCTCACATGTTATTTCACTTATTTTCGATTTAAACATAGCCATCGCACACATACAATATCGCCATAAAAACTTGCTGGAGAGACAAATGGAACTAATTAGCTTAGTTATTTTGGGATTATTGATTGTAATAAGTCCCGGTGCTGACTTCGTATTAGTGTTAAAAAACAGCCTCAATCACGGACGTTACGCGGGGATCTGGACTGCAATCGGTATTAGCCTTGCGATCACCATACACATTTCTTACTCATTATTGGGGATCAGTTACCTTATCTCACAAAATGAAATGCTATTTAATGCCATTCGCTATGCAGGTGCTGCCTATCTAATTTATTTAGGGATAAATGGGATCTTTTTTTCTGACAACAAAACCGATCTACAAGGTGCAACTAAGCCGAGTAAAAGTAGCCAACACTTTCTAGCACAAGGCTTTCTTTGTAACGCGTTAAATCCTAAAACCATGCTGTTTTTCTTAAGCGTGTTTAGCCAAGTAGTATCGACAGACGCAAGCGATAACCACATTGCCTTGTTATATGGTGGTTACATGATTGCGATGCACTGTTTATGGTTTAGCCTTGTTGCGATCCTATTTACATCAAAAGCACTGCAAACACGTTTATTGAATATGAAGAAACGACTAAACCAACTCTGTGGCGTAGGACTGGTTACCTTCGGTACTGTACTGGCATTAAAATCTTAACGCTTCAAACTCAACGTCGCTGATCATCATTCAGCGACTTTCTCTTTATCGCTTCCAATATTTCGACAAAATCTAACTGACTTAGTGAAAAGTTCTCACTAAACATTCCTTACGAAAATAAATATCGCACAAATAAGTAAAATCTAATTTTTATTCTAATTTTTCGTTGACAGCTTTACCTCATGTCACTAATATCCGCGTCGAAGCAAACGATTACATTTCGTAACTATCTGTTTTTACGTTTTTTTTCTTTTCTTTGAGTCAGCTGATCTCGGTCAGTTGTCTTTCTTTTTTCTATATAAAGAGAGAGACAACATTTTAGAGATCAACATGACAACGATGACTTCTGCAGCACCTACCAGTACTCAAGACACTTCTTGGCAAAACAAAGCAATTTTAAGTGTAGCTTTCCTAATGGCTACGACCTCTGTTGGTCCGGGATTTTTAACCCAAACTGCTGTTTTTACTAACATCTATAAAATCGACATGGCATTTCCTGTTTTTGCATCCATGTTTATCACCTTCGGTATTGTGATGAACTTGTGGCGCATTGTGGGTGTATCTGGCTTACGTATCCAAGACATTGCGAATCGTGTTACCCCGGGGATGGGCTATGTTGTTGGTATTCTACTTGCGCTTGGTGCAGTGGCGTTTAACTTCGGTAACGTCAGTGGTGCAGCATTAGGTATCAATGTTCTGACAGGTGTCGATACGACATGGGGCGCATTGTTCACAGGTGTTGTCGGTTGTTTACTGTTTGTCGTTCATAATGCCTCAAAACGCATGGATCAAATGGCGCGCTACCTTGGCTTGTTTATGATTGTGCTGATTGCTTATGTGGCAATGACTAGCCTTCCACCTATGGGTGAAACACTAAAAGCGGCAGTGATACCAACAGATATGAGTAACCTATTACTGCCAACGTTAACCATTGTTGGTGGTGCTGTCGGTGGTTACTACACAGGGGCGCAGCGCTTAGTTGATGTTGGCTTGCAAGGTAAAGAAAACGTAAGCGTAATTGAAAAAGCAGCATGGGCTGGCATTTCCATCGCTGTTGTTATTCGTATTCTGCTGTTCTTAGCAGTATTTGGCGTGATTGCAACAGGTGCGGTATTAGAGACCTCAAACCCAGCCGCCGATGCGTTCCGTCAAGGTGCAGGTGACATAGGTTATTTTATCTTTGGTTTGGTGTTATTTGTTGCTTCAATTACCTCGGTGGTTGGTAACTCTTACATGGCAATCTCGCTAATTAAAACCCTATTCCCTGTGGTTGCGCGCAATGAAAAAGCATGGTGTGTGGGTTTTATTATCATCACCAGCCTTGGCACCGTGACCATGAACATGCCTATTCTACTGCTGATGTTAGCCGGTCTTATTAACAGTATTATTCTGCCAGTGGTATTAGCCATGGTACTTGCCGCTACTCGCCGCAAAGACATCGTCGGTGATTACAAGCATCCAATGTATCTAACCGTTACAGGTGTATTGATTGTGGTGGTAATGGCTGCGGCTAGCCTTTCAAATATCAGCAACTTTATGACAAAGTTTATGGGATAAGCCCAATACTGGGTTCAACCCAATAAAGGTCTAGTGATGGCGCTAGACCTTTCTGCTTTTTATGACTCATGATTTGTAATAGACATCTGATTTTTAACTTTATTGTCAGATAGATAAACTAAATCAATTTAGAATAACCAATATATCATTCATTTTTAATCTTTAATCATGTTTAAAAAATATATCATCCCTTCGTTACTATTAAGTTTTTCTAATATGGCCCTTGCCGACGCTCAGCAAATCTCTCTACATAATGGCAGCTATGATATTCCAGCTATCTTCTCGGTACCTGATAAGAAAATAGATGAACAGATACCTGCAGTGATCATGCTCCATGGAACAGGGACACAAAAAGATGAAGTGGGTAATTTATATAAATCTCTCAGTGAAAAATTAGAAGCATTAGGTATTGCATCTATTCGTCTCGATTTTGCAGGCAGTGGCGACAGTAAAACATCAGACTTAGCATACTCTTTATCTTCTGCTGTTCTCGATGGACAGACCGCTTTTAACTACCTTCAAGCTAACCCACAAATAGATAAGCATCGTATTGGAGTTATCGGCTTTAGCCAAGGCGCATTAATTTCACAATTATTGGTCATCGAAGAGCCCAACATTAAATCACTCGCTGTCTGGTCTCCAGCTGTTGGTAATGGCATTGCGCCAATGAAAACCTTTTTTAAGCAATACTATGATGAGGCAAAAAAGAATGGTTACGCATTAATTAAATATGATTGGCGTTCACCATTTAAAGTGAACCTAACATGGTTTGAACAATTAAAGGCACAACAATCACTCACATTGATGAAGCAATTTACAGGTTCTCTATTAGCGATTTCAGGTACTAACGATACCGTTTTACCTTGGAAAAATGCGAATACACTGATCACCGCATCAGGCAGTAAAGACGCTACAGCTGTTATCATTAAAGATGGTGATCATATCTTTAATGTCTTTGATCCACAGGCGCATCAAAGTAAAGAGCTACTAGAAATAACAGCCAATTGGCTAAATTCGCGTTTATAAGGCTCCATTTACGCCAAACGTAAAAAAGCCGCTAAGGGTTAACTTAGCGGCTTTCTTTAATATTGTTGGGTGACACAAAACCAACGCCATAGGACTCTATAAGCAAACTCAAATATGAGCAGAAATTATTTAGAAACTCGCTCTATTTTTACAAGTAAATATTAGAAAAAGTAACGATAAATTCGACTATAAACATTTACTAGCCAAAATGATTAAAACTACAGAATCACTTCTTTTCTATGAAAAATGCTCTACAAGTAAACGTCCTGTTTATTTTATTTCTAGCTGTTTACTCAGCTTTCGCCAAAGTTACTTCTTGATCTAGTTTGCTGAAATCCCAGTATGTGAAATTTTCTCTCAGTGAAAAACCACCTAAATTCTCTTCCCAAGTAAAGTCTGTGTCACTGTTATTCCATTTTACCG
This sequence comes from Photobacterium sp. GB-50, assembly GCF_003026755.1. Classification (NCBI taxonomy): domain Bacteria; kingdom Pseudomonadati; phylum Pseudomonadota; class Gammaproteobacteria; order Vibrionales; family Vibrionaceae; genus Photobacterium; species Photobacterium sp. GB-50. The sequence continues at coordinate 231,060 of NZ_PYNX01000001.1, forward strand.
AATACAGTAACCCGTCCCCCTTCTCATTACATTTTAATTTTTTCGGTGTGCCATCTGAAAATTTAGCGGATGTTTCAATTTCCTTATTCGCATTACATGACGTAACAAACAATGCAAACGCACTGAGACTATAATCTTTGTTCTTATAAACATGAATTACGTATCCCTTATTCATATTGACCTTTCTAAGAATACTCTTACCGTCTACCTCACGAATCTGAATACGTTCATATAAGTCATGCCATACCCAGTCTTTATCGGTAGCATAACTTAACTCAACCTCATCTTTCTTTCGCTGCTCATTCTCATTGTAAAAGTAGTAACTCACGCCACTTAATATTGAGATTAAAATAATTACAAGAGTTACTTTTAATAGCGTTCTTATGAACTTCACAATGTATCCTTTATCAAATTACAAATCAGTATTCTTACGCTATAGGCAAAAAAACACTCATAAATTACGCGATAATATTCTATTTAACTCATAGTTATCATTAGGTTGATTGCTATTTTTTATTTCAAAGTGTTTTTTAAAGATGTAGAAAACAAGAAATGTACTAAATTCTCCTTAGAGAATTTGCCCTGCTTTAACAATACAAATGACCCAACTTAAAAAGGCTGCTGAGTCAAACTCAGCAGCCTTCTTTAATATGATGGAGAAGTTATAGGTATTAGAGGATTTGAATCCTTCTAATATGGGTATAAGTCTAGAAAAATATATTCATTCTTTCAGATGCAAAAAAGCCGCTGAGGATTAACCAGCGGCTTTTTCTAAATATGGCGGAGAGATAGGGATTTGAACCCTAGATACGCTATAAACGTATGCCGGTTTTCAAGACCGGTGCTTTCAACCACTCAGCCATCTCTCCTAAATTGTCATCTCTTATTAAATAAGAAATGGCGGTGAGGGAGGGATTCGAACCCTCGATACGTTGCCGTATACACACTTTCCAGGCGTGCTCCTTCAGCCACTCGGACACCTCACCACATTGTTGCTGAATCGCTATGCGTTTCAACGGCGGCTAATGTAATCACTTATGCGATATCGGTCAAGGTATTTTCCTGTTCTCTTATTCATTCGCCGACTTATAGATCAATTAGGTCTATTCTCATACCAATCTATTGTTTTTCATCAATTTCAATTACTGTAACATAACGCTGATATACCTTGCTGTTTATGCATCCGTAGTACTCAATTACAGGTTTTTTATGCGATTTTTCTCATTTTTTTATCTCTTCTTATTCTTTCTCATTTCCACCCCACTATCTGCTGAAGAGAATGCATCACACCAACACATTATTGCCAACAAGATCAGTCAGCTTGAAGCTCAACAAAAAACGCCTGAAATAATCAAACAGCTTTCTGCCTATCAAACAGCGGAAAACCAGCTTGAGAAAACTAAAAACTTTAATCAAGCAATACGTAGTTATGAAAAGTTAATGAACTCCTATCCAGAAGATAAGGCAAGAGTTCAAGATCAAATAGCGAATTTTAGCGCGACAGAATTTCCAGCATCTAACGACTGGGATCACGACCAGCTAACATTAGAAATTGCAGAGCAAGATACCAAGCTGATCCAACTAGAAATAGCACGCCAGTCATACCGCAATATTTTAATTGAAATTGAGCATGGTATTGACGATTTCTCATATCAAACCAATAAGTTAAGAACACAAAAACAAAGTATCACTAAAGAGCTATCTCAAGCGCAACGGGGCAATAACACAGAAGCTATCATGCTGCTCCAAATCGCCGAGCAATATACGACTAGTCATTTATTTATGCTGGAAGCTGAACAGCTAAGTGCAGGTAATCGTCGTGCGTTAGCAAAATTAAATCTGCAATATGAAAACTTACAAATTGAAGCACATCAGGCATATCGTAATAACTTACAAAATACACTTAATCGTGTTTTACGCTCTAACGTTTCTGAAAATGATGAGCAAAATGAAGAGCTACAAGCTGATATTCAAAACCAGCCAGAAGTGATTAAACAGCAGTTAACATTAAACAAGCATTTGTCTTCTGAGCTAGCAGCGCTGACGTCTAATATTGAGCAAACACAGCAGTCTATTAGTACAACCAATGAGCAAATTACTGAAACCACACAAACAGCAGATGCATTAAGAGTCATGGCTGATTGGCTTAAAATAAGCCCAATTATTAGTGAGAACCTTCGTAACCGATTACAAAGTTTACCGTCAAATCCACCGATTGATAAACTTAATCGTGATGTCGCCCGTAATCAAATTCGACTTTATGATTATCAACAACAGTCTGATTTACTTAAAAATAACAAAGAAAAGATCAGTACCAGTAATCTATCACCGCAACAAATTGATCGTTTACACGCGCTGATACAAGATAACCTCAAACTATATAGTGATATTAATAAAGCGTCTGAAACGTTAATTTACCAACAAGCCAAGCTTAAAGTTATTTTCGATCGCCTAAATAGCATGCTGATCAAGATTAAAAATGAATCAGCAAAATTACTTTTTTGGGCACCCAATACTAACCCACTCAGCTTTGATGTCATCAAGCAAATGGGTGAAAAAATCAAATGGTTCTTTTCTCCAACACAATGGATAGGTCTTGTTAAAGTCCCGCACTTTATTAGCCCTTACTCATTGTTTGCTAGTATATTTGTCATTGCTTCACTGCTTGCATTTCTATATTTTGCCAAAAAGCATTGGGTACTTTATTTAGAAAAAACCAGCAAACGAATTAACCGTGTCACTGAAGATAAATTCCGTTATAGCTATACCAATGTTGCGATAGCCTTCCTTCTGGCATGGCCAATCCCTCTGATCATATTTGTTGTTGGTTATACTTTAAGCCTTGCTTGGCAGTTACCCTTTATTTTCCATTTAGGCCAAGCCCTATCGCTACCTTATGCACTGGTTGTGTTCTTTTTCATTCGAGAGTTATGCCGCAAAGATGGACTTTTCATCAGTCACTTTGGTTGGTCTGAAGAAATTACGAATAAAGCATTAGATAATTATCGACGCTTAATGATGGTGTTTATTCCAGCACTTATCTTGCAGCAATTCACTATGCTAACAAGTGAACTCGATACAACGGCTACCCTTGGACGATTAGCTTTTATTATTTCTAATATCGCTATCAGTTTTTTCCATTGGCGATTGTGGAAACTCAAGATGCCAATGACCTATGGTGATTTGCCTGAAGGAAAAGCCCATATTGGACACCATATCTTTTGGTGGGTACTCATCATTACCCCACAGGTACTCAACTATGCGGCACTCAATGGATACTTAGCCACATCACAAACCATCATGCTACGTATTCAGCAAGGTGCCGTGATTGGTGTTGTCGTCTTACTGGTGTACTTCTTAATAAAAAGATTGATGTTAATACAAAAACGTCGATTAGCATTTGAACGCGCAAAAGCAAAACGCCAAGAAATCATTGCTCAGCGTCAAGCAGAAATGTTGGAAGATAAAGACGAACACCACGTTAGTAACGATCTCAGCATTGACATTGAAGAGCCGAAAGTAGACTTAGATAAAATCAGTGCTCAATCATTACGTTTATTACGCTCGCTATTATCACTGATTTATCTGTTTATTTTAAGTTGGTTGTTTTCCGATTTTTATCAAGCAACGTCACTATTAGAAGGTGTTACGTTATGGGATGTAACCAATACCATCAACGGTATTGAAGAGCTACATACCATTACATTACAAAGTGTTTTACTGGCGGTATTTGCTTTTGGTTTAACGGTTATTTTGGCACGCGATTTACCCGGTGCTATGGAACTGCTTATTCTGCAGCATCTTGATTTAAGCCCAGGTACGGGTTATGCGATAACTTCTGTTACTCGCTATTTAGCTATTTTCATCGGGATTATTGTTGGCTCGGCATTAATTGGTTTTGACTGGAGCAAGATGCAATGGCTAGTCGCAGCCCTTGGTGTTGGTATTGGTTTTGGTATGCAGGAAATATTTGCCAACTTTATTTCTGGCTTAATTATCTTGTTTGAAAAACCAATTCGTATTGGTGATACGGTAACGATCCGTGAGCTCACGGGTGTAGTCGCGAAAATAAAAACCCGCGCAACGACGATTGTAGACTGGGATAGAAAAGAAGTAATCGTGCCTAATAAAGCTTTTGTTACTGAGCAATTTATTAACTGGTCATTATCCGATGCGATAACTCGAGTAAATCTTTCAATCAATGTGAAATTTAAAGCCGATCCTGAGCTAGTAACACAATTATTATTTGAGGCGGCAGAGGAATGTGAACTGGTACTCGATAATCCAGCACCTGAAGTATTCTTCTTAGGTTTAACCGCTAATTGCCAACAATTTGAATTGCGTGCTTATGCCGCAGAAACGGGGCATCGCTTAAGCTTAACCCATGATCTCCACTGCCGAATTAAGAACAAATTCATTAAAAATCATATTGATATAGCATCGCCGCAGTTAGAAGTAACAATGAAAGGCCAGCAATTTCATCCCGCCAGTGGCAAATAACATTTAATCATATCTTCACGTACTGCTATTAAACCGATAGCAGTACGTATATTAAGAACCACTCTCGTTTCACTTCCCTTTTAGAACCCTCTTAATATATCTGTTAAAACAGAACAACATAATAACAATCATATTACCTTTTAGCGAAAAATCATGAACTAAGATCACAAAAAACAGTTACTGATAAAACTATTATGTTAATTTAATGTTTTTAAAAAGTTTTTAACTCTAATATGGATATTTGTATCAATAGCTTTATGATACAAAATTTCATCGAAATACCGATTTTACAAGAAGAATAAAAAGACAGGGGTCAAGGATGAAGCCAATGATGTATGTTGTTATTGAAGGTATTATCTGGAAAATTACAGAGTCAGGCGAATGGGTTCAAATTCCAGCTTCAGAAATTATCGATCAGTCGATTCCTTTCATCAAAGAAAGAGCCTACATCAATGACATTTTAAAAACACAAACCCACCAAGATGATGCCCCTGTTATCGAGAGCTCTTCGCATCGTACCCAGTTTTTTCTTGATACCAATATTGGCCAAGAGCCATTATCAAGCAACAGCGCTTCTTTTATTTCTCAGATAAAAGCCACATTAGCTGAAACCTTACCCAAAGCGGGATTTAGTACTCGTTCAATAGCATCCATTCAAAAAACAGAAAATGAATCTGTTGCAGATGCTATCCCATCTCTTAAAGCTTCTGCGACGTTATCAGCCTCCATTATTGATGGTAACGATGGTTATAAAAGCCGATTTGAAACACCTTCTGCGGTACTACTGGGCGACGCTATTGATATTGAAGATGGCAGAATAGTTATCGTTACTGTGACAGATATTAACGGCAAAGTATTCACTGCCAGTGCAGTCGTACAAAATCAAAAATGGATAGTTAATCATCAAGACTTGAGCTCTCTTGCTGAAGGTGAGCTTTCTATTTATGCCTCTGTTACTGACTTCTACGGCAATGTTGTTGATGCCAAAGACACAACAATCAAAGATACCTTTGCTGAAATAAACGCAAAAATTGACGGTAAAGGTGATAATTACTTAAACCTATCTGAAATTACAAATAGTGATTTATTCGGTGAGATAAATTTTGTTGAAAATGATCAACCAATATTTATCACCATAACCGATAGCCAAGGTAAAACACTACGCTTTGAAACCGCCAATGATGATGCGGCTGCTTGGCAAATAAATAATGCTGATCTTTCTTCTCTTGCTGAAGGTGAACTCACTGTTCTAGCAGAAACCGTCGATATTGCGGGAAATCCTGCTTCCGCCACCAGCACCATCATCAAAGATACCTTAGCCACTATTACGACTGATTTTGACGGCAACGGTGATCGCTTCCTCAATCAAGCCGAAGTCTCAACGACTGAGCTATTTGGCAGTATCGCGAATATTGAAGATGGACAAACCGTTACTATTACTGTTACTGACAGCCAAGGCTTAGAGAAAACCTTTGAAAGTACTGTTAGCGCTGGGAAATGGACAGTTAGTAATGCCGACTTAACCGATTTAGCAGACGGTGAACTAACCATTCTCGCTGAAACTACCGATATTGCGGGCAACCCAGCCTCTGCAACCAACACTATTATCAAAGATACTGCGGCAAATGTTACGACCAGCGTTGATGGTAAAGGCGATGCGTACCTCAACGCCGTTGAAACACCCATAACCGATTTATTTGGCGCTGTTGAAAATATAGAAGACGGACAAACAGTGACTATTGCTATCGCAGATAGCAGCGGTGCCGAGAAAATTTACACCGCCACTGTTAATAATGGTAAATGGACAGTAAATGACGCCGATCTAACATCGCTTGCTGAAGGTCAACTCACCGTTACGACCACAGCCACCGATATTGCAGGTAATATAACATCAGCCACTAACACCATAATCAAAGATACCCTTGCTAACATTACAGCGAGCTTTGAAGCTAATGGCGATAGCTTTTTAAATAAAGCCGAAATCGACGCTAAAACCACTCTGTTTGGTGACATTGATTTTGTTGAAGACAACCAACCAGTCACAGTAAAAGTAACAGATAGCAATGGTAAAACTCTCACCCTGACCACTACAGTCATAAGCGGTGCATGGCAAATTGATGATGTTGATTTATCTGCACTTGCAGAGGGCGAGTTAACCGTTACTGCTGAAGTTATTGATGTTGCAGGCAACCCAGCGTCTACCACCAACACCATTATCAAAGATACCCTTTCTACCATTACGGCTAACTTTGATGGTAAGGGGGATGAGTATCTTAATCGTGATGAAATCTCTGTGACCGATCTTTTTGGCTCGGTATCCAATGTTGAAGATGGTCAAACCGTTGCAATTAAAGTCACCGACAGTAACGGCCTAGAAAAGTCGTTCGAAACCACTGTGATTGATGGCAAATGGACAATAGAAGATGCCGACTTAACCGATTTCGCTGAAGGTGAACTGACAGTCAATGCTGAAACAGTTGATCTTGCTGGTAACACATCGTCTGCTTCCAACACTATTACCAAAGACACATTCACTGGTATTAGCGCCGATTTTGATGGTAAAGGCGATGAGTATCTCAACCGCGTTGAAATTCCAGTTACCAATTTATTGGGTAAGATCGAAAATGTCGAAGATGGACAGTTCATTACCATTACCATCACCGATAGTAACGGATTAGAAAAAATCTATACCACCACCGTCATTAATGGTAATTGGACAGTTGATAATGCTGACTTAACAGGACTTAGCGAAGGTGAGCTCACTGTCATCGCTGCTACTGTTGATCTTGCAGGTAACCAAGTATCAGCCACAGACACCATCATCAAAGATACCTTAGCGACTATTACGGCGGATTTTGAAGGCAACGGTGATCGCTTCCTTAATCAAGCCGAAATCTCAACGACTGAGCTGTTTGGCACTATCGCCAATATTGAAGATGGACAAACCGTGACTATTACCGTCACTGACAGCCAAGGCTTAGAGAAAACCTTTGAAGGTACTGTTAGCGCAGGTAAATGGACAGTTAACAATGCCGACTTAACCAATTTAACAGACGGTGAAATAACCGTTCTCGCTGAAACTACTGATATTGCGGGCAACCCAGCCTCTGCTACCAACACTATCATCAAAGATACTGCGGCAAATATTACGACCAGCGTTGATGGTAAAGGTGATGAATACCTCAACCTCGTTGAAACCCCCATAACCGATTTATTTGGCGCTGTTGAAAATATAGAAGACGGACAAACCGTTTCTATTACCATCACAGATAGCAATGGTACTGAAAAAATTTATACCACGACGGTAAATAACGGAAAGTGGACAGTAAATGACGCCGATCTCACGACACTCGCTGAAGGTCAACTCACCGTTACGACCACAGCGACCGATATTGCAGGTAATACAACCTCGGCCACTAATACCATTACCAAAGATACCCTTGCTGAAATCACGGCGAACTTTGAAGCTAATGGCGATAGCTTTTTAAATAAAGCTGAAATCGATGCTAAAACCACTCTGTTTGGTGACGTTGATTTTGTTGAAGATAATCAACCAGTCACAGTAAAAGTAACTGATAACAATGGTAAAACTCTCACCCTGTCCACTTCGGTTATCAATGGTGCATGGCAAATTGATGATGTTGATTTATCAGCTTTTTCTGAAGGCGAATTAACCGTTACCACAGAAGTGATTGATATCGCAGGTAATACTAAAGAAACAAGCAATACCATCATCAAAGATACGTCAGTACTTACTATTGATATTGATACAAGCAGTTACCAGCAAGGAGGCTTAAATGTCTCGGCATTAAAAAATGGTCAAGTACCTTACTTGCAAGGTTCAACAACAGGTACCCAAGCTGGCGATAAGATAACCGTTACCTTTAGTGACGGAGTAGATACTGTATCTCTGACAACATCAGTAGATAACTCAGGCAATTGGCGTATAGATAACATTGAATTATCTCAATTAGATCCACAGCAAACTTGGCAGATGATCGCCACAGTTACAGACGCTGCAGGTAATACTGCCAGTGACGATATGCCCACATTCGCGAGCTCAAGCGATATGACTTTCTCTGAAAAAGCGCTTGAAACGGAATCTTCAATTGAATCAAGCTCAACGATTAATATTGAATTCGCCGAATTTACTTTCGGCGCAGCGCAGAGTGCTTTAGAACAGTTAACTTCTAATGGTAAAGACGTTACCGTTACTATTTCTGCTGACGGCTTAACGCTAACCGTACAAACAGCCACCACAACCGTACTCACTGCGGTTATTGACCCTAGCACTCAAACAGTAAAAACAACATTAAGTGCTGCCATTGATCACTCCCCCGGCAACCCTAATACTGAAACAGTGATCTTCATTGACGGTATTCAAACGGATAATGATGGTACGAGTGAAACTGTCATCATGCCAATCGAGATCAATATTCAAGATGCCGCACCTGAGATTGTCGATGATACGAGTGACGTTATTGAAGGCAACGTTGTTACAGGTAATGTGCTAACCAATGATGTGGATGTGGATGCTTCTCTTCTCGTTAAAAGTATCACTATTAATGGAGAGACAAAGGCACTGAATAACACATCGGTTACCTTTGATCTTCCTGAAGGAAAGTTCACCATCAATAGTGATGGCGAATGGACATTTACCGCCAATCGCAATCTTAATCATAGCCAAGGTGATATCAACCTTTTCATTGATTACGTCGCTTCAGATAAAGATCAATACGAGAACAATGCAAGCCTTACAATTTCAGTTAAAGATGGTCTTGCCAATGTCATACTCGATGATAATGCAAAGACGGTTGAAAGTGTGATTTCAGCTGGAAGCGCTACCTACAAGGGTGAGTTTACTGTACAAGCTGGAGCAGATAATCCTGATCCAAGTAGCCTAACATTTAATTCCCAGACAATAACGGCACTTGAAGCACTAAATTTGTATTCTGGTATCTCAACAGCATCGCTTAGTTATACCGTCAGCGCCGATGGTAAAACAATCACCGCCAAAGCGGGTGGCGACACTATTTTTACCTTGAGTTTATCGGCAACCGCCTCAGGCGATAACGCGACGGGTACTGTCACCTTGGTACAACACTTCCCTCTCAATCAACAAAGTTTAGCTGATGCTATCACCCTACCTCTGTTTATTGATGCCGTTGACAGTGATGGTACTGCTACTCCAACAGGGAAATTTGATTGGGTTATCGAAGATGGCGCGAATCCAGTATTAGCCGCATCTGGGCAATTAGAGTTTAAAGAAACGGATCTATCTAATCCGTCAAATCAACCTAATCAACCCAATCAACCATTGCAACAAACAGGCACGATCACCGTCACCATTGGTAGTGATGGTTTAAATGGCACCACAGAGCAAAGTCCACTGTATTTTGATTTAAGCCAACTACCAACCGGTTTAACCAGTGGTGGAAAAGCGATTTCTTATGTGATCTCTAATGATAATCAAACTATTGAAGCAAGAACAAGCTCAGGTAAAGTCTTTGAAATAAGCTTATCTTCTCGCCCAGATGCAGAAGCAAACTCAACCGTTGACTATGTTTTTACCCTGCATCAGGCACTGGATCAAACCAGCGTAAACGATGAATTAACTATTTCTATTCCGGTCTTTATTAAAGACAACGATGGAGATATTAACCAAACTGCTATCGATGTTGTCATTGTTGATGGTAGTGCCCCTGTTATTAATACAACGTCAATAGAAATATCAGAAACGCCGATGAGTGCTTCTTCACCAGCAGGTAGTTCAAACCAAGCAGACGCCACAATCACAGTAACCGCAGGACAAGATCCTATCGTCGATTTAAATCTTGTTTTATCGGGTACGGTGAAAAGTAGTGATGGCAATAACATCACCTACCAAGGACAAGCATTAACTTGGCAATTTGATGGCAGTAACACCTATAACGCATCATTACCTGATGGCACAGTGATCTTTTCTGTTCATTTATCAGATATTGGTGCAGTTCCATCGGGTAGTGCAGCAAATGCAACAATCACAGTGACGCTTAATGAGTCTATCGACCATACCAATGGCAACGATACCGAACTTAATTTATTACTGCCCGTTGAAGTGAAAGACAGTGATGGCAGCTCGAGCACATCAAACGTAACGGTGAGTATTTTAGATGGCTTAGTGCCGAGCATTACCGTCAACAGTAACCTTAACGTTCACGAAAATGACTTACTGGATGATAATTTAGCCGTTGATGCATCAACCACGTCAGCACCAACACTCAGCTTTAACCAAAGTAGTGATGCGCTTGCTTCCGTGCAGCTAGATACTGCGCAGTTTAATAGTCAAAACTATACCAGTGGTGGTGAAAACATCACACTTAGCGCAGCAGATGCGAACGGTTGGTATAACGCAACAGCAAACGGTAATGATATTTTCCGTATTAAAGTCAATCTAGATGGTACCGTGCAATTTGAGCTTTTCGAAGCGATTGACCGTCCGTCATCATCAAGTCAAGGTGTGCTTAATTTAGAGTTTGGCGCCATTGCCACAGACGTAGATGGTGATAAATCAGCCACCACTCCTTTTGAAGTGACAGTTACTGACGATATCCCTGTTGCAGGTCCTGATGAACAACTTGCTGTTTTTGAAGGTGTTGATAAGACACTACGCCTATTATCTAGAGGCGTTACTGGTGCTGATGGTGGTGAGGTCGTCAGTATCAAGTATCGTGGCAAAGAGTATCCAGCAGACGGTAATCCAATTGATTTAATAAATACTCAAACGGACCCACACACTAAATATGGCACTATCGCTGTTAATTCAGATGGCACTGTCATCATTAAGACGATTGCCAGTAAGGAAAGTAGTGGCGAGATCAGTGATGAGTTCAGCTACACCGTTAAAGACAGCGATGGTGACACTGCGGTAAGAACCAAGAAACTATCATTTGCAGATGATCCTGGTCGTATTGAGGTGAATGCAGAGCAGACACTTGAAGACAGTATGAGTAACCCACTCACGATTCAAGTATTCCTTGGTGATATTGACCAGAATGAATCACTTAGCACTATCACAATCAGTGAAAGCTCATTAGCGGGTGGACAGCTGTATTTAGATGGCAATTTGCTAACGGCAACAAATGGCGTAATTACCCTTAGCGACTTTATTAGTGAAGGTGATTTCTACAAGCCAAACGGTGATCTTACTTATAAACCTGCACCTGATACTGCGCTTAATCAACAAGATACAGTTGTGCTTAAAATAACAGCGACGATATCAACCAATAACCAAGATAAAACACTGACCAAAGATCTCACTATCAAGGTGCTACCTGATGCTGATGCCGCAATTTGGGACGAGGCTAAAGATTACGAGTACACCGCAGTCGAAGATGATAGTAATGGCATTCAACTCAATGTTGCGGCGGATCTACAAGACACCGATGGTTCAGAAACCCTTAAATACCGAATTTCAGGGATCCCAGACGGCATTACACTCAAACTGGGTAACACCATCATTAGCGACGGCAAAATCATTATCGCTGATCAAATTAATGATGTGAAGATATTTTCTGATAAACACTCAGCAGGCACATTTACCTTCACCATTACTGCGCTCAGCACAGAAAAAGGCAATCAGTTCCTTGATAAAAGTACCGATCGAACAGAAGAATCGCAACGTCTTGTCACAGTAAATATTATTCCTGAAGCGGATGCGCCAAAACTCTCGGTTAAAAACCTTAAAGGCCATGAAGATCAGCCTATTGATCTCAGTAAGGCCATTATTGGTAAATTAGCTGATAACGATGGTTCTGAAAGCCTAAGTTACCGAATTAAAGTGCAAGATGGTTGGTCAATTCAAGGTGGCGATGCGGTAGAAGAGCCTGCCGGATCTGGCATCTATATTGTGAGTGCAGAATATATTGAAAATGGTCAAGCACAGCTTCATCCAAAAGCTGATATCAGTTCACACACTGAAAAACTCACTATTGAAGTAACGGCTATATCTACTGAAGCCGCTATTAACGGACTCACCTCTGCTACCAGTACAGAGGGTGCGACAAAGACTATTTCCATTAACTTAAAAGGCACCATTGACCGCCCAGACATTACAGACGGCGGTAATGGGCATTGGCAATACATTGCTAGTAGCACAGATAACACCACTGGCTTTAAGGGCACGCTCAAAGGCATTAATGGTTTTGATGAAGATAAGCCATTACCGCTCGATTTTTTAATTACCACCAGTGATAACGATAAATCAGAAGAGATAACCATCTTAATCACCAACTTGCCTGACGGTGTGAAGTTTATCGATTTTCATGGCAAGCCTTTAAACCTTGAAATTGTCGGTAAGGATGCTTCAACTGGGCTGATCTATCGGATCACATCCGATCAATTAACATCGACGTATTTATCCACCCCTGAAGACATGAGTGGCAACTTAACATTTGATGTTATTGTAATTTCTACCGAGCCCGACGGTGCGAGTGGTGAATTTAACTACAAGGTGGATATTGAAGTCTTGCCTGCTGTTGATGAGAAAAATGAGATAGATAAGGAAGGTCGCCCTATATTGCAAATATTGCAAAACACTGGTTTTGAAGATCAACCTATCTCATTTTTAGTTGAACCGACCATCAGAAAAGATAGCGACAACAGTGAAACGCTGACAGGTTATAAAATTACCAATGTACCTGATGGGTTAACCCTATTTATTGACGGTATAGAAGTTATTATTCCTGCTAATGGGCTCGATCTTGCTAACTATAAAGGCAACCAATCATGGGCTGAATTTATTAACAGTGGTCGCGTGACCATTCATGCTGATGAAGATCTCAGTGGCATTTTTGATATCAAGATTAATTATGAAGTAACGGATACGTCAACTTCCGGACAAACAGCGAGTAAAAACATCAATGCCATTATCCAAGTTGATGTTGCAGGGGTCGTTGAAACCGATACGCGCTTAGAATCTACAGAAGATCTGTTAAGTAGTACCGGTGATATCCCTATTGATTTAACCAATGCGGTTCACTTTATCGATGAAGATCTTGATGGCTCAGAATATCTAGATTACATCGTGATCGAAGTACCTGATGGCATTAATCTCATCATCGATCACCCTAACGGTGCCCATATTGACGGTAGTGGTAACTGGATTATTCCCGCAACGGGCTTAACAAGCGCTAGCATTAAAGAAGCAATGCAAGATCTGTTAGCTGGAGCAACCGTAAGCGCTAGCTTTAATACACAGGTGATTGATCTTGTGGTTAAAGCTCGTGTGGTTGACGGCAACGATTCTCGCTTTTTAGAAGCACCCGTTCAGATCCAGATCACAGGTAAAACAGGAGGTGGAGGTTCATGTCCTCCGACCGAAGCGCCAGATAAAATTCAAGGTGATATGATTATTGCTAAAGAAGGCGAAGATATTAATTCATCAGGTCTACTAAATGGCGATATTGATAATAACCCAGAAATCGCCCTCTCCTTTTTTATTGACGTTAATGACTTACCTGACAATGTTGAAATTATAAGTAACAAAAATACTCCCGACTTTAGCGGTATCATTACCGAATATAACGATGCGGGTGAAATTATTGGTTACACCATCACAGAAAATGGTCTTTCCAATATGACATTCATTGGATTAGATGAAGCTTGGGCTGGATCTTTAGATATTCCGATCACGATCACTCAAACCTCTACCTGTAATGGTACAAAATCCACCACCACACAACATATCAAAATTGACGTTGTTCCGGTTGTTGATAACATCATTACAACAACAGATACCACCAGTATTATAGAAGATACCGCAACCGCAATTAACTTAACGGTGCTGTTAGGCGATAGTGTAAGTAACGGACAAACCATCACGGGTGAAGGTACTTCTGCGACTGGTAAAGAAACCATCAACTGGATGACAATCACCTTAGCACCTGGTGGTGAATTGATTGGCGATCCTGCGATAGTAGCCCAGAACCCCGATGGTAGTTGGCAAGTACTGGATCCAAGTCGTTTAGACGAATTGCTTTTAAAGCCGCCTCATAACTACAGCGGCGATTTAACCATTACTGTTGATACCAACATCACCGATAAATCCGATTCATCATCGCAAACGGATACTCAGACCAAAACCTCTTCTGTGATTATTAACGTTGAGCCTGTGACTGATATCGCCACCATGCCGAATACCATCACCGAGCAAGGTGATGAAGATGGCTACATTCATATCGTTGGATTAGGCGCAATCTTATACGATGATGACGGCTCTGAAACCATTTCACTGAATCTATCCGGCGTTCCTAATGGTGCCGTGATGTTCTATTCACCAGACGGTGGCACGACCTTTATCCAATTGCCTAATACTGGAAAATCATGGAGCTTTGATATTGCGCAAGCCGATAGTATCTATATTCGTCCACCCACAGATTTCAGTGGTGATATCACATTGAAGTTGGATGCGATCACGAACGAAATTGGTACAACGGAAATAATAACATCGACCTCTGAAGTTATTATTGGCGTCAATCCTATTGGTGATGATATTCAATTTATTGGTGTACCAGAGAGCCTATCGGGCGATGAAGGTGAAAGCTTCACGATTCCAGTCGATATTGAAAGTACCGAAACCAATAGTAATGAAACATTATTCTTAGAAGTGATCTTTAGTGCAGCTGAGCAAACTCAGTTAGCAGGCCTAGATAAAATTCAAATCGGTGATCAAGAGATAAGTATCATTAAAAGTGGTGATATATGGCTTGCGACTGCAATAGTAAATAGCACTACCTTAGACCAATTAACCCTATTTAGCGGTGATGCTTTTGGCGACATTACTATCACACTCAAAGCCAGCAGTATTGATACCGATACTATTTTAGGCTCAGAAATTACGCATTATGGTCAAACTGTTGAGAAGAATATCAGTTTAACTCTTGCACCTATGCCTGATGCGCCAGAGCTTAATCTTCAGTACAACAGCGTTATAGCTAAAACCGAAACGACGATTGCGCTAAATCTTGAGCTATCAATGTTTAATCCTGCGCCTAATGAGCAAGGGAGTATTATTATCACAGGTTACCCTAGTGATTTCGCATTCTCAGCAGGCCAAGCGAAAGGAAATGGTTGGGAAGTCGCATTTGACGAAATTGCCGATCTGACGATGACTGCTAATAGTGAGCAAGATTTCTCTCTTTCTATTGAGCCAATTTCAACTCTGGATGGACAAACGGCTGCAGGTGTCACGCAAACCATCGACGTTAGTATCACGGATAAAAATGATAATTCGCTTATCGGCACTGCAAATGATGATGTGATCATTGGTACTGCCAATAACGATAACATGACGGGCGGTAGCGGTAATGATCGCTTTGTATTCAAAGCCGAAGATCAAGGAACTAGCTCTAGTCCGGCACAAGATACCATTGTAGATTTCGATGTCACAGCCAATAGTGACAACATTGATTTACGCGCTATTTTAAATAACGTTACAGATGGAATATCTGCTGATAACTTTATTGATATCACGGAGAATAACGGTTCAGTAACATTACATATTAAAGAAAATGGCGAAGATATTAGCCAAGAGATCACGTTAGAAAACGTAGACAAAGATGCACTTTATAGTAACGATGCAAGTACAACAACAGATGCTGAACTATTACAAAAAATGATAGATGATAATAATTTACTCGCTGGATAATTACTCTATTTAGGCGTCTAACTCTATCAATTTAAGACTTTGATACTAGCTCATCTTGCGTACTACTATTCACCCAATAGTAGTACGCAACTTTTGCAATATATCTTTTAGCTCCTATAGATATAAATATCTAAACCCCACTGATTATTAATAAATTTTATTGGTCACAACGCACCCATCTCTATTAACAAATATGTAACCAGCATCACAAAAAATAATGTCTGCACCGTAGGTTTTGTAAAAATAATGTTTTTCAATCCTTTTGCTCTCTAATATTGATTAACGTGGCGAGATTGTGCATTGGATGAAACAAACACTCGACACACTTTTCCACAATAAATAATAAAACGCAGGGGCCAAGGATGAAGCCAGTAATGTATGTAGTTGTTGAAAACGTTATCTGGAAAATAACAACGGAAGGTGAATGGGTACAAGTTCCGCCATCGGAGATCATTGATAATTCAGTACCTTTCATTGCAGAGCAAGCACAAGTTAACGACATCATAAAAACTCAAAATAATGAAGACGATGTTGTTAACTTGACGCAATCTGATTCGGCACCTCGTCACACACAAAACGCCTCAGAATCTAATATCAGTTCAAGTGATGGTATTTCTTTTATTACCCGTATTAAACCTACGCTTGCTGAAACCTTGCCTGAAGCGGGATTTACTACCCGTCCAACAACTTCCCAAGAGAGAAACGAACGAGATGAAATTGGCGATACCATTTTGTCACTTCGTAACTCTGCCGCTTTAACAGTCACAATTGTTGACGGTGGTGATGGTTATGAGAACCGCTTTGAAGTGCCGACGGTCGATCTCTTTGGTGACGCTATTGATGTTGAAAATGGCCGTATTGTGGTTGTGACTATCACGGATATTAATGGCAAAGTGTTCACAACAAATGCGGTCGTTAAAGATCAAAAATGGTTTATTAACGATCAAGACTTAAGTGAACTCGCTGAAGGTCCACTTGATGTTTATGCTTCTGTCACTGATTACTATGGCAATTTTGTTGACGCCACAGATAACACCATCAAAGACACCTTAGCTGAAGTTACCGCTGAATTTGATGGCAAGGGTGATAATTATCTCAACCAATTTGAAATCGTTGTTAGTGATTTATTAGGCGATATCACCTTTGTAGAAAATAACCAACCCGTTACGATTACCGTCACCGATAGCCAAGGTAAAACCATCACCTTTGAAACAACTAACACTGATGGTACTTGGAACATTAACGATACAGATCTATCTTCCCTCGCCGAAGGTGAACTCACAGTAGTTGCAGACACGGTCGATATTGCAGGTAATCCAGCCTCTGCCACCAGCACTATTATCAAAGATACCCTTGCAGATATCACCGCAGCCTTTGATAGCGATAACGATGGCGTTGCTAATGATTATCTCAATAGCGAAACAGTAAAAAATACCCATCTTTTTGGTAGTGTTAATCACGTAGAAAATGGTCAAACCGTTACCATTACCGTTTCAGGACAAGGCAGTAATAATTTAACGTTTACCACCACTGTAACCAATGGTAGTTGGAATATTGCTAATGTCGATCTTAGTGATTTTAATGATGGCGAAATCACTATCACCGCAGAAACCATGGATATCGCAGGTAACCCAGCGGTATCGAGCAATACAATCATTAAAGATATCACGCCACCAACTATCGATATTGATACCAGCAATTACGATTTGGGCGGATTGAATATCACCGCACTCAAGCTTGGTTATGTCGAGTTTTTAGAAGGTACAACAACAGGCACTGAGGCGGGTGATAAGATCGAAGTCACTTTCAGTGATGGCACTGAAACCGTTATCTTAACCACCACTGTAGATAGTGCGGGAAATTGGCGTATTGAAGATTTCGATCTTAGCCAACTCAATGTACAAAAAACATGGGAAATGTCAGCAACCGTTACCGATATAGCAGGTAATACTGCGACTGATGATATGCCGACATTAAGACATCCTGATTCTTCAGTTTTTTATGAGACGACATTAGATTATCAAGGTTCAGAAACTGCAACGGCTTCTATCAATATCGAGTTTGCTGAGTTTACTTTTAATGCCAATCAAGCATTACTAGAAAAGTTAACCTCTAACGGTAACCCGATTACGGTTACCATCTCACCGGATGGGCTCACACTCACTGCGGTAAGCAACGGCGTCACCGTTTTAACGGCAACGATTCAAACCGTCTCTCAAGACATTAAAATTACGTTATTTGAACCTATTGATACTAAATTTGGTTTCAATAGCACTCAATCAGCGATCTTGATTGATGGTGTCCAAACCGATAGCGATGGCACAACAGAAACGGTTGTTGCGCCCGCGTTAATTTATATCCGAGATTCAGAACCTACGATTCTTGATGACTATAGCAATGTGATTGAAGGCAATATTACCTCTGGCAATGTGCTCAACAATGATAGTGATCTTGATTCCCCTCTCTCTGTTGTTCGTGTCACGATTAACGGTGAAACCAAAGATCTAACAGGTTCTTCTGTAACGTTTGATCTTCCTGAAGGTCAACTGACCATGAAAGAAAATGGTCATTGGATTTTTACCGCCAATCGTAATCTCGACCATAGTGCGGGTGATATTGACCTCGTGATTAGTTACATTGCAGGTGATAACGATAATGACAACGGAAGTGCGGATCTCACCATCACAATTAAAGATGGCGAAGCAAATACCATCATCAATAACAATGATAGTAACGTTGAAGGACTGATTTCTAATCCTACAGATACCTTTACGGGTGACTTTACCATTAAAGCAGGATCAGATAACCCCGATCCTAATAGCATCACTTTTAACGCCCAAACTATTGCTACTTTAAGTGCTTTAAATCTAACGTCAGGTACTTCCGTTAAATACCTTGAATACACACTAAGTAGTGATGGAAAAACCATTACAGCAACTTCTGGCGGAGAAACCATCTTCACCTTAACTCTAACTGGTGCTGCCAATAGTGATGATGTAACAGGTACAGTAACCTTGGCTCAACATCGTCCGTTAAATCACACCAATGCCAGTGATGTAATCAAATTACCACTACTGGTTGATGCTACCGATCTTGATGGTACGAAAACCCCAACAGGACAATTTGATTGGTATATCCAAGACGGCGCAGATCCTGAATTAATCGTAAAACAAGAACTGGCATTTGATGAAGCCAACCTATCTTCAAGTCAGCCAATATCCAAAACAGGCACTATGGACGTGGTTGTTGGTAGTGATGGCTTAGATGGCACTCTTACCCAAAGCCCATTATTTTTTGATCAAACACAGCTACCATCAGGATTAACCAGCGGCGGCGATATCATTACTTACACCGTTACTGGTACAGGTCAAATGATTGAAGCATCGGTCAATGGTGAAAAAGTTTTTGATATTGCCATTACACAAAAACCTGATGCTGAAGGTAACTCGACGGTTGAGTACACTTTCAACCTGTATAAATCTATCGACCAAACAGATCCAAATGGCATTGAAACCATTACCATTCCAGTCTTTATTCGCGATAACGATGGCGACGTTAACCAAGCCAATATCACTGTAACGATTGCCGATGGTGACACGCCAGTCATTACTAATACCACATTAGAAATTACCGAAAACCCAATTGCTGTAGCACCCGATGCGCCACCAGCAGGCACGACAGAAACAGCAAGCTCAACAATTTCTGTTACCGCAGGGCAAGATCCGATTGTTGATTTACAACTAGCTCTAACAGGCGCAGTTCAAACCAGTGATGGTGATGCGATCACTCATAACGGTGAAGCACTGACGTGGCAGTTTGATGGTAACAATACCTATGATGCGGTTTTAGCTAACGGTACGGTGATCTTTTCCATCAACCTTTCCGACATTGGCACTATCGCTGCAGGTGGCAGTGCAGATGCAACCATTACCATTGTGCTGAATGACTTTATCGATCACCTCAATGGTAAAGATACCAAGCTTGATATCACCCTTCCCGTTCAAGCTACTGATAGTGATGGCAGTGTTGGAACATCCAACGTAACGGTCACAATTTGGGATGGTTTGAAGCCAGAAATCATCGTTAATGGCAGCTTAAATGTCCAAGAAAATGATTTATTAGATGATGGTGTAGACAGTGATGCCTCTGATGTAGCAACACCAACACTGAGCTTTAATACAGGCAGTGATAGTGTGGTATCCGTGACCTTAGACACCGCCTTATTTAATGGTAAAAACTACACCAGCGCAGGCGATAACATCACGCTTGGCGCACCTAATGCTGATGGTTGGTATATCGCAACAGCCGCGGGTAAAGAAATATTCCAAATTAAAGTTAACCTTGATGGTACGGTGGAGTTTGATCTCTTTGCCTCTATTGATCATCCAGATGCCACATCACAAGATACGCTTAACCTTGAGTTTGGTGCCATTCTGACTGACAGCGATGGCGACACCTCGCCTGCCACTATCTTTGATGTGAATGTCTTAGATGATGTTCCAAAAGCCGGTACTGACAGTACATTGTCTTTAGTTGAAGGACAAAGCCAAACCTTACAACTATTAACCGATGAGATCACTGGGGCTGACGGCGGTGAAATTGTTAGCTTCATTTACAACAAAACCACTTACACTGTTGATGGTAATCCGATTGATTTAATCAATACTACGATCTCGCCGTCGAAAAAGTACGGTACCATGGTCGTTAATGCTGACGGTACGGTTGAAATAACAACTGTCTCAACGTCTGAATTTAGTGGACGGATCCTCGATACACTAAAATATACAGTTAAAGATGGCGATGGTGATACCGCGAATCGAACCGCAACAATGGCATTGGGTGATAACCCAGGTCATATCAACGTTGAACTGATGGAAGTATTGGAAGACACGTTGACAGCCCCGTTAACAATCAAAGTCTTCCCAGGCGATAATGACCAAAATGAAACCCTTACCAGTATCACTATTAGTGAAAGCTCATTGGCAGGTGGACAACTTTATTTGAATGGCACGTTACTCACGGCAGTCGGCGGCGTCATCACGATTACCGATTTTATTAAAAACGGTAATTTCTACTCTCCTAACGGTGAACTCACCTATCAACCAGCCCCTGATGTTGCAATTAATCAGCAACGTATGGTGAACCTTGAAGTCACAGCAACCATTTCAAAAGATTCAGGCATTACATCCTTAGATAAGAAGTTACCTATAAAAGTATATCCAAATGCTGATGCGCCTGTATGGGACGCCCCTGAAACTGAATACACAGGCGTTGAAGATGATAACGGCAGCATTAAACTAGACCTTGCTGCCAATCTTACCGATACCGATGATTCCGAAAAATTAACATATCGAATTTCAGGTATTCCAGATGGCATTACATTAAAACTCAATGGCAATGTCGTTAAAGACGGTGATGTATTAAATCAAAATCAACTGAATAAAATCACTATCGTTTCAGATAAAAACCTTGCAGGTAAATTTGAATTTACCGTAACCGCTATAGCGACCGAAAAAGGTAATCAGTTCATTGATAAAAATGAGCATCAAACCGAAGAAACACCACACCAAGTTATTATTAACATCAAGCCAGACGCTGATACACCGACCCTATCGGTGAAAAACATTAAAGGTATTGAAGATCAACCGATTAACTTAAGCCAAGTATTAGTCGGTAAGCTTACCGATACCGATGGTTCTGAAAGTTTAAGCTATCAAATCAAAGTGCAAGATGGTTGGTCTATTCAAGGCGGTGGTGCTATTGAGCAACCAGTAGGATCAGGTATTTATATTGTCAGCGCTGAAGGTATTGAAAACGGTACAGCCCTACTTTATCCAAAAGAAGATATCAGCTCATGGACAGAAACGCTGACCATTGAAGTCACGGCGGTATCGACCGAAACCTCCGTTGATGGACTTGATCCCATTAATATCACTGCGGTTAGTGATACCAAAACCATTACTATTGATTTAAAAGGTGTGATTGATCGCCCTGATGTTGTAGATGGCGGTAATGGTCATTGGGAGTACGTTACAGAAAGCCCAAGCACTGGAAATTCCACGGGCTTTAAAGGCACAATCAAAGGTACATCCGGCTTTAACGAAGATAGTCCATTGCCTTTAGATTTCATGATCACCACCAGTGATGATGATAAATCGGAACAGATCACTATTATGATCACCAACCTTCCTGACGGGGTAATGTTTGTTGATAGTAACGGTGATCCGATCACACTAGAAATCGTAGGTGAAAATGCATCGAATGGCGTGATCTACCAGATCAGCAACGATCAGCTTAAAACCACCTTCTTAAAAACACCGAAAGACTTCAGTGGGCAACTTAATTTTGATGTTAACGTGATTTCAACTGAGCCTGATGGTGACAGCGGCGAATTCAATTACCAAGTAGAAATTGATGTGCTTCCTGTCGTTGATGAAAAAGATGGCGCTATCCTTGAAACAACAACGCTTGAGGATAAATCAGCAAGCTTCTTAAGTGAGCCCATGATTAATCAAGATATCGATCACAGTGAAAGTTTAACCGGTTATAAGATCACTGGATTACCTTCAGGCTTAACACTCTTTATTGATGGTATTGCCGTATCTGTACCTACTGGTGGATTAGATCTTGCTGGCTACAAAACCAGTGGCGAATCGTGGACTGACTTCATTAACAGCGGTCGTGTTACTGTGCTTGCTGATGAAGATTTAAGTGGTTTATTCAATATTTCAATTAGCTATGAAGTCACTGACACCTCACCTACAGGACAAACGGCGACAAAAGACATTAATGCAACCATTCAACTTGATGTGAATGGTATTGTTGAAGGCGATACCCGTTTAGAATCAACATCAGAAGTGCTCACCAGTACCGATGGAAGCCCTATCGATTTAACCAACGCGGTTCACTTTTTTGATGAAGATCTCGATGGCTCAGAGTACCTTGATTACATCATCATCGTCGTACCAAATAGTATTAACTTAATCGTTGAACACCCAAATGGTGCGTCCATTGACGGCAGTGGTAACTGGATTATTCCCGCAACGGGATTAACCAGTGACACAGTAAAAGAATCGATGAAAGATATCTTGGCAGGTGCAACCATTAGCTCTAGCTTTGATACTGACATTATCGATCTACGTGTTGTAGCCCACGTTATTGATGACGAACATTCACGCTATATTGAAGCTCCTCTTCAAGTCCAAATTACAGGTCACAGCGGCGGTGGTTCTTGTCTTCCAATTGACGATCCAGATAGCATTCAAGGTGACGATGCCATTATTGCCAAAGAAGGTGAAGATATTGATTTATCAGGGTTGCTGGATGGCAACATTGACGACAACCCTGAAATAGAAATATCGTTTTTCATTGATATCAAAGATCTACCTCTAGGTGTTGAAATTGAAGGCGATGGTGTTATTCCTGAATACAATGCTGTTGGTGAAATTCTTGGCTATACCATTACACCAAGCGGCTTAGAAAATATGGTCTTTGTTGGACTCGATGAAGATTGGGCTGGCTGTATTAATATTCCGATTGAGATCACTCAAACGTCCACCTGTAACGGTCAATCGTCCAAAACAACGCAGAATATTAAGATTGAAGTTATCCCTGTTGTCGATGATATCATTGTCAATGCAGGACAAACCACGATTCAGGAAGATACCGAATCTGCTATCAACTTAGAATTAATCTTAGGTGATAATATTTTCGCGGGGCAAACCATCAGCGGTGAAGGTGAATCAGCCACAGGTAAAGAAACCATTAACTGGTTGAAAATTACTTTACCTGCCGGGGCAGAACTCAACGGCGATCCCGCCATTTTACAAGACAACGGCGATAACACATGGACAATTAAAGACCCAACCCGTTTAGGTGAATTAACCTTAACACCACCACTTAACTTCAGCGGTGAGTTAATCATTAATGTTGCAGCCAACATTACTGATGAAGCTGATTGCCCAACCCAAACCGATACCCAAACCAAAACGGCATCAGTGGTCATCAATGTTGCACCAGTAACTGATTTTGCTGAAATGCCCGATAAAATCGAAGTTCTCGGTGACGAAGATAGCTACATTAATATCACAGGCATAGACGCAATTTTATTTGATAACGATGGTTCAGAAACACTATCTCTGAATATTTCAGGGCTACCTGAAGGTGCTGTATTGTTCTATTCACCCGATGGCGGAAATACATTCGTCCAGTTACCTAACAGTGGTCAA
Organism: Photobacterium sp. GB-50; assembly: GCF_003026755.1. Taxonomy (NCBI): domain Bacteria; kingdom Pseudomonadati; phylum Pseudomonadota; class Gammaproteobacteria; order Vibrionales; family Vibrionaceae; genus Photobacterium; species Photobacterium sp. GB-50. Next base: position 255,474 of record NZ_PYNX01000001.1, read on the forward strand.
TCATGGAGTATCAGTGCCAGCCAAATGGACGGGGTTTATATACGTCCACCGCTAGATTTTAGTGGCGATATGAAACTCAAACTAGAAGCCATCACCAACGAAATTGGCACCAATGATATTAAAACCTCGACCACTGATTTAGTCGTAGGCGTTAAACCTATTGGCGATGATGTTCAGTTCTTTGATGTCCCAGAAAGTCTTGCTGGAACTGAAGGTGATAGTTTCACTATTCCAGTGAATCTAGAAAGCTATGAAACAAACAGTGATGAAGCATTACGACTCACAGTAACGATCAGTGCGAATGATCCTGCTCAGTTACAAGGGTTAGATAAAATCGTTATTGGCGGACAAGAAGTTACCTTTGGGCAAAAAGGAAATAATTGGTTTGCTACCGTCGTCGTTAATGCCAATACATTGGATGAATTCACACTTTATCCTGGTGATGCTTATGGCGACATGACGATCACATTAGCTGCCAATACTGTTGATACCAATATCGTATTAGGCACTGAGTACACTCATGAAGGTGTTATCGCTACCGAAGAGATCAAATTAACCATTGATGCGCTACCTGATGAGCCTGAATTAACGGCGCAATACAACAGTATTATTGCTGAAACAGATTCAGCGATCGCCTTAAATCTTGATCTCATGATGCAAAATCCAGCACCTAATGAAAAAGGCAGCATTATGATCACAGGCTTCCCAAGTGATTACACTTTCTCTGCTGGAAAAGAAAATAATGGTGGTTGGGAAGTCGAACTTGCTGATATTGCCAGCCTCACCATGACAGGCAACAGCGCACAAGATTTCACTTTATCTATTGAGCCAAGTGCCAGCATCGGCAACCAAACTGCAACGGGCACAGCGCAAACCATCGATTTCAAAGTCGCAGTATCGGGTGATAATACCCTAGTAGGTACAGCCAATGACGATTTGATTATCGGCGGTAAAGGTAACGATATAATGTCAGGTGATAACGGTAATGACAGTTTCGTCTTTAAATCTGATGATCTTGGTTCAATCTCTGCACCAGCACAAGATACTATTTTAGATTTTGATACCACAATTAATACCGACAACATTGACTTAAGCGCTATTTTATCAAATGTCACTGATGGTATTTCAGCCGATAACTATATTGATATTACTGAAAATAACGGTTCCGTCACATTACATGTTAAAGACAATGGTACAGATGTTACACAAGAGATAACTTTAGACAATGTAAGTAAAGATGCGCTTTATGGCGCAGATACGAGCTCTGCAACGGAAGCAGAGGTTCTACAAAAAATGATAGATGATAATAATCTAATTACTGGCTAGGGATGGTATGAGTAGTAAAAATCCGCCGTTAGATAATGACATCTGGCTCGCCTCTATTTTGTGGCTATGCCAGCATTACAGCATTCGCTGTCATCGTCTAAAAGTCACCTCAGGTTTACCCTTAATAGAGGGTAAACTTGACGATTCTCTGTTTGAACGTGCAGCCAACCAAGCTCAGTTGGACGTTGGCTTACACCCGAAAAAAAAGCTAATCACAGCAAGCTTACCAGCCGTAGGGATAACTGATGCTGGCGAGCCAATCATTATTAGTGAGCACGTTGATGGTGTATTTAAAATCGTCCAGTTTAAAACTAATGATGATCATACCCCAACTCCCGTTGTATCTCAGCAATCAAGCGATGAGCTAACACATCTGCTCAGCGGCGATGTCTGGCAAGTTTCGCCGATCCAAGTTGCTGACCCCCGCGTGGATGATATTAAACCTAAGCCGAAAAAACATTGGTTACTTGCAGCGATTTCAGAGGTAAAACCTTGGTATCGTGATCTGCTTATTGCCTCTATTTTTATCAACCTACTCGCTCTTGTCGTGCCGTTGTTTACCATGAACGTCTACGATCGCGTGGTACCCAACCAAGCCTTTAATACCTTATGGGTGTTGGCGGCAGGGGTATCAATTGCGTTGATATTTGATTGGTTATTACGTGAAGCACGAAGCGCTATCACCGATATGGCTGGGCATCATATTGATACCAAACTATCGGCAATTTTAATGCAAAAAGTCTTGGGGATGAAACTTGAACATCGCCCCCAATCAGCCGCTGCATTTGCGCGTCAAATTCAAGATTTTGACAGTGTGCGAGAGTTTTTCACGTCAGTCACTTTAGTTACCTTGGTGGATTTACCTTTCACCTTGTTCTTCCTTGCATTAATTGGTTGGCTTGGCGGACCTATGATGTTTGTTCCTATCGCTGTTATGGCGGTGCTATTGCTCCTAAGCACCGTTATGAAAGGAAAAATTGGTCAAACATTGGATGAATCCGCTCGCTTATCGACCCAGAAACAAACCCAACTATTAGATAGCTTATATAATCTGTCTGATATCAAACAAAACAATGCTGAAGGCATCATCCAACGCCGTTGGGAGCAAACCGTCTCTGCACTCTCTGATTGGCATATAAAATCACGAAAATACACCAATGTTGTTTCTCATTCGGTAATGAGTAGTCAGCAAATCGTAACCATAGGTTTAATTATCATTGGTGTTTATCGTATTTCAGAAGGCTTGCTTAGCATGGGTGGCTTGATTGCTATTGTTATGCTGAGCGGTCGAGCCGCGAGTTCAATCAACCAGTTATCGATGTTAATGCTGCGCTATCAGCAAAGCTGCTCTGCTATTACAGGGCTGGATCAAGTGATGGTATTACCGCAGGAAAGTAATGAGCATCAGGTCATGGATCGCGGTGAGTTTAACGGTAATGTTCAGTTAGATGATGCGAACTTTGCCTATCCTGAGCAGCAATTCAATGCCCTCAGTAATATAAAATTAGCGATCCGCCAAGGTGAGCGTGTTGGTATTATTGGCGCCGCAGGCTCTGGTAAATCGACCCTATTAGCCCTACTTTCTTATCAATATCGTCCAAGTTCAGGACAATTGTATTTTGAAGGTATTGATGCTCAGTTATGGCCACCCGCCGCCCTTCGTAACAACATCGGTTGGGTTGGACAGCAGCCAGCTCTTATTTACGGCACTATTTATGAAAATATTCTATTTGGCTGTGATGAAGTCGATGAAAAGCGCCTAAGTCATGCCATAACCACGTCGGGCTTAAATAGCTTTATGGATCGCCTTGCCAACGGATTAGAAACCCAAGTCGGTGAAAATGGCCGTAATTTATCAGGCGGTCAACGCCAAGCAGTAGCACTGGCTCGCGCACTGTATCGCTCACCTAGCCTATTGTTGATGGATGAGCCAACTAGCGCTTTAGATCAACAAGCAGAAGAACGTTTTCGTCAAGCCCTGCATAAATTACCGCGTGATATCACCATGGTAATTAGCTCTCACCGCCAGTCTATTTTGGCACAATGTGATCGCATTATTGTGCTAGAGCGTGGGCAAATAGTGGCAGATGGTGATGCAAAAACCATTCTTGCTAAACAAAAACCACAACGTCCAGTTAGCCGTGTTCGATCCGTCAGTATTGTTCAAGGAGGCGGTAATGAGCAGTAATTTAAAATGGGCAAATCAAAAACACGCCTATCGTTCTCGTAAAATCGTTTGGCTTTGTTCACTACTAGTTATCTCTATTATCACTTGGGCTGCTTATTCCAAATTGGAAGAAGTGGTCGTGGGTGATGGCAAAGTTGTACCGACCCTCGCCATTCAAAAAATTCAGAGTTTAGAAGGCGGTATTATTGAACAAGTCTTAGTTAAAGCAGGCGAACAGGTAAAGAAAGGTCAGCCTTTAATTATTTTAGATGACACCCGTTTCCGTACCGCTTTCCAAGAATCTGATGAGCATTACCGTACTTTACAAGCGCAAATCAAACGCCTGAAAGCCGAATTAGACACAGTAAAAGTCAATACCAAGGAAAAAGATTGGAAAAAACAAATCACTATTTCCCATCAAGCTATCGCTTTTGATGATTTAAGTAAGCGTGCCCAGCTTAATGCTAAAGCCAATTACAACGAACGTATTGGACAAATTGAGTCACAACTTGAAGAAGCACAGCTTACGATTGAACAGCAAACTGAAGCGTTACGTGATGCGAAAAGTAATACATCCACACTTTATAGCAGTCTTCGTTTAGTCAATAAAGAAGCCAAAATGCTCGAAGGGGCGGTAAAACGAGGCGCTGTTGCGGAAGTAGAATTGATCCAAACACGTCGCGATCAGGTCAAATTACGCGGCGAAATTGCCAGTTCAAAAGTTGCACAACAAAAAACGTCAGCAGCATTACGTGAAGCTATTGTGATGCGCCGCAATCTTGCGTTGGAATTTAGAACCTCAGTCCAAGCACAACTCAATGAATTGACCAATCAATTTGCCCAATTAGAAGATAGTCAAGAAGGGTTAGCCGATCAGTTAAAACGAACTGAAATCACCGCCCCAATGGATGGCACTATTAAAGATATTTTAGTGCGCTCATTAGGCGGTGTTGTAAAACCCGGTGAACCCATCATGGAGTTAGTGCCTAATGACAGTAAGTTAATCGTTGAAGCACGAATTTCGCCGCAAGATATTGCTTTTGTACAAACAGGATTAGAAGCCACCATTAAATTTACAGCCTATGATTTTGTGGTTTACGGTGGACGTAAAGGCACGGTGACATATGTCAGTGCTGATGCCCTACAAACAGAAGACGGTACCGCTTATTACCGCGCCCATATTCAGCTCCATGATGATCCCGAAACACGTTTGCAAGCCATTCCTGGCATGCAAGCTATGGTGGATATCTTAACGGGAGAAAAAACCGTTTTGAGCTACTGGTTAAAGCCGTTATTACGCGCCAAAGCAAGTGCATTAAGAGAGCCATAACATTTAGCTAATTAGTCATGCCGTTTTACACAAAACGGCATACAGAATAAGAGATAAAGGAAAAGGAATGCGTTTATCATCATTAATAGCAGCTGCGCTATTTTCATCAAGTGCTGCGCACGCGCTCTCTTTAGAAGAGTCTGTTGCCTCAGCCATTGATTACAGCCCACAAATTGCGGGGCAATATGCCCGTTTTCAATCAGTACTTCGTGAAGTCGATGGCGCACAGGCTGATTACTTGCCACAAGTAAATCTATACGCTGCTGCGGGTTATGAAGAAACCCGTTACAACAGTGGCAATAAAATCCCAAAAGACGATCGCGGCATGAACCGAACTGAAATTGGTTTCAAAGCCTCGCAGTTAATCTTTGATGGCTTTAAAACCTCAGCCAATACTGATCGTCTGAGCTATGAAGCAGAATCTGAGCGGTTAACCTTGTTATCTGATGCAGAAGATATCTCATTAGATACCACACGTTTATACATGGAAGTACTGAAAGCCAAAACCATTCATGAATTAACCCAACGTAACGTTCGTGAACATGAAGCGATTTACCAAGATATTCTGGATAAAAACTCAAAAGGTTTAAGCAGTAATTCTGACTTGGCCCAAATCGCAGCACGTGTTGCGACGGCGCGCTCATCACTCATTGCCGCCGAAAATAACCTCTACGATCTCGATGCCCAATTTATGCGTTTAGTTGGAAAACCGGCAACGGGTTTAGTCGATCCTGTGGTCGATACTGCCCTGCTGCCTAGCAGCAAAGAAATTGCTATTAAACAAGGTATTAAGCAGCATCCTGAAATTCAAGCCGCCATGGCTGATATTCAAGCGGCACGTGAAGAAATTCGCCGTGAAAAAGGCAATTACTTCCCTGAATTTAAGCTAGAAGTACACGCAAATGCCAACGACAACGTGGGGAACACACTGGGTCCGGATCAAGATGCCCGTGTCATGCTAACCATGAATTACGACATCTATAACGGCGGAAAAACCAATGCTGATACAGAAGCCTCTGCATGGCGTCATGAAGAAGCACGTACTATCCGTTTGCGTGCAGAACGTGAAGTGGTTGAAGGAACAACCCTAGCGTGGAATGCCTACAACATGTTAGAGCAACAGAAGAAATTGTTAAAACAGAACGTTGATGCAGCAAAAGCCGCTGAAATGGGTTATGAAGAACAATTTCGTTTAGGCCGTCGTAGCTTACTTGACGTACTTGATGCAAAAGTAGAAGTGTTCCTTGCCCGCAAGAACTACATTAATACCGAATATGACCACACCTTAGCGGCATATCGCATTCTTAATGCTATGGGTAAATTGACCTATGCGTTACGTGTTGAATACCCAGAACAATGGCAGGCGAAGGAGCAATAATCATGAAAAAATCACTACTTTCTCTCATTTTATTGCCTTTGCTTTTAACTGGCTGTGCAGATATGCCTGATACTCAAGTCACTCGCCATCAGATTGATGATCTTCGCGATCATGATAAAGATGGCGTGATCAATCAACGGGATATGTGTGCCGATACGCCTGCTGGTACGCAAGTTGATATTACTGGCTGTGCACCTTGGGAAGTGAAGCCAAAATACGACATCCAGACAGTTTACTTTAACTTTGATGACGACCATATTCGCTTAGATCAAAATGAAACCTTCACTCAACTTTTTGATTTATTAAAGCAAAAGCCACAGGCAAAGGTCATCCTTGTGGGTGATACTAGCCCTGAAGGTACAAACGAATACAACAAAGCATTAGCGCAACGTCGTACAGGTGTGATTAAAGATGCATTGATTGAAAATGGTATTGCACCTGAGCGCATCTCAGAGCAAGAGTTTACGCAGGTGACCGAATTAACCAAGCACCTAAAGAAACGTGAGCGACGCACCATTGCTGTTATAACCAGCAACCAAATGGAGCCTGTAAAAAAATGGACAATTTACAGCTCTGAGCAATCAGCGCAACATGCATCAACAGCACAGTGAGGGAATACTCGTGAATAAATCAACTTTAACTTACATGTTACCACTGGCGCTGTTTGCTTCTTCTGCTTATGCCGATAGCAGTAAAACCATTGCGGTTGAAAATGAACTCAATACCGTTGTCAACGAGCTAATTTCAACAGCTACGTTGAACAATCATTTACTCACCGAACAAAGCAATGATATTCAAAAAGTCATGATTGAAGATGGGGTAAAAATTGGTATTAGCTCTCGTCGTTGGTTAGATAGCGAAGTCGCCGTTTTTAAAGATAAATACGGTTATAAACCAACCGAGCTGTACTTTACATCCGATGCCATCGCCATTTTGGTTAATGAAGATAATCCAATTAAGTCTATTTCAATCAATGCACTGGCTGATATTTTTGGCTGCCAATCATCATTAAAATCAATTCAATGGCAGACAGTAAGTCCTGTACTTGCCAACAATACTGAACTGGCACAAGTACACGCTTATTCAGTCAATGGTGATTTATCAGCACACCGTAATTTCACCAAGATGATCACCTGCTACGATGGCCAAAAAACGGCAACTAAATCGTTAAACAGCCGTAAAGATTTAATCGATACTATTGAATCAAAAGAAAACGCCATTGGTTACACCGTATATCAAAGCCAAGATAAAGATATTAAACGTATTGATATTATTGATAAAAATGGTGAGCGTTTTGGTCTAGATCATGAAACAATTTTATCAGGCCGCTATCCACTTGCTAACGTTTATTACATGTATCTGAATTTAGAGCCAACAAATAGCTCTCTATCGCCGCAGCAAGCAGCCTTTGTCAATTACGTAATGACACCAGAAGCGCAACAGACACTGACTGACAACGGCTTTATCAATTTACCAGCAGCGGCAATTACGCGTAACAAAGTCGTATTAAAGCAGCAGCAACCTGAAATTCAGGGCGGTTATAAATAATTTAACAATTGTTTTAAAACAGCCATGAATTGGTATCTATCGCTATCAAAGCAACAGGGGCGTAAAGTTAAACTTTACGCCCCTGTTTTTTATACTATCGCGTATTTTTAATCATACCGCATTCGGTACACGGAACATGCGGCGACACATTTCTAAAAACTGACCATAAACAATCCCCAACGCACCAGAAACCACGATATTACTGGTTACAGCAGTGACAATTTGATCAAAGTTCGCCCCTACAACTAATAATATGCAAGCATAGATCGGTGATTGAAATAACACATAAGCCACCATATCAGAGAAGCCCTTCATCCAACGTTTTGTTGAAAAGCGCATACCTGTTCGGATCATGTAATCTCTAAACATGCCATAAGGCCAAGCAATCGCAATATTAACAGGGATAGATAATGTTCGTGATGCTAACGACTGCTCAAACGACATACCTGAAATAAAGATCTCAATCATCATGCCAGCGGCAAAGCTAAACACAACCATCGCAAAAGTATCTGCTGCGGCATTTCTATACTTTAAAGGAAACTTAATCACAGACATGGCTATCTCTTACCAAACAATAAACTAATTAAAACACTGCTTAGAGTGACCTTCACTGCCTTTAAATTTATAAGCAGTTTATTTGCGTATTAAAACAGAGTTTAACTAAAATAAGACACCATATTTTAATGTTATTTTCATTCTGGTAACTAACTTTCAATATAAAAATAGTGTTTTAAACTGCCTTTATTCAAACTAGCCAGTGTAATCATTTATTTATATAGAGATTAACTATGCTGCGCCCTTTCTCACCTTCATACAGATAATAAAAAATCCGAACACTCATAATAAGTGCTCGGATTTATAGATATTCTTTTCTCAAATTATCCAGTTAGTGATTGACGACTAACTGTGCTTCATTTTCACCGTTAGGTAATTGGATGGTTAATGCAATCACAAAAGAGACAATCAATAATGCGAACATCAAGTAGAACGTTGCAATAAAGCCACCAAAAACGGATGCGACAATTGAACCAATCAAGCTACCAACACCGAAGCCTAGGTAAATAACAATGCACATACAGCCACTAAACAGATCGTCAACGCAATCGCTATTACCTTAGTACGTGCGATTTTATCTGTCAGAATACCAAGTACAAACGTCCACAGATGTTGGACAATAAATATTAATCAAATAACGGTGAATACCAGCAATCATCCATCAACTTTCACTCCCATATAGGTATTTAACACTGCAAAAAGGAGCAGTAAAAGAGACATAATGATAGTTTAAAAGGTCGACAATGTTGTTTTTTAACAATCGACTGAAAGTGCGGGGTTTGTGTTAATCAAAAAAGTGCCATTAATAGTAAAGCAGCACGTTCAAATACTGCTACCAACATCATTAATTGGTCGTTATACACAAGTAACCGACTAATAAGGATATAAACGCAATTATACGAAATATAATTTTAGTCATTGGTTATGAAACAAAAGTTTGCAAAAACGGGTCATAGTTATCGTCACGGGTAATTTATTGATTAAATAATTAAAATCGCATTGCTTATTGCATAATTATAATTACTATCAGCATCGTCTTACGTCTCTTATACCTTAAGACGGCAACCTTTTTTAACCATGAGAACACGGTATGTTACCTGCGTTTTACTTTCTTTTAATTGCCGTGTGTATTTTACCGACATTGCCAGGGCTACTCGGTGTAGTGATCACTGCATTAGGGTATATGCCACCATTAGGGCTAACTCAATTCTCATTCAACGGCTTTAGCCAAGTATTACAATGGCAAGGTGTCGAACACTCCATTGCCTTAACATTTTATACAACGGCAGCTAGCTGTTTTCTTGCTGGTTTATTTACTTTTGCAATCATCCAAACCTGTTGGGGCACCCGCCTGTGGCAGCGAATTGAATCAGCATTAAGCCCTCTTCTCGCTATTCCCCATGTTGCTTTCGCGATTGGCTTTGCCTTTTTATTTGCGCCAACAGGAATGGGCGTTCGTTTATTGTATTCAGTACTTCCAGCCAATCTCAGTACTCATGCTGTCAGTGAAACCGCGTTACTGATCAATGATCCATATGGCTTAGGGCTTATCGTTATGCTCGCCTTAAAAGAGACGCCTTTTTTAGTGCTAATGAGTATTCCGGTTCTCCAACAATTAAATATTGAGCAAACCCAAAAAGTATCAACATCTCTGGGCTATAACCGTGCTCAAACATGGTTAAAGTGTATTTTCCCTCAGTGGTTACCTAAGATGCGTTTTCCTCTATTTGCTATCGTGGCTTATGGTGTCTCTGTCGTCGATGTTGCACAAATTATAGGGCCAACCAATCCACCCACCTTTGCTGTTTTAGTCTGGCAATGGTTTATAGATCCAAACCTACAACTCATGCCGCGAGCTGCCGCTGGGGCAATCATGCTATTTGTTATCGGCACAATATTATTAGGTATTACGGTGGCGATAGAATGGCTACTCACCCAGTTTTTTAAACAGTGGCAATGGTCGGGCAGATATGGCTTTGCGTTACCAGGAAAATCACTTTTTACCCTATTGCTGGCATTAACAGCGTTGATTATCCCAATATTAAGTCTATGGTCAGTCGCACTGCGTTGGCGCTTTCCTGACGTACTTCCAAGTCGTTATAGCTTGCGTTTTTGGCAACTAGAATGGAGTCATATTCTTAGTACAATCAACATCAGTGTAGTGATCGCACTGATTAGTGCATCGCTTGGATTATGTTTTGCCATTGCAGCGCACGAATATCGTATAAAACATAAATGGCATATTCCTAACTACATTATTGCTATTCCGATGCTGATCCCACAGCTATCGTTGCTTTTCGGTTTGCAAGTACTAACTTTATTTTCCTCACTTAATACTTATCTACTATGGGTCTGTTGGGCACATCTCTTTTTTGTTTTCCCTTATGTCTATCTCGCACTTGATGGCCCTTATCGCAGTTATGATCAACGTTTAACTCAAATTGGATTAAGTTTAGGGAAAACACCTTTTCAGGTATGGCTTAAAATAAAGCTGCCGCAATTATCATCGGCATTTATTTTTGCATGGGTTATTGGCATTAGCGTCAGTTTGGCACAATACCTCCCAACATTAATGCTGGGTGCTGGCCGAATAAGTACGTTAACGACAGAAGCCGTAACCCTTGCAAGTGGTTCGGACAGGCGAGTTACCGCTATTTACGCCTTATGCCAAGCGCTGCTCCCGTTCGGCTTTTTTATTTTAGCTCGACGAATAAACCGACGAAAAACAATAAACGTTTAAAAATAGAGTCAACTAATCATGAGTCTACATATCAACAACGTCACAATATCAATGCCTAATGGTGATGCTTTACTGACTTCTTTTTGCTTACAAATCGCAAAAGGAGAAATCGTGACCTTAATGGGAGCGAGTGGCTGTGGAAAATCCACCTTATTAAATTACATTGCAGGCCATTTAAGTGATGCATTTCAGGCACAAGGTAACCTTATATTAAATAATAACGATATCACCGAAGTACCTGCTCACTTACGTCAGATAGGCATGCTATTTCAAGATGATTTGCTCTTTCCTCATCTATTAGTATGGGAAAACCTTGCGTTTGCACTACCCAATCGTATTAAAGGTAAAGATCGCCACAAGCTGGCTCTTAATGCCCTTGAAGAGTTGCAGCTATCAGCGTTAGCAAATGCTTACCCTCATCAAATTTCAGGTGGGCAACGTGCGCGAATTAGCCTTACTCGACTGTTATTAGCCCAGCCTCAATTAATCTTATTGGATGAGCCATTCAGTAAATTAGACAGTGGCCGCCGTGCACAATTTAGAGATTGGGTTTTTAACCAAATTCAGCAAGCACAAATACCCACTTTAATGGTGACGCATGATAAACAAGACATCCCAAACAATAGCCGTGTGATCAATTGGCAAACGGAGAGCCATTATGCTCGATAATGTAAGTATTAAGCTTATTAAAGCCCCGCTGAATATTATTGCAGCCCGTCTACATCCCTATGGTATTACTGCAAATCAAGTCACCTTTACAGGCTTTCTTATCGGTTGCTTAGCGTTTCCAGCTTTAATGACAGAGCACTATTTCATTGCCCTGCTTTTTATCTTGCTCAATCGTATTTGTGATGGTGTTGACGGGGCACTTGCACGTATTCAAGGTCTTACTGATGCGGGTGGCTTTCTGGATATTAGTTTGGATTTTTTATTCTATTCCTTAATACCTTTCGGCTTTGTACTCGCCAATCCAGAGCAAAATGCCATTGCTGGCGCATTTTTAATCTATGCCTTTATTGGAACGGGCAGTAGTTTTCTTGCTTTTGCTGTTATGGCCAGTAAGCGAGGTATTGAAAACCCCGTATATCGTAATAAATCATTGTATTACATGAGTGGATTGACAGAAGGCACAGAAACAATCGCTTGTTTCATCCTCTTTTGTTTGTTCCCTCAACACTTCGCAGTCATTGCCTATATTTTTGCGTCAGCATGCTGGTTTACCACTTTTACGCGGATATATAGTGGATTTAACACTTTAAAATAAGGAGTTAGAATTATTTTTACCTTCAAACTTCTTTTTAACCTGCTCTAAAAAAACGGTTTCGGCTGTTGGCGATCCTACACGATTCGCCTCTAATAATAATTTTAGTGCTTTAGCAAAATCCCCTTTATTTAAAGACTGAGTGATTAATTGATTATAAATTCTTTCCGTTTCTACAAGCATACGTTCACTTTTCGTTGAAGTTTCTTGTTCAATTAATTTAACAGGCAACTCATCGGTTGAATTGTTTGACCATGAATTTTTATTATTATCAACTGTTTGAAATTTAGATGGATATTCTGCTTTTTTTGCTATCTCTTGATATGCTTTATAAGTTTGAGAATCATCAATAATATTTATATTTTCTTTTAAAGGTGTTGAAGGCACTTTTTTCAAAGGTACAACCAAAGGAGCTGCAGCAACTACTGGTGATGGCGATGGTATTACATTTTTCTTGATATTTAATGGTATTAGCTCAACATCTACCATTTCTGTTATTCTCTTTGTTATAGACACATCATCAAAAGATAAACTCCCCTTGGTATACAAATTGACAAGCTCTTGTCCACTAGGGGTATCGAATATAATCTTAGTACCTTCATGACTTTGAGGTGTGAATATAATCATATAAGGTATTTTTCTACTTAACCTTATATTTTTAATACTATAGCTTTCGTCTTTTCCATTATTTTCAAAATCAAAAAAATTAACTGATTTAAAAAGTGAAAGTTTATCATCGAAGATCATAACATTAGGTGAAAATACATTATTACTTGTAATTTTGCTTTCAATAGAGAATGTAATATCCTCAATACCATCAGCTAATTTATAAGCTTTATATAAACTTTTTTCACCAGAAAAGTAGCCAATATTTGATTTTTCATTGATATAAAGTTTCTTTTCTTCACCATTTATCACTTGCCAATTTATATATTCAAACGATCGACAACATACAAAAGACTTTGATGTTGGATCATTATCAGACAAACTGAATAAGTGCGATGAGCAACCACTTAATAAAAGCCCTCCTAAAATAATAACATACCAATATTTTATCATAGTTATACCTAACTCAATATGTTTAACTTATTTAAGGTTTATATGAACATATAAGTACTATAGTAAATATAAAAAATTAATCTCTCTGCTATTCGTATTATTTTTAAGAATTAAAACGAGCAACTTGTCTGGTAAGACATAAACTTAAGCTGTATAGGGGTTTATTTCTCGCTATTAATTTTTAAGTAATATCAACTTATCGATCCAAGTAACAACCAAAATAATCAAAATGAAATACCAAGAAACTAAACCACCGCTGCTATCCGTCGTGACGATTTCTTTCTCAGGTTCAGGTTCTGGTGAAGTTCTTTCTTGAGGGTAATCTGGTATTGATACAAATGGGTCAATATCTATAGTTGGTTTTAAGTTATTATCGTTGAGTGTAAAATCCTGATAACCATGGTGTTTCGTTACACAATCTTCTATCCAGAGTTTGTAAGATGAAACCTGCGTATATTGACCAGTAAGTTGGTTATATTGATTTTCAGGAAAGTTATTTCGATTTATACATATCGCCCCATTACTAGCCAGTCCAATTAGCCTTACTCCCTTATCACTATCTGACATAGTCTGTTCATTCTGCCAAATAAGAGGATTACCCGAGTCACCATTACAAACATCTTTAATGAGTCCGTTAATATTTGAATCAGCGCATACAATATAATCATGATTATCAGTTAAACCTATGCATTGTTCGTCAGGAACCCCAGCTAAGGTGACTACCTGCAAGATTGATGGATAGCCTTTGCTAACAGTATCTCCCCAACCTGACGCAATTGTCGTTGATGATGAATCAATATTTGTTGCCCAAGAATTTCTAAATTGCTCATCTACAATATATTGCTCATTAACTGTAGCGATCTTAATCGCTTGAGACACCTCAAAAAGTGAGCGGTCTACCCTTAATAAAGCGATATCATTTAAGAATGTTAGCGGGTCATAATCTGGATGTGATATTTTATCGACAATATTAAACTTATATCTATCATGTAAAAGAACAAGATTGTCCACATCAACACTATGAGCACCAACAATAGCTACATTACCTAAATTATCATTATTACAGTGAGCAACAGTTAGCAACCAATGCTCTGCGATGACAACCGCACCACAAATAATGGAATCGTTATTTTTACTTATAAGAGCGGCATTCCATGGTAGTAGAAAAGAATCAAAAAGATCGACGTCAGAGCCATTAAGCACTTTTTTAACAGGCTGGGAAAAAGATTGCGCAGATAAAAATAAAAGTACAATATAAAAGACCATTTTTTGCATGATTTTTACCATCGAAATTCAATATTTATATTCACTCTTAATAATAAACACCTTTGATAATAATTTAAAAATGATTCCATATATTCTTAAAAGTTAAACTATATTATTTATTTTAAACTTAATAGATAACATATATTAAATTGAAATAGTGATTAATAGACATACAGCCTATAACTAAAAGTTAATAATGACTCTTACAGTAATAAAGATATACGAATAAAGTAACGTCTAGATCATAATAGAAAATACTTATATATTAGGTATATATAATAAAAATACAAAAAAGCCGCTAACTTTCGCTAGCGGCTTTCTTTAATATGACGAAGCAGTTCTGGGTATTAGAGGATTTGAACGCTTCAAATACCAATCACTGTATCACAATAGGTAGCAGTCATTTTTTAAACGTAAAAAAGCCGCTAACTTTCGCTAGCGGCTTTCTTTAATATGGCGGAGAGATAGGGATTTGAACCCTAGATACGCTATAAACGTATGCCGGTTTTCAAGACCGGTGCTTTCAACCACTCAGCCATCTCTCCTAAATTGTTATCTCTTAAAAAATAAGAGATGGCGGTGAGGGAGGGATTCGAACCCTCGATACGTTGCCGTATACACACTTTCCAGGCGTGCTCCTTCAGCCACTCGGACACCTCACCACATTGCGTTAATAGGCACTGCTTCTTAACGGACGGCTACTATATTGTGCTAAAGGTATTAGGTCAAGATAAAACTGAAAGCATCGCATTAAGTGTCTACTTTTAAAACAAATCTGATACTTATACGAAAATATCTCATCGTGTCTCTATTTTGACCTAACGAGGCTGTTACAATAAGTAACTAATACTTGATTACTCTTTCGTTGATCGTTTAATAGGTCAAGGAATATCCTAACAATGATTAAATAGAGACTCTTTTATATGTCTTCAAAACTTAGCGTCATTTTGCAAGATCAACAGCTTGCCGAACTACTGCTCAACGAAGCGCAAACACGTGGCTTTGTCACTGCAATGGCTGCAGCACCTAATATTATTGCCCCAACAGAATGGCTAGCTTTTTTATGGGGTGGAGAAGAAACCTCTCCTTTTAGTACCCATGAAGAATTAGAAAACTATGCCAATGCAATCATTGATATTTTAAATGAAGCACGTACAACTCTCTATGACAACACATGGCAATGGCCTGAAGGCTGTGCACTAGACGATAGCCAAATTGTCACCGAAGCAACCAGTAACTTCTGTGAAGGTATGCTTCAGGGTTGGCAACTTGCGCGTGATGATTGGGAAACCATTATGCCACCTGAAAGTGAAGATAATGCCCTACTGGGTGGCGTATTGCTTTCTTTCAGCCTACTGTTTGATCCTGAAACAGCACTTGAAGCATTAAAAGAACAAGATGCTGATGCCTTAGCGCAATTTGAAGAGATCTTTAATGCCATTCCTGTAATGCTCTGTGGCTTAACGCAACGTGGCGCAATGTTAGTTCAAGACTAATAATCCACACATTTCCCTAAAACAAAGAAGGCGAACATCTCTGTTCGCCTTCTTTTTTATGCTCGTTTGTTATTCATTGCCGCTGATTCAACAAAAAGCTTAAGCATTACCTTTTACTTTTAACTGCAATTCAGCCGCAAAATCTAGCATTCGGTTTAACGGGATCAGTGATTTTTCACGTAGCGATTCATCAACAAAAATTTCATGCTGCTCACCACCATCATTTAATGCGGTGTAAATCGCTTTCAAACCATTCATTGCCATCCACGGACAATGTGCGCAGCTACGACATGTTGCCCCAGCCCCCGCTGTTGGAGCCTCTACTAATTCTTTCTCTGGCACCATTTGCTGCATCTTAAAGAAAATGCCTTTATCAGTTGCTACAATAAGCTTCTGATTCGGTAGCTCTTTCGCGGCTTTAATAAGCTGGCTTGTTGAACCTACAGCATCAGCTAATGCGACTACACTCGCGGGTGATTCAGGGTGAACAAGAATAGCAGCGTCAGGATATAGGTGCTTCATGTCGCGTAGGGCTTTAGCAGAAAACTCGTCGTGAACAATACATTCACCCTGCCACAACAGCATCTCTGCACCTGTTTTCTTCTGAATATAAGAACCTAAGTGACGATCCGGTCCCCAAATGATTTTCTTGTCTTCGCTATCTAAATGCTCAACAATCTCCAGTGCAATACTTGATGTTACAACCCAATCAGCACGTGCTTTTACTGCAGCAGAGGTATTGGCATAGACAACAACAGTATGATCAGGGTGAGCATCGCAAAACTCGCTAAATGCATCAATAGGACAACCTAAATCAAGCGAACATTCAGCCTCTAAGGTTGGCATCAATACATGCTTTTCTGGTGTAAGAATCTTGGCAGATTCACCCATAAAGCGTACACCACAAATAATTAAGGTGGTGGCTGGATGTTGATTACCAAAACGAGCCATTTCTAGTGAATCACCAACAAAACCGCCAGTTTCTTCAGCCAATGCCTGTATTTCAGGATCGGTATAATAATGCGCCACTAATACTGCATCTTTATCCTTTAGCAATTGTTTGATTTGCTGAATATATTGTTGTTTTTCAGTATCAGTTAGTCGGGCAGGTTTTGGTGGAAACGGATATACCATCTCTGATGGATCAAATGTAATACTCATTTTTCACTTGCTCATTAGCATTCCTTTAGTGTCCGAACATTATACGCTGGATTTTCCAAATTTCACCTTTAACCAACACTGCTTCGACTTCGTAGTAACAAAAAAGCCCACAACAGAAATAACCATTTCTTTGTGGGCTTTTAAAATCAAACCGTAACTGCGTTTATTTTAACTTCGTAAGCGCTGTTTTAGCTTGATTAGCAGACGTTGAATTCGGGTATGCTTTGATCACTTCTTGATAATATGTTTTTGCCGTCGCAATATCATTACCACGTTCTGCAATCACACCAAGTTTCAGCAACGCATCAGCGCGCTTACTTGAGTCTTTGGTATCTGCAACCACTTTAAAATTCGTTGTAGCATCTGCTAGCTGATTCTGAGCAAAGAATAATTGCCCCAACCAATAACTAGCATTCGGCTTATAAACCGAATTAGGGTAAGTCGTTAAGAAGCTTTGGAACGCTTTGGTTGCGCCTTTATAATCTTTCTCTTTTAAGATCAGATTAACCGCTTTTTCATAGGCCGTATTTTCATCGGTATTACTTGAAAAAGCTTCACTTGATGCCGCTTCTTTTTTAGCGTCCGTAGGCTCGGCTTTCGCTGGTTGGCGGCTCAAGTTATCAACTTCTCGATAGATGTCGCGTTGACGATCTACCACTTTTTTAATTTCATAACTATTACGTTCAACGTTGCCACGAAGCTCATCAATATCTGATGACATCTGCTCTAAGCGGCGCTGCATTTGTAACTGCACCTGACCTTGCGCTTCAAGCATACGCTCTAAGCTATCTAAATTCGCTGCCGATACAGGCGCGGCGACCACTTGGGTCGCCGCGCTCATCAGCAACACTAATGCAAGTTTTCGCATTACTTTGTTACTGCTCATATTGGGTTTACCTACATTAGATTAGTAAACTAAAACCGCGCGACGGTTTTTCGCATAATCAGCATCAGTGTGACCTAATACTAATGGTTTTTCTTCACCGTAGCTCACAATAGAAAGTTGAGATGCAGGTACACCTAATGCTTGCAGGTACTGTGCTACTGCATTGGCACGACGCTCACCTAACGCAATGTTGTATTCTGGCGTACCACGCTCATCAGCATGACCTTCAACGATGACTTTAATACTTGGGTGGTCACGTAAGTACGCAGCATGTGCTTCTAAAATTGCTTGGTACTCAGGTTGAATCTCTGCGTTATCAAACTTAAAGAAAACGGTTTGTTCTTGACGTAACTGCTGCAATTGTTGCTCAAGCAATTGTTCTTCACTCATGCTTCCTGATGGATCAACCGGAGTCACAATTGTTTGATCAGGCGAAGTGCTGCCGCCATTAGTACCGTTTTGGTTCGCAGCAGAGCTGTCTGCACTATCTGTTGAACTACATGCTGCCAATGTCATCATTGGTAGCACAATGGCTAAACTTTTCAAAACTTTGTTCAGTTGCATCTAGATTTCCTTTTTAAACTCAATCGTGCCTCAAAAGGCAAATGAGAATTAACTCAAATTATAAAAATGGGCCCCAAGATGGTGCTCGTACACGTTTACTTGTTGATGGTAAGCGTGCTTGGAAACGACCATCGATGGATACCAAAGAAAGTTCGTAAGTACCATTATTTTGCGCTGAGCTATAAATAATCATACTTCCATTAGGAGCAATACTTGGTGACTCGGCAAGGCGTGCTTTTGTTAAAATTTGCATTGCACCTGTTTTAAGATCTTGTTTAGCAATGTTGTAACCACTATCTGAACGGTTTACGACGACAAGATAACGCCCATCAGGTGTAATTTGTGGTCCCATGTTCTGAGAACCTTGCCAAGTTACACGTTGCGTATCACCGGTTGCTAAATCTAAATGGTAAACCTGTGGACGACCGCCACGATCAGAGGTGAAGTAAAGAGATTGACCATCGGGTGCCCATACCGCTTCCGTATTATTAGCACGGCCGTGAGTAATTTGGCGTAATTGATTGGTTTTCAGATCTTTAATATAGATCTGCAAGCTACCTGTTTTAGAAAGTACCATCGCTAATTTAGTACCATCAGGTGAAAACTGTGGTGAACCATTATGGCGAGGGTAATCCGCCACTACTTCACGCTTACCTGTGTAGATATCTAACACGAAGATCTGTGCTTTACCGCTTTCAAAGCTTACATACGCCAGTTTGCTACCATCTGGCGACCATGCAGGAGACATTAGCGGTTGTTTGGACTTCAATACCACACGTTCGTTGTAACCATCGTAATCAGCCACACGTAATTGATATGGAAACTTCGATGAACGATTATTATCAACGTATGCAATACGCGTTAAGAATGCACCACGTTCACCCGTTAGCTTCTGGTAAATTAAATCAGAAATACGGTGAGCATATTGACGCATGCGGTTAGGCTTTACTGACGCTTGATTATTCAATAGTAAATAATCGCCTTTTGCAGCCCCTTCAGTGCCTGCTGCTAGTTTACCTTTAACAATGTCGACTAACTGATAATTAACGGTGTAATTGCCATCTTGATTCTTAACAATTGTACCTGTTACAACCGCATCAACGCCCATCTTACTCCATGCAGAGTAATCAATTTGGCTTTCATTATGAGGTAACTGTGGCAATTTATTTGTCGGCACTGGGCTGAACTTACCACTTCGTTGTAAATCTGATGCAATTACTGCAGAAATATCAGTGGGTAGTTTACCTTCACCTTCCCATTTGAAAGGAACAACACCAATTGGGCGTGCAGAATCCACACCATCAGTGATCACTAATTCAAGTTCAGCATGTGCAAATTGGCTAACGCTTAATAGAGCTAAACATAAGCCCATTATCCAACGTTTCATCCATCGCTCCTATTTTATATTGCACCACAAATCATTTACTGTGGCGTGACTGTAAGTTTGATATCTCTTAATTTTTTCGCTATTTCTGGATCATCAGGCATTGGGAATTGGCTAACTTTGACTACCGCAGATTTTGCCGCGCGACATAATGCACCATCACCACCAGATTGAGTGACATCCAGTACTAAACCATCAGCAGACAAACGCATAGTCAAATTACATTCTTGGCCTTTAAAACTTTGATCAACCAATAAATTTTGTTGAATCATTTGTTTATATATTGCGCCATAACGTGCCACTTCATCAGCAATATGTTGCCCTTTCGCACCACCGCGCTGCTCGCTTTCCGCTTCAAGACCTGCAAACATATCATTCAATGCTGCTTCTTTTTGCTGCTGGAGTTTCTTCGCTTCAGCTGCTTTGCGTTTCGCTTCTGCTTCGGCTTTTTTCTTAGCTTCTGCTGCCTTACGCTCAGCCTCAATACGTTTTGCTTCAGCTTCTTTACGTTTCGCTTCCGCTTGAGCCGCTTCTTCTTGTGCTTTTTTCTTTGCTGCTACTTGCTTTTGACGCTCAAGTTCAGCTTGTCGACTTGCTTCTTCCGCTTTACGTTGTTCTTCAAGTTTTTGTTGACGAACTTGTTCCGCTTTTTCTGCAGCCTCTTGTTTCGCTTTACGCTCAGCTTCTGCTTTTGCTGCTTGTGCTTTCGCTACTTTTGCCGCTTCATCAGCTTTACGTTTTTCTTCAGCCGCTTGCTTTTGTTGCTCTGCGACTAGCTTGCGTTGTTTCTCTGCTTCTCGTGCTTCTTTCTCAGCTTTTAGCTTGTCGGCTTTTAACTGTCTAACACGTTCAGCTTCATCTTTTCTCTGCTTTTCAAGCGCTTCCGTCTGCTCTTCCAGCCTTTTTTTACGCTCTTGTTCAGCACGTTTCGCCGCTTCCCGTTGCTCTCGAATTTGCGTCGCTTGTTGATGAATCATTGCAGGATCGACAACCACAGCTTGAATGGTATTGCCGCCCACATCTGATTTTTTCATCGTAAAATCAGCGCCCCAGAACAATAATCCAATCAACAGCGCATGAATAAATAACGATATAACGGTGGAACCTGTGTAATTGTTATTTTTCATTCTTTAACCTTATTGCTCAAGAGGCTCAGTCATTAAGCCAACAGAGCCGACACCGGCTTGGTTTAAGGCGTCCAATGTTTCGATAATATGTGCATAAGGTGTACGACCATCACCACCTACCATCACTAACGTTTTAGGCTGCGCTGCCATTTGCGCTTTTACACGTGCAAGCACTTCTTGCAACGATAAGCCCCGTTGCATGTCAGCATTGTCGATACTGACACCAAGGTGGCCATCTTTATCGACTTCCACAATAATTGGCGGAATATCGCTATCTTTATTCATCTCTGCAACCGTTTCTGCCGTGGTGGTCTGTGGCAGATCCACATCCACACCTTGGCTAACGAACGGCGCTGTTACCATAAAGATAATAAGCAATACCAACATAACGTCGATATAGGGAACAACGTTAATTTCCGCTGTCATTTTGCGCTTTTTCGGTTGATAAGCCATTGCTTACTTCTCCTGATTAGCGGCAAATGCTTGACGGTGTAAAATACTTGAAAATTCTTCCATAAACGTTGCGTACGTATGTTCTAGCTTTGATACTTTATTGGTTAAACGGTTGTAGAACATTACAGCAGGAATCGCAGCAAATAAGCCCATCGCTGTTGCAATCAATGCACCTGCGATACCAGGTGCAACGGTTGCTAATGTTGGCTGTTTCATCGCACCAAGAGCGATAAATGCAGTCATGATACCCAGTACCGTACCAAATAAGCCGATATACGGACTAATTGAACCCACCGTCGCTAAAAACGGTAGATTGGTTTCCAATTCATCAACTTCTTTTGACAGTGATACGCGCATAGCTCGACTTGTACCTTCCATCACCGCTTCTGGCACTTTATCGTTGCTGCGGTGTAAACGTGCAAACTCTTTGAAACCTGAATAGAAAATTTGCTCAGATCCCGTTAGGTCATCTTTACGTGCTTGTACTTCTTTATACAACTGAGATAAATCAATACCTGACCAAAAACGATCTTCAAACTGTGCGGCTTTACGGCTAGCCTCTGACAATACTTGAGAACGCTTGATGATCATTGTCCATGATGCAATCGACATGCCTAATAAAATAAGCATAACCATAATTTCAAGCGCACCTGAATTTAGAATAATGTCTAAAACCGTCAACTCTGAGTTCACTTAATTTATCTCCAGCTTTAATTGTTCAGGAAGTGCAATAGGCTTCATCTGTGTCGGATCGACACAAGCAATTTTCACCAATACCTTACACAGCACTTCGTTGTTATTGTTTACTAATTCTTGGCTAAATTCGATTGAAGCTCGTCGTATATTTTGCACCACTGTATGGACCATTAACTGATCATCAAGTTTTGCACCACGAAGAAAATCAATCGTTAGGCTGCGCACAACAAAACTCATATTTAACGAAAATAGCTGTTGCTGATTTAGCCCAATTTTTCTCAAGTATTCTGTTCGTGCTCGCTCAAAAAACTTCAAATAGTTAGCGTGGTATACCACCCCACCAACATCGGTATCTTCATAGTAAATGGTTACTGGCCACTTAAAAACATTAAGTTGTGTCATTTTATTACCATTGAGTCGTGGCTATCATTCATATATGCAAAAATACATTGCTGCTACTATACATCAACTTAATATAACGTTGTTACTGAGTGATGCTTTCAAGTCGTTATTTTATATAAAATTAACGCTTACGTATCCATTCTGACAATCAAATCACATTTCTGTTCACATACCATGCGTAACAAGCGAAATGAATGCAATTCCTACCTAATATTTATAAAAAAACGGCTTACTACCACAGTAGTAAGCCGTTTGATTATTCTACAAATCGCCTTCTATTAAAAAAAGTACAATTTAAGAACATAAATTAATATCGGAAGTGCGATGATTGGCGAGAAAAATAACTGCCAATACCAGCGATGAGGCACAAAACTCATACCAAAAACCATGGCACTGCATGTTGCCCAAATCATCAACGGCGCAATTACAGGACCAAAGCCACCAATTGCATCAGCAAACTGGTGTGGTTCCCACATCACTAACCCTGCAACAGTCACTGCCATTGCAATCGCTAATAATTTTAGTGGCAACATCATCAATGGTGCATGTATTGCTTTTATCGCACGATCCATATTACTCACTGTCGTTATCCATGTTTTCGGTCGTTTCAAGCCATAACGCATTGACGATACCAAAAGAACAAGCCAGTAGAACACCTAAAATCCAAGCAAAATACCACATTGTTCGTCTACTCCTTAGTACAGTGAAGTTTTGTTGTCTTCGATATATTTAGTATCTAGACGACCAAACATTTTGTAGTAACACCATGAGGTGTAAGCCAAGATCACTGGAACCATAATAAAGGCAACTACAGTCATGATCTTCAATGTTAACTCAGAGGATGTTGCATCCCAAATAGTCAAGCTGATGTGTGGATCTAGGCTTGAAGGCATAATGAATGGGAATGTTGCAAAACCAAACGTTAATACCACACCTACCATAGTTAGGCTTGAGAATAAGAAAGCAAAACCTGCACGGTTAGCACGTGAACACAGCGCTGTCAGTAACGGCATCGCTACCGCAAGGATTGGTGCAATCCATAGTGCTGGGTAGTTTTCGTAGTTTATAAATAGTGCACCCACTTTGCGTACTACATCTTTCGTTGTTGGATCTGAAGGTGCATTTTTAATGATTTCAGATGTAATCACGTAGCCATTAACACCGTGAGCAACAAAACCAGCAATAACGAACACAACAGCCATTAGGATTGCAGAGCCTGCAGCAACCTTACGAGAACGCTCATGAATAGCATCTGTTGTTTTCATTTGTAGGAATGTTGCACCTTGAGTCACGATCATCAGTAAGCTCACCACACCACACAATAGTGCGAATGGATTTAGCAGACCGAAGAATGAACCCTTGTAGGTTGGGATCATGAACTCATTCAGTTCAAATGGTACACCCTGCATTAAGTTACCGAATGCCACACCGAAGATCACTGGTGGTACAAAACTACCGACGAAGATAGCTTTATCCCAAAGGCTACGCCATTTTGGATCTGTCAGCTTTGAACGGTAATCGAAACCAAGAGGACGAAGCCAAAGTGCAGCTAACGTCAGAATCATTGCAACGTAAAAACCAGAGAATACTGTTGCGTAAACTAGCGGCCATGCTGCAAACAATGCACCACCAGCGGTGATCAACCATACTTGGTTACCATCCCAGTGAGGTGCAATTGAGTTGATCATTACACGGCGTTCGTTATCCGTTTTACCAATGATATGAGATAGGATACCTACCCCCATATCGAAACCATCCGTGATTGCAAAACCGATGCATAGCACACCAATTAGTAACCACCAAATTAGTCGCAAGCTTTCATAATCAAACATTATTTGTTTCTCCCTGCTTACGCTTCAACCTGACGTGAAACCACATCTTGTTTTGTGTCATTTTGTTCGAAATGGTAGCGACCTGTTTTCAAGCTACTTGGACCAAGACGAGCGAATTTAACCATTAGGTAAACTTCAGCAACTAAGAATGCTGTGTATAGCGCTAGAATTGCCGCTAACGAGAACCATAGTTGTGACGGTTCAAGGTTAGATGCTGCCATATGAACAGGTAATATTTCACCTACTGCCCATGGTTGACGGCCGTATTCTGCAACGAACCAACCTGCTTCAATCGCAATCCAAGGTAGTGGAATACCAAATAGTGCAGCTTTAAGAACAAGCTTGTTACCAGTGATCTTATGACGACAAGACTGGATAAATGCAGCACCAATAATGGCGAACATTAAGAAACCAGCACCCACCATGATACGGAAGCTAAAGAATAGCGGCCATACTTGAGGGATTGAGTCATCTACTGCTTTTTGAATTTGTTCAGGTGTCGCATCAACAACTTTGTCGGTGTAAGGCTTAAGTAGTAAACCGTAACCTAAGTCTTTCTTCACTTCGTCGAAAGCTGCAATATTTTCAGGTGTCTTATCACCCGCGCGTAATTTCTCTAGAAGGCCGTATGCAACCATACCGTTACGAATACGTACTTCGTGCTCTTTCTTAAGATCACGGATACCCGTTACTTGTGTATCAAAAGAACGTGTTGCAATGATACCCATTAGGTACGGGATCTTAATTGCATAATCGGTTTCCATGGTTTCTTGATTAGGGAAACCAAACACAGTAAATGCCGCAGGTGCTGGCTCTGTGTGCCATTCCGCTTCAATTGCTGCTAATTTAGTTTTCTGAACGTCGCCTAGCTCGTAACCTGACTCATCACCAAGGATCATTACAGAAACGATAGATGCCATACCGAACGCTGCTGCGATTGCAAATGAACGACGCGCAAACGCAATATCACGACCCTTCAGCATGTAGTATGCACTAACACCTAGAATGAACATTGCACCACATACGTAGCCAGATGCTACAGTGTGAACAAACTTCACCTGTGCTACTGGGTTAAGCACTACGTCTGCAAAGCTCACCATTTCCATACGCATTGTTTCAAAGTTGAAATCAGCGCCGACTGGGTTTTGCATCCAACCGTTAGCAATAAGAATCCATAGTGCGGAGAAGTTTGAACCAAGAGCGACTAGCCAAGTGACAGCAAGGTGCTGGCGCTTAGATAGGCGATCCCAACCAAAGAAGAACATGCCGACTAGCGTTGATTCTAAGAAGAATGCCATTAGTGCTTCGATTGCCAATGGCGCACCGAAGATATCACCAACGTAGTGAGAGTAGTATGCCCAGTTTGTACCAAACTGGAACTCCATAGATAGGCCGGTAGCCACACCAAGAGCAAAGTTAATCGCGAAAAGCTTACCCCAGAACTTAGTCATGTCCTTGTAGATTTGCTTTCCGGTCATTACATAAACTGACTCCATAATGGCTAGTAAAAAAGCCATACCTAGAGTCAATGGAACGAACAAAAAGTGATACATCGCTGTTAGAGCGAACTGTAACCGCGATAGTTCGACGACATCAGTTAACATTGATAACTCCTTTATTCACCAGCTGACTGGTGACAGTACTAATATGTACCGATTATTGGGTTTAGCTTTGTATAGAGAACTTATTGCAATTTTGCCGACCTTCCTGATCACTTGCTTATAGTTGCAAGCATCCATATTGTGTTGCAATATTGTTTAAATAAATTTAAATATACGTAATTCTATAGCTAATTTAGTCGTCGGTAATATTACAGATATTAAATGCAATCTTCAAAGAGTTTATTACGCGTTTTGCTTTGACAAATATCAAGAAAAAATGAGCTTGATAGCCTGTACGCAGATATTTTTGATTTAGATCAATTTACAGAAGATTTTGATAGGAAGAATGAATTTGGAAGGAGTAAACAATGAATTATATTTGATCGTATTCTGAAATAATATTCCTTTTCCTATTCTTATTTAATCATGATAGTTAAATGAAGTGAATCATTTTTTGCTTTACTTTTGTTATAACTTAATAAAATTTATGAATAATCTAGAAAGATCATCAAACCACCTTCTAGACTGTCATTCGTTGTCTTGTAAGGTATCGTAAACACCGCTCAAATATCTAAACTTACGAATGTATAGATATCTAAGTTAAACATAACGTTTTTTATTTTTTACTAAATATCAGCCCGTTAATGTATAAAATTAAACCATCGATACAATAAAAATAAAACGTTCTGCTTTTGTGATATTGTCTTGTTTTATATTTCTCATTAGCTTTCACCTAATAAAAATGAAAACCATAATCATATTTTTGATAATAAAAAACAGATAAATATTACTTGAATCATGAGTAAATAGTAAAATTGATTTTTAAATAACTAACGTGATAAATAAACATCAAATCAAAATAACAATAAATTCACAATATAATAAAATTATTAAACAACAAAGCGTGACTTTAATCGCCACGCTTAATTTTTCTGATTTTTTTATTTTACTTCGTATTTTTAGGAAGATCTAAACCAAAATGGAGATATGCACGATGTGTCGCAATTCGGCCTCTTGGTGTCCGTTGTAAATAACCTTGCTGAATCAAATACGGTTCAAGTACATCTTCAATTGTATCTTTCTCTTCACCAATAGCTGCTGCTAAGTTATCTAAACCGACAGGGCCACCCATAAACTTTTCAATAATAGCTAATAGAAGTTTACGGTCCATATAATCAAAACCGCTGCTATCAACATCGAGCATGTCTAATGCTTTATTAGCGATATCAGGACAAATATGTCCGTTACCTTTTACTTCAGCGTAATCTCGCACACGCCGTAACAAACGATTAGCGATACGTGGCGTGCCACGAGCACGCATGGCCATTTCCATCGCGCCGCCTTCTTCCATTGATAGTCCTAAACATTTAGCACTTCGGCCTACAATGTCTTTGAGATCTTCTACTTTGTAATACTCAAGGCGTTGTGTAATACCAAAACGATCACGTAGAGGTGACGTTAATGAGCCCGCTCGTGTCGTTGCACCTATTAAAGTAAAGGGTGGCAAATCAATTTTAATTGAGCGTGCGGCTGGGCCTTCACCTATCATAATATCTAATTGGTAATCTTCCATTGCAGGATAAAGTACTTCTTCAACCTGA
Organism: Photobacterium sp. GB-50; assembly: GCF_003026755.1. Taxonomy (NCBI): domain Bacteria; kingdom Pseudomonadati; phylum Pseudomonadota; class Gammaproteobacteria; order Vibrionales; family Vibrionaceae; genus Photobacterium; species Photobacterium sp. GB-50. The sequence goes on from NZ_PYNX01000001.1 coordinate 283,307, forward strand.
GGACTTAGACGATGTATTTCATCAATAAACAACACATCGTTTTCTTCAAGGTTTGTAAGTAGCGCAGCCAAATCACCGGCTTTTTCAAGTACAGGGCCTGAGGTTGTACGAATACTTACCCCCATTTCATTCGCCACTATATTTGCAAGCGTTGTTTTACCCAATCCTGGAGGACCAAAGATCAATAAATGATCTAAGGCTTCATCACGCATCTTTGCCGCTTTAATAAATATTTCCATTTGATCACGAACATGATCCTGTCCTTGATAATCATCAAGTAATTTAGGTCGTATTGCGCGATCAATTATATCGTCTTCACGGGTTGTTTCGAAATTACCAGAAACCAGTCGATCAGCTTCAATCATATTTTAATGCCTATACCCAACTTACAGGGTTATACCATTGAGCGGAGTGCATCACGAATAATCGCTTCACTACTCATCTCTGGTTGTGTGACTTGAGAAACCACTTTCGCGGCAATTTGTGGTTTATAACCCAGTGCAACCAATGCACTCACCGCTTCATCTTCAGCGCGAGCTTGATTTGATGGATCTTGGATCGGAGCATTGGATGCCGCTGTATCAAGTGCTGGCGTAAATAAGTCACCTTCACCCCACCCTTTTAAGCGATCTTTCATTTCAACAACTAAACGTTCTGCTGTTTTCTTGCCGACTCCGGGGATTTTAACTAGCGTAGTCACATCTTCTAATTCAACGCTACGAACAAATTGACTTGCAGTCATAGCTGATAAAATTGCTAAGCCTAATTTAGGCCCAACACCGTTCGCTTTAATTACTTCACGGAATAACTCACGTTCATTTTTATTATTAAAGCCATACAGTAGTTGCGCATCTTCTCGTACCACAAAGTGAGTAAAGATAATGGCTTCTTGGCCGATCTGTGGTAACTCATAAAAACAGCTCATTGGCATCTGCACTTCATAACCAATCCCACCAACTTCAAATAATACTTCAGGTGGCTGCTTTTCAATTACAATTCCGCGTAGTCGACCAATCAAAACATCATCTCTATAGTGAATTTAAACTGGCACTAGAATAGTAAAGAACTGGATAGACATCCAGTTCTTTATCGATTTTACGAAGAGTGAGAAACAACTTGATCAAGTTGTTGTGTTAAATGACGAACAGCAACCACTTGCTGATTTAATTCTGTACCATGTTGTGCAACTATTGCAGCCACACTTTGTGTATTTACCACACTATTAGCAACTTCACTGCTCGCTTCATCCAGCTCTTTTAATGCGGTTGATTGAGCAGTCATCAAACCCGATAACCCTTGTACATCTTGCGAAATCGTTGTGACTTGCTGAATGATATTATTCATCCGTTCAGTACTGGCGTTAATCACACCTTGACCGTGCCGTACTTCCTGCTCACTACGATCCAATAGATGGCGGATCTCAACGGCAGATTGACTACTTTTCGCCGAAAGCTCCCGTACTTGATCTGCTACAACTGCAAATCCCCTTCCCTGATCTCCAGCACGAGCCGCTTCTATCGAAGCATTTAGCGCAAGCAAATTGGTTTGTTCAGCAACAGAGGTGATTAAGTCCGCCACTTTCATAATCTCATCATGGCTATTAATAATTTGGCTGATCGCTTGCGTTGAATCTTCTAAGTGCGCCGAACTTTTTTGCGCCAGCTCATAAACCACGTCGCTTTTTTCACGTAATTCCTCAACAAACTGACTTGAGCTCTCAACTCCAAGGACCATTTGGTGTACTTGATGGCTCATTTGTTCAGCAGCGCTGGCTTGTGATTCACTATTAATATTCAGTTCATTGACTTGGCTATCTAGCTGAGACGATTGATTCGCTAAGCTATAAGATACTTGCTTTAATTGTTCAGAATTATTATTCGCTTGAAGTAATACATCAGATAGACGTAACTCACCTTCCGTTGCTTTACTGGCTTCTGATTCACTTTTTAGCTTAGCTTTTTCGGCACGATTAATTGCTATATCACGTTGTTTCGCCGTAAAAGCTAATGCAATACCAATGACAATCAATGGCAATACGGTTCCAGACCAAACCTCAATTTGCTGTGCTGTATGAGATAAAGAAAGCTGTGGAAATGAAACACCCTGCATATGTTGGTATGTCATGTAAGCCGAAACACAAATGATCAAGCTACTCCAAAGAATAGCCATCGCGCGCGTTGCCGAGAGGAAGAAAGAGACAACTAACAAAGGCACCCAATAAGTCTGCGTTGAATCAACCACACCACCACTTTGATAAATAATATTCAGCGCGTGGATTGCCATACCAATAAAACCTAAATTTAAAGATATTAAAGGCTGCTGAAGCCAACGCAGGCTCGAAATAGCAAGGAGTTCTAATACAATCAATATGACAGAAGTAAAAACAAGATTATCATGACCATGGTTTGACCATTTAATCAAACTATAGATACCAACGAGAAAAGCGATAAAAGTAAATAAGGAAAGGATATCGGCTTGGCGTTGTTGTGCTGTTGTCCATTGAGGTTGGCGCGGCATAAATATACTGCGCCATAAAGTGGCAGGGTTCATGATCACTTCCTTGCTTATTATCGTTAGACCTCTGACCACTATAGATTGTTAACATTTCTATAACAAATATCTTAATAAATATATGCCTTAAGTGTCTCATCTTTAATAATAGTAAGCTTATTAACGATAACGCCCCTTTCGTGCTCCCGTCGCTTTCCCTGCCATTGCCACTAAGGTTTTATAGGTATGCGCGTGACAAATCGCAACAGCTAAAGCATCAGCAGCATCAGCTTGAGGCTTACCTGCTAGCTTTAATACGGAACAAACCATATGTTGTACTTGCGCTTTATCTGCCCCACCGTTTCCGACTACCGCCTGTTTGATCAATCGCGCGGCATATTCACTGACCGGCAAATCTGCATTTACCGCTGCAACAATTGCACTGCCTCGCGCCTGACCTAATTTAATCGCAGAGCTGGCATTTTTGCCCATGAACACTTCTTCAATGGCAAAAAAATCAGGCTGAAATTGCGTGATCACTTCAGACACGCCTGCATAGATTTGCTTTAATCGTCCAGGAATACCAGGCTCTGAGGTGCGAATACAGCCGCTTCCTAAATACTCTAAATTACGTCCAACCTGACGAATTACCCCGTACCCCGTAATACGAGAGCCGGGGTCTATACCTAAAATTATCGACATTTTTCACTACTATTAGTAGCAATTATTCAAGCGTAGCTGCTACTTCATCTGACATGTCACCGTTATGGTAGACTTCTTGAATGTCATCCAAATCTTCTAATGCATCAATTAAGCGTAATAGTTTAGGTGCTGTTGTTGCATCTAACTCAGCCTTCGTTGATGGCACTAAGGTTACTTCTGCATTTTCTGCTGTAAAACCTGCGGCATCTAATGCATCTTTCACGCTACCGAAATCGGCAGGTGTCGTGTAAACATCGATTGAACCATCGTCATTAGTTTCAATATCGTCAGCGCCAGACTCTAACGCGACTTCCATAACAGCATCTTCATCTAACCCCGCCGCATAAGAAATCACGCCTTTTTTATCAAAAAGGTAACCTACGCTGCCATCCGTGCCAAGATTCCCCCCCGCTTTAGAGAAAGCATGACGTACGCCAGATACTGTTCGATTACGGTTATCTGTTAAACACTCAACCATTACCGCCGTACCCGCAGGACCGTAACCTTCATAAATGACAGTTTCTACGCCTTCGTCACCTTCACCACCAGCACCACGTGTTACTGCACGGTTGATAGTATCTCGAGTCATGTTATTTGATAGTGCTTTATCAATGGCAGCACGTAATCGAGGATTATTCTCAGGCTCACTGCCACCTTCTTTAGCGGCTACAGTAATCTCACGAATTAACTTAGTAAAAATTTTACCGCGTTTAGCATCTTGAGCTGCTTTACGATGTTTTATATTGGCAAATTTACTGTGTCCAGCCATGTTATCTCCAATCCGGCAATGTTAATTTTTTTGCTTGCATGAAAACATAAACCAAATAAGAGGTTAAAGCGAACAAAACACTTTTACCAAATAAGATGGACAGCAGAAAGGAATCAACAAAAGACAAAAAAGCCGATATCTTATAGGCGTTCACTAAAAAGTGGCAAATAAGTCATCGGCTTTTATTACAGCAAATTAATCAGATCACTCTGCGTCTTTTGCTTCTTCGTCTTTCTTAGCAATTTTAACGGCAATAGATAATTCTTCTAGTGCTGCTGGGTTTGCTAGGCTTGGCGCGTCAGTTAATAGACATGCTGCTGCCGTTGTTTTAGGGAACGCGATAACATCACGGATATTATCTGTACCACAAAGAAGCATTACAAGACGGTCAAGACCAAACGCAAGACCTGCGTGTGGTGGCGTACCGAATTTCAGAGCGTCAAGTAGGAAACCAAACTTCAAACGTTGCTCATCAGCAGAGATACCTAAGATATCAAATACTGTTGATTGCATAGCAGAGTTATGGATACGTACTGAACCACCGCCCACTTCATAACCATTGATTACCATATCGTACGCATTTGATAGCGCTGCTGCAGGGTTAGCCGCTAGCTCTTCTGGTGTTAGGTTTAATGGTGATGTGAATGGGTGGTGCATTGCAGATAGTGAACCATCTTCGTTCTCTTCGAACATTGGGAAATCAACAACCCAAAGTGGTTTCCATGCTGACTTGTCTGTTAGACCTAGATCTTCACCTAGTTTCAGACGAAGTGCGCCCATCGCTTCTGTTACAACACGTTTGCTGTCTGCACCGAATAGAATGATGTCGCCAGATTCTGCTTGAGTGCGCTCAAGAAGATTAGCAACCACTTCTTCGTTAAGGAACTTCGCAACAGGAGATTGAACACCTTCAAAACCTGCAGCGCGATCGTTAACTTTCATCCATGCTAGGCCTTTCGCGCCATAGATACCCACGAACTTAGTGTATTCGTCGATTTGCTTACGGCTTAGCTCAGCACCACCTGGTACACGGATAACCGCTACACGACCTTTTTCGTCGTTAGCTGGGCCTGAGAATACTTTGAAATCAACATCTTTAACGATGTCTGCAACATCAACTAGCTCAAGTGGGTTACGTAGATCTGGCTTATCAGAACCGAAACGACGCGCGGCTTCTTCGAAAGACATGATTGGGAATGTGCCTAGATCTACGTTTAGTAGTTCTTTCCACATTTCAGTGATCATCTTTTCAGTTACAGCACGCACTTCTTCAGCTGTCATGAAAGATGTTTCGATATCGATCTGAGTAAATTCAGGTTGACGGTCAGCACGTAAGTCTTCATCACGGAAACACTTAACGATTTGGTAGTAACGGTCAAAACCAGACATCATTAGCAGCTGTTTAAATAGCTGTGGTGATTGTGGTAATGCGTAGAAATTACCTTTGTGAACACGGCTTGGTACTAGGTAGTCACGTGCACCTTCTGGTGTCGCTTTCGTTAGTACTGGTGTTTCAATATCAAGGAATGCATTGTCATCTAGGAAACGACGAACGAAGCTTGACGCTTTTGCACGTAGCTTAATACGATCACTCATTTCTGGGCGACGAAGATCTAAGTAACGGTACTTTAGACGCTGCTCTTCAGAGTTCTTTTGGTTGAAATCAAGCGGTAACGCGTCAGAACGGTTAATGATTTCAAGGCCAGTTGCATAAACCTCAACTTCACCTGTTGCCATGTCTTTATTACATTGGCTTTCAGGACGCTCACGCACTTCACCCGTTAGGCGAATACAAAACTCGTTACGTAATTGGTTTGCTAGTGTGAAGATCTCAGTCATATCAGGATCAATAACAACCTGAACCACACCTTCGCGATCACGCATATCAATAAAGATAAGGCCGCCTAAATCACGACGACGGTTTACCCAGCCGCATAAATCGACTGTTTGTCCTGCAAGGGACTTGTTCAGGTGTCCACAATAATGGGTGCGCATAAGAAATTCCCAATCTATATACTTTACATTCCTGCGTTTAGTGTCGATAACGCTAAACGTCAGGCGAATTCAATCCCGACCGCTTGCTGTCTAATTTATCGTCTAAATTGGATAGCAAGAAGGCCAAGAGGTAAAAATAACGAGGCATTATACCCAAACAGGCTCAATAAGCGAAGTGATCCGACGGTAATTCATCACCAATTCGTTATGACGACTTTAAAGTCTTATTATGACCAAATATCTACGGCGATTTAGACTTTTACAAACAAAATCACGTAAGATAAATCATCACTCTCTACTTAATAAACCCAAGTCTTATTATGTCTTCACCTTCTGATTTATCTTTACCGTTATATCTTGGGTTATCTCAATGGTCACACAATCATTGGCAGCAAAGCATATACGGTAAAGGCTGTAAAAATGGTGACCGTTTAGCTCGCTATGCAGAGGTATTTCATACTGTCGAGGGAAATACCACCTTTTACGCTATTCCGAGCATGACGACGGTAAAAAATTGGAACGGTGCGACACCTGACAGTGGATTTAAATTTACCTTTAAAATTCCCCAAACCATCACCCATCAGCAGCAGCTTCGTCATAGTAATCAAAGCTTGGTGGATTTTCTCAATACCATGTCGCCGGTTGAAGAAAAAACGGGCGTATGGATGATTCAGCTACCTGCGAGGTTTAGTCCTCACGATTTACCCTTACTCGATGCCTTTTTAGATCAGTTTCCACGCCACTTTACTACCGGTGTCGAAGTTCGCCATCCTGTGTTCTTTGCCAAAGGCGAAGAGGAAAAAGCACTTAATCGAATGCTGTTAGAAAAAGGCAGTAACCGCATTATTATGGATAGCCGTCCTGTCTTTTCAGCCATAGCGAATACAGAAGCGGTGATTGATGCACAAAAGAAGAAACCTCGCGTGCCAGTTCATGCAATCGCAACCGCTGATAACCCTGTGATCCGCTTTATTGGTCATCCTGATGATGCGTGTAACGATCCTTTTTTTAAAAACTGGCTACAACGACTGCCTTTATGGATCAAAGAAGGTAAAACGCCCTATCTCTTTATTCATACCCCAGACAATAATGCTGCGCCTGAATCAGCCCGTCGGCTTTATAATGTGTTACGCGATAACCTTATCAGCGAAAACCACACTCTTTCGCCACTCCCCGAACTTGCTATGCCCAGTGCTGCTGAAATAAGTACGCCACAAATCTCTTTGCTATAAACGCAAATAATCAATCAAAGAACAAATCAGAAATCATTAAAGACAAATGCTGCTATTTTCTCTACAATACGCGACCTTTCAAAGGTGATGGATCGCCTGAGTATCAGCAAGGTTTGATGCTCAATACGTACAATGGATCCCTGTTCTTTATATATTATGAGGTTCGTGAGAAATGGCAGGCCACGACAATATTTTTGCTGCGCCAATTGAAAAACTCGGTGATTTTACGTTCGATGAGCGTGTTGCTGAAGTCTTCCCTGATATGATCCAACGCTCTGTGCCGGGTTACAGTAATATCATCTCAGCAATTGGCATGTTAGCTGAGCGCTTTGCCAAGCCTCATTCTAAAATCTTTGATCTTGGTTGTTCTTTAGGAGCAGCTACTCTTTCTATGCGTCGCCATATTCAGCAAGAAGGTTGCGAAATTTTAGCAATTGATAATTCTGCTGCTATGGTTGAACGATGCCGATTATTAGTGGACGCATATCGCTCTGACACACCAGTGCAAGTCATTGAAGCTGATATCCGTGATGTTGATATTCATGACGCTTCAGTTGTGGTGTTAAATTTCACTCTCCAATTCCTTGTACCTGAAGATCGCCAAGCATTATTAGAAAAAATCTATGCTGGCTTACGCCCTGGCGGTATTTTAATTTTGTCGGAGAAATATATTTTCGATGACGAACGTGCCAATGAATTATTGATTGATTTACACCACGATTTTAAACGAGCAAATGGTTATAGCGAGCTAGAGATCAGCCAAAAACGGAGCGCAATAGAAAATGTGATGCGCCCTGACAGTATTGAAACCCACAAAACACGTTTCAAGAAAATAGGCTTTTCTAGTTCTGAAGTATGGTTCCAGTGCTTCAATTTCGGCTCAATGTTTGCGATTAAATAAGGTTTTTTGTTCCATATGTTTAGTTTTTCTGATTTTTATCAGCTTCTTGCCCAGCATGAAACATTACGTCCATGGCTAAATACTCTACCTAAACAATTAAGTGATTGGGAAAATAGAGAGCACGGGGATATGGCTCGTTGGGTTCGCGCATTGCAAAAGTTCCCAACCGATAAACCCGATATTATTGATTTAAAAAATGAAGTCAGTGTTCGTAATGAAGTTCCGATTGCCGATGGTGAGAAAAAACGTTTAGAAAGTCTATTACGTTTGCTTCACCCTTGGCGTAAAGGCCCATTCACCATGCATGATATTCATATCGATACGGAATGGCGCTCAGATTGGAAATGGGATCGTGTACTGCCTCACATTACACCACTAAAAGGCCGTAGCGTATTAGATGTAGGCTGTGGTAATGGCTATCATATGTGGCGCATGCTGGGTGAAGGTGCAAAGCTTACCGTCGGTATCGACCCATCAAGCTTATTTTTAATTCAATTTGAAGCCATTAAGCGATTAATGGGCAACGATGATCGCGCATTCTTATTACCATTAGGTATTGAAGATCTGCCCGAATTAAAAGCATTTGATACGGTATTTAGTATGGGAGTCCTGTACCACCGTCGTTCACCGCTCGATCACATTATTCAGTTAAAGAATCAACTGCGTAAAGGCGGTGAAGTCATTCTAGAAACATTGGTGATTGATGGTGATGAAAATGCGGTATTGGTTCCAACTCACCGCTACGCCCAAATGCACAATGTTTATTTCTTCCCATCAGCAAAAGCATTAAAAGTGTGGATGGAAAAATGTGGCTTTGTTGATGTCCGTATTGTTGATGAGAATATAACAACAACAGATGAGCAAAGAACGACAGATTGGATGACAAATAATTCCCTTCCGGAATACTTAGATTCAAAAAATCCGTCAAAAACTATCGAAGGATATCCAGCACCAAAACGTGCGGTTTTAATAGCCCGCAATCCTGACTAGTAACTGACACTGGGATGCTGTTCGCATCCCTTTTTGTAAGGTAAACTACGGTCGACATTAGAAAATAGACGCACATAGGAGATATGATGCTTCGCTTCAGCGTACCATTAATCACAATTGCAATACTGACAGGGTGTTCAACCACGCAGCCTCAAGATCATCAAGAAACCTTGGCAGCGATCAGCAACGTAGAACAGAATATTAATTCTCAATTCGATACTGTTTCTACCCGAATGGATTCACAACAGCAATATATTACCGAGCTAGAAAGTAAATTAGCGTCTATCTCTAAAGATCTAAAGTTTATTAAGCAAAAAAGCCTAGAAAAGCCTAAAGTTATTGTTGAAAAACAAATTGTTCGAGTGCCTGTTGAGCCAAAAATTGAAGCGAACCCAACCCAAGCCAATGGTAAAGCTATCCTTGGTCAGGAAGAGTGGGTTTGGATTGATTCAGTTAAATCATTCTTTAAAGCACGTGTCGATACAGGTGCAACCACCTCATCTTTAAATGCTGTTGATGTACAAACTTTTGAACGAGATGGTAAAGAATGGGTACGTTTTAACCTGAGCCATGATTCAGCAGAAGATACTCCAGCAGAAAAAGCACAAAACGATAAAGCAAAACCTGAAACTATCGAAGCACCCATTCTGCGCTGGGTTCGTATCCGCCAGTCAACGTCAGAAGAAGCAGTGCGTCGCCCTGTCATTGAAGCTTGGATCACGCTTGGTAATTTACATGAAAAAGCGCAATTCACGCTTGCAGATCGAACGAAGATGGATTTCCCTGTCTTATTAGGTCGTGAGTTCTTTAAAGACATTGCACTGGTTGATGTGGGTAAAGAATTTGTTCAAGGAAAAACTGAGCCAAAACCAGAGCCAGTTAGTGCTAATAAATAAATGATGAGGATGTCATGACGTCTAGAGTACCCTTTTATATCCTTATTTCGCTGCTTATTATTGCAGGTTTAGGACTGAGCATGTATCGCCATGATGTCTACGGTGTGCCGTGGACACCAGGCGAAGAGCGTGCAGTATGGGAAGTTGAAGCACGTGTTCAATTCGATGCTGTTGGTGATCCTGTACAAGTTAAAATGGCGACACCTGAAACACAGGAAGGCTTTACCTTAATTGATGAAAGTACGTCGTCACCTCCTGGCTACTCTGTACTTATCCATAATACGAAAGAAGGTCACCAAGCTGACTGGGCTACGCGTACCGCTATGGGTAAGCAAGTACTTTACTACAAAACTCAGCTTCTTGTTGATGATCAAGCGCAGTACAAAGAGATCCCACCTAAAGGTGAACCCGCTACAGTCAGTTTAAGCAACCCGCAGCAAACAGCAGCAACAGCACTGTTAACACAGGCGCGTAATTTATCTGCGAACAACACTACGTTTACCCGTGAACTTATTCGTCAATTACAAGATAAACAAAACCAAAACGCATCCGTGTTACTTGATTCTATGAGTCCGCAAGAAGCCATTACAAGTTTACTTTCACTTGAAGGTATCCATTCGCGTATTGTTAGCGGTTTAAAACTTGAAGATGGTCGTCGTCGCCAAACAGTGATGCCGATGGTTGAAGTGTGGGATAACAATAGTTGGAAGCTCTTTAATCTGACTACTGGCGAAGAAGGCAAACCTTCGGATGTAATGATTTGGAACCAACAAGGCAGTGCGATGCTAGATGTTGTTGGTGGTCGAAATTCTAATATTAGTTTTTCTATCATTGCTCAAGACATCACACCACAGCGTGCTACGCAAGAGAAGATTAAAGCCGAAGACTTATTAAACTTCTCAATCCACTCATTACCACTCGAAGAACAAGCAATGTTTAAAACCATTATGCTTGTTCCTATTGGTGCCCTGATTGTGGTATTCCTTCGCGTGATTATTGGCTTGAAAACCTCTGGTACTTTCATGCCAGTGTTAATCGCGGTTGCGTTTGTCCAAACACAATTATTAACGGGTATTGTTGGTTTCTTATTGATTGTTGGTACAGGTTTAATTATTCGAAGTTATTTATCGAAATTGAACTTGCTCTTAGTCTCACGAATATCCGCGGTAATTATTACCGTAATATTGATCATTTCAATATTCACGGTTGTTGCCTTTAAGATTGGTCTTATTGAAGGTCTAACAATTACCTTCTTCCCAATGATCATCTTGTCATGGACTATCGAACGTATGTCGATTCTATGGGAAGAAGAAGGGGCGAAAGAAGTCTTCGTACAAGGTGGTGGTTCACTACTCACTGCGATCCTTGTGTACCTTGCAATGACGAACCCTATGATCCGTCACCTAACATTTAACTTCATTGGTGTGCAGTTCATCATTCTAGCTGCCATCCTAATGCTAGGTAACTACACAGGTTATCGTTTAAGTGAACTTCGTCGTTTTAAGCCGCTAACTGAGGATTAATCGATGAATTTACTTGCACGTTTTACTTCACCAAACAAGCTGAAAGAACGTGGCATCATGGGGATGAACAAGCGTAATCATAGCTACATTGGTCGCTATAATGATCGCAGCCTTTATCCTCTTGTTGATGATAAATTAAAAACAAAATTTATCGCCCAACAAGCCGGTGCAACCGTTCCTGATTTGATCGGTGTTATCGATAGCCAAGGCTCAGTAAAAAAAATCCACGATATGGTAAAAGATTGGCCTGGATTTGTGATTAAGCCCGCACAAGGCTCGGGCGGTAAAGGCATTTTAGTTATTGTTAAGCACAAAGACGGTATTTATGTAAAACCGTCTGGTGCAGAAATCAATAAACAAGATGTTGAACGTCATATTACCAATACCCTCGCGGGACTATTCTCGTTGGGTGGTAAAAATGATGTCGCCATGGTCGAAAACTTGATCCAATTTGATAATGTTTTTGATGGCTTTAGTTTTGAAGGTGTACCTGATGTTCGTGTCATCGTATTTAAAGGCTATCCTGTGATGGCGATGATGCGTTGTTCGACCTCTGCGTCCGATGGCAAAGCAAACTTGCACCAAGGTGCTGTCGGTGTCGGGATTGATATCGCGTCAGGTAAAGCGGTACGAGCAGTTCAATTTAATCAGCCAATTGAACACCACCCAGATACTGATCGTTTACTCAGCGAGCTTCAAGTACCTAATTGGAACAAGCTACTAACGCTTGCTGCGAGTGCTTGGGAAATGACAGGCTTAGGCTACATGGGTACAGATATGGTGTTAGACAAAGTGAAAGGCCCTATGGTGCTAGAGCTCAATGCTCGACCAGGATTGGCCATTCAAATTGCAAATGGTTGTGGTTTACTCCCTCGCCTTCGCCATATTGAAAATATCGGTACTTCTGCACATACGCCAACACCTGAAGAGCGTGTCGCTTATGCTGCTCACCAGTTCGGTGTCAAACCTAAGTTTTAATCTTCTCGGTTAATACCTTTTGAAAGCCCTGTCGTGTTATCACGACAGGGCTTTTTTATTTTTATTAATAATATAAAAAATTAAAGCTCTTGGCATTGATGTCGATATAAAGACTATCACTATGATTAAGGCTTACTTTTCCATGCAACACATTTCTTTAGATAATATGCTGATCAATGAGATCCAGCTCGGTACAGGACTCAACCAAGCGGTTGAATCTGGTCGTCGTGCTGATTTCTCATTAATGCTTGCATTGCTATCTTCTGAATTAATGGAAAACACACCGCAAGATAACGAGCCTGAGCAGATTCAAACAGAGCAACAACTACGTGCTTATTTTGAGCTACCTTTTCCTCAACCGCTGACCACATCAAAACATTGTTACCAACGCTCTGCGGATCAGGCAAAAGCTTTCCATGAATCAGGTATTGCGAGTACCCGTTTACTACACGGCCTGCAACCCACAGCGTTAACGTTCCCAGCAGAGAACACTAAAGGATTACCTGAAGATATCTTTCACAACCTTTCAGTACACGAACGTCGCAAGCTTCCACCAGAAGAGCCTCGTCCTATCTCGGCATCACCAAAAAACTTATATGCTTCGCTTATTCATGCAAAGCGAACTTCTGAGCTTTATCACGCCGCTTAATATTCATATAACTATCTGCCAACCCAGCAATGATACCCAATAGGTATCTTTGTGAGCGCAATCAAACATTGTCACATCCAATTATTCTATTGTGAAAGCGCTAACTAATATGGTTCTTAACTACTTTTGGTCTGATCAGTTAATGCCATATTAACATGATAATTTTGGGATGATACTACTATGCTTATTGATCAATCTGTAATAGTCATCACTGCTGCAGGTACTCTCATCGGTAAAGCCATAGCTCTTCATTTTGCATCATTAGGGGCAAAACTTGCGCTCGTTGATAATGACATCCAAAATTTAGAGGCAACACAGGATGCTTGTTCTCAATTCTCTCGTCATATCAACATCTTTCATTTAAAAAACACCCAACCGCATTCAATTAAACAAGTCTTTACCAATATTCAGCGCCAACTAGGTACATTTAATGTCTTACTCAATACATGGCCAAAATGTACGAATACACCAAGTATTCTTGAGCCCAATGCAATTAATAAATTCAATGATGTAATGTGTAACAACGCAACCACTTTTTTTAGCGTTGGACAAATAGCAGCAACAATGATGCAAGACAACAAACAACCTGCTGTTATTATTAATTTAGCCTTACAACCATCTCACCATCACGCTCACCTTTCCGATACTAGTAAATCAGTAATACAAGGCTTAACTTTTGGCTGGTCTAAAGAATTATCTTCTTTGAATATCCGAGTGGGTGCCATTATTCCAATTACTTCAGATAATCAGACAATGCTCCATACACGATTACAAGTAGAAATAGTCAGTTGCACGGAATACATTATTACTAATGATTCCTTCAATGGCAGGATACTTGAAGCAGAGTGTTTGATATAACCATCTATAAGATATAAAAAAGCCCGCTAAGTTAGCGGGCTTTTTTTCAATCAACGCTAGGTATTAAGCTTTTGCTTTTTTACCTTTAGTGGTTTTCACTGGCTCTGATTTTTTAATCACTGTTGTGCCTTCAAACGCTTCACCTTCAATGAAAGGCTTACCGTAGTAAGATGCCATTAGTACATCTTTAAGCTCAGAGATTAGAGGATAACGAGGGTTTGCACCAGTACACTGGTCATCAAACGCTTCTACCGCTAACTCATCAACTTTCGCAAGGAAATCAGCTTCTGAAACGCCTGCTTCTTGGATTGACATTGGAATCTGAAGATTCACTTTCAATTCGTCTAACCAAGTTAGTAGACGCTCAATTTTCTGTGCAGTACGGTCACCCGCATGTGATAGACCTAAGTGATCAGCAACTTCAGCATAACGACGACGCGCTTGTGGGCTTGCGTACTGTGAGAATGCTGTTTGCTTTGTTGGATTATCATTCGCGTTGTAACGAACAACGTTAGAAATCAACAATGCGTTAGCAAGACCGTGTGGTACGTGGAACTCGGCACCTAGTTTGTGCGCCATTGAGTGACATACACCTAGGAATGCGTTCGCAAATGCGATACCCGCGATAGTTGCCGCATTGTGTACTTTCTCACGTGCGATTGGGTCATTAGCACCATTTGCATAGCTTGATGGTAAGTATTCTTTTAGCATTCTTAGTGCTTGAAGTGCTTGACCATCAGAGTATTCGTTAGCAAGAACTGATACGTAAGCTTCTAGTGCGTGAGTGACGGCATCGTAACCACCAAACGCTGTTAGAGACTTAGGCATGTTCATTACAAGGTTAGCATCAACGATTGCCATGTTAGGCGTTAGTTCGTAGTCAGCTAGTGGGTACTTAGCACCTGTTTTATCGTCAGTTACAACCGCAAATGGTGTTACTTCAGAACCTGTACCAGATGTAGTAGTGATACATACTAGTTCAGCTTTCTTACCCATTTTAGGGAACTTGTAAATACGTTTACGGATGTCCATGAAGCGCATTGCTAGTTCTTCGAAGTGCGTTTCTGGGTGCTCATACATTACCCACATGATCTTCGCAGCATCCATTGGCGAACCACCACCGAGTGCAATAATCACATCAGGTTGGAAGCTCTTCATTGCTTCAGCGCCTTTCTCAACAACAGACAGTGTTGGATCCGCTTCTACATCAAAGAATGTTTGAACTTCGATACCTTGTGCTTTAAGCAAAGATACGATTTCATCTGCGTAACCGTTATTAAATAGGAAACGGTCTGTTACTAAGAACGCACGCTTCTTACCTTCTAAATCGCTAAGTGCAATTGGAAGGCTACCACGACGGAAGTAAATTGATTTAGGTAGTTTATGCCACAACATATTTTCAGCTCGCTTCGCTACTGTCTTCTTGTTGATAAGGTGCTTAGGACCTACGTTCTCAGAGATAGAGTTACCACCCCATGAACCACAACCTAGAGTTAACGAAGGCGCAACGTTAAAGTTGTAAAGATCACCGATACCACCATGAGTTGTTGGGATATTCACAAGAATACGTGCTGTTTTCATTTTGTCGCCGAAGTACTTAATACGGTCAGCGTTAGTGTCTTGATTCGTGTATAAGCCAGATGTATGACCGATACCACCAATCTCTACCATTGTTACTGCTTGATCTACTGCATTTTCAAATGAAGACGCGCGGAACATACCTAATGTAGGAGATAGTTTCTCGTGTGCGAACTCATCGTCGAAAGAAACTTGCTCACCTTCACCAATAAGGATCTTAGTATTAGCAGGAACAGTAACACCCGCCATTTCTGCGATCTTCGTTGCTGGCTGACCTACGATATCTGCATTAAGGTTACCGTTGATAAGCAGAACTTTACGTACTTTCTCTGCCTCATCTTTTGATAAAACGTAGCCATTGTGAGAAGCAAAACGCTCTTTCACTTCATCATAGACTTCGTCCATAACGATTACAGCTTGCTCTGAGGCACAAACAACACCGTTATCAAACGTTTTTGACATAAGTACTGATGCAACAGCACGCTTAATATCAGCTGTTTCATCGATAACAACAGGCACGTTACCCGCACCAACACCGATAGCAGGTTTACCTGAAGAGTAAGCTGCTTTAACCATGCCTGGACCACCAGTCGCAAGGATAAGGTTGATATCATCGTGCTTCATTAGTGCGTTAGATAGTTCAACTGATGGTTGATCAATCCAGCCAATAATATCTTTAGGTGCACCTGCGGCAACAGCGGCATCTAATACTAATTTAGCAGCAGCGTTAGTTGAGTTTTTAGCACGCGGGTGTGGCGAGAAAATAATTGCGTTACGTGTTTTAAGAGAGATTAACGATTTGAAGATAGCTGTAGATGTCGGGTTAGTCGTTGGAACAATACCACAAATAATACCTACAGGCTCAGCAATAGTCATGGTGCCGAACTCATCGTTCTCTTCCAAGATACCGCATGTCTTTTCGTCTTTGTATTTGTTGTAGATAAATTCAGAAGCGAAGTGGTTTTTAATAACCTTGTCTTCGATGATACCCATGCCAGATTCAGCAACAGCTTGCTGAGCGAGAGGAATACGTGCGTTGTTTGCAGCAAGAGAAGCAGCGCGGAAAATTTTATCCACTTGCTCTTGAGAGAAAGTTGCAAATTCTTTTTGTGCCGCTTTAACGCGAGCAACCATTGCATCTAGTTCAGTGATATTTGTAACAGGCATAGTAGACTCCTACCTTAAGATTGAAAACTTTTTAGTAAGGATACGGCTTCATTCTTAATTCTCGAACTAAGAAAACCACACACTTAGTAAATTACTTTCAAAATTGATTATATTTATTCACATTCTAAAAAGATTTGATTTAGATCAGTGTTAGCTCTGATGATTAATTTATACCTAAAAACCATAAAAATGAGTAAAAAACAAACACATACTCTATAGAATCAATCTTTTTACTAATATTTCACATCTTAGCGACAATAACCACTTATTTCACAAGGAGAAATATTACGTAATAAAAATACATTTACTAGCCCTACATTTGTCTACTTGTGACAATTATCACCTTTTCATATACCAATTGGTCAATGTTGAGTCATTACTATTAATAAGCATTTCGTTTCACCATAGTAGTTCATGTTTTCAACAATAAAAGTTTATTTAAAAATAATGGAGAAATCTTTCACTAGAATTTTAAAAGCAGGCTTTTTTTTGTGGTTAGGCTAATAATTTAAGATTAAAATATCATCGAGTGATTAATTAACATTGGTTTTACCTGTCAAAAAATTAGCGTGCATAACCTA
The DNA here is from genome assembly GCF_003026755.1 of Photobacterium sp. GB-50. Classification (NCBI taxonomy): domain Bacteria; kingdom Pseudomonadati; phylum Pseudomonadota; class Gammaproteobacteria; order Vibrionales; family Vibrionaceae; genus Photobacterium; species Photobacterium sp. GB-50. The sequence continues at coordinate 300,616 of NZ_PYNX01000001.1, forward strand.
ATTGTTAAGTTAATAACTACGCCTTATATACGAGGCTTTTTTACTCTGAGATCAACTGTATTGATTAATACTATTCTCATGACTTACACCTAGTGAAATCTAACTGAGAAAATCATGCAAGCCATTGAAATAGGAATATTTTTACACTTTTTTGTCGGGCTTTTTGCAACGGTAAACCCTGTTGGTATTATGCCTGTTTTCGTGTCATTAACTGGTTCAATGACACCTGAAGAGCGTAATAAAACTGCGTTAACAACCAATACAGCTGTTGTTATCATACTGGTAGTGGCTCTTGTTGCTGGCCAACACTTACTGGATCTCTTTAGTATCTCTATTGATTCATTCCGAGTCGCCGGCGGCTTACTGTTGCTGAGTATCGCTTTTTCAATGATGAGCGGTAAGATTGGCGAGGTGAAACAAAATAAAGAAGAGAAATCAGAGTCAGCCATACGTGAACAAGTCGGTGTGGTGCCACTTGCAATGCCTTTAATGGCAGGACCAGGTGCTATCAGTTCAACCATTGTTTATGGTTCCAAGTATCCAACAATGACATCAACGATTGGCATTGCCATTACCATCGTTGTATTTGCTTTTGGCTGTTGGTTACTGTTTCGCTCTGCACCATTAATTGTTCGCTTCCTAGGTCAAACAGGAATTAACGTTATTACTCGTATCATGGGTTTGATCCTTGCCGCACTTGGTATCGAATTTATTATTAATGGATTAAAAGTAATGCTACCAGGCCTAGTTTAAGCGTCACAACATAAACACCTCGCTAATAAAAGATAATAATTAAATATAAAGTCTCGATTTTTTCGGGACTTTTTATTATCAATTATCTACGCTCATCATTTACGCACTTACCTAATACTATTTTTGGTATACTAGTCTGCTGATTGATATGCCATACAAAATAATAACCTACTTCTGCGTAAGCTTACGGCTAACTAACACTTAATTATGATTAAACTGACTCTAAGACAACGTCTTTACCAAATTATTTTTGGTACCTCTACACGCGCTGGACAGCTATTCGATATTGGCTTAATAATCGCTATTGTTAGCTCTGAACTGATCCTAATCATTTCATCTGTTGCCAGTATTGAATCAAAATTCTCTACAGCGCTGTTAGGTGCTGAGTGGCTATTCACGATCTTATTTACCATAGAGTATATTCTGCGCTTGTATTGTTCGCCGCGCCCTCTCGCTTACGCGCGAAGTTTTTATGGCATCATTGATTTAATTGCCATTGTGCCTGCTTACATTTCTTTCTTTGTGCCAGGTTCAAACTATTTACTGATCGTACGTTTAATCCGTGTTTTACGTATTTTCCGTGTTCTAAAACTGGCTAGATTCTTACAAGACTCCAATATTCTTTTACGATCACTTCGCCATGCCCAACGTAAAATTTTTGTTTTCTTTAGTTCTGTATTAATTCTAGTTACCGTATTTGGTTCATTAATGTTCTTGATTGAAGGCCCTGAAAATGGCTTTACCAGTATCCCTAAAAGTATTTACTGGGCAGTCGTGACTATTACAACTGTTGGTTATGGCGATATTGTGCCGCAAACCGTAATGGGTAAGGCGTTAGCTTCATTGACCATGTTACTCGGTTACTCAATTCTTGCCGTTCCGACCGGTATTTTGACCGCAGAACTCAATCAAGAAATGAAAACACACCGAAACCTAAGACGATGCCCTAATTGTGCAACCAGTGGTCATGAAGTGGATGCTGATTACTGCAAAAAGTGTGGAACACAACTCCCTGAAAATATCTAATTATCATTAAAGAAAACCATTAATTTTAATGATTAACCACTTGATCTTTAAGACGTGATCTAATTCTTACTTTTACAAGATAACAATTATTCTCGTCTTATTTGGTCTACCTTTGTCTTCATCATTCAGGAAATATGAAAAATTAATGCGATTAACGATATACTCATTACTCTGTAGTTTCATTCTGATATTCAGTACTTCAGCATCTGCTACGCTAACCCTTTTTGAATCAGAGCAGCCTGAATTAACCCAAGCAGCAACGAGCATAAATACTGCCATTAATCAGCTACCTGATCAGCATTTGTTCACTCATAACGATGTTAAAGAAGTTAATTCCTTACTGTCTAAGACCCTCTCACAACAGAAGAAGCATCAAAAGTTACTGGCAACAGCACTGAATAAATACCAGAAAAGTGATGATAAAGAACAAGCATGGGAAAAACTGTCGTCGGTTTACAATTCACTACTGAGTATTAGCCAAGATAAAGAGCGCCTTCTCAATTTAAGTTCATCAGCTATCCAAGATAAGGTGACAGGATTTGGACCTTTTGGCGTTCAACAATTTAAGTTAGAGCTATCAATCACAGCACTTAACTTACAGTACATGGTCTTATATCAATTACGCAGTTTCCATGATTTGCTAAAAGATATGCTGATTTCGCCAGTCCCCATTCTTGTGGTTGCCTTAAAAGTTTTCGCTATTTTATTTTTACTTTCTTGGTGGCAGCGTAATAGCGCACGTTTGATCGAACATTTTAGAGAAACACAACTCGAACATAACCCGCATCCCAATCTTTTGTTTCGTGCGATTTGGTATATTAGTCGAGCGCACCGTCCAATTGGTTGGTTAATTGCAATCACGCTTTCACTCCGTATTGTTTCTCAATTACCAAGCTTGCACCACTTGATCTACTTGGAAATCTTCACATGGTGGATCCTTGGTGGCTCAATTGCAGTGCGATTTATACTTGAGTTTGCGCGTCGTAATAGCATCAATAATAGCGATGCTGAAGTTGTCGCATTACGTCTTTCAACTATTCGCCAATACGTATGGGGATTTATTGCCGCAGGCGTAATTCTACAAATTTCAGCGCGCACACTGGGGCAAGGCACCATCTATGCGTGGATTTGGTCAATTATCTTCTTTGGTTTTATCTTATTAACCTTAATTACGCTTCGTCGTTGGCGACATATCGTCTTTAAGCGTTTAGAAGGCGCGACACATCTGCCCCTTTCTATTAAATGGGCGCTCAATCATAAAGATAAATTATTACTTTCAATTCCAGCAACAGCACTAGGTGCAGCATGGCTTACCTTACGTCGCTTTCAACATACACTGGTTGCTAACTTATCAAAGTACATTTTCTTTCGTCATGCACTCGCCTATCTATTCCGTATTGAAGTTGCTAAACAAACAGAAACCTCTCGCGAACAACTCAATATGGTTCGTATCAAAGGTGCCGCTACTTATGAATATGTAAAGCCAGGTAGTGAGGATAGCCCAATCATTGAAGACTATGCGTTAGAAGAAATTAAACAGCTTTCAGGCTACTTATTAACTGATAAACCCGCAGTTTGTGTTGTTTCTGGTGAGCGTGGCATTGGGACAACGACACTTCTTCGACGCTTGTTACACAAAGTTAAAAATGCAACACCGATATACATTAACTGTCCTTATGATGGCTACGCAGAATTGCTACAACAGTTCTCTACCGCTCTTGGGCTTGCTAGTGACAGCTCTGAAGATGATATTCTTGAATACTTACGCAATAGTGAAACAACCTATTTAATTGCCATCGATAACGCTCAACGATTGGTGACACCTAAAGTCGGTGGACTAAAAGATCTAATGAGTATCACTAATTTATTGCGTAAAACACGGAAAAGTCATCGTGCGATTATTGCGGTTGAAAAATCATGTTGGCGTTTTGTTGATCGTGCTCGTGGTGAGCGTTTACTGTTTGATTTAGTCACCTTTATGCCACGCTGGAGCGAACAGCAAATTGGCGACTTATTAAAAACCCGCACCTCTTCCGAAGGAGAATTTGCCATTAGTTTTGAAGGCCTAGTGCTGCCTCGCCAGTGGGATGAAGATGACATAACAGAAGAAGAAAGAGCTCAACGAGGCTTTTATCGTATTTTGTGGGATTACTCTGATGGTAACCCTACGGTTGCTGTACGTTTCTTCCGTTTCTCTCTGCAGCGAGATAAAGACACAGATAAAGTACTGGTACGTTTATTTAAAGCACCACAATCTGAAGATTTAGAACAAATGCCAAAGCCGATGTTAGCAGTGCTACGTTCTATTGTGCAGTTAGAGGTCGCATCCCCGCAAGAGCTCTCTGAATGTACTCAGCTCAGCCTTGATGAAGTTATTGGTACGTTACGTTACTTCCAAAGTCGTGGTTTTATTGAATGGTCAGATGATAAAGCGAAAATCTCCGATCACTGGTTCCGTCATATCACTAATGTTCTCCACCGTCAGCACTTATTGGTGAAATAAATGAAGCGTTTATTCTGTCTACTTAGCCTAGTACTTCTAAGTTTTTCACCAGCTGTTTTTGCTGATGACATGCCAAACATTGAGGACTTCCAGCAATTTGCTAACCTTATTCGTTGGAGTGGCGTGCTCTTTTCTGCATTAACGGTTTGTGCCGCTTGGATATTACTGCGATTTATTCAATCGATTGTTGATGGTATCAGTAGCCAATTTGCTCAACGTCGAATGTTGCTGCAAAAGCTGCAATCTTTCTTCCAATTCTTCATTTATATGTCGACGGGTATTGCCGTCTTTATGATGAGTTTCCGTGTTGATGATCGTATCTTAGCTTTGATTGGCGGCACTATTGCGGTATCTGTTGGTTTTGCCCTTAAAGACTTGGCAGCCTCGTTCATTGCAGGCTTAACCGTGATGATTGATAGACCTTTCCAAGTTGGCGATCGTGTAACATTTGAAGGCAATTATGGTGACATTATTACTATCGGTTTGCGCTCTGTACGTATGCGCACCTTAAATGACGATATTATCACCATACCAAACAACAAATTCTTAAGTGAAGTCACCGTCAGTGGTAACTATGGTGCGCTGGATATGCAAGTGGTGATCCCCTTCTATATTAGTATGGATCAAGATATCCGCTTAGCCCGAGATTTAATCCAAGAAGCTGCGTCATCAAGCCGTTATATTCACCTACCAAAACCTGTAACGGTTTTAGTAAAGCAAACGATCACCGATAACTACCTAGCTATCATGTTGACTTGTAAAGCTTATGTGGTTGATACCAAATATGAAAAGTTATTTGAAACTGATATTACACTGCGTGTAATGGAAGAATTTGCACGTAACGGCATTAGGCCACCAGCAATCGCACTCAAAAGTACCGATGCTTAATTCGTATTTATATTACTGATATAAAAAAACCGAGCACTTAGCTCGGTTTTTTCTTATGGGGATGTAATTACTTACGACGCCATGTTGTGCCTTGTGCACCATCTTCTAAAATAATGCCCATTGCTAATAACTTATCACGAGCGTCATCTGCTGCAGCCCAATCTTTTGCTGCACGCGCATCGAGACGTTGTTGAATCAATGCTTCAATTTCAGCCACATTATCATCTTCACCAGCACCACCTTGTAGGAAAGCTTCAGGCTCTTGAGATAGAAGACCAAGTACATCAGCAAGCTCACGCATACGTGCACCTAATGCAGAAGCCGTAGCAACATCATCTGTTTTCAAACGGTTAATTTCACGCGCCATATCAAACAGTACTGAATAAGCTTCAGGTGTATTAAAGTCATCATCCATCGCTTCTTTAAAGCGAGTAACGAACTCTTCACCGCCAGCCGCTTCAACTGATGTGTCTAAACCACGAAGCGACGTGTATAGACGCTCAAGTGCAGAACGCGCTTGTTTCAAGTTATCTTCGCTGTAGTTTAGCTGGCTACGGTAGTGACCAGACATTAGGAAGTAACGTACCGTTTCAGGATCGTAGTGGTTTAATACATCACGAATCGTGAAGAAGTTACCTAATGACTTAGACATCTTCTCGCGGTCAACCATTACCATGCCACTGTGCATCCAAGTATTTACATACTGGGTATCATGTGCACAGCAAGATTGCGCGATTTCGTTTTCATGGTGTGGGAACTGAAGATCTGAACCACCACCGTGAATATCAAAGTGATCGCCTAAGATTGCAGAGTTCATTGCTGAACATTCAATGTGCCAACCTGGACGACCTGGGCCCCATGGCGATTCCCACGTAGGTTCACCTGGTTTAGACATTTTCCATAAAACGAAATCTAGCGGGCTACGTTTTGCCATATCAATATCAACACGCGCACCTGCTTGAAGTTGGTCAAGATCTTGCTTAGATAAACGACCGTAATCTTCATACTTGCTCACTTCAAACATGACATCGCCATTAGAAGCAACATAAGCAAAACCACGTTCAATTAATCGCTCACAAAGCGCGATAATTTCTGCGATAAACTGTGTCGCACGTGGTTCAACGTCTGGACGTTTCATACCTAACGCATCAAAATCCGCATGCATTTCACCGATCAAACGCTCAGTTAATGAATCACAACTTTCGCCATTTTCAGCGGCACGCTTAATGATTTTATCGTCGATATCAGTGATATTACGAACAAATGTTAAATCATAACCAGAATAGCGCAGGTAACGAGAAACCACGTCAAAAGATACAAACGTACGACCGTGTCCGATGTGACACAAATCGTAGATCGTTACTCCACAGACGTACATGCCTACTTTGCCAGGCTGGATTGGGGTGAATGCCTCTTTCTGTCGTGTGAGCGAGTTATAGATCTTTAACATGTCTCTTCATTACTCATAGTAGTAGGATTACAAATTCGAAGGGTAATTACACCTTTTATGCCTTTTGTTGGCAAGGAAAATCCTTTAATGAATGCTATTTTAACCATTAGCCACCGATTAATCGGGTAATGTTTGTCTGAGCAGGCTATGGTAAGTTAATATTCAAGACTTAAAGAAAAATACTCCATTAAAGGAAAAGATCATGATTACCCTTCACACAAATTTTGGTGACATCAAAATTAACCTATTCGAAGACAAAGCACCTCAAACGTGTGCAAACTTCCTTCAATACTGCCGTGATGGTTTCTACAACGGTACTATTTTCCACCGTGTTATTGATGGTTTCATGGTTCAAGGTGGCGGCATGCTTCCTGGTATGGAAGAGAAAGAAACTCGCGCTCCAATTCAAAACGAAGCAAACAATGGCCTAAGCAACAAGACAGGCACACTTGCAATGGCGCGTACTAACGCTCCTCACTCTGCTAGCTCTCAGTTCTTCATTAACGTAAAAGACAACAACTTCCTTGATTTTACTGGTGAAAACATGAGCGGTTGGGGCTACTGTGTATTTGCTGCAGTGGTTGAAGGTATGGATGTAGTTAACAAGATTAAGGCTGTGAAAACAGGCCGTCACGGTTACCACTCTGATGTACCCGTTGAAGATGTTGTTATCGAAAGCGTAACTATCGAAGAATAAGTCTTCATTGATATTAAGGGTGGCATTAGCCGCCCTTTTTCTATTATGACAACACTATTTATTTCAGATCTGCACTTAAGTGCTGAGCGTCCCGATATGACAGCATGTTTTTTGCGATTTATGGCAGAAGACACAAAAGATATTGACGCCTTATACGTGCTCGGGGATTTGTTTGAAATGTGGATTGGTGATGATGAAGACTCGCCTTTTTTACAACAAATCAAACAGGCCTTTAAAGCCCTCACTGACTCGGGGATTCCTTGCTATTTTATCCATGGTAATCGCGACTTTTTAATTGGTAAACGTTTTAGCCAACAAACGGGGGTTCAGTTACTTCCTGAACATTGCATTGTTGAGCTGTACGGAAAACCAACCTTAATCCTCCATGGTGACACTTTATGCATAGAAGACGAAGCGTATCAACGTTACCGTAAAAAAGTGCATAACAAGTTTATTCAATGGTTATTCTTCCGCATTCCTCTTTCTCGTCGTATTAAAATTGGTGAGAAGTTTAGAAGTAATAGTAGTAAAAATAATCAGATGAAGAGCCAATCCATCATGGACGTCACACAAAGTGAAGTGGTGCGATTGATGCAAGCTTTCCATGTTGATCAAATGATCCATGGTCACACCCATCGACCAGATATTCATTCACTCACTATTGATAATAAGCCAGCCTCACGTATTGTCCTCGGTGATTGGTATGAACATGGTTCGGTATTAGTCGTTACGCCTGATGGTTATCAGCTAGAAACCCGTAATTTTGATACTAATCAGCAGCAATAAAAAAGGTACGCACTGCGTACCTTTCTTTTTATGCGATCTTTTCTTCAACATTGACTTGCTTGAGCTGTTTTCGATCAGCTGCCCAAGAACGATACATCGTCAAAGAGGTATAGAAGACAACCCCACAAACAAGCCAAGCCAATACCTTCATATCTAGCGATTTCACTAAATAGGCTGCAATCACCACACCGATAGGCCCTGTTATTGCAACCGCCACTGACGCTCGACTATTAATTTTGTCTCGACGTAAGAAACCACCAGCAGAAAAGAAGCCTAAAAATCCACATGAGCACATCATCACAGGGAACGCAGCAAGCGGATTCATACCTAGCATGTAGATCATCGTCATACATGGTGCGTATAAACCAATACCTACCGTCATTAATGCGCCAAATAAGAAGTTACCAGCAATACCGACTGCCAACTTCCATCCTGTTAAGCCTAAACTGGTTCCGCCAAGAGGGAATAGCTTTAACTGACCCGCAAGCATTAAGCCCGCCACCACCAACAAAGCACCACTCATCACAATACGTATAAGTTGGCGATCCCAATTAGAAACTAAACGCGAACCGACGGTTGCCCCTAAACACGCTGAAACAACAAGACTTAATAAGGTAACTGCATCCACATTCACCGCAGTAAGAAAAATAAGTGCTTGTACGACCGTGGCTAACACCGCTTGGCAATTCAATGTTCCGGGAAGAACTTGATCATCAATAAGCTTAAATTGTTTATAACCTGCTGTCATAATAGCGAAACTTCCAACACCAAGAGTGTCACAGAAGTTTGCAAAACCACCAATCAAGGCGACGGGAATAATACGTGTATTTGCTTCCTGCTTTCGGTTTCTTCGCCAAGCTCTAATAAGCATCACAATAAAAACACTACCACCAACAAGCAATCCCGCTTGTATCAAGGCAAATATAGACATAACTAGTACAAATACGATTTGATAGAAAATTTAAAAGGTAGATCAAACAATTCACGACAAGAGTGAATGTTTAAACACTAATATTATGAACTCAAAACAGATCTTACACCATTTTCATTATTTATAATGGTTTTATGTGCTAATATATTTATAAGGTTTGATTATTTTAACCATCTGTAAACGTGATGTGCTTGTCGCTTCAATATTTTATTTAAATAGTGTTAAAAACATCACTTTGTGAAATATATAAATTTGATATGATCTAACTAATAACAACAATACTAAAACGATTTTATTTTTTTGGACTTTTCTGTAGATTTCAATGTTCTCATATATTGCTCGACAACCCATTTTAAACAGAAATAAGCAAACTATTGGCTACGAACTTTTATTTAGGGATGGCCCAGATAACTGCTTTCCAAATATTGGTGATGAGCAAGCTACAAACCGTCTGCTTAACGATAACTTTTTCAGTTCTGCTGGAGAAGCGCAATTAACATCAGGCAAACGCGCATTTGTTAATTTCCCTTATAGTTCAATAATATCAGGTACACCTCTTCTTTTCCCAAAACAAAGTTTCATCATCGAAATTCTTGAAAACTGTGAACCAACTGACGAGCTTTTTGAAGCTATAAAGAAACTTCATCAAAAAGGCTACACACTCGCACTTGATGATTTTATCCCTAATAAACAATGGACTCGCTTTTTTCCCTATATCCATATTATTAAATTCGATATTCGTCTTATCAGTATTGAAAAAGCCGCACGATTTATTCAATTCTATAAAGAAAAAACAAAACTACGTTTCTTAGCCGAAAAAGTAGAAACCCAAGAAGAATACCAACAAGCTTATGATGCGGGCTTTGATCTTTTCCAAGGCTTCTTTTTCAGCAAGCCAGAAATGATCCAACGAAAGTCATTAAAACCCTCATCTTTAACAACATTACGTTTGTTTAAAGAAATTTGTGTTACTGATGTTGATTTTGACAAAATTGAAGAAATTATTGCTACTGATTTAACCTTATCGTACAAATTACTTCGTCACGTCAATGCGCTAACATCAACGCGCTCAAAGCCAGTGACCTCTTTTAAACAAGCGTTAATTTTTCTTGGTGAAGATCAACTACGACGTTTTGTCACATTTGTCGCAACCTCGCATGCGGTTGAAAATAAACCTCAATCTCTTTATAACTTATCACTCCAACGTGCACATTTTTGTGAGCAGTTATATCGGACCCGAGTACCCAAAGATAATGGTAACCAAGCCTTTCTTACTGGGTTATTTTCCTTATTAGACTCTTTGCTTGATCAACCATTAGAAGAGTTGATAGAGCTCCTCCCTTTAAGCGAGCAAGTTAAGTTAGCGTTAACTAAACGTGCCGGTCCTTTAGGCGCAATACTAAACTTAACAGATGCTTACGATCAGGCAAATTGGCCATTAGTTAAAAAATACAGTGCGGCATTGAAAATCAATGAATCAAGCATTGCAGACTACTATTTAGAATCAGTAAAATGGTCTACTGAATATGAGCAATCCTCGGCTAAATAAACATGTCTAAACACACATCAATGTGTCCTTGTGGAAGTAATAAGCCCCTTATTGAGTGCTGTAAACCTATCCATCTTGATCATTCAAAAGCAAAACACCCAGAACAACTGATGCGTGCACGTTACAGTGCTCATGTGCTTGGGTTAGTTGATTTTGTCGTTCAAACTTATCACTCTAGTTGTGAAGCAGAACAGCACCGCAATGCCATTGCAGAATCAGTACACTTAACATGGTTAGGGTTAGATGTTCTAAACAGTGAAATCGCTGAAAGTGGCGAAGGTTTTGTTGAATTTAAAGCCATGTACAAAGAAGCAGGCAATGAATATATCCTGCAAGAACGTTCACGTTTTTTACAGCAAGAAAAAGATAATAAGTTATGTTGGTTTTACATTGATGGTGAATACCCAGAACCACCACCAGTAGAGCAAACAGCTCCACCAGCTCCCGTTAAAAGTGAGAAAACTGTCGGTCGTAACGACCCTTGCTTATGCGGAAGCGGTAAGAAATATAAAAAATGTTGTGGTTAATACAGCGTTAACATTCTTCTCACTGAAACCGATCTTAGCGTCGGTTTTCTTATTTAAGTATGCTATTCACACAAAACTATGTACTGAACCAATAACTTACCTTGCTCTTACTTCTTTCGACATAATTAATTTAACCACCTAAAACTCAATAAGTTAGGAAACTTATTCTTACAATTGCGACAACGCCGAAACTATTTTCGAAAAGAAAAATAAATAAGATAAAAGGTTAAAAATAATGTTGCATTATCTAACACTCTTAGTTAGTGTGGGTAACAAGAAAGTAACACTATTATTTATTAACGAGATTTATTATGCGTATCCAAATGACTAACAATCATATTCATCACCATCCTGACTAGTCTTTCGGGAGGATACGCCTCACCCTGGAAGACAACATACTCTTCCAGTGGTCACAAGGAATAATCAAATTCAGACCCTCGGAAGATACAAGCTTCCGAGGGTTTTTTAATACCAGATTTTGAATTAAGTGAATTAGGACAGGGAAATGACTATGCAAACACAACGATTACGCATTGCGATTCAGAAAAAAGGCCGTCTAAGTAAAGAGTGTCAAACACTGCTTAAACGCTGTGGTGTGAAATTTAACATGGTAGGCGAACGTCTTGTTGTTCACGCTGAAAACATGCCTATAGACTTGCTACTTGTTCGTGATGACGACATTCCTGGTCTGATCATGGATGGTGTAGTTGATTTAGGTGTGATTGGTGAAAATGAACTTGAAGAAGTTGGCCTTGAACGTGCTGCTCGCGGTGAACCATCAGATTATATAAAACTACGCCGCCTAGATTTTGGTGGTTGCCGCCTTTCTATCGCAATTGATAAAGATGCTAAGTACAACGGTCCTCAAGATTTAAACGGCAAACGTATTGCAACGACTTATCCGCAATTAGTTAAACGCTATATGGATGAACTGGGCGTTAAATTTAGCACTTGTATGCTAAACGGCTCTGTTGAAGTTGCTCCACGAGCTGGGCTTGCTGACGCCATCTGTGATTTAGTTTCGACTGGTGCGACACTTGAAGCGAATGGTCTTAAAGAAGCAGAAGTGATCCTGCGTTCAAAAGCGGTACTGATCCAATCAACGCAGACACTCGATGCAGAAAAACAAGCATTAATTGAACGCTTACTGACCCGTATGCAAGGTGTGATCCAAGCAAAAGAATCAAAATACATCATGCTACATGCGCCAACTGATCGTCTAGAGCAAATTAAACTGCTACTACCTGGCGCTGAAGATCCAACGGTACTTCCTCTTGCTGAAGACAAATCTCGTGTTGCTATCCATTTAGTGAGTTCTGAAAACCTATTCTGGGAAACAATGGAACAACTAAAAGAATTAGGCGCAAGCTCTATTCTAGTATTGCCAATCGAGAAAATGATGGAGTAATCGATGAAGACAGTTGTATGGCAATCCTTAAGTGAAAGTCAGCGAGAAAATCTTCTTGCTCGACCAGCCGTAAATAATGGCGCTAATATTAGCGCTATTGTTTCTGGCATTATTAGCGATGTCCGTGAACGTGGTGATGAAGCTTTACTGGAACTGACAGAAAAATTTGATGGTATTCGTCCAGCATCCATCAAAGTCAGTGACACAGAAATCGACGATGCATGTGCTCGATTAAGTACAGAGATGAAAGAAGCGCTACAGCAAGCTTTTAACAATATCAGTACCTTCCATAAAGCACAGAAGCAACCGACACTTCGTGTAGAAACACAGCCAGGTATCATCTGTGAGCAAATGACACGCCCTGTTAATTCAGTCGGTTTGTATATTCCAGGAGGCAGTGCACCACTACCATCAACCGTATTAATGCTCGGCGTGCCCGCTAAAATAGCAGGTTGCCAAAAAGTGGTGCTGTGCTCTCCACCGCCTATTGCAGATGAAATCTTATACGTTGCCAAATTATGTGGCATCGATGATGTTTACAACGTCGGTGGTTCACAAGCCGTTGCGGCAATGGCCTACGGCAGCGAAACCGTCACTAAAGTCGATAAGATTTTTGGCCCAGGCAATGCCTTTGTAACAGAAGCTAAACGTCAAGTAAGTAATGATTTCCGTGGTGCTGCTATTGATATGCCAGCAGGCCCTTCTGAAGTATTAGTGATTGCTGATAGCAGCGCAGATCCTGACTTTATCGCTGCTGACTTACTTAGCCAAGCAGAGCATGGCCCTGATTCTCAAGTCATTTTGGTTACGCCTGATCCAGTGATTGCTGATAAAACAGCAGATGCTATTCAACGTCAACTAGCTCAATTATCACGTGCAGATATTGCTAAAGAAGCATTAGGCTCAAGCCTATTAATTGTCGCTGAAACATTACCGCAGTGTATTGCGATTTCTAACAACTATGGGCCTGAGCACTTAATTGTTCAAACCCGTACGCCACGTGATTTAGTGCCATTACTTGACAATGCTGGCTCTATTTTCTTAGGTAACTGGTCACCTGAATCTGTTGGTGATTATGCATCTGGTACTAACCACGTATTACCAACCTATGGTTATACACGGACTTATTCAAGTTTAGGCTTGGCTGACTTTTCTAAGCGTATGACAGTACAAGAGCTGTCTGCGGATGGCCTACTGGGGTTAGCAAAAACAGTAACCACGATTGCCGATGCTGAAGGTCTTGATGCCCACAAACGTGCAGTAACAATCCGTGTTGAAAAATTAACGGCTAAGCGTGAGGGATAAATCATGACGATGGCAAGACTAGCACGTAAAACAGTACGTGAATTAACCCCTTACCAATCAGCCCGTCGATTAGGCGGCAACGGAGATATTTGGTTAAACGCCAACGAATCGCCGTTTGATAACGAGTACAGCATTAGTCTTGCTCGATTAAACCGTTACAGCGAATGTCAGCCACCAGCATTAATCAATGCCTACGCAGACTATGCCAATGTAAAACCCGAGCAAGTGTTAACCTCACGTGGTGCCGATGAAGGTATCGAACTTCTGATCCGCGCTTTTTGTGAGCCAAACCAAGACAGTATTTTATATTGTCCACCGACGTATGGCATGTATGCCATCAGTGCTGAAACTTACGATGTAAATGCGAAAGTTATTCCGCTCACAAGCAAGTGGCAATTAGATTTAGAGGCCATTTCACAAAACCTTGATGGCGTAAAAATAGTTTTCGTTTGTAGCCCGAATAACCCGACAGGTAACTTGTTAGCACGTAAAGACATTGAAGCCCTGCTCGATATGACAGTAAACTCAGCCCTAGTCGTTGTTGATGAAGCCTATATCGATTTCTGCTTAGAAGAAAGCGCCAGCGATTTACTGTCAAGCTACCCTAATTTAGTCATTCTTCGTACGTTATCAAAAGCGTTTGCACTAGCGGGTTTGCGCTGTGGCTTTACCATTGCTAACAGCGATATTATCGATGTTTTGCTTAAAGTGATTGCCCCCTACCCCGTACCTGTACCTGTCACTGAAATTGCAGTCCAAGCCCTATCGGAAGCAGGTCGAGCACGAACAAAATTCCAAGTGCTTGATATCAGTGCTAACCGCGCTTACTTACAAGCGGGTTTAAGCATGTTAGATGGCGTAACCGTATTTGATGGCTACGGTAATTACCTACTGGTTGAATTCCCTAATGCAGATCAACTCTTTAAAGCATTATGGGATAACGGCATTATTTTACGCCGCTCTCCGATTGAAAACTGTATTCGAATCAGTGTAGGTAACCGCGATGAGTGTGAGAAAACTCTCGCCTTTATTCGTAGCCAATTAGAACAACAATAAGGACATTGATTGTGAGCAAGGAAAAGATTTTATTTATTGACCGTGACGGCACCTTAATTGTTGAGCCGCCAGTAGACTTTCAAGTAGACCGTTTAGACAAACTTAAATTTGAACCGAATGTGATTCCTGCCCTACTTGCTTTGCAAAACGCAGGCTACAAACTAGTGATGGTGACAAACCAAGATGGTTTAGGTACAGATAGCTACCCACAGGCAGATTTTGATGCGCCACATAACATGATGATGGAAATCTTCGAATCACAAGGTGTAGTATTTAGCGATGTGCTGATCTGTCCTCACTTTGATAACGAAGGTTGTAGCTGCCGTAAGCCTAAACTTGGACTGGTCAAAGAGTACCTTCAACAAGGTCGCGTCGACTTTGAAACCTCTGCAGTCATTGGTGATCGGATTACCGATCTACAGCTTGCTGAAAATATGGCAATTCGTGGTATACAGTACAACCCTGAAACCATGAATTGGATGCAGATATTAACGGATTTAACCACCCAACCTCGCATTGCTGAAGTAGTACGAACCACCAAAGAAACTGACATTCGCGTTAAAGTGAATTTAGATCAAACGGGCGGTAATACGATTTCAACTGGCCTTGGCTTTTTTGATCACATGTTAGATCAAATCGCCACGCACGGCGGTTTTCAAATGACCTTAACCGTTGATGGTGATTTACACATCGATGATCACCACAGTGTTGAAGATGCTGCACTTGCGTTAGGCGAAGCGTTGAAAAAAGCCTTAGGTGATAAACGTGGAATTGGCCGCTTTGGCTTTAGCCTACCGATGGATGAGTGTTTAGCACAATGCGCGTTAGATCTCTCTGGTCGTCCGTATTTAAAATTTGAAGCACAATTTAGTCGTGATCAAGTCGGTGATTTATCAACGGAAATGGTGCCGCACTTCTTCCGATCTTTAACTGATACGCTCGCTTGTACTCTGCACTTATCATCATCAGGTAATAACGACCACCACATTGTTGAAAGCCTATTTAAAGCTTTCGGGCGCACATTACGCCAAGCGATTAAAGTAGAAGGTAACGAGCTACCAAGCAGTAAAGGAGTGTTGTAATGACAACAACCAATACTCAGCAGCGCGTCGTCATTATTGATACCGGCTGTGCCAATGTCTCTTCTGTTCGCTTTGCTATTGAACGTCTTGGCTATCAAGTAGAAGTCAGCAAAGATCCAGCAGTTGTACTTGCTGCCGATAAACTTTTTCTTCCGGGTGTCGGTACCGCCAGTGAAGCAATGCAGAACCTACAACAGCGTGATTTAGTTGGCTTAGTCAAGCAAGTGACTAAGCCATTATTAGGTATCTGTTTAGGTATGCAATTACTGGGTAAAGCGTCGCAAGAGCACGGGCAAAATGGCAGTGAAATTATTCCCTGCTTAGATTTGTGTAATGCTTCTGTAGAGAAAATCCAAGCAGAGGGGTTACCGCTGCCACATATGGGCTGGAACACCATTACACCGGAAGATAATCACCCACTATTTAAAGGTATTCCTGCGGGAAGCTATTTTTATTTCGTTCATAGTTACGCCATGCCTGTATTTGATCATACCGCGCAGCAAGGTGGCAAAACCATCGCCAGCGCGCAATATGGTCAAAGCTTTACCGCAGCAGTGCAAAATGGCAATTACTACGGGGTGCAATTTCACCCAGAGCGTTCAAGTAAAGCTGGCGCGAAACTCATTCAAAACTTCCTCGAACTATAACGATAACAAAAGGACTTGTTATGATTATTCCAGCATTAGATCTGATTGAAGGCCAAGTCGTTCGTCTATTCCAAGGCGACTATGGTCAAGTGACAGAATACAAAGTCGATCCCGCAGAGCAATTTAATCTTTACCACCAAGCTGGCGCTAACTGGCTACATTTGGTTGATTTAACGGGCGCAAAAGATACGCAAGCGCGTCAGTTATCTTTAATTGAAAAACTACTCAAAAGCACACCAGCCAATGTACAAATTGGTGGTGGCGTACGCACCGAGCAAGACGTCGCAGATCTGTTAAACGCTGGTGCTAAACGTGTGGTAATTGGTTCTACCGCCGTTAAACAACCAGAAATGGTAAAAGGTTGGATGGAAAAATACGGTGCTGAACACATCGTATTGGCTCTGGATATCAACATTGATGACAACGGTAACCGCATTGTCGCTGTCTCTGGTTGGCAAGAAGATTCAGGCGTTACTATTGAGGCGCTATTAGAAAATTTCTTAAAAGTGGGTTTAAAGCACGTGCTGTGTACTGACATTTCTCGCGATGGCACATTGGCTGGTTCAAATGTCGAACTGTATGTCGATCTTTGTCGCCAGTACCCGCAAGTACAATTTCAATCATCTGGTGGCATTGGCTCGCTTGATGATATTGCAGCATTAAAAGGCTCAGGTGTGGCTGGCGTTATTGTCGGTCGCGCCCTACTTGATGGTAAGTTTACTGCCGATCAAGCCTTTACATGCTGGAACAATTAAGGAGACCGCAATGTTAGCTAAACGTATTATTCCTTGTTTAGACGTACGTGATGGTCAAGTTGTAAAAGGTGTCCAATTTCGTAACCACGAAATCATTGGCGACATTGTACCACTGGCAAAACGTTACGCTGAAGAAGGCGCAGATGAATTGGTTTTCTACGATATTACCGCATCAAGTGACGGTCGTGTTGTTGATAAAAGCTGGGTATCTCGCGTTGCAGAAGTGATTGATATTCCATTCTGTGTCGCAGGTGGGATTAAATCTGCTGACGATGCGAGCCGTATTCTTCAATTTGGTGCAGATAAAGTCTCTATCAATTCACCAGCGCTGGCAGATCCAACATTAATCACCACATTGGCGGATAAGTTCGGTGTGCAATGTATCGTTGTCGGTATTGATTCCTATTTTGACGCTGAAACAGGTCAATATCAGGTATACCAATTTACTGGTGATGAAAAGCGTACCAAAGCTACCCAATGGCAAACACGTGATTGGGTTGAAGAAGTTCAACGTCGTGGCGCGGGTGAAATCGTACTGAACATGATGAACCAAGATGGCGTACGTAATGGTTACGACTTAGAGCAACTCAACATGGTACGCAGTGTATGTGACGTGCCTTTAATTGCTTCTGGTGGTGCGGGTGAAATGCAGCACTTTAGCGATGCCTTTAAGCTTGCGAATGTAGACGGCGCCTTAGCTGCCTCTGTTTTCCATAAACAAATCATCAACATTGGTGAGTTAAAGCAATTTCTGAAAACGCAAAATGTGGAGATCCGACTATGAGTTTATTAACCAAAATCAATTGGGAAAAAGTAGCCGGACTGATCCCTGCTATTGTTCAAGATAATGCCAGTGGTCAAGTGCTAATGCTTGGCTACATGAACGAAGATGCGCTTCAAAAGACACTTGATACTAAACAAGTCACTTTCTGGTCTCGCACCAAAGAGCGCCTGTGGACGAAAGGTGAAACATCAGGCAATGTACTGCAACTTAAAAGTATTCAGCTTGATTGTGACCAAGACACCTTATTAGTACACGTCGATCCAATTGGTCCAACGTGCCACTTAAACACGACCACCTGTTTTGATTCTGATGAAAGTGATGCTCAGCCACCGTCACTGGTTTTCCTTCATCAACTTGAGCAGCTCTTGGCGAGTCGTAAAGGTGCAGATCCTGAGTCTTCCTACACAGCTAGCCTCTACGCCCGTGGCACCAAGCGTATATCGCAAAAAGTGGGCGAAGAAGGTGTTGAAGTCGCGCTTGCGGCAACGTCGGGTGACAAAGCGGAATTAGTATGTGAATCAGCGGATTTGATCTATCACCTGCTTGTACTACTTCAAGATCAAGGTTTATCACTGTCAGATGTGACGAATAAACTGCAAGAGCGTCATAATAAGAAATAATTCAATCGTCAGTTACGATGAAAAAGCCAGCCAAATAAGCTGGCTTTTTGTTTCGCAATAATTACGTATTACTGGATAAGATAAAAAGGACTATCCCTATTATCATTAAATAATTAACGACCTAATGCCTCTTTATAATGTAATCGACATACTGATACGTAACGTGCGTTGCCACCAATTTCAACTTGTTCACCATCAGCAATAGCACGACCGGTTTCATCTTGACGGATCACCATGTTTGCTTTGCGACCACAGTGACAAATTGTTTTTAATTCAACTAACTTATCCGCCCACGATAATAAGTAACGACTCCCTTCAAAAAGTTCACCTAAGAAGTCTGTACGTAAGCCGTAACATAAAACCGGAATATCGAGTTTATCGACCACTTCCGTTAATTGATACACCTGCGCTTTAGATAAGAACTGGCATTCATCAATTAATACGCAATCAATTTTACCTTTATCTGATAACGCTTTTAATCGTTCGAATAAATCATCTTCTGCATTAAATAACTCAGCCTCTTCTTCTAAACCAATACGAGAGCTGACTTTACCCACACCAAAGCGATCATCAATCGCAGCAGTAAAAATAACGGGGGTCATTCCTCTTTCGCGATAATTAAACGAGGATTGCAATAATGTGGTCGATTTCCCTGCATTCATTGCAGAGTAATAGAAATACATTTGGGCCATGAGGATTCCCTAGTAATACGATTGGTTTAAAAAAACTGCGCCGATGCTACAGAAATTCACTCACAATGAAAAGTGATAGACTTAACAAGTACACATTAGTTACAAAAAAGCCCATACTCTTTTTCATGAAAAGTGTATGGGCTTAAAAGAACAGAGATAAAATCAGCTTTTTACTGTTGGGACATAAGTACGTCGTGATAACCAAGCAAACAACACACAAACCATAATAAAAGTAATTATAGCCGCGATGAAGGCTACGGGTAATGAGTCAGTCATACCTAGCACAAGGAAGCCAATAGTAGAAACAAAGGCGACAGAAACTGCGTAAGGAAGTTGCGTTGCGACATGATCAATATGATGGCAACGTGCCCCCGTTGAAGACAATATTGTAGTATCTGAAATCGGTGAACAGTGATCACCAAATACAGAGCCTGCTAATACTCCCGCTAGCATTGGTAACATCAAGGTAATATCGGTTGCCCCAGCTAAATCACCAGCTATAGGTAACATAATGCCAAACGTGCCCCACGACGTACCTGTAGAAAATGCCATCACGCCTGATAATAAAAATAAGATCATCGGTAATAACATAGGGTTAATATTCCCTTGTACAAGGGTTGATAAATATTGACCCGTTTTCATATCACCAATAACGCTACCAATACTCCACGCGAATAATAAAATTAAAATCGCACCAAACATGGATTTAGCACCAATCCATAATGTGCGAATAACTTCATTAAATGCAATACGCTGGCGAATGACTGGAATAATCGCAGCAACTAAGCCAAATAAACCACCAAGACAAAGTGACTTACCGACATCAGTATTTTCAAACGCACCTAGCAGAGCAAAAGATTTACCATCTGCTGCTAATGCTTGATAGCCTGTAAAAACCATAAAAAAGAACGTGGCAAATATTAAAATAACAATCGGCCAAATTAAATCGCCAACTTTACCTTTCGTACTTTCAACAATTTCTAATTCGTCAGTTAAATCTTTTGCTTGTTCATCAACATCACCGCCTTCATCAAAACCACGGCCATGCATTGCTGCCATCTCATGTTTTTTCATTGGTCCAATATCCCATTGGAACCAAGACACAACAAAAACCATAGCTAAAGCAAAAATAGCATAGAAGTTCATTGGCGCTAGCGTTAAAAAGGCACTTAAAGGTGTATATTCTGTTACTCCATGCGTAACTAAAATACCGCCAATTAACGTAATTATATACGCACCCCAACTCGATACCGGCATTAGAACGCACATTGGAGCGGCTGTTGAATCTAATATATAAGCCAATTTAGAACGCGATACGTAATAGCGATCCGTTACGGGACGAGCGATAGAACCCACCGCTAAACTATTAAAGTAATCATCAACAAAAATAAACACACCTAAAAAAGCAGCAAGCAGTTTCGCGCCCCTTTTTGTTTTAATTTTTGTTTGTGCCCATGCAGCGAATGCACGAGTACCACCAGACAATGTTAACAATGCTGTCGTCATGCCTAATATAATGAGGAATAAAACAATACTCATATTCCAGGTATTAATACCACCATCAGATATGAATAAGTTTTGTATAGTGCCTCCTAAATAAGAAGCTGAATGGTTAAATGAAAAGTCATTTAAGTAAAGTGCTCCTAATACGATACCCGCACCAAGAGAAACTAACACACGCCGAGAAAGTATCGCTAACCCTAACGCAACAATAGGAGGAATAATGGATACTAATGAATGGGAGTAATCTACTAAATTCATGATCTCAAAGACAACCGAATTAGGTTGGAGATCTACTGGATAACATGGCGGTTAACCATATTTGAAGAACGTCTTGGCTCTTCTCTTTTCACAGTAGCGCTCCATAGTGAATATGATTATATACTATGGCAGTGTTGCACTTATTCAATACAACCCCAGAAAAAGGATTTGACGTCACTCTTACTTCGGCATTAGCTCCTTTCATTAACCGTCATTGGTTTCACCCTCTTGTTAATTACTATTAGATAACGCGCCTCTACCTTACATCAAGGTTGCGATTATTCTACGTAATGTTTCATTATTTGCAACAACATCACATGAAACATTTAACAACAGAACAAATAACATTGCTTTATAAATATAATCTTATCTAAGTATAGCTTCACCCATTAAATATTATGAACCTACGAGCAGATATGTTTCATTTTGTAACCATTTAAACATCTATTAAGCATAAATCCGATATTCGTATTTTTATAAAAATACGAATATCGCTATTATTAACAATTAACAATAAAGAATGTTTAAAGTGTTTTGACATAATGAATAAAAGCATTACTATTGTAATAAATGATTCGACACTGCTATTATTATTTACAGTTAGTTAAAAATAACAGGAAATATAAAAATGTCTGATGCAATGAAAGCACTTTTAAACCTTCGTAGTCTTCGTGCACTTTCTCGTGAATATACTTTAGAGCAACTAGAAGAAGCTTTAGAGAAATTAACTACCGTTGTTCAAGAACGTGCTGAAGCTGAAGAAGAAGAACAAGCAAAAGAAAATGAGCGTAATGAAAAACTAGCTCAATACCGTGAAATGCTATTAGCTGATGGTATCGACCCTGAAGAATTGTTAGCAAGCCTTTCAAAAGCACCAAAAGCAAAACGTGCTGCACGTCCAGCTAAATATAAATTCATCGATGAAAACGGTGAAGAAAAAACGTGGACAGGCCAAGGCCGTACACCAAGCGCGCTTAAGCAAGCACTTGAAAATGGTAAATCTTTAGAAGAATTTGAAATCTAATTTCATTTCCTACCATATATTTAGAAAGCTCAACTTAGTTGGGCTTTTTTTATACTGTCATGAACCAAGAATTATAGACATCAATCTAAACAACGCTGTTTTCGAATTGCTTAAAGATATGTCTAGGCAAATATTTATTCGCTTTTAAATATAGAAAACACATATCAAAATAAAAAGCCAGGCAGTAGTGCCTGACTTTCAATACAGATAACCTTTTATTATTGGTTATAGCTATTAGATACGATCAGCAAGATGGCTGACAGCTAAAGCAAAATAATGAGAACGATTCCATTTCATTAATGTTTGGTAATTACCATAAACAAGGTAAGCACGCCCATGTTCGTCATCAGGTTGAATTAACCATGCATCAATGTCTTCTTTGGGTAAATTCCCACCACTCATAGTACGAACACCGAGTGTTTGCCATTGTGCTAGTGTTTTGGTTTTTTCTACACCCGTACCTTTTAAATCGGCCGATAATGATGATGGGATCTTAACTTGACGTCCCCAAGTATATTTATCATTCCAACCTGATTTTTTTAGGTAATTCGCTGCAGATGCAAAAACATCCGCTTTAGTATTCCAAATATCAGCTTTACCATCATTATTACCATCAACCGCAAAGGTTAAATAAGATGTTGGCATAAATTGGCATTGACCCATCGCCCCTGCCCATGATCCTTTCATCTCATCAATCGTAATATGTCCTTCTTGAAGGATTTGTAATGCCGCCATCACTTGTTTACGAAATAAAGCTTCACGACGACCTTCATAAGCCAACGTGGTTAATGCTTCAACAACATGGTAATTACCTTGTAATTTACCAAAGTTACTTTCAACTCCCCACAACGCAACAATAAAACGTGGCTGTACGCCGTATTCTTTACCTATCCGATCTAATGTTGTTTTATTCTCTTGATATAAACGACGTGCTTGTTTTACTTTCCAGTCAGGTACAGCGCGTGGAATATATTGATCTAATGTTAACTTTTTCTCAGGTTGGTTTTTATCTGCCTTTACTGCACGATGAGTAAATGTAATGCCTTTAAAAGCTGAATCGAGAATAGGCTCAGAAATACCATTACTACGCGCTTCTGCTTTTAATTTATTTATATATGCGTTAAACCCTTCATCAGCAGCAAAAGCTGTTGAGGAAATCCCTAGTCCTAAGGCCACAACGGCCGATATAAAACGCTTATGCATAATAACCTTAATTAGCTCTGCCGGCTTTCTCGGCTTTATATTGATCCAATAAATTTGTTACTGGCGGTGGAACTTGAAGATAGAAACCAACGGTCTTTAATGCTTCTTTTACTTTTTCAACATCGGCCAAGGCTAACTTTCTCCCTTCTAACTTTATCACCATAACAAATTGCGGTTTACCAAATGTATTCATTAATACTTCAGGCACATCGGAGAAATCATCTTTCTTATTTACATATAAATATGTGTTATCTTTTTTTAAGCTTTTATAGATTGCACACAACATTTCAATTCACCTATTTGTTAAAGCTTATTCTTTCAGACAGCTATTTTAACGTATCATTCCCCGTTGGTTTATTTTTCCCCCTACAGGATGAGACTTTTGTCTGAATTTCCCATGTCAAAGCAAGGATAACTTGCCCCTAACTGCTCGGGAATATACCATGCTAGTACCTTTGTGATAATCAACAAGAATGGTTAATTTAAACATTAACCATAATAAATACCATGACCAAGACGACTGAACTTAAAGGGAGCTCATTTACGCTCTCTGCGCTTCATTTAATTGATGGTGATATCAAAAAAGCGACCGATCACCTAAAAGAAAAAATTGAACTCGCACCTAATTTCTTTGCATCAGCTCCCGTTGTTATCGATATCTCTAATGCAGGCAAAGATATTAATTTTGAGCAATTAAAACGAGCAATTGTCGACGCGGGCATGATCCCTGTAGGTATCAGCGGTTGTAAAGAACAAGCGTTACAAAATCAAGCAAAATCTGCTGGATTTGCTATTATGAATGCCGCACGCACGGTGAAAGAAAAAACAACAGTAGAATCTACTGAGGCTGAGCCATCTTCTCAGCCAGTTCAAGGCCGAGAGTCCGCACTTATCATTCGCACTCCTGTTCGTTCTGGTCAACAGATTTATGCTAAAAATCGTGACCTTGTCATTCTCAACCATGTGAGTGCGGGCGCTGAAATTATTGCTGATGGTTGCATTCATATTTACGGTACGTTACGTGGTCGAGCATTAGCTGGAGCCAACGGAGACCTAGAAGCGACAATTTTCTGTCAGAACTTGCAATCTGAACTAATTTCAGTTGCAGGAAACTACTGGCTAAGTGATAACATTCAGGATGAGTTCTGGGGCAAGGGTGTTGTAATTTCAATTACTGATAATACGCTTAGCATCGAGCACCTTGCTTTATAAAAGTTTTAATAAGGAATTTAGTAAATGGCACGAATTATCGTTGTTACTTCAGGTAAAGGCGGCGTTGGTAAAACAACCTCAAGCGCAGCCATTGCATCTGGTCTAGCATTATGCGGTAAAAAAACGGCGGTTATCGATTTTGATATTGGTCTACGTAACCTTGATCTCATTATGGGTTGTGAGCGACGTGTCGTTTATGACTTTGTAAACGTTATCAACGGCGAAGCAAATCTGAACCAAGCATTAATTAAAGATAAGCGTGTTGATAACCTTTTTGTTTTACCTGCATCTCAGACTCGTGATAAAGACGCACTCTCTCGTGAAGGTGTTGAGCGTGTTTTAAATGACTTGGATAAAATGAATTTTGATTTCATTATCTGTGATTCTCCAGCAGGTATTGAAACTGGTGCTTTAATGGCACTTTACTTTGCTGATGAAGCGATTGTAACAACGAATCCTGAAGTCTCTTCTGTTCGCGACTCTGATCGTATTTTAGGTATTCTAGATTCTAAGTCTCGCCGAGCAGAAGATGGTAAAGACGCAGTTAAACAACACTTACTACTAACACGCTATAACCCGACACGTGTAACGCAAGGTGAAATGCTAAGCGTTCAAGATGTTGAAGAAATTTTACACATCCCTCTTTTAGGTGTTATTCCTGAAAGCCAAGCTGTGCTAAACGCATCTAACAAGGGTGAGCCCGTTATTTTCGATAAAGAATCTGATGCTGGCATTGCTTATGAAGATACAGTAGCACGCTTATTGGGTGAGGAACGCCCATTTAAATTCTTAGAGGAAGAGAAGAAAGGCTTCCTAAAACGCTTATTTGGAGGCTAACTTTATATGGCACTGCTCGAGTTTTTCCGCCCGAAAAAGACGAAAACAGCGAATGTAGCAAAGGAAAGGTTACAGATTATTGTCGCTGAACGTCGTAGTGCTGGACAACCGGCTCCAGCCTACCTACCCCAGCTAAAACAAGATATTTTAGATGTGATCAGTAAGTACGTTCAAATCGACCCAAATCAAGTGTCTGTGAACCTTGATCATAAAGAGGAAGATTTATCCGTACTCGAACTTAACGTGACGTTACCTGACGAAGAACGTTAATACAGAAAAACCCGCAGATGGCGGGTTTTTTCTTTTAGGACGTAGTAATCAATTAGGCTTTTTCGTCTAATAACTTTAATACACGTTGCTCAAATAAATCACGACGCCAGTTTTTCAACATTTCAGGACGTTTTTCATCTTGACGCTGATACTTCCATGCCCAAGATAATACTTGGTGGATCTGCTTTTTAGAAGCTAAGAACTCAGGCGCTAAACCGGTCTCTTTTTCAACATCTGTTACTACGTCTTTGATGGATTTTACCATCTGCTTATAATGTGGGAAATCAACCAAACGCTCTATTTTCGCGGGATAATCTTGCGCTGCAATACGATCGCAATCATGCACCATTTTCAATAAACGGTTACCGTGACGTTGGATCTCCATTGGCTCAAAATCTGCTTTCTCAAGCTCAGCTCGTGATTTAATATTAAAACGCGCTAATTTCCATAAATGTAATTCTTTGACAATGAAGTTTAATGCGATATCCCGTTTCTGCGCTTCACGTACTCGCCAAGCTGCAACTTTTTGCAAAACAGCAAGTTGCTGTGGGTTTAACTGCCATGCGTTTTTAATATCAAGATACGCTTTTTCTGGATCAACGGGCTTAATACGGCGGTGTATTACAGATAGGCATTCTTGCTGTAATGCTTCCATATAGCCCCGTTCTTCAACCTTAGCTAATAAACTTTCAAACAACGGTTTTAAGTAATAAACATCGGCAGCGGCATAATCGAGTTGTTTTGCCGTTAATGGACGTGCAAGCCAATTGGTACGCGCTTCGCCTTTATCAAGCTCAACACCAACGTATTCTTTCACTAATGCACCAAAGCCCGTTGAAATACCTTGTCCAAGGAAAGCTGCCATTAACTGAGTATCAAACATTGGTGTTGGTAAACAACCGGCATGATGCTGAAATACTTCTAGATCTTCACCACAGGCGTGAAGCACTTTCATCACCGATTGATCACGTAACAGTGCCCACAATGGCTCCATGTCTTCCACTTCTAATGGATCAATTAACGATAACTGCTCACCATCGAATAATTGAATCAAACCTAAACGCGGGTATAGCGTACGAGTACGGACAAATTCCGTATCAAGCATAACGGCAGAGTGCGTTCTGGCTGAGTCACAACGCTGTTGTAATTGCTCGGTTGTTGTAATTATCTCGAAGTTCACATGATACCTTTTCGGTGTGGGGCTAAATCATTAACCTTTTTGTAAATTATATTAAGAAAAATGCCGACGTAATGTCGGCATCTATAATATCGCGCAATAGTATGTAATAACACTTTTCAGCAAAAACTGATGGGCTTTTTTACATATTTATTATCGCAAACACTTATTGTTGTGCTTTTTTATCAGACTCTTCACGCAATACGCGACGTAGAATCTTACCTACATTGGTTTTTGGCAAGTCATCCATAAATTCAACAATTTTAGGTATCTTATAACCTGTTAAATGTTGACGACAATGCGCTATCAATTCATCTTTTGTGAGGCTTTGATCGCGTTTCACCACACATATCTTAACCACTTCTCCAGACACTTCATGAGCCTGACCGATCGCTGCGACTTCAAGCACTTTGTCATGTAGCGCTACAACATCTTCGATTTCATTAGGATAAACGTTAAAACCTGACACTAAGATCATATCTTTCTTACGATCGACAATATGCAAAAAGCCTTCATCATCAAATTTAACGATATCACCCGTCGATAGCCAACCATCTTCTGTTAATACTTCTTTAGTGGCTTCAGGACGCTGCCAGTAACCTTTCATGACTTGAGGACCACGAACTTGTAATTCACCGACTTCGTCGATACCCACAATATTACCTTCATCATCAACCATACGCACTTCAGTTGAAGGGACAGGCAGGCCAATTGAACCGTTATATTGCGTCAAATCATAAGGGTATGCTGCAACCAGTGGTGAACACTCGGTTAAACCGTACCCTTCTAATAAGTAATTACCGGTGATTTTCTGCCACTTTTCAGCAACAGCACGTTGCACCGCCATACCGCCGCCAACAGAAAGACGTAGATTACTAAAATCGAGCTCTTGGAAATCTTCATTGTTGATCAGCGCATTAAATAAGGTGTTCACACCTGTAATTGCTGTAAATTGATAACGTTGAAGCTCTTTGACAAAAGTGGGAATATCACGTGGATTCGTGATCAGTAAGTTCTGACCGCCCATTTCCATTAATAATAAGCAGTTTACTGTCAATGCAAATACATGATAAAGCGGTAAAGCGGTAACAATGAGCTCACGCCCCTCTGTTAGCACAGGACCATATGCACCTTTCGCCTGCATGACATTAGACACCATATTATGATGCGTTAATATTGCACCCTTAGCGACGCCTGTTGTACCACCTGTATATTGAAGAAATGCCATGTCATCGCCAGTAATAAATGGCTTAACATACTGCATACGACGGCCTTTACGCAGTGCGATACGCATTGAAGTCGCATGCGGCAAATGGTACTTAGGCACCATTTTCTTAATGTACTTAACAACAAAGTTAACCAAAGTACCTTTTGGACGAGACAATTGGTCGCCAAGGCTGGTTAAAATTACATTTTTAACACCTGTATTTTTAACAACAGCTTCAAGGGTATGAGCAAAGTTAGACACGATAACAATGGCTTTTGCACCAGAGTCATTTAATTGGTGCTCTAACTCACGTGGGGTGTATAACGGGTTGACGTTAACCACAACACAACCTGCACGTAAAATACCGAATAGCGCGATAGGATATTGCAGTAAGTTTGGCATCATTACAGCAACACGGTCACCTTTTTGTAGCTTCAATTCATTTTGAAGGTAAGCTGCAAAGGCACGGCTACGCTCTTCCAATTTACGGAAGGTCATAACTTGTCCCATGTTAATGAAAGCAGTTTGATCAGCATATTTACGTACTGATTGTTCAAACATATCAACTAATGATGAATATGCATCCGGATTAATTTCTGCCGGTACATCATTCGGATAGCGGCTAAGCCAAACCTTATCCACTCGCATTCTCCTTATTATTAGACTGCTTTAATACCTATACAGGAATACAGGTAAATACTGTACGTATAAATCAAACATGCGTTTACATTCAAGTACAGTATACTTAACTTATAATTAACATCTTGCCAAATTAACTGAGTAGAAACTTTGAAGCTACTCATTGAAAAGCGAAGATTAATCTCTCTCGAGGGAAATAAAAGCCCTAATACAATTCGATACTGTATCTGGCTGTTCTAAATGGCAATGATGCCCCCCGTCAATCACTACCTGTGAAAACTGTTGAAGCTTGTATTTATCCTGCGGATCATCACGCAGTTGAGGAAATCCATGACTTCCGACAATCGAATAAATGGGTGCTTCTATTGACGACATAATTGCTTGTGCTTGTTGTTGTGTCATCCGGTAGAGTGATTCACAACGCAGGCGATGGTCATGTCGCCAGTACCACAGCCCATTACGCTTAACCGTTGCCCGCTTCACAACAGGCTCTAAACATGCCATGGGTAAATCATTAACGTTGGCACGTAATTGTAAAGCTTCAGTAAAAGAGCTCATTGCTCTTGCTTTACGACGTTCACTACTTTTACGGTATTGCTGTCGACTTTTAATCCCACACTTTAACCGCTCAACCGTTTGTTCGGCCTCTTCCACTAATGGCGATAAGCCTTCAATTAATACCAACTTATCTATTGATTGAGGATAAGCTGCGCTATAACAACTGGCAATAATCGCCCCTAATGAGTGGCCAACAAGACACACGCGAGTGGTGGGGAGCTGTGTAATGACTTGGTGTAAATCATCAATATAATCGAAAAAGTGATAATAGTTATCCCCACTTCGAGATTGTGATAAACCATGTCCAGGCAAATCAATGGCAACAAGATTAAAATCGTCCTCTAGTCGTGACCAAAGTGATGAAAACGTCGCAGCATTATCTTGCCAACCATGAATAAATAACAATACGGGTTTGTTATTCTCTAACGGCGACGATAATGAGAAATTGGTCAGTCCCGCTAATTCTAATTCAGCCAGCTTAAATGTTGTTACTTCCATGACTTACATTATCACTCTATCAACCACGCGCCCTTGAATGCCAAACGGTGGCATAAAGTAATCATCGCCCCAAAATCCACAGTTAATGCCAATACAACGATTAAATCGCATTGGTGTTTCCATTTGAATTTGCTGCTGTACTTGCCAAATTTGCTCACCTGAAGCATTTACCACAGGAAAAGTATAATCGTACTCTCCAACTTTACCTTTTTGCATTTCAGTATATTGCCCGACAACTGTCAGTAAACGTCCTTTGGCATACTCGATAGGATCAAGAAAGCCAGGTACATTCGCAATAAATCTACCTTGGGGTTTACTGTTCAATATTGGTCTACCGTCAGAGGTTAACGGCAATGCGACTATTTCAACGCGTGTTTGCTTTGCTTCATTTTTAATTGAAGCAATAATGCCACCTAACCTTACTTCCTGATGTTGCATTACAGTAGGATGCTCGGTGATAACGCGTAAATCCGTGATAGGATTTTTCGTTTTGGTCTGCAAGCTGGCTGGAACACTGGCGCAGCCTACCATAAAGATTAATATCAGCCCAAGAAATAGCGTGCGAAACATATAAAACCTCAACATAACTGTTCAATATTACAGCAAAAGTAATTATTTAGGCATAGTCTACGGACACGTTAAATTAACGTGATAACGATGAGAATAATAAGGAAAGTATTCGTTGGTTTAAACAACCATATTGATACCGATCAGATCGGAAAGTTGTTCTTTTCTATCATGCAGCATGACATCCATATACATAGATAATGCTTTCTGATGTTTACCATCAGGGCGATCATACTGTAATTGACGATATTCTTGACTCGCCCACTCTGCGTGTTGTGTTGTCGATAACGATGATAAAACAGACGTTGATGAAACCGTATCACTTGAAATGCTCGCTTTCGTACTAGAGGTCTGTGAGGTTGAACTAAATGGTTTTGATGGTAATGATATAACACCATGATTGATAGTAACCATAATCTCCTCTCATCATCCATTTAAAAAATTAGGATAAAGAAAAAGTAGCAGCACCCGCCACTACTCTTTATTTAATTATTCGCGACCTGGCAGTTTTTTCCATGTCACAGTATCACGTAAATACACAGGACTAGCCACTTCTGCGCTAACACTTTCACCACGAGCAAAAGCAAACTTCGCTAGGTGAACCATGTCTTGTGAATCAGGATATAACACCGAGCCCTGCTGCATTTCAAAAGGTAACTTAGCTAGAGTATCAGCATACACTTCCCACGCTGTACCCGCTATTAACCAAATACCCGTTTCGGTCTGAACAGATTCAACTAAAGCATCAGGCACAATCACCTGCTCTGCACCGATAATTTGCCAGTCACCATCGGTTTTACGCTGGTACTGACCCCAATAGATTTCGCCCATACGAGCATCAATAGCAGATAATACATTGTCAGCTTGATGGACACGGTAAGTACCTTGCGCCATTGCAGCTAATGTTGACACGCCCACCATAGGTAAATCGGCACCAAACGCTAAACCTTGCGCAATACCAATGCCGATACGAACACCAGTAAAGCTACCAGGGCCTTGGCCGTAAGCCAATGCATCGAGTTGGTTTAGCTTGATACCAGCTTCAGCCAGAACTGTATCTACCATAGGCAAAATTTTTGTTGTGTGCTCACGTGGTGCATATTCACAACGAGAGATAACTTCGTCACCCATTAATAGGGCAACAGAACAATTTTCAGTTGCAGTATCAACTGCCAAAATTTTGGTGCTCATTCAAGCCTCTGAATGTTGGTTGTCATCTTCAATAACGTTATTGTTATTAATAGTAGACAAAAAGTCACTAACCCCTTCAACACTACGTGTACGAGGGATCGGTGGTAAACTTCGTAAAAATACAGCGCCATAATGCCTTGTTACTAATCGGTTATCACAAATGATCAATACGCCTTTGTCTTTAGTATCACGGATCAAACGCCCAACACCCTGCTTTAAGGTGATCACCGCATCAGGTACTTGGACATCGGCAAAAGGATCACCACCACGCATACGACAATCTTCAATACGTGCTTTTAATAATGGATCATCTGGTGCTGTAAACGGTAATTTATCAATGATAACACAGCTAAGGGCTTGCCCTCTAACATCAACCCCTTCCCAGAACGCCCCCGTTGCCACTAATAATGCATTACCATGAGCCAAATACTCATTAAGTAGCTTTTGTTTCGTTGTTTCACCTTGCGCTAACACGGGTAAACTCAGCTTCTCACGAAACCCTTCTGCAAGATCGCGTACCATTTGATGAGAAGTACACAAGAAAAAACAACGACCATTATTCGCTTCAATCACAGGCGCTAACATATCAACCAATTTGTTAGCGAGACCATAACTATTAGGCTCAGGTAAATGGCGAGGTACACATAATAACGCCTGCT
Organism: Photobacterium sp. GB-50; assembly: GCF_003026755.1. Taxonomy (NCBI): domain Bacteria; kingdom Pseudomonadati; phylum Pseudomonadota; class Gammaproteobacteria; order Vibrionales; family Vibrionaceae; genus Photobacterium; species Photobacterium sp. GB-50. Next base: position 332,878 of record NZ_PYNX01000001.1, read on the forward strand.
CGTTGTAATCAAACGGACTTTCAAGCGAGAATTGTTGCTTTGGCTCTAACCCTAAGCGATGACTAAAGTGGGTGAAGTTCTCATCAACGGCTAAGGTTGCTGAAGTGAAGATCCATGCCCCTTTTTGCTCAGCCATTTGCTCTTTAAATTTATCCGCAACAGAGAGCGGCGTGATATTTAAACTAAACTGGCGAGGTGTACATTCATACCAATAGGAATAGCCTGTAATTGCAGTATCTGATACTCGTTTTAGTTTGGCTTTTAGCGTTGCTGCACGTTCAAAGGCAGTATCTAGTAACTGGCTTCGACCTAACGCCAGCTTAAGTACATCGTAGGTAAGATCTAATGCATCTGACAGTCGAGTCAATTCCCGTTGAACAGCAGGGGTTTGTGATGCTTCTCGCCAATTTCCTCGAAACCCGGGATCACCTAAAATAATCCGCATTTCAAACGCAGCTTGCTGTAACCTGTCTGCCGTTTTTTGCAGTTGGCGCATATCACGCGCTTCTGTGCGATAACCAATATCAATATCTTTCGCGAGTTCAATTAATTGGCGACTGGTTAGGCTCTGGCCAAAGTACTGACTGGCAATATCAGGCATTTGGTGGGCTTCATCAAAGATAAATACTTCAGCTTCAGGAATTAATTCACCAAAGCCGGTTTCTTTAATGGCTAAATCTGCCAAGAATAAATGGTGATTAACAACAACTACATCAGCTTCCATTGCTTTGCGACGTGCTTTAACGACAAAACAATCATCATACGAGGGGCATTCACGGCCTAAACAGTTATCATTGGTCGAAGTAATCAATGGAATGACTGGGCTATCTTCTGCAACATCTTCACATTCACCAAAATCGCCGCTTTTCGATGATGAAGACCATTGTCGAATTTTAACCAACTGTGTTAATAACGTAGGATCAGATTCCACATCATGGCTTTCTATCACTTGGCGATTTAGGCGATCAATACATAGATAATTTGAGCGCCCTTTTAATAACGCGACACGCCCCGTAAAGCCAATAGCATCAGCCATTAATGGCAAATCACGGTGAAATAATTGCTCTTGAAGGTTTTTAGAGCCTGTACTGATAATAGTTTTCTTACCACTAAGCAAAGCGGGGATCACATAAGCAAAGGTTTTACCTGTCCCCGTTCCCGCTTCAACCACCAGCTGAGATTCACTCTTGATCGCATCAGCCACAGCATTCGCCATATCAATTTGAGGTTGGCGAGCCTGAAAACCAGGGATGGCTTTATCTAATGCGCCACCAGAGGCAAAAAACTTCGTTATCATTTACTTCGCACTATTGGTTATATATACAGTATTCATTATGCCAATTATCCAACTACTCGACTAGTCTTCTATCCATCGATTACAAAAATTAACGACATCACTTTCTTATTAATAACATCACCTAACAAATAAATACTTTGACCATAAGGTTAAATCTAGGTAATAGTTAATTAAGATCTTTGTAACACGCAATGTATTATATGCGTGAATCGCAGTCAGGAAACGACATGGAAAAGAAAACACTCCTCACGGAATGCCCAGATGAAATGGGACTAATCGCCAAAATAACCAACATTTGTCATAAGCACCAACTAAATATTATCAACAATAAGGAATATGTTGATAACACCCATAATCAATTTTTCATGCGTACTGAGCTTGAAGGCTATTTTAATGATACAACCTTCCTCGCAGATATTGATCATGCTTTACCCAAAGGCAGCAAACGCCGTTTAATCAGTTCTGATCGCAAAAAAATCGTCATCATGGTGACAAAAGAAGCGCACTGTCTAGGTGATATTCTAGTTAAAGCCTTCGATGGATCATTAGATATCGACATTGCTGCGGTTGTCGGTAATTACGACACCCTACAAGGGCTAACGGAAAAATTTGATATTCCATTCCATCATGTTTGCCATGAAGGATTAAGCCGTGAAGAGCACGAGCAAAAACTATTAGAAGCGGTACAACAGTATCAACCAAATTACGTGGTACTGGCGAAATATATGCGTATTTTAACGCCTAATTTTGTTGCACAATTCCCTAATAAAATCATTAATATTCATCACAGTTTCTTACCTGCATTTATTGGCGCTAAGCCTTACCAACAAGCATTTGAACGTGGTGTAAAAATCATTGGTGCAACCGCACACTTTGTAACTAACGATCTTGATGAAGGGCCAATCATAACCCAAAACGTCATCCCTGTTGATCATAGTTTCAGTGCAGTTGAAATGGCAAAGTCTGGTCGTGATGTAGAAAAATCTGTGCTCAGTAAAGCATTAGGCCTTGCGGTAGACGATCGTATTTTTGTCTATGGTAACCGGACGGTTATTTTATAATCAGGAAAAGACAATATTAACCAAGCGAGCGTAGTAATCTTTGGGGATTACTACGCTTTTTATTATTCGTATTTACAGCAACTAGGCTTGTTCACTTTCTAATACTGCTTTTAACGAGTGTCCGTGTAATTTAATACATACCCCATCACGTTTAAACGCAAAAGTAGGATTAGCTAAACGTTCATCTTCACCGGATGGTGAACTGGCTTTTACTTTGATCCCCTTCGCATCTAACCCATCCCAATCTAATTGTGGTAATTGTTCTAGTAAATCTGCTTTTAATTCTTCAATCGTTTGTGCACTAGATGACACCACAAACTCAATATGTTCCCATCCTTGCTTCAGATAAACTTTATCACTCGGATAAGGCAACTCTAACGCTTCGATTGTCCATCCATCTACGGCTAATGGCTGCTCAAACCCAATGATCACAATGGGACGACCATTGATCATATTGTTAGACCATTCTTGGCCATAACTCAGCCAGGCTTGATGTAACTGTTGCGCCACATCTTGAGCATTGACACGTAATGCAATGTGATCGGCTTGGTAATCAGCCAGTGAAATCCCTAAATCATCAATCAATGCATTAATCGCTTTCATAAACTCCGGTAACTGCGCAAGCATCTGCGTTGGATGAAGATTATATTGTTCAAGCTTGTGCATAAATTTATCCTATTATTGACAGCTATTACTATAATGAGACGGAGTGAATAATTATCCATTTTTCGTGATTTAATGAAACATGAATTTAACGCACTCTCTTTTCAATACAATAGCGTGTTACACATTATTTACTCATAACAAAAAAAGTTAAAAAAAAACGTAAACAATAGGTTTTTCCGGTTGCCAAAGTACCTCCATCTGTGGGTATTATTAGGACAATACCTACTGCGTATTCAAGACTTCGGTGCATATTTAGATATTCGCGACCCCGTCAAAAATACTCACGTTAAACACTTGATTTATTTATGTTATCATTTTGTTTTATTTCGTGATTATTTTTGACGGTGATCTTGTAATACGTAGACATTTTTGCCTCTTATTAGTAATTGGCGTTACAAATGATTTAAGGATCAGCGTGTGAACATTCAAGCACTTATTAATGATAAAGTATCTCAGGCTTTAGAAGCCGCTGGCGCACCTGCAGGCAGCCCTGCCGCAGTTCGCCAATCAGCTAAAGCGCAGTTTGGTGATTACCAAGCGAACGGTGTTATGGGCGTAGCAAAGAAGCTAGGTACTAATCCACGCGAATTCGCACAAAAAGTTATCGACTGCCTAGAACTAGATGGTATTGCTGAGAAAGTTGAAATTGCCGGCCCAGGCTTTATTAACATTTTCTTAAACAAAGCGTGGTTAGCTGAGCGTGGTGAAGAAGCACTAAAAGATGAGCGTCTAGCCGTTAATACTGAAACAGCACAAAACATTGTTGTTGACTACTCTGCACCAAACGTTGCAAAAGAAATGCACGTAGGTCACTTACGTTCAACTATCATCGGTGATGCAGTTGTACGTACTCTTGAATTTTTAGGCCACAATGTTATCCGAGCTAACCACCTTGGTGACTGGGGTACACAATTCGGTATGCTTATCGCTAACATGCAGCGTAAAGAGCAAGAAGGTACTGATGTTTCTATGGACATCAGCGATCTTGAAGGTTTCTACCGTGAATCTAAAGTACTTTATGATGAAGACGAAGAATTCGGTAAAACAGCACGTAACTTTGTTGTTCGTCTACAAAGCGGTGATGAGTACTGCCTTGAGAAATGGAAGCAACTTGTTGCCATTACCCTTAAGCAGAACCAACGCAACTACGATCGTCTAAGCGTGTCACTGACTGATGACAACGTAATGGGCGAATCTATGTACAACGACATGCTACCTGGCGTTGTTGCAGATCTTAAAGAAAAAGGTCTAGCTGTAGAAAGTGATGGCGCAATTGTTGTTTACCTAGACGAATACAAAAACAAAGACGGCGAGCCTATGGGTGTGATCATCCAGAAGCGTGATGGCGGTTACCTATACACAACCACTGATATCGCTTGTGCTAAATACCGTTACGAGCAACTTCATGCTGATCGCGTACTTTACTTCATCGACTCACGTCAGCACCAACACCTAATGATGGCTTGGGAAATCGTACGTAAAGCGGGTTATGTGCCAGAGAGTGTATCTCTTGAGCACCACGCATTTGGTATGATGCTAGGGAAAGATGGTCGTCCATTTAAGACTCGTGCTGGCGGTACTGTTCGTCTTGCTGATCTTCTGGATGAAGCTGTTGAGCGTGCTAACAAGCTAATTGAAGAAAAGAACCCAGAACTAAGTGCTGAAGAAAAAGCAAACATTGCACAAACTGTTGCAATGGCTGCGGTTAAGTACTCTGATCTTTCTAAGCACCGTACGACAGATTACATCTTCGACTGGGACAACATGCTAGCATTCGAAGGTAACACTGCACCATACATGCAGTACGCATACACACGTGTAGCATCTATCTTTAAGCGCGCGAATGTTGAGCTTGCAGATCTTACTCACCCAATCGTTATCACTGACGAAAAAGAGCAAGTACTGCTATCTAAACTTCTTCAATTTGAAGAAGCGGTACAATCTGTAGCACGTGAAGGTCAACCACACTTAATGTGTACTTACCTATTCGAACTTGCAGGTATGTTCTCTAGCTTCTACGAAGCATGTCCAATTCTTAATGCTGAAGAAGATGTTAAGCAAAGCCGCTTGAAGCTTGCATTGCTAACATCAAAAACTATCAAGCAAGGTCTAGACCTACTTGGTATCGAAACACTAGAGCGTATGTAATCTACATCCCTCTTAATATTAAAAAGCCTTCCATTTGGAAGGCTTTTTATTTTCTGTTTATCGCACTCTGAAATATGTTTATAAATTAGGCTCTGTAAATAAAAACATAACCAAAGATTCAATAGTTAGATCCCTTTATTGACCAAATCGCTGACCACCTTGGTTCAACCACATCAATTCACCTTGCGTAGAAAGTCGCCCCAGCACCGCATTACGATATGGAAAACGTCCAAATTGCTTAATCACATCATAATGGCTTCTCGCATAATTATAAAAGCCATCAAATAGTTCACGATTATTCAAGGAAGTTGATTCTCTTAAGTGTTGAAAGCGAAACACACTCTCTTCTTGATCTTCCAAATCTTCTGCATGTTCTAAAGGTAAATAGAAAAATACGCGTTCAATTGGCGATAAATCTACATCTTGATTCAATGCTAAACCACGTTTACACAATGCTAAGGCTAATGAGTCATAACGAAATGCCGCACTTAATCCACGGTAGATGTTGCGGCTAAATTGATCGAGTAAAATTATCAGGGCCAAGCGACCTTGGGCCGTTTCACACCAGTGATTTAACTCCCCTTTGCCAGCCTTACTCACCCAAGATTGAAAATGGGTTTTAATGTAAGCATCAATTTCTTCACCACCTAGAAACCAAAGCGCATGTTTATTTTCTTTGGTTACTTCACCCTCTAACTCGCCAAACCAATAATCGAGTATAAACTGATATTCGCTTGCCATAAGTTGCCTCACAATAATTAGAACTCTTAACCAAATGTTAGAGAATACGTTAAGGATAATACCAATCGTTTTAAATTAGGCATACTATGATAAATAATGCTCTGGCTTGTGAGCCATAATGTACTGTGAAGGAATAATTACATGCGTTTCACTCTTCATCCTCGCCTACAATCTGATACCACTGTACTCGGTGATTTTCCGCTTTCTCGTGTTTTATTATCTAAAGAAGCGCTGGGACCATGGATTATCCTAGTCCCTCGTATTGACGAGTTACGTGAGATCCACCACCTACCTGAACAAGACCAATACCAACTAATGCGTGAATCAAGTGCCGTAGCCACATTATTAGAAAACGACTATCAAGCAGAAAAGATTAACGTTGGTGCATTAGGTAACCTTGTACCACAACTTCATTTACACCACATTGCACGCTTTAGTCATGACATAGCATGGCCTGGACCAATTTGGGGGAATACAGATGGTACTCAACGCAGTGAAGCGCTACAAGCAGCACTGGCTGATGAGCTGCGCGAAGAGTTAAGTCAGGTTAAAGGCTTTACAGCTATCTCTCATTAGCATTAAAAAAGGCAGCTTAATTAAGCTGCCTTTTGATTTTACTACCTTCTATCGCATTACCGTTATCGATAATTCGTTAACGGATAAACAACGATACCAAATCTCTTTCGCAGGTTGGCAGCAGTCTGAACTTTCACAGCCAACCAATTCTTTTCCAATCGAACCCTTACGTATCCATACATCAAGCATTGCTTCAACCCCGTCTTCCGACATTCCGAAGTGATCAGAGAGTTGCTTGCGACTGACACGTCCATGCTGTTCAATATATTGTTTTAACTGCTGTAGGATCATTCTACTAACAAGCCTTCAAGGTTAGTTTGTTTTTTTCCTTCTCGTTTCAATAACAAGAAGATACCGCCATTAATCAATACGAAGAAGCTAATCCAGAATGCACTCGTTACAGGATGATCAACAAAGTGAGCAATTTGGTAGAACCAAGTGGCAAACGAGTAAGCCATTAACATCGTCCAACCTGCAATAAACAGAGCAAACTTCTGACCAAACTCACGTACGTAAGCACCCATTGCAGCCGCACATGGTGTGTACAACAGAATGAAAATCAAGTACGCCATTGCAGCTGCACCACTTACGAAGTGCGCTTGAATGTTACCGTATACAGATTCGTTAACACCCTGCTCTTCAGCAACGGCTTGTTTGTTTTCTAAATCACCCACTTCGATACCCAGTGGATCACTAAAGCTTAATGCTGCTAGGTTATCACCAACTGATTCAACTGCTTCTTTTAAGCTAGCAACAAGGTTGTATTCTTCATTGCTATCATCTGTTGCTGGTGCATATAAGCTGTTTAGCGTACCCACAACGGCTTCTTTTGCGAAAATACCCGTAATGATACCGACGGTTGCAGGCCAGTTATCGGCTTTCACACCAATAGGTTCTAATACTGGCGTTACAACTTGTGCGGCTTTTGAAAGTACAGATTTAGACGTATCTTCGTTACCGAATGAACCATCAGTACCTAATGAGTTAAAGAAGCTTAATACTGCCACAACGACAACGATGGTTTTACCCGCACCAAATACAAAGCGCTTTAGCTTTTGCCATGTTTTTATCACCACATTGCGAATAGTTGGTAATTCGTAGTTTGGCATTTCCATGATAAAGCTATCACTAGAGCCAGGGTAAAGCGTTGAACGTAAAATAAGCCCCGTCATCACAGCTGCCACAATACCTAATAGGTACAGTGCAAATACCACGTTCTGACCATTTTCAGGGAAAAAAGCTGCTGCAAACAGTGCATATACCGGTAAACGCGCGCCACATGACATAAAGGGTGCCATTGCGGCTGCGAGTTTACGCTCACGTTCTTGTTCAAGAGTACGAGTTGCCATGATCGCAGGTACATTACAACCAAAGCCAAGCACTAGAGGAACAAATGCTTTACCCGGTAAACCTACTTTTTGCATCACTTTATCAAGAACAAATGCGGCGCGTGCCATATAGCCCGAGCTTTCTAATACCGCAAGGAACAGGTACAAACACGCAATCACTGGAATAAAGGTTGCAACCGTTTGAATACCACCACCGATGCCGTTCGCAATAATTGTTACTAACCATACTGGCAAGTGATCATCTAAAAGATGATGACCACCATCGACTAATAGTGCGCCAAAGCTAATATCAAAGAAATCGATAAATGCACTACCAATGTTTATCGCAAACATAAACATCACGTACATTACTAAGAAGAAAAATGGGATACCAAAAAAGCGGTTCAGTAATACACGATCTATTTTATCCGTTAGGCTGTTACTTAAACGGCCTTCTTGACGACGGACTTTTTGACACAGCTGATGCAAGAAGGTGTAACGCACATCAGCGACTTGAATATCAGGATCAACCGTACTTAATAAATCTGCACGTAAACCACATGCTGTTGTTTTATCTTCATCAGATAGCGTGTTGATCACTAAAGTATCGTTTTCTAATACACGGATACCTTGTGCACGAGCATTTAGCTTATCGTTATGTTTGAATAACGGTGCTAATTGACTCACTGCTCGCTCGAAATCTTGACCATAATCAAGCTCAAACTCGTTAACGACAACACCTTGTGTTAACATCTTGTGTAACTTGGTTTTAAATTCAGCAATACGCTCCATATTATTAGCAGATAACGCTAATACAGGACACCCTAATGCTTTTTCTAACGCTTTAATATCCAATACCTGACGCTGGCGCTTCAATACATCCATCTTGTTAAGCACAACCACCATCGGGCGGCCTAGCTCACGCAGCTGTAGCGTCATGTATAAACTACGCTCCAAGCTCGATGCATCAACAACGTTGATTATCACGTCAGCAGGCGTTGTTAAAATTGCACGTGACGCGATTGCTTCATCAAGGCTATTCGCATCGTTTGCACTATCAAGGTTATAAATACCAGGTAGATCTGTCAGCGAAAAATCATCACCATTGTGTTGGTAGCGACCTGTTTTTTTCTCAACCGTTACACCAGCCCAGTTACCGACTTGCTGCTTAGCGCCAGTTAAGCCATTAAACAACGTTGTTTTACCACTGTTCGGGTTACCAACAGTAAGAATATTATATTGCATTACAGTGCCTCAACCTCGATGTTTTCTGCAATTTGCTTACGTAAAGCGATATCAACACCACGTACACGAACTTGAAGCGGATCACCTAACGGCGCCACACGAACAACGGTAATTTCTGTACGAGGTAGTAACCCCATAACCATCAACTTTTTTCGCGTCGCTGAGGGTAACGCAGACATATTAATGACGGTCCCACAGTTTCCGCATGACATCTCTGACAACTTCATAGTAAATCGTTACCTTAATAAGAATTATTAGCATTTCTGGTTTGAATTTTACATATTGATACATTTCATGTCTTGTCATAAATCAAAAAAACATTTGTTTTTTTGCCATTACATTGCTTAAAAACGACATGGAATCACCAAAAAGGAACAGAAATACAAATACTTAATTCCCTATAGATATAAATCATAAGTGTTGGGTTAATTTAAAAAACGTCTTTGATTAGTTAAATTCAGTGATAAAAACCATAAAAAAAGCGCACAATATGTGCGCTTTTTTACGATTAAACAACTTAGCTCGATATTACATCGTTAAACTTATCCTTATAAAAGCTAACTTGTTTCATTAAATTTTTGCGTTCTTTACCATAGAGTGGATCGGCTTGTGGCAAAGATACTTTCATTGCGTCAACAGGACGACCATTTTTTATCAACTCAAAATGTAAGTGTGGGCCTGTTGAGCGCCCAGTATTACCACTTTTAGCAATACGTTGTCCCATTTTCACTTTATCGCCCACCTTCACCTCACGTTTACTTAGGTGTAAATAACGTGTCATATATTCTCGGCCATGCTTAACGACAATATAGTTACCTGCTAATGGGTGGTAACGTGATTTTACAACGACGCCATCACCAGCAGCCAAAACAGATGTACCAATCGGAACTGCAAAATCGGTACCATTATGTGGTGATCGGCGTCCAGTGACAGGGTGGAGACGATTTGGATTAAAAGATGAGCTGATACGATAACGTTTCGATGTGGGAATACGTCTAAATGCTCGGTTTAAACTGTGTCCACTACTATCATAGAACTGATCATCATCACCTCTAATAATAAAGGTTGAATCCTTACCATTCGCTGATTTGTAGTAAAAAGCATTAACCTCACCTTTACCCACCGCCTTACCATCAATAAATTCTCGATCAATACCTACAGCAAAACGATCCCCTTTATGCGCTTCGCGTCCAAGGTTAAATTTCCATTGTAAGGCTTTTACTAATGTTTGGATCTGAGTCGGTGTTAGGCCTGCTGCTCGAGCTGAATTATAAAAACTGCCATTTACACGTCCGATGATAGTAACGGGTTTCATCTCACCTTTTTTAACTATCTTTTTATATACATAACCTTTTTTCGATAGTGTAAAGGCATCCGTCTCTTTTTTACTGCGGATAATTTTAAGTTCTGTTAATTTCCCATCATCATTGACTTCCCACTCAAGTGTTTGTCCAACACGCAAATTCTGTACTGACTTATTTGCATCAATTAAGCGGTACATATCTGAAATAGGCAAACCATACTGTGAAAAGATAATCCCTAACGTTTCACCCGATGCCACTCGATGTTTATGCTCAACTTCAACTTTAGCATCATCAAGTTGTTGCTCTATTTCATCTTTTGGTGCTTGGAATTCAGGATCATTTTGATCAAGAGACACACCTAATGGCTCACTATCTTGTTCAGATAATAAATCTAATTTAGATGGCAATGTGACATCAATACGCTTATTTACGCTTGATGATGGAAAAGTTACTTGTGGTTTTGATGGCTGCCACATTATGGCAGCCATCATAAGCACAGAGGTGGAAACTAACGCAATTTTGTGCTGACGCGGCAGCTCTTTAATAGAAGTTGCTGCCGCTTGATATAATTTCATTTTCTATTTTAAACACTTGGTAAAGCTCTGTCCGAGTTCCTTAATAAAACGGACGTATCCTCCCTTGCCCACTTCGACATTTGTCGCCATTGGATCAAGGGTTCCTATGTTTACCCCTGTGCCTTTAGTTACACTATCAACAACTGCTGGTGAAAACTGCGGCTCACTGAATACACAATAAGCTTGCTTATCTTTTAATGATTCACGAATTGCGATTAGAGTTTTAGCACCAGGCTTACGATCAGGCTCAACAGTAAAGTGCCCTAAGTTATTCAGACCAAACTGATGTTCGAAATACCCATAGCCATCATGAAAAACAAAATAGCCATTATTTGAAACAGGTTTTAATTCCGCATTAAGTTCACTTACAGCTTGATTAACTTCAGTGGTAAACGTTGAAAGATTATCGAGATAAACAGTTTTATGCAATGGATCATGTTTAATCAATGCTTCCGTGATCACATTTGCGGCTTCAATTGTCTGTTTTGGTCCCATCCAGAAATGCGGATTAAGCCCAGAGTGATGATGACCTGCATGATCACCATGGTCATCATGAGCATCGTGACCTTCATGATCGCCATGGTCATTGTGATCATCGTGGCCGGCATGATCGCCATGGCCATCGTGAGCGTCGTGGCCAGCATGATCGCCATGGTCATCGTGATCGTCGTGACTGGCATGATCGCCATGGTCATCACTCGGTTTAGCACCATAATTTAGAAAATCGATACCAGCTTGTTTTGTCAAAGCGAAGCTATTTGGGTTTGTAGCCATAAGTTTTGTTAAAAAAGTTTCTAGTTGAGGCCCAACCCAAATTACCAGATCTGCATCATTCAATTTTTTTACATCTGATGGACGTAATGCATAATCATGTGGAGAAGCTCCTGGTGGTAAGATTGCATCTGACGTTGCTGCACCTTGAACTAACTCACTAACAATCAGGTTTAATGGTTTAATGGTTGTAACAACTTTAAAGTCATCTGCCATTGCTGAACCTGATAAAGCCAGAGCTGCTGCACAAAACAATGATGATATACGTTGCATTATTTTATTATCCTAAAAAATAAGTGTTGCACTTTTATACTGCTAATTATTTATATGATGAGCAATATATTCCCTAACGAACATGATAATGTTACAATATAACACATCAGTAATGTTATATTATAACATTACCTTTTATTTCTAAAGCCTATTAAGACAACTTCCTTTATGTCAACCCTAATCGAACTACAATCAGTCACTGTCTCATTTGGTGAACGTGATGTTTTGGATAATATTACGCTTAAGCTTGAACGCGGTGAAATTACCACCTTAATCGGTCCTAATGGTGCAGGTAAATCAACCTTAGTAAAAGTCATAACAGGACTGAGTAAAGCCACAAAAGGAAAAGTGGTTCGTAAAAAAGGAATTCGTATTGGCTATGTGCCTCAAAAGCTACGCCTAAATAATACCCTGCCTCTTTCTGTCGATCGTTTTATGCGTCTTGCTGGGCGTTATAATCAAGAACAACGTATCGAAGCTTTAAACATGGTTAATGGTCGTCACCTACTTAATAGCGATATGCATGGGCTCTCTGGTGGTGAAATGCAACGTGTCTTACTTGCACGTGCCTTATTGCAAAAACCGGATCTACTGGTACTTGATGAGCCAGTACAGGGGGTTGATGTAAATGGCCAATTAGAGCTTTATCGCCTGATCCAACAGTTACGTGATTTACTTAACTGTGCCATCTTGATGGTTTCTCACGACTTACACCTTGTCATGGCGAAAACTGATAATGTGATTTGTTTGCAACATCACATCTGTTGCTCTGGTAGTCCACTGACTGTGACGAGCCACCCTAAATACATTGCATTATTCGGTCAAACATCGACAGAGCAGCTTGCTGTCTATGAACATAAACATAACCACCAGCATGACGATTCAAATAAAACTCATAAATGCTGTAATAACCATGAGGAATCAAAAGCATGATTGAGTTTCTTCTGCCGGCCTTGATCGCTGGTATTGGTATTGCAATACTCGCCGGTCCACTGGGCTCATTTGTTGTTTGGCGAAAAATGGCTTATTTCGGCGATACATTATCTCATGCCTCTCTACTCGGTATTGCGCTAGGTTTTCTTTTTAATATCAACTTAAATCTGGCGTTAGTTATCTGTTGTTTAGTGCTTGCAGTTGTACTGGTTACGCTACAAAAACAACGTTATGTAGCCACAGATACTTTACTGGGTATCTTAGCCCATAGCGCTTTATCGCTAGGTCTGGTTGCAGTGAGCTTCCTCGACAATGTTCGTATCGATTTAATGTCATATCTATTTGGTGATTTATTGGCTGTAACCACTAACGATCTATTATGGATATATTGCGGTGGTGCTGTCGTTTTAGCTTTATTGATTTATCTATGGCGACCACTACTTTCGATGACTATTAGTGAAGAAATGGCTCAAGTAGAAGGCGTGAATGTCGATTTAATGCGCCTATTACTGATGTTAATGGTGGGTATGGTAATCGCTGTTGCGATGAAATTTGTTGGGGCATTGATCATTACATCATTACTTATCATTCCTGCCGCGACCGCTCGACGTTTTTCACACAGTCCAGAATCAATGGCCGTATTTGCGTCAATTATTGGCGCGATAGCTGTGGTTCTTGGTCTTGCAATGTCATGGCATTACGACACGCCAGCAGGCCCTTCTGTTGTTGTATCTGCCGCTGCAATGTTTATGCTTAGCCAACTAAAACGCACTGCGCGTTAACCTTATCTTCATTACTTGGGTAGCTGACAATATTATTTAAATATAAATTTCACAATAATAGATAAATTCTGTCACTACCCATTCTTACTATCTTTCCTGTTCAACTTATTAAATAAATAATAAACACAGGAAAGCAAAGCAATGAGTAAGGAAACGTTCGATCCTTCCCGCTATAACACCAGTAATAACAAAGCATTTGAAGATGTACTTCAAGCTAACTTGCAACGCCGAAGCATCCTCAAGGGTGGCTTAGGTATGAGTGCAATGTCAGCTCTTGGTGCATTAGGTCTTGCTGGTTGTAACTCTTCAGGTTCAACTGAAGCAACGTCTAAGGTAGCAGATCGTTCTCAAGCTGTTTTAAATTTCGATTCTATCCCTGGTTCGTTAACTGATGCCGTTTCTATTCCTTCTGGTTACACCGCACAAGTATTAGTCCCTTGGGGTACACCATTAAATGCGACTGCAAATGCATGGAAAAATGATGGTACAAATAACAGTACTGATCAGTTAAATGCATTAGGTATGCACCATGACGGTATGCACTTTTTCCCATTAAACGAACAATCTACTGATGGATTACTTTGTATTAACCACGAGTACATTGATCAGCAAGCACTGCACTCAAACTGGGACAAAGATGCCGAAAGAGCAAAAGAAGTACGTACTGATATAGACGAAATCCGCAAAGAGATAAACGCTCATGGTATTTCTGTTGTTCGTATCCAACTTGAAAATAACCAATGGAAGTTAATCGACAGCGACCCACTTAACCGTCGCTACACCGGTGCAACTGTAATGGATTTATCCGGCCCTCTCGCACATTCTGAGTTAACCGTCACTCGCTTCTCACCTGACGGTAGTCAAGCACGGGGAACACTCAACAACTGTGGTAACGGCTATACTCCGTGGGGAACTTACCTCACCTGTGAAGAAAACTGGCCGGGCTATTTTACTAATACTGGTACACGCACTAAAGAGCAAGATCGTATTGGTATTTCGGGCACAGGTAAGTATTTACAAGGTCGCTATAAGTGGGAAACGTTAGCAGGCCATAATGAAGAACGTCTTGATGAATTTGCTCGTTTTAATTTGGCACCGACAGGTACTTCATCACTTGACGATTATCGAAATGAAGCCAATGGTCATGGCTACATTGTTGAAATTGATCCATATACAAAAAACTCTCGAGCTAAAAAACGTACCGCGTTAGGGCGTTTCCGCCACGAAGGCTGTACCTTTGGCAAACTAGAAGAAGGTAAGCCTGTTGTGTTTTATTCAGGCCATGACTCACGCTTTGAGTACCTATACAAATTTGAGTCAGCAGCATTATGGGATCCCGCTGATGCTTCACCTTCAAACCGCTTATTAACCGGTGATAAGTATATGGATGAAGGCACACTATATGTTGCTCGATTTAATGAAGACAGTACCGGAACTTGGCTGCCGTTAACCCTTGATAGCCTCACAACTTCAGGTGATACACTGGCTTCACACTTTAACTCATTGGCTGAGATCATCATTAATACTGCAGGTGCCGCTGATTTAGTTGGAGCAACACCAATGGATCGTCCTGAATGGGCAGCAGTGGATCCATTTACGGGTTCTGTTTACCTCACCCTAACCAATAACACTAAACGTAAAGACAGCACTAACCCTGCCAACCCTCGCCTAAATAATAAATTTGGTCATATCATTCGCTGGGATGAAGGTGAAAATCCAACAGAGTTTAACTGGGATATTTTCGTTTTTGGCTCACCAAGTAATGGTGATGAAGAGACAAACCGCTCAGGTTTAACAGATCTAAATCAGTTTGCTAGCCCTGATGGATTAGCGTTTGATCAACGAGGTATTATGTGGATTCAAACCGATAATGGTGCTGATGAAGTTGAAGAGTACACCAATGATCAAATGCTTGCGGTAGTGCCATCTCAGTTACTGAATGAAGATGATAGTCAAACAGTTATTGCTAGCTCAAATCAGGCAGAGCTAAAACGCTTCTTTGTTGGTCCAAATGGTTGTGAGGTCACAGGTTTCACCATTAGCCCTGACTACAAATCTCTGTTTGTTAATATTCAACATCCGGGCAATTGGCCATATAGTGATAATGCCGCCGAAGCAGCACCTAGCGGTACAGAAGTTCGACCACGTTCATCAACGGTCGTTATTCGCCGTGAAGATGGTGGTGAGATTGGTGTTTAACGCTCTGTATTACTAATCAATAAAAAAGCCCTGCAAATGCAGGGCTTTCATTTTCAATGGGTAGGTAGAGATTACCAGTTAGTTACTTCACGTAACGCTTTACCGATATCTGCTAAACTTTTTACTGTCTTAACGCCAGCTTCTTCAAGTGCAGCAAATTTATCTTCAGCCGTACCTTTACCGCCAGAAATAATAGCACCTGCGTGACCCATACGCTTACCAGGAGGTGCGGTAACACCCGCAATGTAAGAAACAACAGGTTTTGTCACGTTCTCTTTAATGTAAGCTGCTGCTTCTTCTTCAGCAGTACCACCGATTTCACCAATCATTACAATCGCTTCTGTCGCTGGATCTTTTTCAAACATTTCAAGGATATCAATGAAGTTTGAACCTGGGATTGGATCACCACCGATACCTACACATGTAGATTGACCAAAGCCTTCATCTGTTGTTTGCTTAACCGCTTCGTAAGTCAATGTACCTGAACGCGATACGATACCTACTTTACCAGCCTTATGGATATGACCCGGCATGATACCAATCTTACACTCATCTGGTGTAATAACACCCGGACAGTTAGGACCAATCATACGAACGCCAGCTTCATCAAGGCGAACTTTAACATCTAGCATATCCAGTGTTGGAATGCCTTCTGTAATCGTTACGATAAGCTCGATGCCAGCATCAATTGCTTCTAAGATTGCGTCTTTACAAAACGGCGCGGGTACATAGATAACTGTCGCTGTTGCACCAGTCACTTCAACTGCTTCACGTACCGTATTAAATACAGGTAGACCTAGGTGTGTTGTTCCGCCTTTACCTGGAGAAACACCACCCACCATTTGTGTTCCGTACTCAATCGCTTGCTCTGAGTGGAATGTACCTTGTCCGCCAGTAAAGCCCTGACAAATTACTTTGGTATCTTTATTAATTAAAACTGACATTATTTACCCTCCGCTGCAGCAACAACTTTTTCCGCCGCTTCTGTTAACGAAGTCGCAGCAATAATATTAAGACCACTATCTGCAAGTTTCGCTGCACCTACTTCTGCGTTGTTACCTTCAAGGCGAACAACAACTGGTACTTTAACGCCAACTTCTGCAATAGCGCCGATGATGCCATCAGCAATCAAATCACAACGTACAATACCACCGAAGATATTAACCAATACGGCTTTTACGTTGCTATCAGAGAGGATAATTTTAAATGCTTCAGTAACACGCTCTTTGGTTGCACCGCCACCTACATCAAGGAAGTTAGCCGGCTGTCCACCGTGCAGGTTAACGATATCCATCGTACCCATTGCAAGGCCTGCACCATTAACCATACAGCCAATGTTTCCGTCGAGTGCAACGTAATTTAATTCCCACTGTGCAGCATGTGCTTCACGCTCATCTTCTTGCGATGGATCATGCATTTCACGGAGTTTAGGCTGGCGATACATTGCGTTAGAATCGATATTAATCTTACCGTCTAGGCACAATAGGTTATTATCACCCGTGATAACTAGTGGGTTAATTTCAAGCAATGCAAGGTCATATTCAGCGAACATATTTGCTAAGCCCATAAAGATCTTAGTAAATTGTTTAATCTGATCGCCTTTAAGACCCAGTTTGAATGCAAGCTCACGTCCTTGGTATGGCTGAGGCCCAACCAATGGATCAATTGCTGCTTTATGAATAAGTTCAGGTGTCTCTTCTGCTACTTTTTCAATTTCCACACCACCTTCAGTTGATGCCATGAAAACGATACGGCGAGAGCCACGATCAACCACTGCACCTAAGTACAACTCATTGGCAATATTAGATGCTTCTTCAACTAATATTTTGGTTACTGGCTGACCATTAGCATCTGTTTGGTAAGTTACTAGATTTTTACCTAGCCAGTTTTGAGCAAACTGTTTAATACCATCTTTGGTTTCATGTAATTCCACACCGCCCGCTTTACCGCGACCACCAGCGTGAACCTGACATTTAACTACCCACTTACTACCACCAATTTTACCTGCCGCTTCTGCCGCCTGTTGTGGCGTATCGCAAGCGTAACCTTCTGGTACAGGTAAACCATATTCAGCGAATAGCTGTTTTGCCTGATATTCGTGCAAATTCATGATGTTCTATCCGTTTTCTTATCCCTTTGGGACTTGTTATATCCATACGAGGTACTCTTGGGAACCTCTTCGTGATTAGATTTGGCAATTTGACTAACTGTCATTAACAGGCTGAATAATGAGCATTTATCCAGCCTATTTACCAAATTATACGTCTAGTAGTAGACGTGTTGGATCTTCAAGTAACTCTTTAATCGTTACTAAGTAACCCACTGATTCACGACCATCAACTAAACGGTGATCGTAAGATAACGCAAGGTACATCATAGGCAAGATTTCAACTTGTCCATTCACCGCCATAGGGCGATCTTGGATTTTATGCATACCTAAAATCGCAGCTTGTGGTGGATTAATGATCGGCGTCGACATCAATGAGCCAAACACACCACCATTAGTGATCGTAAAGTTACCACCTGTTAAATCTTCAACGGTTAACTTGCCGTCACGACCTTTAATTGCAAGTTCACGAATACCCTTCTCAATTTCAGCAAGGCTTAGCTTATCGCAATCACGTAGAACAGGCGTTACCAGACCACGAGGTGTTGATACTGCAATGCTTACATCAAAGAAGTTGTGATAAACAATATCATCACCATCAATAGATGCATTTACTTCTGGGTAACGCTTTAGTGCTTCAACCACAGCTTTTACATAGAAAGACATAAAGCCAAGACGAATACCATGACGCTCTTCGAAGATATCTTTGTATTGCTTACGAAGATCCATGATTGGTTTCATGTTCACTTCGTTAAACGTTGTTAACATCGCCGTACTATTTTTAGCTTCAAGCAGGCGCTCAGCTACACGCTTACGTAAACGTGTCATAGGCACACGTTTTTCGCTGCGGTGCGCTAGTGGCGTATCAACAACAGGTGCTTTTGTCACAGCTGATGCTGATTGATTCTTTAAGTATGCTTCTACATCTTCTCGAGTAATGCGACCACCAACACCAGAGCCTTTAACAGCACCTGCATCAATACCATGCTCACTTAACAAACGACGAACGGCTGGGCTTAATGCTTCACTTGTTTCTTCTGTTAAAGAGGCGGTGTTACGCTTATTCGGTGACGCTTCAGCTTCTGTTGGTACATCTTTTGTTGGTTCACCAGCAACTGCGCCAACTTTGATTTTACCAATCAACTGTTTAGTAAGAACAGTCGTACCTTCACCTTCAAAAATAGCTTCTAACACGCCATCTTCAGGAGCTGGAACTTCAAGTACTACTTTATCTGTTTCAATATCAACCAATACCTCATCACGAGATACGGCATCGCCAGGTTGTTTGTGCCAAGTGGCAACGGTTGCGTCAGCCACAGATTCCGGGAGGTCGGGAACCAGAATTTCGATTGTCATATCGGTTTTGTCCTTTTTGTTCCAGTTCTAATTATTATTTTGCTCTTGAGGAGCAATTGTTAAAGCGTCTTCTATAAGTGCTTTTTGTTGTTTCAAATGCACCGACATGTAACCTACCGCCGGTGAGGCTGATGCTGGACGTCCGGCATAACTTAAACGCGCACCTGCTGGTAACGCAGAATAGAAGTTATGTTGACTTGAATACCACGCGCCTTGGTTTTGCGGCTCTTCTTGACACCAAACAAAATCAGTTACGTGCTTATATTCAGCAATTGCAGCTTCAACGTCTTCTTTCGGGAATGGGTACAGTTGCTCGATACGAACAATCGCCACATCCTCTTGTTCATTCTTGCGGCGTTGCTCCAGTAAATCGTAATAAACTTTACCTGAACAGAAAACCACACGTTTCACTTTATTTGGTGCTAAATCATCAACTTCAGCAATCGCAGGTAAGAAAGTACCGTTAGCTAAATCGTCTAACGTAGATGTACATAACGGATGGCGCAGCAATGATTTTGGCGACATTACAATTAATGGTCGACGCATTGGACGAACCACTTGACGACGGATCATGTGGTAAACCTGTGCAGGTGTTGATGGAACAACAACTTGCATATTTTGCTCTGCAC
Source organism: Photobacterium sp. GB-50 (assembly GCF_003026755.1). NCBI lineage: Bacteria > Pseudomonadati > Pseudomonadota > Gammaproteobacteria > Vibrionales > Vibrionaceae > Photobacterium > Photobacterium sp. GB-50. The sequence continues at coordinate 352,869 of NZ_PYNX01000001.1, forward strand.
ACAATTGTAAGTAACGCTCTAAACGTGCCGATGAGTGCTCTGGGCCTTGACCTTCATAACCATGTGGTAGCAGCATGGTTAAACCACACATACGCCCCCATTTTTGCTCACCAGAACTGATGAATTGGTCAATCACAACTTGAGCACCATTAGCAAAATCACCAAATTGCGCTTCCCATACCGTCAAACCACTAGGCTCAGCCGTTGCGTAACCATATTCAAAGGCTAATACCGCTTCTTCAGATAACACTGAGTCGATCACTTCAAACGGACCTTGTCCATTGTGAAGATTAGCTAACGGCACATAAGTACTAGCATCTTCTTGGTTATGCAGTACAGCATGACGATGGAAGAAGGTACCACGACCAGAATCTTGGCCTGTAATACGAATACGATTACCTTCGTCAACTAATGTGGCATAAGCCAATGTTTCAGCCATACCCCAATCAAACGCTTTTTCACCCGCAATCATAGCGACGCGATCGTTATATAGCTTTTGAACACGGCTCTGTAAAACATGACTATCTGGATATTGGCAAAGGCGAGCACCTAACTCTTTTAAACGCTCAACAGGCACTTTGTTATTCCAATCAACTGTCCAGTCATGGCCTAAGTACGGTGACCAATCAACTGTATGAAGATGCATTGGACGCCATTCTTTTACCACACACTCGCCACGATCTAACGCATCACGATATTCATTGACTAAGCTTGTTGCCGTATCTAAACCAAACACGCCAGTGTCGGTTAAGTAATCGGCATAAATCTTACGAGGCGTAGGATGCTTTTTGATCTTTTGGTACATAAGAGGCTGAGTTGCATTCGGCTCATCCGCTTCATTGTGACCATGACGACGGTAACAAACCAAATCAATAACAACATCACGCTTAAATTCATTACGGAAATCAAACGCAAGTCGAGTTACAAAAGCAACCGCTTCAGGATCATCAGCATTAACGTGGAAAATAGGTGACTGCACCATCTTAGCGATATCAGTACAGTATTCTGTCGAGCGGGTATCATTTGGATTAGAGGTCGTAAAACCAACTTGGTTATTGACGACAATACGAATAGTACCGCCAACACCATAACCACGTGCTTGAGACATATTGAACGTCTCAGCAACAACACCCTGTCCAGCAATCGCTGAATCACCATGGAGTGTAATAGGTAATACTTTAGAACCCGTATCATCACCTAAGCGATCTTGACGAGCGCGGACAGAACCCACAACAACTGGGTTTACAATTTCAAGGTGAGATGGGTTAAAGGCAAGAGCAAGGTGAACATCGCCACCTGGTGTAGCAAAATCTGCAGAAAAGCCTTGGTGATATTTTACATCACCCGTACCCCAGCTTTCGCCGTGCTTACCTGCAAACTCATCAAATAAGTCTTGTGGCTTTTTACCTAATACATTAACTAACATGTTTAGGCGACCACGGTGGGCCATGCCAATAACAACTTCGCGTACACCTTGAGAACCAGCGTGACGGATCAGCTCTTTCATCATTGGAATAAGTGCATCACCACCTTCTAATGAGAATCGCTTAGCTCCAGGGAATTTCGCGCCTAAATAACGCTCAAGACCTTCAGCTGCGGTCAATTCATCAAGAAATGAAAGTTGCTCTTCTTGTGAGAAGGAACCGTGCCCCATTACCGATTCAAGACGTTGTTGGATCCAACGCTTTTCCTCAGTATCTGTAATGTGCATGTATTCTGCACCAATAGAGCCACAGTATGTTTTCTTTAACGCAGCATAAATTTCAGAAAGCTTCATGGTCTCTTGACCAACAGCAAACGAGCCTACGTTAAATGTTTCATTAAAATCTTCATCAGTAAGATTATGGAATGCCGGATCAAGATCTGGAACTAAATCACGCTGCCATAATCCTAATGGATCAAGTTTTGCATTTTGATGCCCACGGAAGCGGTATGCATTAATCAGCTGCAATACCTTTACTTGTTTCGCATCTACATCTGGATCACTGACGGTAGCACTTAAAAAGTTGGTTTCTTTCGCTAAACGTCGGAAATAATCACGAACACGTGAGTGAGGTTGTTCTACAGCAGTCTCATTGACTACCGGTAATTCAACAAAAATATCACGCCATTGCTCGTCAACTAATTCTGGGTCGCTAAGATACAACTCGTAGAGATCTTCTACGTAAGTCGCATTGGCGCCAGCTAAATGTGAAGACTCAAGCCATGCCTTCATAACGCCGTTCTGCATTATTTTCCCTTAACCACTAGTTATCGCCGTTTACACCGATTGTTTAATCAGAGCATTAAGGCCGGATCAATTACTCATTCATTGAATTAACGTCACCGGCATATCGATATTATTTTTTTATACTGCTCGTTTAAGCAGCATTGATTTAATGTGACCAATCGCTTTTGTTGGATTTAGTCCTTTAGGACAAACATTTACACAGTTCATTATGCCATGGCAACGAAAAACACTAAATGCATCATCAAGATTTGATAATCGTTCATCTGTTGCTGTATCACGGCTATCAATTAACCATCGATATGCTGCCAATAAGCCTGCAGGCCCAATAAATTTATCAGGATTCCACCAAAATGATGGGCATGATGTCGAGCAACATGCACACATAATACATTCGTACAAACCATCTAACTGCGCGCGATCTTCAGGCGCTTGGAGGTTTTCACGAGCCGGTGGAACTGCTCCATCATCAATTAAGAAAGGTTTTACTTTTGCATAATTGGTGTAGAACTGTTCCATGTCGATAATCAGATCACGAACAACCGGTAATCCCGGTAAAGGGCGGATAACAATCGTGCTCTTATCCATTAAAGCTGATAATGGTGTAATACAAGCTAAACCATTTTTACCGTTCATATTAATGCCATCAGAACCACACACACCCTCACGACATGAACGACGGAAAGACAGCGTAGAGTCTTGCTCTTTTAACAGAATAAGTGCATCAAGCACCATCATATCTGAGCCTTCTGGCACTTCTAAGGTATACCCTTTCATGTGTGGTGCATTATCCACATCAGGGTTATAGCGATATATTGAGAAGTTGAGTTTCATCTTATCTATCCTCCCTTAGTAAGTACGTGCTTTCGGCGGGAAAGCTTCACGATGAACTGGCGACATGTTTACATCACGCTTAGACATAGCTTCTGTCTCAGGGTTGTAAATAGAGTGGCATAACCAATTAGCATCATCACGTTCAGGGAAGTCGAAACGAGCATGAGCACCACGACTTTCAGTACGGTAGTTAGCCGCGACTGCCGTTGCCATTGCTGTTTCCATTAAGTTTTCAAGCTCTAAGCATTCAATACGTTGTGTATTAAACTCAGAAGAAGTGTCATCTAAACGCGCATGCTTTAAACGTTCACGAATTTCTTTTAGCTCTGTAAGACCCGTTGCCATCGCATCACCTTCACGGAAAACCGAGAAGTTGTTTTGCATACAACTTTGAAGATCTTTACGAATTTGAACAGGATCTTCACCTTTTTGCGTAGTGTTCCAACGGTTAACACGGGCTAAAGAGGCTTCTATATCAGAATCTGTGGCAGGACGAGCTTCTGTTTGTGCAGCCAACGTTTCACCTAGATGTAAACCCGTTGCACGACCGAAGACGACCAGATCAAGTAATGAGTTACCACCTAAACGGTTAGCACCATGCACAGATACAGATGCGATCTCACCACAAGCGAAAAGACCTTGTACTTCTTGATCAACACCAGATGCTGTTTGTTTAAGGGCTTGGCCTGATACCTGAGTCGGTACCCCACCCATCATGTAATGACAAGTAGGAATAACTGGAATCGGCTCTTTAACAGGATCAATATGGGCAAAGGTACGCGATAATTCACAAATACCAGGTAGACGCGATTCAAGAACATCTTTGCCTAAATGATCAAGTTTCAATTTAATGTGAGGTCCCCATGGGCCATCGCAACCACGACCTTCACGGATCTCAACCATCATTGAACGTGCAACCACATCACGACCAGCCAAATCTTTAGCATTAGGTGCATAACGCTCCATGAAGCGTTCACCATCTTTATTTAAAAGATAACCACCTTCACCACGACAACCTTCAGTTACCAGTACACCCGCGCCAGCAATACCCGTTGGGTGGAATTGCCACATTTCCATATCTTGCATTGGAACGCCAGCACGAAGCGCCATACCAACACCGTCACCAGTGTTAATGTGCGCATTTGTTGTCGAAGCGTAAATACGGCCAGCGCCGCCTGTTGCAAGGATAGTAGCTTTAGATTTGAAGTAACAAATCTCGCCTGTCTCCATACACAAAGCAGTACAACCTAAAATTGCACCATCTTGGTTTTTTACTAAATCTAACGCATACCACTCAGAAAAAATCGTCGTTTGATGCTTAATATTTTGCTGATAAAGCGTATGAAGTAACGCGTGACCAGTACGGTCAGCAGCAGCGGCTGTACGCGCAGCTTGCTCACCACCAAACTCTTTAGACTGACCACCAAATGGGCGTTGATAGATAGTACCGTTGTCAAAACGCGAAAACGGTAGCCCCATTTTTTCTAATTCAATAACTGACTTAGGGCCATTTTGACACATGTATTCAATAGCATTCTGATCACCAATGTAATCAGAGCCTTTTACTGTGTCATACATATGCCATTGCCAATTATCTGGGTGTGAATTACCCAGCGCAACAGTAATACCGCCCTGCGCAGATACAGTATGAGAGCGCGTAGGGAACACTTTTGATAGCAAGGCACATTTTAGTCCTTGCTCTGAAATTTGTAATGCGGCACGCATACCCGCACCACCAGCACCGATAACAACGGCATCAAACTCACGAACTGCAATGCTCACTTACACACCCCACACAATAAAGAAACCCGCAAATAGGTAAACAAAAAGAATTGCTACAACAACAAACTGCAATCCCACTCTTAAAACGGCAGGTTTAATGTAGTCTGTTAACACTTGCCACAAACCAATCCAAGCATGTACAAGAATGGAAACCAAAGCCAACATAGTAAAAACTTTGGTACTGATTTGATTGAAGAATGCACTCCAAGTTTCAAACGTTAGCTCAGGGCCAAACGCAAAGAAACCAACCATATATACGGTGTAAAGGGTCAAAATGATCGCTGTAGCGCGGATCAGAATAAAATCGTGTATACCATTACGGCCGACGGAAGATACGTTATTTACCATACTAAGCCTCCTGCAAATACTGCTAGTACAGCGACAATTGCAAAACTAACTTTGGTACTTGCAATGCCTGTGTCCATTTCTTCGAAATAACCTAAATCCATCAACAAATGACGGACACCTAAAACAATGTGATAAAACAATGCGGTCAATACTCCCCACAGGATAAATTTCACAAAAAAGCTATCAGTAACACTAACAGCGGATGTAAAACCTTCAGGAGAAGATAAAGATAGGTTTAGCAGCCACAGCAAGATGGCAAGGGATACGAATGTAATCACACCTGAAACGCGGTGTAGGATTGACGCTATCGCAGTAAGCGGAAAGCGAATCGTTTGTAGGTCGAGATTGACAGGTCTTGGCTTTTTTACTTTCACGGTTTGCCCACTCAGCTCCATTGAAGCAATTTATTTTTTTATTAAATTCTCTGAGATATACGTACAAGCCAACAAACAAGTGCAACAAAAATTCAATATTAGGTTATTATTATGTTGAGCAGACGTTGTAAACGTCATTACCTAACTCTTAAAAATAAATGACACATGTTTGTAAAATCCTGGCGGGTAGTATAACCAGAGACCTTGCCTCACTATACGCCCCGTAACATTCAAAAACAATTCCAGTTACATGATGTCAAACACGATTCTCATAAATTAATACTTTTTGATTTAAAGTTATTAACAAGCGCACACAAAGAAGCACAATAATTGACAAAAGTTGCGCCTGACGGTACAACAAATGCACATCCGCATCGGATTAGGATTATAAAAATAGCAAAGGAGATTGTTATGGCAGATAAGAAAGCTACTCTTCATGTTGAAGGGAAAGCACCTATCGAACTGCCGATTATCGGGGGCTCTGAGGGCCAAGATGTAATTGATGTGCGTAAACTTGGTGCAAACGGCTTTTTTACATTTGACCCAGGTTTTCTAGCAACAGCCTCGTGTGAATCTCAAATTACATACATTGATGGCGAAGAAGGAATCTTGCTTCACAGAGGTTTCCCGATTGATCAATTAGCCAATAACGCAGACTATTTAGAAGTTTGTTTTGTCTTGTTATACGGTGAGGTCCCTACCCGAGCTGAATACGAGCAGTTTAGAACAACAGTTACACGCCATACCATGGTGCATGAACAAATCGCGAGCTTTTTCCATGGCTTCCGTCGTGATGCACACCCAATGGCTATAATGTGTGGTGTTGTTGGTGCTTTATCTGCGTTTTATCATGACTCTCTTGATATTAACAACGATACACACCGTGAGATTGCAGCATTTAGATTGTTATCTAAGATGCCGACATTAGCGGCAATGTGTCATAAGTACACCATCGGACAACCATTTATTTATCCTCGTAATGATCTTGATTACGCGGAAAATTTCCTTCACATGATGTTTGCAACACCTTGTGAAGAATATGAAGTAAGCCCTGTCGTTGCGCGTGCTATGGATAAGATCTTTACCCTACACGCAGATCACGAGCAGAATGCTTCAACGTCAACGGTTCGTCTTGCGGGCTCTTCTGGTGCTAACCCATTTGCTTGTATTGCGGCAGGTATTGCATCTCTTTGGGGGCCTGCGCATGGTGGTGCTAATGAAGCTTGTCTTAAGATGCTTGAAGAAATCGGAACTGTAGAAAACATTCCTGAGTTCATTGAGCGTGCAAAAGATAAAGATGACCCATTCCGCCTAATGGGCTTTGGTCACCGTGTTTACAAAAACTACGACCCTCGTGCAACCGTGATGCGTGAAGCTTGTCATGAAGTGCTTGAAGAGCTGAAGATTGAAGATCCATTACTAGATGTTGCAATGGAACTTGAGCGTATTGCGCTTTCTGATGAGTACTTTGTCAGTAAGAAATTATACCCTAACGTAGATTTCTACTCTGGTATTATTTTAAAAGCGATTGGTATTCCAGTATCAATGTTTACGGTGATCTTTGCGATGTCTCGTACCATTGGTTGGATTGCTCACTGGAACGAAATGCACAGTGATCCAACAAATCGTATTGGTCGACCTCGTCAGCTTTATACTGGTGAATCATTTAGAGAATTTAAGCCTCTTCATGAGCGCGAATAAATTTTCTTGAAAGTGATGATAAATAAAAAGGTTGAGTTTAAATACTCAACCTTTTTTATTTCATCTATCAAAAGACTAGCTAGCCTATACTGGGTTATCGATGTCGATAAACGCCACATCAAAGTTATATTCTTGTGCTAACCATTCACCTAATGCTTTTACACCATAACGCTCTGTGGCGTGATGACCCGCAGCAAAATAATGAATACCTAATTCGCGTGCAATATGCGTGGTTCTTTCAGATACTTCACCCGAAATAAAGGCGTCACAGCCTTGCTGAACGGCTAATTCAATATAATCTTGCCCGCCACCAGTACACCACCCCACTTTTTTTATTAAATGAGATGAACTCGGTGCGATATGTAATGGTTCACGTTGAAGTGCCATCGCAATTCTTGCCGCAAAATCCTCACCACAGATCGCTTGATCTAACTCACCATAAATAGCAACTGAACGAGGATTGCCTAACTCTAAACCACCAGTGATGTCTAAATCTAAACGTTGGGCTAACTGTACATTATTGCCAACTTGCGTATGTACATCTAATGGCAAATGATAAGCATATAAATTAATCCCATTTTCAATCAACGCTTTAATACGTCGATATTTCATACCACGAATTTCAGCAGGCTCACCTTTCCAAAAAAAGCCATGGTGGACAACAATTGCATCGGCTTTCTCTTCAATAGCTCTATCAATCAGTGCCTGACAAGCCGTTACGCCAGTAATAATTTTTTTAACGTCGGGTTTGCCTTCAACTTGTAACCCATTAGGACAATAATCTTTGATCAAGTGAGGAGAAAGAAACTCATTAAGTACGGTTTCTAAAGCAAAATTATTCATCTAATGTTGTCCTTAATCTTATAACTAAAATCTTTTTTAATACTACGATATTAGTTTACTAAAGCTATCTTTATATTAAGAGTTTTCTCTGTATTAACAGTAAATAAATGGTATAAAAAAAGCTGCCAATGGCAGCTTTTAATATTACATGGAAATTATTTTAAGCCTTGCTCAATTTTTTTAAGCCATACAGGCTGAGCGCTAGTTTGCACCCAGTAGCGATGTAAGAAACTACCCATACGCGTACGTTTATTGACAGGTAATAAAAGTAAAACAGGTAATGAAAGCAGTCCTGCTAGTACAACAAAAACGCGACGAAAAGTAATATTGAACTTTGAATACTGAGTGTACATAACAGAATCTCTTTATGACTAAATCTGTCACCACTTTAATCGAGTTTATGAAATATTACTACAGATTTTCGTGTAACTTTTCGTCAATATTGTGTCATACGCCTATATACAAGCGAGTTATGTAAGAATGTTACAAAAAGAAATAGATAAACAATTAACGAAGGATTATCTCGCTGCACTCAATATGCCAAATTTAATCTCATCATACGACTATGTCTGTGACGACACTTGGTTTGAGGTATTTAATCGCGACGCACAACTTCCCTGCATAGCGCCCTATACTGGAAATCGCCGCTTAGGGTTTTACTATCAATGGCTATGGCAGCAATTAATTATTTCTCACCCTCATTACGAATTGATGGAAGAAGAAGTCCAACTTCATTGGCATAAACAGACTGTTGGCTCTATTGATTTTCTGGTTAAAAACTTACGGACTGATGAAATTGAACATTGGGAAGTCGCCATCAAATTTTATCTCGCCTATAACAATAGCTGGCCAGGACCAAATGCTAAAGACAATCTCGATAAGAAAACCAATCGAATGATTGAACATCAACTCAGACTGAGTGAGCATGATGCATTTAAAACTACCTTTGATGAACAGCCAACCAAACGTCGACTCATCATGCAGGGGCGATTATTTCACGCTTGGCCTGAACCTCAGCAAGGCTCAACTATTATTATCAACCCAAAGGCTAACACAGGATTATGGTGTTATCAGTCTGATGCTGCACATCTAGTTTTGAAAGTATTGACGAAAAAACAGTGGATCGCGCCACCAGCTTTCGCTGAACTTGATGAGTACCTCTCCCCAAATAAAATCACGGTACCAACACAGGCTGTTGATAAAAAAGATAGAGTATGGTTTATCGTTCCGAATCACTGGCCAAAGCATAATAGTGAATTGAGAACATAAGCTTCATATATAAAAAAACGCCCATTGTGGGCGTTTTCTTTATCCATATAACAGGTTATAAACCTGCGTCGGCAAAGACTTTACTGACAATTTCCTGTGCTTCTTGCTCAATAAGCGCTAGATGTTCTTTGCCCTTAAAGCTTTCACAATAGATTTTGTAAATATCTTCTGTACCCGATGGACGAGCAGCAAACCAACCATTTTCAGTCGTCACTTTTAAACCACCAATCGCAGCACCATTACCTGGCGCATGAGTTAGACGTGCGGTGATTGGTTCACCAGCTAGTGTTTCAGCTGAAACCATTTCGGGAGAAAGCTTACTTAATACCGCTTTCTGCTCTTTATTCGCGACAGCTTGCAAACGAGAATATTCTGAACGTCCAAACTTATCTGCTAACTCTTCGTAATATTCTTGCGGTGTTTTACCTGTTACAGCAGTGATCTCTGCAGCTAACAAACACAGTAAAATACCGTCTTTATCTGTTGACCAAGGCGTGCCGTCTTTACGTAAGAAAGATGCACCCGCACTTTCTTCACCGCCAAAACCTAACTTACCGCTAAATAAGCCATCAACAAACCATTTAAAACCGACTGGAACTTCAACAAGTTCGCGGCCTAATGCTGCAACAACACGATCAATCAACGCACTAGATACTAGTGTTTTACCCACTGCAACTTGCTTAGCCCAATCGTTACGATGACGGAATAAGTAATCAATACATACGGCAAGATAATGGTTAGGATTCATTAAACCTGCAGGTGTTACGATGCCATGACGGTCGTAATCAGGGTCGTTACCAAACGCTAGATCGTAATTATCTTTGTACGCCAGTAACCCAGCCATTGCATATGGTGATGAACAGTCCATACGCACTACGCCATCTTTATCTAATGACATAAAACGAAATGATGGGTCAATAGATTCATTAACAAGTGTTAGATCTAGCGCATAATATGCGGCAATTTGACGCCAGTATTCAATACCAGAACCACCAAGAGGATCTACACCCAACTTCAGCTCTGATTTTTGAATCGCGTCCATATTTATAACATTTACAAGATCTGCGACATACGGTGCAACTAAATCTTGCTCAACAACAAGTTGTGAAGCTAAAGCGTCGACAATAGATACACGCTTAACATCTACCAAACCGTTTGCAATGATTTCATTAGCACGGCGTTCAATCGCTGTTGTTAATTCACTTTCAGCGGGTCCACCATGGACAGGATTATATTTAATACCGCCATCTTGAGGTGGATTATGTGATGGCGTGATAACAATACCATCAGCTTTATCATCATGTGCTTTGTTGTAACAAAGGATAGAGTGAGAAATGCCAGGTGTCGGGGTATATCCCTTACCTTGTTGAATAACAACTTGAACATTATTAGCAACAAGTACTTCTAATGTTGAAGTAAAAGCAGGCTCTGATAATGCATGGGTATCTTTTCCTAAAAAAAGTGGCCCCATCACTCCATTTTCAGCACGCACTTCAGCAATGGCTTGTGCAATGGCCCAAATATGATGCTGATTAAATGTGCCTTTATCTGCTGTTCCTCGATGACCTGAAGTACCAAACTCTACTTGCTGCGATACATCTTGAGCACTTGGCTCTATAAGAAAATAATTAGCGATAAGTGCTGGAATGTTATGCATATCTTCTTGCTGAGCTCGTTGCCCAGCACGAGGATGAATAGCCATAGTTTTATCCTTGTTATTTGACCTCAATATCTGACAATTAGATTTCGCCACATACCTTATCAATAATGTCTGAACCAAATCCCATCTTAGTCATCAGCTGGTCAATCATTTGACGCTTACGCTCAGTATTTGTATTTGTAATCACCCAGAATGGTGTTGATGGAATCGACTTAGGTTTCGTCGTTTTACCACTTGCTAGTAACGTTTCTTCATCATGAGCAAAGTAAACGCGGGTACGACCTTTAATTGCAGCAGCTTCAGCAAAGCCTTCTGCATCAATGCTATACAAAGAAGACAAGATCATCATAAAACGACCAATTGCTTTTTCTTGTGCGGCAAATTCATCAGAGATCAATACTGTTCGCATTTCTTTAACACGATCCATCGTTGGTACATTGCCAGCATCTTTACTAACAACGATCCCTTTCGGACGAACAGGCATTACCACAGCAGGCTGCTGTAGTAGTTGCTCTTCAGGCACCATAAGCAAGCGACGCAAAATATCAGAAGCACTTTCACCAATATGTTGAGTTTGGCTAGCAATATAACGATATAGTTCTTCGTCTACTTCAATAGTCTTCATCGTATTATTCATTATCGTTCCGTTAAAAAATCTGGCTACGATTATAGCTTGATCCGAGGTTATACTCTACGGTAAATACCACAACTAATTAGAGAAAATAGTCAGTGAATCTTCATTATCAAGTTGAAGGCGATGGAAAAACGATCATTTTGATCCATGGCTTATTCGGCAGTGCTGCTAATCTAGGGCTTTTAGCCAGATATTTGAAAAATAACTATAAAGTAATTAGCGTTGATCTTCGTAACCATGGATTGTCCCCACACAGTGATCATTTTACCTATCAGGATATGGCACAAGATGTGCTGAATGTGATCAACCACTTAGATATTGATCAATTTTCGGTAATTGGTCATTCAATGGGTGGAAAAGTAGCCATGGCATTGGCTGCATTAGCACCAAATCACTTAGAACATTTGGTTGTATTGGATATGGCTCCGGTTAGCTATCAAACACATCGGCATCAAAATGTGTTTAATGGTTTACAAGAAGTGAATAAACATACCATTACCAAGCGTAGTGAGGCCGAACAGTTTCTTGCTCAATATGTTGAAGACGCCAGTGTTAGACAATTTTTACTTAAATCTCTCGCCAAACAGGGTGAACATTACCAATGGCGATTTAATGTTGATGGAATTATTGCCAACTACAGCACCATTATGGGCTGGCAGCCTGCTGTTGAACCATTCAAAGGCAAAACATTATTTATTAAAGGTCAAGAGTCTGACTATATTGAGCCTAAATATCGCGATGAAATTATGCGTCAATTTCCTCAGGCCAAAGCACATATGGTGGCAAATACTGGACATTGGCTCCATGCCGAAAAACCTGAAACGGTGACCCGTATCATCACAAACTTCCTTGATAAATAACATGCTTATCTCGTTGTTAGCATGCTCATTAACAACGAGATATTGCATAACCACAATGTTAAATACTTTTTTAACTATGCTATAGTCTCATCAAATGGATATACCTGAATGACTTTAAATACCAAGTATTTTGAGGTTACTTGGGTATATATCAAAAGGATTTGTTATGCTTTATGGATACATAGACTTAATTAAATCTATTGGGCTGGATCTTGTTTTTACCACTATTTTTTCTTTCTCGGTATGGCAATAAAAGATGTCTTAAAACAAGGTAATGTCCATCCTTTTAGACAAAAAGTTGTTCGGCTAGTCTAATTTCTGGCTGTGCTGGATTTATAACCAAAGGCATTATTCAGCTAAGATGGGAAGATACTGGGATTTAATTATTAGCGTTAATTGTGTAACTTATGATGATTATATCAACACCTAAACACTTAGTTCTTGCGGGTAATGCTACCGTTTAGACGAAAAAATATACAAAACGTCAGTAAACAGTAATTATCATTGCACCGTTTCTACTGATTTCTGTAAACTGCGATGCAGCAGTTAACTATTTATATACGGGTAATCTCTACTATGGCAAGCGTTGGACTCTTCTTTGGTAGCGACACAGGTAATACCGAAGCTGTCGCTAAAATGATTCAAAAGCAACTTGGTGACAAGCTAGTTGAAGTAAAAGATATCGCAAAAAGCAGCAAAGAAGATATCGACAACTTTGATCTATTGCTACTTGGTATTCCTACTTGGTACTACGGTGAACCACAGTGTGATTGGGATGACTTTTTCCCAGAGCTTGAGCAAGTTGATTTTTCAACTAAACTTGTGGCTATCTTCGGTTGTGGTGACCAAGAAGATTACGCAGAATATTTCTGTGATGCGATGGGTACTGTGCGTGACATCGTTGAAGGTCGCGGTGCAACTGTTGTGGGTAACTTCTCAACAGAAGGCTTTGAGTTTGAAGCTTCAAAAGCACTTGTTGATGACAACCACTTCGTAGGTTTATGTATTGATGAAGATCGCCAACCAGAGCTTACAGCACAGCGTGTTAAGCAATGGGTTGAGCAAATTTATGATGAAATGTGCTTAGCAGAACTTGCTGATTAATCGCATTGAGATCATCAAAAAAACGCGCTTATCAAGCGCGTTTTTTTATACATCTTTTTAGCGATATTTTCACTCAAGATATCGCATTCGATTCCGTTCGATATTCTGGTTTTTTCCTTACATATAAGGTTCGCTCAACTTGAGAAACTAACTCCCCTCGACTATTTAATACATTGACCGTAAAAGAGGGAAAATACTTATCACCAGATTTTGTTACTTGCTTTATCTCTTCAATACACTGTTCAGAAATCACAAAATCAGCGGTTAAATCACTATCGCCCGGTTGAATAAAGTTGATATTTGCTTGTTTATCCCAGACATAATACTCACGTCCAAGTATGCCCATTAACATCAAAGAATAAACAGGATCTGTAAGTGAAAAAATACTTCCACCATACTGTGTACGGTTTGCATTCTTATTCCACCAGCGCAGCTTCAATTTTATACGAACATATCGAAAATCATCACTGATCGTCATAATCTTAATACCCGCCCCCCAAAAGGGTGGCCATAGATTCAGCGCACATTTCACAACACTTGGCTTATAAACGTTAAACAATATGAAAGCCCCCATCTGGTACGATGAGTTTATATTTACATAAATTTTACATACATTCAAACACTAGAAATTATACATATCTCCTAGTTTCCTCTGCTTTTAAGGTTTATTGTTATCGTTGCGTCACTTATAATAGTTAGAAATGAAAAAGACTACTGCAACACCTTTGCGGATAGCCAATAGGAAATTTTGATGTCAGATAATAATCATGCGCTAAAACAAGCAGGCTTAAAAGTTACTCTTCCACGCCTTAAAATTTTGGAAGTACTGCAAGAACCTGATTGCCAACACATCAGTGCTGAAGACTTGTACAAAAAACTTATCGATATTGGCGAAGAAATTGGCCTAGCTACAGTCTATCGCGTACTCAACCAGTTTGATGATGCAGGCATTGTCACACGACATCATTTTGAAGGTGGTAAATCTGTTTTCGAACTATCAACTCAACACCACCATGATCATCTAGTTTGTTTAGATTGTGGTAAAGTTATCGAGTTTTCAGATGACATCATCGAAGATCGTCAAAAACAAATTGCAGAAAGCTTCAATGTTCGCTTAACAAATCATAGCCTATATCTATATGGTCATTGCATGAAAGGCAATTGCGCCGAAGATGAAACTCTTCACGACCCAAAGTAATACTTTAAAAGAGCCAGTGTATTTCCACTGGCTTTTTTATTTGATACTTAGTTCACCTTTCAAACATTGTTACAAATAACCACATTACAAAATGGTGTTTTTTACTATATATCTATGCCAACTATTTTATATGGATGTTATAGATGAAAGTAAAACCATTAGTACTCGCATTAATCACCACCCTATCTCTTTCAAGCCTAATATCTAACGCAAATGCTTGTACTCGTATCCTTTGGCAAACAGAAGATCATGGTGTCTTTGTTTCTCGTACTATGGATTGGTCTGAATCCACAAACCCTTACTTAGCAAACTTTCCTCAAGGTTCAGAATACACAACGCACCTGAGTAATAAGAACCTTGTTACATCCAAATTTGCTGTCACGGGGATCACTGCTTACGGCGTTCTAATGGATGGTATTAACTCACAAGGGCTCAGTGGTAATATTCTTTATGATGGTGGAATGGATCTCGGCAAAGGGAATAATAAACAAACCGATGGCGCAATTACCTACCTTCGCCATATGTTGTCGCAACATAAAACAGTGAATGATGTTGTAAAAGCAGCCACCGCACTTGCCCCTAACGAAGAATTTATTGAAGGAATTCCTGTTCGCATTGCTCTGCATTTATCTTTCCAAGATCCAACGGGCGACAGCGCTATTATTGAATGGCGTGAGGGCAAACCTCAAATTTGGCATGGAAAACAATATACCGTCATGACAAATCAGCCTGGTTATGCCCAACACCTTGCGAATATTAAACGTTCTGCACGTGGATGGGGCGAACAAGATCAACAATGGAGCCAAACAAATTTAGGCACTGGCGGTAACACTAATCCTGAAGATCGTTTCGTTCATGCCACCTATTTTTCAGAGCACTTAAAAGAACCAACGAGCATCATCAATGGCATTTTAAAGCTCGAGTCAACGATGTTTCGTATTCCTCATGATGCGCCAAACCGCCCTATTAACGGTAAAATGACAGGTTACGCAACAGAGTATTCGGTAAATAGGCATTTACAATCAGGTGAGACTTTCGTTCGCTATCAATGGGGAGATATATTTAGTCAATTTAAATACAACACCCAAGATATTCAAAAATCAGGCAAAATGATTTTCTTCAAATTAAGCAATGCTGAGCTTGCGGGGAATATTACAGAGCAAGTCATTAACTCTGGACATTAATAGCCATGTTATATCATCGATTTAGATAGCTATTAATAAAAAACCGCATCACAAGAGCGATGCGGTTTTTATTAGCTGAAATCAGAGACTGAATTAGTCGCCAATTTTCGCCCAAGTATCACGAAGGCCGACTGTGCGGTTGAAGACTAAATGCTCAGGGCTTGAGTCTTTGTTATCTGCACAGAAGTAACCCATACGCTCAAATTGGTAAGCTTTTTCAGCTTCAGCAGCAACCAATGATGGTTCAACGAAACCGTTAACTACTGTTAGAGAGTCAGGGTTGATCACTGATACAAAATCATCTGCCGCACCAGGGTTTGGTACTGTAAATAGGCGATCGTATAAACGAATTTCTGCTGGAATACCCGCTTCTGCTGATACCCAGTGAATAACACCTTTTACTTTACGACCATCTGCTGGGTTCTTACCTAATGTATCTTTATCGTAAGAACAGAAAATTGTGGTGATATTACCTTCCGCATCCTTTTCGATGCGATCCGCTTGAATCACATAGGCGCCACGTAAGCGAACTTCTTTACCTAATACTAAACGCTTGTATTTCTTATTCGCTTCTTCGCGGAAATCTTCACGCTCAATGTATAGCTCGCGGCTAAATGGCACTTCACGCGAACCCATTTCAGGTTGATTCGGATGATTAGCGACAGTAAGCATTTCTGTCTCACCATCAAAGTTTTCAATCACAACTTTAACAGGATCAAGAACCGCCATTGCACGTGGTGCGTTTTCGTTTAGATCGTCACGAATACAAGATTCTAGTGAGCTGATCTCGATAGTGTTGTCTTGCTTAGTCACACCGATACGCTTACAGAACTCACGCATAGATGCCGGTGTGAAACCACGACGACGCAGGCCAGAAATAGTTGGCATACGTGGATCATCCCAACCATTAACCAATTTATCAGTCACAAGTTGGTTCAGCTTACGCTTCGACATCACAGTGTATTCAAGGTTTAGACGGCTAAACTCATACTGATGCGGTGTACAATCGATAGTGATGTTTTCAAGAACCCAATCGTATAGACGACGGTTGTCCATGAACTCAAGGGTACAAATAGAGTGCGTAATGCCCTCTAGCGCATCAGAAATACAGTGTGTGAAGTCGTACATTGGGTAAATGCACCACTTATCACCCGTTTGATGGTGAGTCGCAAAACGTACACGGTAGATCACTGGATCGCGCATAACCATAAATGGTGATGCCATGTCGATCTTCGCACGAAGACACATTTTGCCTTCTTCAACCTCACCGTTCTTCATTTTGTCGAATAGAGCTAAGTTTTCTTCAACGCTACGATCGCGGTATGGGCTATGCTTACCTGGCTCAGTTAATGTGCCACGGTACTCACGCATCTGCTCTGGACTTAGCTCATCAACGTACGCTAAGCCTTTATTAATTAATTCAATTGCGAACCCGTATAGCTTATCGAAGTAGTTTGATGAATAACAAATATCACCGCTCCACTCAAAGCCCAACCAGTTAACATCGTTCTTAATAGACTCAACGTATTCGATGTCTTCTTTCTCAGGGTTAGTATCATCAAAACGAAGATTACATTGACCCTGATAGTCCTGAGCAATACCGAAGTTCAAACAAATAGATTTAGCATGGCCGATATGCAGGTAACCATTCGGCTCCGGCGGGAATCGGGTATGTACGCTTGTATGTTTGCCACTTGCTAAATCCGCATCAATAATTTGGCGGATAAAGTTAGTTGGACGAGCTTCAGATTCACTCATCAATTACACCTCGTGTGCTTACAGGATTGAGAACTGTATATGATCCATAAATATGGCTCATGACTCAACAAATAGTATGCATTGTTTGTCGATATGGATAAAAAAGCCCCGTAATAACGGAGTTTGTATCCTACCACTATACATTAATGCCCTAATTAGGCGCATTAAAAACATGACCATTAATTTGATAGCCATGATTTTTATCTAACTTAATAAAAAAAGCCGATGAAGGTTTCCCTTCACCGGCTGATATTTTAACAGTTAAAGCGTGTTTACATCGTAACTTATAGTGATGTTACACGGCTGAAACGTTTACCGTCTGCGCTTACTGCACGGATTTCAACTTTACCCGTTACACTTGGTTGTGCTTTCGCATTGTAAGTGTTCCACGTTTTGCCTTCGTCCGTTGAGTATTGTAGTGCTAAGCCAGGCATACTTACGTTCATTGCAAGTTTACCATTTTCAATTTTTGCACCAGGTACTGGTACACGGTACTGAATACCTGCCGCATCAAGTTTAGCTAGTTCACGTTGACCAAGAACGTTAGCAAAACGCTCCCACTCGTTGTGAAGGGCTTTCTTGTCCACAAGGTTTGAGTCTTGTGAGTATTCAACACCTGCTTGGTACTCATTTTCCCACTCACCTTTGTGCCATGCACGCTCAGCCGCTGCTAGTACGCGAGGGAATACCATGTACTCGTATTGATCATCGTTACCTACAGTTTCACTCCAAAGCTGAGCAGACAGACCGTGGAAGCCTTTCGATTCAACCGTACCTTTACTTGCAAAGCCATTGCCATCACGATCGAGTGATGTTTCTGCGTTCTGAGGTAAGTTTGCAGGTGCAAAACCAAACATCTTACGTGTATCTGTTGCACGTGTTGCCCAGTAGTAACCGCGCTCTGATGGATCTACTTCATATGGCATATCCATGTATACGTAATCTGGGTTTGATACTACAACATCATAGCCTTTGTTAGCCCACTCGTATGCAGATGCACCACCACCCCAGTATAGAACGTCCCAGAAGTTCACACGTACGTTATCTGTGTCAAATGCTTTCGCATCTTTCGAGTACTTCAAGCCATCTTGCCATGCTTGGAAATTCTCAATACCCTTGCTATTAACCACAGCACTTACACGCTCAGCAAAGTAGCTTGGTAGACGATCGTAATCACTTACCACACCTTCTGCGATCAATTTCTGACACATTGGTGATTTTTGGTATGGCTTATCTTGCTTAGATTGATCAATTGAACCCGTCCAAGCTGTTTGCTCTGCAGCGTTAATATCTTGGAAGCCTGCATTTAACTTGATGTTCTTCGCTTCATCACCACCGAAATGCCATGTATTTAGCGGCATACCCGCGTCTTTATGCATTGCTTGAATTTCAGTAATGACTTTATCAACAAACTTTGCTGACGAATCCATACATGGGTTAATAAAACTACGCTTATCGTAGAACTGTACTGTCGTTACGTTTGACGTATCTTGTGGATCCATCAAGCGATATTCATTCGCTTCATCCATCTTGCCTTCAGCAGCTAGACGCTTGTAACGCGCTTCCATTGCTACCACCGCTGCACGCGCGTGAGCTGGCATATCAATTTCAGGGATCACTTCGATACCACGTGCTTTCGCATATTTTAGAATATCTAAGTAATCTTGCTTGCTGTAGAAACCTGAACCATCGTTCTCAGATGTTGGGCCTGAGCCTAGTTGAGGAAGAAGACAGCTTGTTTCTGATAAATCATGACAACGCTTACCACCGATTTCTGTCAATTCTGGAAGACCCGGAATTTCGATACGCCAACCTTCATCATCAGATAGGTGGAAGTGGAATTTGTTCATCTTGTACGCTGCCATTTGATCTAGCGTACGTAGGATCGCTTCTTTAGAGTGGAAGTTACGACCCACATCAACCATTACACCACGATAATCAAAACGTGGTGCGTCCAATACATTTAATGTTGGAATGCTGTTATCTGCACCGGTAGACATCAGTGAGATCAGAGACTGCATACCGTAGAACGCACCTTGGTTATCAAAACCAGTAACGGTGGCGCCCTTCTTAGTTACGTCTAGCTTATAAGCACCAACAATTTGCTGATCCTTCTTAAACGAACCCGGTAAAATTGTTACTTTTACTGGGTATTCACCCTGCGCGTTCACACCAAGCTGTGCTAAACGAGCCTCTACTGCAGCCATCATGTCAGCAGGTAGCGTTAGGTTGTCGATCTTAATACCGTTAGCTAGAGAAACAGTATCGCCAGTTAATTTAGTACTTAGCGGTGTAGGTAAAATAGTGCCAGCTACTTCTTCAGAAGCCACTAAGTTTACATCGCTGTTTTTCTCAAAACGTGTTTCTGGTGTCGCTAATACGTTATTATCCGCTTTAACACGCTTAAATTGATCGCCTTTTAATGGCGTTAAGTAATCTGCAGGGTTAGCTGTATCTGTGCTAACAATTGTTTTTGGTTCTGCATTACCTGCTGTTACATATGCACGAGGCATGTAATCATTTTCAAATAAAGTCCAATATTCACCGATGTAAGGGATAACAACCTTTTCACCTTCAGCAAAACCATCGAACTTATCTGTTGGCTCTAGTGTGTGTAGATCACCTGTTACATGAGTAACTTTGAATTGATCATTCTGCACTTCTAGGATTTGACGAATACTGCTGAAGTAAATTTTCCAATCTTTATTCGTCACCGCTGGACCTTTATTTTCCAGCGTTAAATTAATCAAATCACATGATGCCCATTCCGCACCCAGTGTTTTACATGGCAAGCCTTCTTCTGCACCGTGCTGAATAGCGACTTCGTAGTTAAGATCTAGGTTTGACGCTAGGTTATTTACTACAGTTTGATCATTGTTTCCTTTACTTGCACAACCCGTCACCGCTAATGCAATAAAAGATGCTAACGCCGTAAGTTTAATAGTCATGATATATTCCTTTCTCCCGATATCTCTCTAAAAAAGTGAAGAGAAAATCAATACGAGCCCAAACGTTGGGTACTCAAAATGCCGGCCCTATCATTCCATGTTTGAAAATAATAAGGCCGGTTTTATTAAAGGTCTTGCGGTATTACTTAATTACTGAAGAATTCAGGTAATTATGGAAGTTTTACAGAAGATAGATCTTCTGACGCTGGGATTTTCTTCATTTCGCCAGCAACAATTTCAGCTAGAGGGCCAAGGATAACCTGAAGGTTATTTGAACCTAGTTTAACTACACCCATCGCACCTAGTGCTTTTAACGTTTTCTCGTTAGCAAGACTGCTGTCTTTTAGCGTTAGGCGTAGACGTGTAATACAAGCATCAATGTTCTCTAGGTTACCGTGACCACCCAGTGCTTTTAAGTACTGCTTCGCTAGCTCGCTAGTTTCTGCAGAACCTGCAACTGATGAAGTCTCTTCTTCGTCGTCTTCACGGCCAGGCGTTTTAAGGTTGAACTTAACAATCGCGAAGCGGAATACAAAGTAGTAGATGAAGAAGAATGCAATACCTTGAACAATCAGCATATACCACTGAACAGCTAGTGGGTTGCGTGATGACAAGAACATATCAACTAGACCTGCAGAGAAACCGAAACCTGCAATCCACTGCATAGATGCTGCGATGTATACAGATAGACCCGCTAGTGCTGCGTGAATTACGTACAGTACTGGTGCTAGGAACATGAATGCAAATTCTAGCGGCTCAGTAACACCTGTGAAGAATGATGCAAAACCAGCAGCTAGTAGTAGAGATGCTACGCGCTCTTTATTCTTCGCTTTCGCAGTGTGGTACATCGCAAGTGCCGCACCTGGTAGACCAAACATCATGATTGGGAAGAAACCAGCTTGGTACATACCAGTGACACCTGGAGTTGCTGTACCTTCAGCGATTGATTTCGCGCCGCCTAGGAAGTTAGGAATATCGTTAATACCTGCTACGTCAAACCAGAATACTGAGTTTAGTGCGTGGTGAAGACCTACAGGAATCAATAGACGGTTGAAGAATGCGTATAGACCCGCACCTACAGAACCCATACCTTGGATGCTTTCACCAAAATGTACTAGACCGCCGTAAATTGATGGCCAAACAACCATCAAGATACCTGCAATAACGATACCAGCAATAGATGTTAGAATTGGTACTAAACGCTTACCACTAAAGAACGCTAGTGCTTTGTGTAGTTCTACGTTTGAGAAACGGTTGTACAACTCAGCTGATACGATACCGACTAAGATACCTACGAATTGGTTATTGATTTTACCAAATGCAGCTGGAACTGCGCTTGGGTCAATACCTTGGATTTGCGCGACTGCACCCGGTGCAAGAAGCGTTGTTACCACAAGGAAACCTACAAAACCAGAAAGTGCTGCTGCACCATCTTTATCTTTAGACATGCCGTATGCAACACCCACTGCAAACAGTACAGACATGTTATCAATAATTGCCGCACCAGCCTTGATCAAGAAAGCAGCTAATGCAGAGTTTGCACCCCAGCCGTTCGGATCAATCCAGTAACCGATACCCATTAAGATTGCCGCTGCAGGAAGTACTGCAACTGGCACCATTAATGCCTTACCTACTTTTTGAAAATATCCAAGAATATTCACCCTTAGTTCCCCCTATGGTTTTCTTAGATGTAATTAAATAACTGTTTATAAGCTATCTGTATTAAGTTATTCGCAGTTTAAGAAATTAATTTCGCCCCGCAAATTAAAAGCTCATCATTTGTGATCTCAATCACCGACGGAGGTTAGAACTGAGTGATTTTGCTAGCTCGATCATAAAACTTATTTTATCATTCGAAACAAAGGCGCTATGTCGCTAAGATTTTTCCTGTTTTAACTTTCTTCAACGAGGTATCAACGTGAGACTAATCCCGCTAAATAACGCTAAAGATGTTGGTTTATGGTCAGCTCGCTACATCGCAGATCGTATCAATAAATTCGAACCATCAGCTGAGCGTCCATTTGTATTGGGTCTACCAACTGGTGGTACACCACTTGCAACTTACAAACGTCTTATCGAGCTATACCAAGCTGGTGAAGTAAGCTTTAAACATGTTGTTACTTTCAACATGGATGAGTACGTAGGCATGCCTGCAGATCACCCAGAATCATACCGTAACTTCATGTACAACAACTTCTTCAACCACGTTGACATCCAAGAAGAGAACATTAACCTTCTTGACGGTAACGCAGAAGATCACGTTGCTGAGTGCCAACGTTACGAAGATAAGATCAAATCTTACGGTAAAATCAACCTATTCATGGGTGGTGTAGGCAACGACGGCCACATTGCTTTCAATGAGCCAGCATCATCATTAGCATCTCGTACACGAATCAAAACACTAACGCACGAAACGCGTATTGCTAACTCTCGCTTCTTCGATGGCGATATCAACCAAGTACCTAAGTACTCGCTAACTATCGGTGTTGGTACTCTGCTTGATTCTGAAGAAGTCATGATCCTTATCACTGGCCACAACAAAGCACAGGCACTACAAGCTGCGGTTGAAGGCAGTGTCAATCACCTATGGACAGTATCTGCACTGCAGCTACATCCTAAATCAATGATTGTTTGTGATGAGCCATCAACTCAAGAGCTAAAAGTGAAGACCGTTAAGTACTTCCAAGAACTAGAAGCGGAAAATATTAACCACCTTTAATCCTATTAAGGAATATTCATGTACGCGCTTACCAACTGTAATATTTTTACCGGTAGCGAAGTGCTGAATAACCACGCCGTCATTATTGACGGCGTGAACATTCATGCAATCTGCCCGATTAATCATTTACTCGATGGCATCGACACTATCGATCTTCATGGTGCAAACCTCTCTCCTGGCTTTATTGACTTACAATTAAATGGTTGTGGAGGGGTGATGTTCAACAATGAAACCACCGCCGAAGCCATTGATATTATGCACCAAGCCAACCTAAAATCAGGTTGTACTAGCTTTCTCCCTACGCTTATCACCTCCCCCGACGAAGACATGAAACGTGCAGTTTCAGCTATTCGTGACTATCAAGCAAAATACCACAATCAAGCATTAGGCCTACACCTAGAAGGCCCTTATATTAATGTTGTAAAGAAAGGGGTTCACCGCCCGGATTTCATTCGTCCAGCGAGTGACGATATGATTGCGTTCTTGTGTGATAATGCTGATGTTATTACTAAAGTCACTCTCGCACCTGAACTGAATTCACCTGAGCATATTGAGAAACTGATTGATTCAGGTATTGTCGTATCGGCAGGACACAGTAATGCGACATACGAAGAAGCAAGACAAGGCTTCGATCTCGGTATTAGTTTTACTACGCATTTATTCAATGCGATGAGTCCAGTAGAAGGTCGTTCGCCAGGTCTAGTTGGCGCTATTTACGATAGCAGTGAAATCTATACAGGCGTTATTGCTGACGGTTTCCATGTTGACTATGCCAATATCCGCATGGCTCATAAAATGAAGAATACGCGTTTAGTTTTAGTGACCGATGCCACAGCTCCAGCAGGTGCAAACATCGATAGCTTTCTTTTTACTGGGACAAAGGTATATTACCGAAACGGCATGTGTGTAACTGAAGAAGGCACACTTGGTGGTTCAGCACTGACAATGATTGAAGCAATTCAAAATAGTGTTGAACATGTAGGTATCGCCTTGGACGAAGCGATTCGTATGGCCACACTTTATCCTGCTCGCGCTATTGGTGTAGACAAGAAACTTGGGGCTATAAGAAAAGGCATGGTAGCAAATCTTACTGTGTTTGATCGCGATTATCATGTTCAGGCGACAATTGTTAATGGTGAATACAAACAGAGCTAATTATGACAGGCGGACAAATTGGTAATGTTGATCTCGTAAAACAGCTAAACAGTGCAGCTGTTTATCGCTTGATTGACTTGCAGGGCCCTATTTCACGTATTCAGGTGGCTGATGTTAGTCAGCTTGCTCCTGCCAGTGTTACTAAAATAACCCGCCAACTACTTGAGCGCGGCCTAATCAAAGAGGTCGCGCAACAAGCATCAACCGGCGGTAGACGGGCAATATCGCTGACAACTGAATCAGCAGCATTTCATTCTATTGCGGTGCGTATTGGTCGAAATTACATTGAAATAACCCTTTATGATTTAAGTGGTAACCATATAACAGGTACCGCTCACCCATTTTCTTATACCAGCCAACAAGCCTTAATTGATGGTTTACTTGAGCATATCCAAAATTTCATCAGTAATAACCAAAATGTAATGAAAGAATTGGTTGCATTTGGTATTACGCTCCCCGGCTTAGTGAACCCTGAGCATGGTATTGTGGAATATATGCCACATATTGAAATTGATGACTTTCCATTAGCTGACATTATTAAAAAACAATTCGGTGTTATTTGTTTTGTCGGTAATGATATTCGAGGCCTAGCGCTAGCTGAACATTACTTCGGTGCAAGCCGCGATTGTAAAGACTCAATTCTAGTCAGTGTTCACAACGGTACAGGTGCCGGTATTATTGTTAATGGTCAAGTATTCTTGGGCTTTAACCGTAACGTGGGCGAGATCGGCCATATTCAAATCGATCCTTTAGGCGATAAATGCCAATGCGGTAATTTTGGTTGTTTAGAAACAGTCGCAGCCGATCCCGCAATAGTTAAAAATGTTCAACATTTGCTCGACCAAGGCTATCCAAGTTCATTACAAGCGCTTGAAGATATAACAATGCTTGCGATTTGTAATGCGGCAAATGATGGTGATGAGTTAGCAACCCAAGCGTTGATAAAAGTTGGAAATCAATTGGGCAAAGCTCTTGCGATGACCATCAATTTGTTCAACCCTCAAAAAATCATTCTTGCGGGTAACATTACTCATGCCCAAGAGATTGTTTTTCCAGCGATTCGACGTTGTGTTGAAACACAATCACTCTCAAGATTTCATCATGACTTACCGGTTGTTGCATCTGAGCTTTATAACCAGCCGACCATAGGTGCATTTTCAATGATCAAACGCGCCATGTTAAACGGTGTATTATTACAGCTTCTATTAGAAGACTAATCACAGCACCATATAAATTCAGAGCAAAGGGGCGTATTGATTTAATACGCCCCTAATCTCATCAGCTTCACACTATTTCTCCAGATTGTTATCTTGCAAGGATGTTGTACAAGATATGGAATTTATCTACATACTTACCGCTTTTATCATTGGTTTTATTGCTCTACGTTGCAAACTCCCCCCTCTTGTGGGTTTTCTTGTTGCAGGCTTTAGTCTTAACAGTTTTGGCTTTACTTCTACACCTACTTTAGAAACCTTAGCTAACTTAGGGGTAACACTGCTTCTTTTTACCATTGGTTTAAAGCTGGATGTGAAGTCCTTACTTAAAAAAGAAGTTTGGGGTGGTGCTACCTTACATAATCTCTTATCAACAACCTTATTTACCCTCTGTTTATTGGTATTAAAACAGCTTGGTTTAACCATGTTCAGCGACATGGCGTTAAGCCAATTAATTCTTATCGGGTTTGCGCTGTCTTTTTCCAGTACAGTATTTGCCATTAAGCTGTTACAAGAAAAAGGCGAGTTAAATGCAAAGTACGGTACCGTCTCTATCGGTATTCTGGTCATGCAAGATATCTTCGCCGTTATATTCTTGACTATCTCAAGTGGAAAAATGCCAGAAGTGTATGCGCTTGGACTTTTCGCCCTACCGTTAATTCGCCCTATCCTATACAAGATCTTAGACAAAGCAGGTCACGGTGAAGTACTGGTACTCTATGCCATTACTCTTGCGCTAGTGCTCGGTGCAGGATTATTTAAACTGGTTGGTATGAAGCCTGATTTGGGTGCGCTATTGATCGGGATGCTAATGGCAGGACACAGTAAGTCTTCTGAAATGGCAAAATCACTCTTTAACTTTAAAGAGCTGTTACTTGTTTGCTTTTTCTTAAATATTGGCCTGTCAGAAACCCCGACGCTTAATGGGTTACTGATGGCATTTGTTTTACTACTCTTATTACCGCTTAAAGGCATGTTGTACTACGGCATATTCCATTTGTGTCGTTACCGTGTCCGTACCTCAATGCTCGCGACGTTAACACTATTTAATTACAGCGAGTTTGGTTTAATTGTCGGTGGTGTGGCTTATAAGCTAGGACTATTACCGGGTACTTTTTTAGTGGCTATCGCTATTGCCGTTTCTTTTTCATTTTTGCTCGCAGCCCCTCTCAACAGCGTGAGCCATAAACTTTATACAGAAGCATCAAAATGGCTAAAAGAATTTGAACCAGAAAAACTCAACGCCGATGACAAACTGATCGATCTTGGACAATCAAAAGTGTTAATTCTTGGTATGGGTCGAATAGGCACGGGGGCATATGATGAGTTACAAGCACGTTACGGCAAGCAAATCATAGGCGTTGAAACCCGAGAGGAATCCGCAGAGAAGCAACGCAAAGAAGGACGTAATGTTATTCAAGGCGATGCGACTGATCCTGATTTTTGGGCGCGGGTGATCAGCAAAGAACGTATAACTCTTATTTTATTAGCAATGCCTCATAGTCAGGCGAATGTTTATGCCTTGGAGCAAATTAAAGCTCGTCATTTCCAAGGTAAAATAGCAGCAATTGCTCAGTACAATGATGATGAAGAGTTACTGTATGAACAAGGTATTGATGCCGTCTTCAACATCTTCAATGAGGCTGGCAGTGGTTTTGCTCGTAATGTATGTGATCACTTAAAGCCAGACATAACAGCAATCAAATCATAATCCTATAAGTACGCCCCCTTATTTCGCAGCAAAAAATAAACAGTGGTAACAACTACTGTTTATTTTTTTTAAACAAAAAGCCAAACAAATTAGATTTAATTCAGTTAAAGGCGATTTTAATGAATGATATTCACCTAAGGCGTTTTATTTTAATGGATTGAAGATTTTTTATTGCAATTTACTTCAGAGTACGCAATTTTAACAATCAAAGAGAAACGCACATAAATAAAAAGTTTTATTTTCATTATATAAACCTTTCGGTTACATCTGTGTTTCTAAGATTTATGGATATAAAAAGATAACGTTGGAGTGGTATTACTATGTGTTCTGTATTTGGGATCCTAGACATTAAAAGCGACGCAGCAGCATTGCGTCCTATCGCATTAGAAATGTCGAAAAAGCTTCGTCACCGCGGCCCAGACTGGTCAGGTATTTATGCATCAGAACATGCCATTCTTGCGCATGAGCGTCTAGCGATTGTTGGCTTAAACAGTGGTGCACAACCGCTATATAGCCCAGATAAAAAATTAATTCTTGCGGTTAACGGTGAAATCTACAACCACAAAGAAATCCGTGCTCGCTATGAAGGTAAATACGATTTCCAAACAGATTCAGATTGTGAAGTTATTCTTGCGCTATACCAAGATATGGGCGAAGAGTTACTTGAAGAGCTTAACGGTATTTTCGCCTTTGTACTGTACGATGAAGAAAAAGATACTTACCTTGTAGGTCGTGATCACATTGGTATTATTCCGTTGTACCAAGGCTTTGACGAAAACGGTAACTACTATGTTGCATCAGAAATGAAAGCGCTGGTACCTGTGTGTAAAACAGTGAGTGAATTCCCTCCTGGTTGTTACTACGGTAGTGCTGATGCCGAGCCACAACGGTATTACACCCGTGATTGGAATGAATACGCAGCCGTACAAGGTAACTCAACCAGCAAAGAAGAATTAACTGAAGCATTAGAAGCCGCTATTAAGCGTCAGTTAATGACAGATGTACCTTACGGTGTACTACTATCAGGTGGTTTAGATTCATCAATTACATCAGCTGTGGCAAAACGCTTTGCTGCAATGCGTATTGAGGATAATGACCAATCTGAAGCATGGTGGCCTCAACTTCACTCTTTTGCCGTGGGTCTTGAAGGTGCCCCTGATTTAAAAGCAGCGCGTGAAGTTGCAGATAAAATTGGTACCGTTCACCATGAAATGACTTACACGATTCAAGAAGGTCTAGATGCTATCCGTGATGTGATTTATCACATTGAAACTTACGATGTGACAACCATTCGTGCTTCTACCCCAATGTTCCTAATGGGTCGTAAAATCAAGGCAATGGGTATCAAGATGGTACTTTCTGGTGAAGGTGCAGATGAAATCTTTGGTGGCTACTTATACTTCCATAAAGCACCGAACGCGAAAGAGTTCCATGAAGAAACTGTACGTAAATTGCTTGCTCTGAACATGTTTGACTGTGCACGAGCAAACAAATCGTTAGCGGCATGGGGTGTTGAAGGCCGAGTACCATTCCTAGATAAAGAATTTATCGATGTGGCAATGCGTCTGAACCCTGAAGATAAAATGTGTGGTAACGGTAAGATGGAAAAACACATCTTACGTGAGTGTTTTGAGCACTACTTACCAGAATCTATCGCATGGCGTCAAAAAGAGCAGTTCTCTGATGGTGTAGGTTACAGCTGGATTGATACGCTAAAAGAAGTGGCTGAAGAAAAAGTAACGGATCAACAGCTTGAAACAGCGGCTTACCGCTTCCCTTACAACACACCAACAACCAAAGAAGGTTACGCATACCGTGAGATCTTTGAAGAGTTGTTCCCGCTAGAAAGTGCGGCAAAATGTGTACCGGGTGGTCCATCGATTGCTTGTTCAAGTGCAAAAGCGATTGAATGGGATGAGAGCTTTAAGAACGCAGCAGACCCATCAGGTCGTGCAGTAGCAGCTGTACATAACGAAGCTTATAAAAAATAAGTTTGCTCTAAACTGCAGCTAATAAAAAACCGCCAAGCACTAAAATGTGTTGGCGGTTTTTTTATATCTATATGAAACTTAACGTTCCCAGTATGCTTCTTCCAAACTATCTTCACGCTCTGGCAGACCACGAGATAAACGTGGAGAATACTGAGCCAAGACTTCGTAGCTTACACGGTTTGAATATAAACAAACCTGTGAGAACGATGAATAAGTTAGGAAAGAATGTTGGTGCTTACTCGAGTTCGGCACGTTTTCTTTATGGTAGCGGTTTGCAGACATATCATGCAGTAATGCTGAAAGTGCACCATCACCAGCACCGTTAGTATTCTTAATACGCTCAGGACCGCCCATATAAGGAGCAATATGTGAATACGCCTTAATTGGATTCTCACACGCCGTTTTAAGCATTGGTCGGCTAAATTCATAGCGGTTAAACTCAGCAATATCACCTGGAAGTAACGGTAAACTTGTTTCACGCTTAGCGTTATCATCAGTGTAACCTGCGGTATATAAACCTACAGGGCCTGCAGTACAAAGAACAAGATCAACCCATTCTAATGCTTTATCAGCTGCTACAAGCGGATCAGACTCACCAGTTAACGCTTCACCTTCATCTTCATTCATTGCAACAACTGTTACATGATCACGAAGGAAGTCGCGCCACCATTGTGGATCGTCTTGAATAACGAACTTTGTACCTAATGTTAATACCACGGGTACATCGTATTTTTTCGCATATTCAATGGCGCGCATTGTTGCCGCTGGCATAGGATCGCCAGGCTTACAACGCACTAAATACGCCGTTAACACAAGTGCAGACGCATTTTCAAACACATGTTCAGGAATGCTATCAGGTTCAAGTTGGTTCATCTTACCTTCGTTGATAGCGAAGGTACGTTCACCGTCTTTTGAAATAAGAGCAAAACAACGACCAATAGGACCGTCAACAGGTTGAAGGTAGTTCATATCCATGCGGCTTGATGTATTACAAAGGTAACGGTACGCGTAGCTACCGATCTCAATGTCTTTACTCATCACGCCTAAAAGAACAGATTTATCATCCGCTAACACAGAATAGTTGTGTAGCGTATTACCAATCGTGCCACCAGCAAACTCGTGAGTAACAAGGTTGTTCTCTTTTAGCTCTTGATATAGCGCTTCTGCTTTTTCATCAGTAATAACCAAAGAATGGCCTTTACTTAACTCATAGCGTTCCAGGAATTCATCATCCACATAAGCTTCAATATCTACCAATGTTTGGTCAATACCTACAACATGAGTACGTGCTAGACGCTTCTCTTGTTTCGTTTGACTTAAAAGTGGATCGCGAGCATGTACCGGAAAGTAATGCTTAGATTTTCGTTGGCCTGGAAATTTCATGTCTATGCGCTATCAAGTTGTAAATTTTGCGAATTCTATCACAGAATATAGAACATAAAAGCAAAAGCTCTCATTGGTTTTGAGATATATCAACACAAATGAGAGCGTAAACGTTATCGTCAATGTAAGTTACAGAATAAAAACTGACTATTCCCAACCTTGAACATGTTGTTTCACCAAGTTTTCCATCATTGTAATATGTGCCTGGCTATCATTAAGGCAAGGGATCAAATTAAATTCTACCCCACCCGCTTCAATGAACACTTCTTTGCACTGCTCTGCAATTTCTTCAAGGGTTTCTAAACAATCAACAGAGAACGCAGGACACATAACATCAAGGCGTTTTACGCCTTTCTCAGCCAATGATTTTATCGTGCCTTCCGTATACGGTTTTAACCATTCTTCTCGTCCAAAAATAGACTGATAGCTCATGCTCATTTTTTCACGCGGCATCTCAAGCATCTTCGCTAATAGCTCCGTTGTACCATTACAATGATCGGGATACGGATCGCCATTATCAGCATAACGTTTAGGAATACCGTGATATGAACATAATAAGTAATCAGGCTCGCCTTTTTCTGCCCACACCGTTTTAGCCGTCTCGGCTAACGCTGAAATATAATCAGGGTGATCGTAATAATGATTAATAAAGCGCAACTCTGGGATATACGATATGGACTTTAAGTCTTTCGCAATACGATCAAATACAGCAGCTGTGGTAGTACCTGAATACTGAGGATATAACGGTAAAACTAAAACCTTATCACAACCTTGCTGCTTTAGACGCTCCAAACCAGCCTGAGTACTCGGGTTACCATAAGTCATACCCAGTTCAACTGGGGCTTGAAGTATCTCTGTTAATGCTTTTTGTTGGCGTTTTGAATACACCATCAATGGTGAGCCATCTTCCATCCAAACAGATTGATATAATTTAGCAACTTTCGGTGAGCGAATCGGCAAAATTACGCCGTGTAAAATGGGGCACCATAACCAGCGAGTCATATCGACGACACGGTGATCGTGTAAAAATTGAGATAGAAATTGTTTCACCCCAGCCGCCGTCGGTGCATCAGGCGTACCTAAGTTAACTAACAATACACCGTATTTTTTATTGTCTTTATTCATCGGTTTTCGCTCTTATCTGTCCTAAACCAAGCTTTCTGATCAAAAAATATTAATCATGCAACCGAAGCTAAACGAAGGCTGATCGCTTTTAGATCACTTTGATCAGAAAAAGACGTATCCCGCCTTTATTAACCCCTATTTAAACCATAAAAAAACGGACTATACCAATAGGTAAGCCCGTTTTTTTTCATTGTTACAAGCTATCTAAAACAGCCTATATCAATATTAAGCTAATGCTTTTTCTAGCTCAGCGCTCACTTCAGCAACAGGAAGTGTACCATCAAACTTAAGGTATTTCGTGTTACCCGCTGCCGCTTCTTTACCATAGTACTCGATAAGAGGTGCAGTTTGTGTGTGGTAAACATTTAGACGTGCACGAACTGTTTCTTCTTTGTCGTCTTCACGGATAACAAGATCTTCACCTGTTACGTCATCTTTACCTTCAACCTTTGGTGGGTTGTAAACAGCGTGGTAAGTACGACCAGAAGGAAGGTGAGCACGACGACCCGCCATACGCTCAACGATCACATCGTCAGCCACATCAAACTCGATAACGTAATCAACGTTAACACCGTTTTCTTTTAGACCATCAGCTTGAGGAATTGTGCGTGGGAAACCATCTAGTAGGAAGCCTTTTGCGCAATCATCTGCCGCAATACGCTCTTTTACAAGACCAAGAATGATATCGTCAGATACCAATTGACCTGCATCGATCACTGATTTCGCTTGCTTGCCTAGTTCAGTACCCGCTTTGATAGCTGCACGTAGCATGTCACCAGTTGAAATTTGAGGAATACCAAACTTTTCCATGATGAATTGAGCTTGAGTACCTTTACCTGCACCTGGAGCGCCCAGAAGAATGATGCGCATTGTGATCCCCTTTAATAGAGTGGAATTTTTGCAAAAAAGTGAAAATACACTGAATAAGCGAGACTCGCAAGCCCAGTACAATGACTGGGCTTGGTTTACATGCTTTATCAGAATAGTATTTGATACAAGCAAGTTATTTGGTTATTTAATCAGCAACTTGTTAATTGCAGCAAGGAACTGAGAAGGATCTTCCATCGTACCGCGTTCAGCTAACATCGCTTCACCGAGCAAGAATTCAACCCAACGACCAAACACTTCTTCATCTGCTTCATCTGCCATTTTCTTAACCAATGCATGCTCAGGGTTTAATTCAAAAATGTATTGAACCTCTGGCGCATCATGACCCGCTGCTGCTAGCAGTTTCGCCATTTGGGTACCCATTTCGTTTTCATCTGTCACAACAACTGCTGGTGTGTCATGAAGTTTGAACGTTGCACGTACATCTTTTACACGTGTGCCTAAGTAACCTTTTGTTCGCTCAGTCACTGAAGCAAACTCTTTTTCCGTCTCTTTTTGCTTCTCTTTCACTGCTTCATCGTCAAAGCTTGAAAGATCAAGATCAGATTTAGTAATCGCTTGGAACTGCTTGCCTTCAAATTCTGGCAAGTGCCCCATTAGGTACTCATCAATACGATCGTACATCAAAATCACTTCCAACCCTTTAGCACGGAATTGCTCAAGGTGTGGGCTATGTTTCGCTGCATTAAAATTATCTGCGGTTAGATAATAAATCTTATCTTGGTTTTCTTTCATGCGGCTCACGTAATCGGCAAGCGATACTGTTTGCTCTTGTGAGTCATTTTCTGTTGAGCTAAAGCGTAGCAAGTTGGCAATTTTGTCACGATTCGCAAAATCTTCAGCTAACCCTTCTTTTAATACCTGACCAAACGCTTTCCAGAACGTCTGATACTTCTCAGCATCATTTTTTGCCATACGCTCAAGCATTTGCAACACACGCTTGGTACACGCTTTACGTAGCGCTTGAGTTACCTTGTTATCTTGTAGAATTTCGCGCGATACGTTCAGTGGCAGATCGTTTGAATCAATTAAGCCGCGCACGAAGCGAAGGTATGTCGGCATAAACTGCTGTGCATCATCCATAATAAATACACGTTGTACATACAGTTTTAAGCCATGCTGACCATCACGATTATTCAGATCCCAAGGTGCCGTCGACGGGATGTAAAGCAGACTAGTGTAATCTTGCTTACCTTCAACGCGGTTATGTGACCATACCAAAGGCTCTGCGTAATCATGCGCAACGTGATTGTAGAATTCTTTATATTCTTCCTCACTGATGTCGGACTTATTACGTGTCCACAATGCTTGGGCCTTATTGATCTGATCCCACTTTGTTCCTGTTACTTTACCTTCTTCGTCTTTTTCTTCGGTTTGAATAAGAACAGGAATACCAATATGGTCTGAATACTTACCCACGATTTCACGTAAGCGATACTCATTTAAAAACTCTTTATCATCTTCACGTAGATGCAAGATAATATCAGTACCACGATTCGCTTTAGTGATAGTTTCAATACTGTAATCACCTTCACCAGCAGACTGCCAACTTACCGCTTCATCAGCCGCAACATCAGCTGCACGTGTATTAACCGTTACCGAATCTGCCACAATGAATGCTGAGTAAAAACCCACACCAAACTGACCAATTAATTGCGAATCTTTACTTTCATCTTCTTTTAGCTGAGAGAAGAATTCTTTCGTACCTGATTTAGCAATTGTGCCTAAATGCTCAATCGCCTGCTCACGAGTCATACCAATACCATTATCACTAATAGTTAATGTACCCGCTTGCTCATTGATTGATAACTTAACGCATAGGTTAGAATCGTCACCATACAAATCAGACTGTGATAAGGCTTTAAAACGTAGCTTATCTGCCGCATCAGACGCATTTGAGATCAATTCACGTAAGAAAATCTCTTTATTCGAGTAAAGTGAATGGATCATTAGGTGAAGTAATTGTTTTACTTCCGACTGAAAACCACGAGTTTCCTTATTTTTATCAACTACTTGCTCGCTCATCTCTACTCCATTGGAAATTGTTAGGTGTTATTTTTAAGATAAATATGGTCAAACGGTATAATTTCAACCTAAAATAACACGATTTTTATTTTTTATATTTTTTCAGATTCCGTTTTATATTTTTAGATTAAGAAACCATTCAGCAAACTTATAGAACAATGAATAATTAGAAGATCATTGCTAAGGTTAAAAAATGCCCACACACGCAAAAAAGTTTTTAATCGGACAACGATTCATTTTTGATCCAAACGATAACAGTTTAATTGATAAACTAGAAAATAATGAGTTAATTCGTTTAGGCAGTAATGAAAGCCGCGCCTTGAGTCTTCTAATCGAAGATCCAAGCCTCATTATTACTCGCCAGCGTATTCACGATTATGTTTGGCGCGAACAAGGCTTTGAAGTCGATGACTCAAGTTTAACACAAGCTATTTCAACGTTGCGTAAAGCACTAAAAGACTCAACTAAGTCGCCTGCATTTGTAAAAACTGTGCCCAAACGTGGTTACCAAATCATTGCCACTGTCGATCCCTATGTCGATGAAGAAGGCATGGATTCTAATGTTGCAGCCCAAGAAACTTTACCGCATCCAGAACATATTTCCCCTCTTGATACACCAAGTGTTGATGTTACAGATAGCGAGATCGTTGAACAAATAACAGAGGCTGAATCATCGATACCACCCTCGATAGAAACCAAACCGAAGATAACATGGCTTGGTTGGATAGCACTGGCGATCGCTTTAATATTACCGGTTGTTGTTAATTTAAGTATGCCTCCAAAATCGGCTGCTTTTCGTCCACTTCTTCAAGTTGAGGGCGTAAAAATTTATACGCCAATTAGTAATCCAGTGATGAAAGATTGGAACAATATGATCAGTAGTTGCGTCAGTGATTATTTGAAAAATCATCAGGATGAAGGTAAACCAACCGAAGTCATCGTCACTGGTGGACAAAATAATCAACTGTATTTGAATTACTTACATAGCAGCAGTGTACCAATGGAAAACATCACCTTACGTTTACTGACTAGCCATGAGGATAATGTGAAATTATGCCAGTAAATTCTCCTATTACCTTCTCGCATATTATTCGTAAGTATTGGCCTTTTGGGATCCTTGCTATTTCTATCACTGTTTGTAGTTGGGTTTATTTTTCAACAGATTACAAACAAGAGCAGCTACTAATGTCGCGAGAATGGCAAAGTACGACATTTAGTCGCATTGAGCCAACACAACTCGATAATTTAGGCACACTACGTAAAGTAAAACAAAGCAGTAATATGGTGTATTTGCCTAACCATACCTATTCACGTATTACGACGTTAGAGCTGTATAGTGAGAAAGCAACGCCCGTAACGATTCATATTTCTGAATCCGGTCAATGGGATGTCAGTGGTGGCTATCTGCTTACTGAGCCCACAGAGTTTAAAGACGTAACATCTGGTACAAATATTGATTTTGATGATAAGCAACTTAATGTTGTAAAAGATATTTTCAGAATGAATGCGCAAGAAAGCCGTCGGATTGATGTGATAAACAAAAATTCACTGTTATTAACCAGTTTGACCTACGGCTCTAATATTCTTTACTCGCTGTAAAAAATACAGGCTTTAAATAACACATAAAAAAACCGCGCTATATGAGCGCGGTTTTTATTTATTCTCGCCAGACTATAAACGCTGACGCCCTGCTAATGAGTGCGATAGCGTTGTACCATCAACAAGCTCTAACTCACCACCGACAGGAACACCATGAGCAATACGGCTCGCCGGTACATCATATTCATGACATAACTCAGCAATGTAATGCGCTGTGGCCTCCCCTTCAACCGTAGGGTTAGTTGCAAGAATTACTTCACTGATATTTTCATGCTGTAATCGATTTTCAAGACGATCAAGACCAATATCAGAAGGTCCAATACCATCAAGTGGTGACAAGTGCCCCATCAATACAAAATAACGGCCAGAAAATTGTCCTGTTGCTTCTACTGCGACAATATCCGCAGGACTTTCAACAACACAAATTAATCCGTTTTCTTGGCGGCGAGGATTTTCACAAATGGCACAAACATCATCTTCAGTAAATGTTCGACAATCACGGCAATGTCCAATTTCAGTCATAGCCTGACTCAGTGCATCTGCAAGTTGTAAACCACCTTGGCGATTACGCTGTAGCAAACTAAAAGCCATACGCTGTGCTGACTTAGGACCAACCCCCGGTAGACAGCGTAAAGCTTCCATTAAATGCTCCAGTAAGTGACTGGTACGCATTAATTAGAATGGCAGTTTAAAGCCAGCAGGTAGGTTCATACCGCCAGTAACTGAAGCCATTTTTTCTTTTTGTGCTTCTTCGATACGACGAGAAGCATCGTTAAATGCTGCTGCGATAAGATCTTCTAGCATGTCTTTGTCGTCTTCCATTAGACTTTCATCAATTTCAACACGACGAACACTGTGGCTACCAGTGATAGTAACTTTAACAAGGCCAGCACCTGATTCACCAGTTACTTCCATGTTTGCTACTTCTTCTTGCATCTTCTGCATACGCTCTTGCATCTGTTGCGCCTGCTTCATCATGTTACCCATGCCACCTTTACCAAACATATCTTTTCTCTCTCTATCTTGGTCTGGTTAAAAACCTTTAAATTGGTCGAACACTGTCTTCATCCAGTTGAGCGGCAAAACGCTGACAAATAAACATCACATTTTGATCGTTATCTAAGCTCTGTTTTGCTTGTAACAGCTTTTGTTGATACAGCTCTTCACGTAATTCTAACGGTGTTTTTCCTTCTTCACCCAGTACGATATTCAACATGACTGAGTGTCCTAATACGGAACTTAATGCACTACATAATTGTTCTTTCGCACGCTCACCATTTAAATGCTGTTGCGCTGCGCGTAAATGCAATGTGATTTGATCACCTTGCTGCTCAAAAGAAGAGTTCAAGGCTAGCTGTTGGATTAATTTACCCACATCCAACTGCGTCACTAAGTTTGCCCAACTATCCTGATTTGCTGCTTCATTGACAAGTATTTTTGTCATTTCAGGTGTTTTTTCGTGCTCTAGTGCTTTCTTTAAAACACGTGGAGCAACATCGACTTTTTTAGCCTCTTCAGCATCCGGTTTTGCTGTCGGTTTCCAGCGGTATTCTTGATCTTCTTTCTCTTGTAGCTGTTGTGCTGGGAGATTCGACGTCGGCATCGCACGTGAAACACTCGTAGGTATCGCTTTTTGCTTATTCGCAACACGATCTAATACGGAAGTAGCGACTTTTTTAGCTGACGTCGTTGGCGTCTTTTTTACCGATGAAACCTGTGCATCATCATGACCACGCTGTTTCTGGCTGCGTAACCTATTACGTGCCGCCAATAACCCACTAGCTGGCGAGCCTGAACGTGATGTTTCAGCAGGTGCCGCTGGCATTTCAGGTGCACTCATCGGTTGCGATGCCTGTGATACTGGCTCCTGAGAACGTTGTGGCGCAGCAGGTTGTGATTGAGCACTTGACTGAGCTGGTCCCACTTGAGGTTCTGGCATCACAGAATGAGGTGGCATTGGCGCCATATTCATCTCTGGATTAATAGCAACATTAGATTGTTGTATTTGATGCGGTGCGACTGGAGATACAGGCTCCGTATGCGTGGCTTGCATCTGCGCTTTTAACGCTTGTACGCGTGAAACACCTTGTTGCCCAGTAGGGTTTGGATTCGCCGCTGGTACTGCCGCGACTGGCTGAGTGCTAGGAACATTGATCGCTTGTGGCTGGATCCCTGATGAAACAACAGGTCTAAATGCCAACATACGCAATAGCACCATTTCAAGTCCAGTTCGACCATCAGGGGCATAGCCTAAATCTTGTCGACCTTGCACCGCAATTTGATAGCATAGCTGCACATCTTGTGGCGTCATCAATTGGCTTAACAAACTGATACGCTCAGCGTCAGGCAAGGCTTCATCTAAACTCGCAGGTAAAGCTTGATACATGGCTACACGGTGCAATTGACAGGCTAATTCACGCAGTAAGCTGTCCCATTCAACGCCAATATTCGCCAGTTCTTGTAAACTGTTCATCGCAATATTTGCATTTGCTTGCGCAACAGCTTCAAGTAAAAATAACGCTTGATCTGTATCTAATGTGCCAAGCATTGTCGCGACATTATCAATGCCAACTTGGCCGTTTCCCAAAGCAATCGCTTGATCCGTTAAACTTAACGCATCACGCATACTGCCTTCTGCAGCGCGCGCTAATAAACTCAATGCTTTAGCTTCATACTCTACTTTTTCTTCTGTGAGTACTGTTTCTAATTGCGTTTGAATTTGTTGATGATCAAGGTGCTTTAAATGAAACTGCAAACAACGAGATAAAATCGTAACCGGCAACTTTTGAGGATCCGTTGTCGCTAAAATAAATTTAACGTACTCCGGTGGCTCTTCTAACGTTTTGAGTAAAGCATTAAAACTGTGGCGAGATAACATATGTACTTCATCAATCAAGTACACTTTAAAGCGTCCACGAGCAGGCTTATACTGAACATTATCGAGCAATTCACGAGTATCTTCTACTTTGGTACGAGACGCGGCATCTATCTCTAATAGATCAACAAAACGTCCTTCGTCAATTTCACGACACGTTGTACATTTACCACAGGGGGTTGCAGTGATCCCTTCTTCACAGTTTAGTCCTTTGGCGAAAATGCGCGCGATGGTTGTTTTACCCACACCACGAGTGCCACTGAACAAGTAAGCATGATGAAGGCGATTTTGCGTTAACGCATTGCCTAAGGCTGTCAACACATGTGACTGACCAACCACATCAGAAAACTGAGATGGACGCCATTTACGGGCCAGAACCTGATAACTCATTAATAACTACCTTACTCTATCTAGACAGCGTCTTATGAATACACTCGCTTCTATTTCTATTATTCTCTAAACCTTATTTTAGATACCCATAAAACAAATAGTTCGTAGAAAATAAGAGAAATACTAAGACATGGTGTATTGATGGTGAAACCTGCGCTAATGCTAGCATATTGCGTATTTTGGAGCGAGAGAAGAGATAATTGAGAGAGCAATCATTAAGCAAATAAACAGTAAGTAAACATCTGGCTTACTTACTGTTCAATATTCTATTTATACTTAGTGGCCGGGGAAGTCACAAATAGCATATACATTTAAGCCTAAGCCTTGCAGGCGTGCTTCACCGCCGATATCTGGCAAGTTAATAACAAATGCAGCATCATCTACAATACCACCTAAACGACGCACTAAATTCGTTGTCGCTTCAATGGTGCCACCTGTTGCCAATAAATCGTCTACAAGCAATACGCGATCACCAGGTTTAATTGCATCTTTGTGAATTTCTAATGTGTCTTTGCCGTATTCTAACTCGTAACTTTCAGCAATCACTTCACGCGGTAATTTACCTGGCTTACGAACAGGCACAAAACCAACGCCAAGTTCTAATGCTAATGGCGCACCAAACAGAAATCCGCGCGCTTCAGTACCGATAATTTTGGTAATACCTTGATCTTTATACTTTTCAGCTAAAATAGCAATTGTTGCACGGTAAGCTTCAGGCTGCTCCATCAAACTCGTCACATCACGGAATAAGATCCCCGGTTTTGGGTAATCTTGAATTGATTGAATACTATTTTTAATCAAGTTAAGTGTTTCTTGGTTCATAATCGTTTCCGTGCTTTCACAATGCTGATAAGTATCAAGCGAGAAATAAAATGCCTACTCAATCGCAGGCAATATCATCAACTCCGGCAGATAAATATCAAAATTATCTGTCATGAATTATTGTTGCAGTTTATTGGTTTTCCTGCTTGTCAGCAACTAGCTCTGCAGCCATAGTTTTATCAATTACTGTCAACCTATTAAAGAAAAAGAGCAATGTCATCGCCATCACCAACAACATCAATTTATGCCACCATAACGGCACAAGAAAAATAGACAGTGCAAAACTGCACGCTATCATGATGTTACCACGACGTTTTACGGTAGAAGAGACAGCACGATGCTGGTACCAATTATCTAAAATCGGTCCAAAGGTAGGATGATGACGTAGCCAATGATTTAAACGTGGTGAACCTCGCATAAAACACGCACTGGCTAGCAGTAAAAATGGGGTTGTTGGCAACAGTGGTAAAAAAATCCCTATCACACCTAAGACAACACAGGTGGCTCCTGTAACCACATATAAAGATGAGACAACTCTTGTTTTTAAATTGGCATTCTGTCGCATTATCATGCTATTCCTTGTGTCCATTGCTACCTCCATATTGAAGCAAGATATAAGGTTAGTATAGCGATGATTAAAACTTATAAATCAAATAATAAGTAACAAAACAAATTAATCATATGACTAACCTAGTTTAATATAATCCCAAGAGAAGTGAGGTTCGCAGGCAAAGTCGGTAGAGCAATTAATAACAACAGTTCACAGAAATACTTCACGCTAAACGGGTCTTCAAATTCATGATCCATCTCTACTTCTTTATATAAGATAATTGACAGTGCTGTGACGAAGATACTGAACTTGTTTTTTTTTCTTTATATTTGTTAAAAAAAAATTCTATCTGATAATTTTTTTAGCAAAAACCGAAAGAAAATAGGGTTATTGATATAAATTTACACTAAGACTTGATTCAAATCACAACTCAAAAATGAATATCACCTAAACTAAAAATGAACTTGGGAGGATTCGTTAATATGTAAAATTTCTCGCAACTCTCTTGTTTCATATCAATCCCCATAATTAATGACAGTGATGTTTAATTTTCTCTATTGAATCAATCATTACGGCAATGGTAGACATGAATTATCAACAATTTCAGAGCCCGCTAAATACAGAATTTTTAACCCTAGCGGAAGAATTAAAAAATAAAATACAGCTCAATAGCCTAGTTACTGATCCTGCAAAGATTAATGATGCAGAACTTAACGACCTGATTGCGATGGCGAAAGCATCATTCATTCCTGCTCTTTTTGATACTGCAATTCGTCTTGAAAAAGTAGATGCCGCAGTCTGTTCATTTAAACTCGGTATGTATGGTTTATGTACTGATTGTGAAGAAGAAATTGAATACAGTGATTTAGAACAAGATCCAGCACAACCTCGCTGTAAAGCATGTCGTGAACATAGCCGTTATCACCACGACTGATCTTCATTAATAAATGACATATATAGAAAAAGGCAGCGATAGTCGCTGCCTTTTGCTTTTTACAATGTAGCGCAAGTCTTAATTAAAATCGTGCTCTGCCATCCAAATTTTAAACGCTTTTTTATCGTCTTTAGATGCCTTGCTATACCATAACTTTAATTGCGTTAACGCATCACCCGTGATCTGAACTTTTCCTGTTTTATCATCAACTTCTACCACTGTTTTTTGTAAATCGACAGGGTTACCGTTTTCAATAATGATACCGTTGTTTTTATTATATTCAGCCACAAGAGCAGGCATGTCACTGTAAGCACCTAAACCATCCCCGATCAATTCAACCGCAGACAATGTTGTTACACCTGTCTCTGTTTCAAGTGTCCACTGAGGATCACGCGCAAAGTATGCTTTCGCTTGTGATTCTGTCGTTAAACGTGGCAAGGTGATTTCTGCATCTTGCGAGGTCATATTGACATCAAAAAGATAAGGACGCGTTGTATAAATGACTTTCTTTGAACCACGCTTTACCTCACCATCAAAGCGAACAACGACTTGGTGTTTACCTTCTGTTAATTCAACGCTTTCAGCATGTGAGAAACGACCTGATTTTACTTCCTTGCCATCTACAACCAACAGCTCAAGATTATTACCTACCGATAAGGTTGCCGCATTAACAGCACCAGAAAATAATGCTGCGAACAATAAGATTTTCTTCATTATATATCCCTACTAACTACGCATTAAGCCATGTCGATAATGATCACAAACCATAATCGTTATAGAAACGACTTAATTAAATAATAAAAAAGCCGCCAAAAGCGGCGGCTTCTTAACAGTTAATTCTAAAATTAGAACTTAACTTCTAAACCAGCAGTGTAGTTTAGGTCAAAGTCATGAGACTTATGGTTTGCTTCTAACCAA
This sequence comes from Photobacterium sp. GB-50, assembly GCF_003026755.1. Taxonomy (NCBI): domain Bacteria; kingdom Pseudomonadati; phylum Pseudomonadota; class Gammaproteobacteria; order Vibrionales; family Vibrionaceae; genus Photobacterium; species Photobacterium sp. GB-50. The sequence goes on from NZ_PYNX01000001.1 coordinate 395,892, forward strand.
CCTAGCTCTGCATATACTTTTACATTACTATGTAGTTGTTGAGTAACGTTAGCGTATACGTTGTCAAAATCAACTTTATCACTATTAGTTAGTTGACTACCTACTAAATCATCAGTGATGTGGTTGTAACCTAGAGCAAACGTTGTTTTATCTAGCGTGTAAGAACCCGCTAGAGAAAGTTGCGTTACTTTACCTTGAACATGATCAACTTCACCCTGGCCGTAAGAAGCAGCTAAAACAAATGCATCTAGTGCATATTCAGCTTCTAGGTTCCAAATTTGCTCATTAGAGTAATCAATGTAGTAAACACGTGCATCAAGACCTGCAACACGGAAACCTAAACGACCATCAGTAACTGAATTATCCTTAGTACCTTTAGCTGAATCATCAAACTTATGAGAAACACCAGCGTAGAACATACCGTTATCGTATGTGTATTTAGCAATGTTATCGAAGTTAGTTGCAGCATCTAACACTTCTTTATTTGCTTGAGATAGACCAATACCAGCTTCGTAGTCCATGCCAATACCAACATCATCAAATACTAAGTATTGACGACCGAAAGTTAATTGACCGAAATCGCCATTAAACCCTGCGTATAACTCGTAGTTCTTAACACGGCTACCATCTGTATCGCCATCTTCGTTCTCGTACTCAAAGCTAATTTTAGCTAGTGCATTTAATTGTTGAGAAATTGCTACAGAAGTGTCGAATGAAAGATCACCATCATCAAGACGGATATCACCTTTAGAGTCTTTATCGTAACCGTGATGGTACTGAACTTCAGCTGCACCAGATAGGTCAACTTTAACACCGTTTGCGTCATATAGGTTGATGCCAGCATTTGCAGAACCAGCTGTTAGTACAGCAAGAGCTAAAAGAGTTTTTTTCATGATAAGTCCACTGCCTTTCTTTATCTTATTTATGGAGAACCATTCCCGGCACTCCTGTTTATTTTCTCCTTGTTATGCAACAGTTCTAAAAATAAAAAACTAAAATAACAAGGAGTTGGTGTTCGTGGCTCGCATCCTGACAGAAGTTCAATATTTTTGTCAAATTTCATAAAATAAATATAAAAAAATATAAAACGATCATAATTTTCAATCAGTTACAGCAAAGAAATACAAATAACAAACACTATCAAATGGCGCTTTTCCTTTTATTTAAACCATTAAAAAGTGTAAATAAACAGAATAAAAAACTAAAAACAAAACATAAAAATAGACATTTTAGCTATTTAAACTTTAAAAAACATTTTGAATGGACGATCGTTTCCAGTCGTCATTTATGGTATTTAATATTACAGTTTTCTATTCGCAATCGTGATCCAAAGCACAATACAACTATTATTTTGTCTCCGTATATCGCTCCTATCACTCAAATAAATTCCTTATAAACACCTTTCCTGTCATTCCACCTTTAATACTTGATGAGATTGTTATCTTTGTTTCTTAAATGTCAGTACTAAAACAAACACATGACTTATTATGCACCGTTCAACGCTCTGAATTTCACCTCACTCCACGTTATTCACTTTGAACACCGACACTTCATGCTACAATGCCGTCCCCTGCCATTATGAAATTTCAGCCATGTTACACAGCCAAGTAAAAACCGATATCAAGCAGTGCTATGAGAATTTAGGAAAACAGCTAGATAACTTTATTCCGCGTCGCGCACAAAACTATTTGGTGTCAGAAATAGCAAAAACGCTGGCTGGGGAATACCACAAAAAAAATCGAATGTTAGTGGCTGAGGCTGGTACAGGGATCGGTAAATCTTTAGCCTATTTACTCGGTGGGATCCCTTTCGCGTTATTCAATAATAAAAAGCTATTGATCTCGACAGCAACCGTTGCGCTGCAAGAACAGCTAATCAACAAAGATCTCCCGTTGTTTAATCAAATTTTCCCAAAGGAATTCAGTTTTATTCTCGCCAAAGGGCGTCAACGCTATTGCTGTAACCATAAGTTAGAAGCATGCTGTTCACCTGATGGTGATCCTCAACTCGCCATGTGGGAAGAAAAACCTAAAAAATCTGATCTCGATCTGCTAAAACGAATGCTAAAGGCAACCGAGCAAAAGAAATGGGATGGCGACAGAGACAGTTGGCCAACAACAATTCCTGATCGTGTTTGGATGCAAATTATGGCAGATAAACATAGCTGTCATGCTGGTATGCCTAAACATCGTACATGCCCTTTTGCTAAAGCACGTGAGCACTTAGATAAAGCGGATGTTATTGTGGCTAACCATGCTTTGTTAATGGCTGATATTGAACTAGGTGGTGGGGTTATCTTACCTGAGCCAGAGCAAACCATTTATGTGATTGATGAGGCCCACCACCTGCCACAAGTCGCACGTGACTTCTCATCTGCCGCTGCGAGTTTGAAAGGCGCAGCAAGTTGGCTTGAAAAACTCAATCAAAATGTAAGTAAATACGCAGAGCTCGCTGACTATCAAAAAGCTAATCGCTTTCAAAATGCAATACAAGATAACATCCAGCACTTAATTCCAACATTGAGTCAGATTGCCAATAATATTGATCCCGCTATTTTTAATAAAGATGGCGTGTATCGTTTTGAACATGGTGAATTACCACAATGGTTAGAAGAAGAAGCGAAAGGCTGTAAAGAAGCCAGTAAAAAAGTCATGCAATCATTGGGTAAGATCCAAGATTTAATCTCCGAGCGTACGAAAGAAAACGAAATTATTCCTCGATTAGGTGAGCAAGCACTTACTGAAATCGGTTTTTATCTTCAGCGCGTGGAAAACCTTGAAAAAGTCTGGACACTGATGGCGCAGCCAAACAATAAAAAAGGGGCTCCGTTAGCTCGTTGGATAGAAAAAAGTCCCGAACGGGAAAATGACTACATTATTGAAGTTTCGCCACTTGAAGTCGGCTATCGGCTAGATCAGCTACTTTGGAGTCGCGCAGCAGGATCTATTTTAGTTTCAGCAACCTTGCGTGCTTTAAACCAATTTAACTTCTTCTGCCGTCAGGCTGGTGTTTCAGAAACGGATGGAACACGCTTTTTAGCACTCGCATCTCCATTTGATTATCAAAATAATGCGCGATTAGTGATCCCCTCTTTAAAAATGGAACCACAAGCCGAAGCATTTACTGACTTATTAATTGAAATATTACCTGAATACCTTGAAGGTGAAACTGCAAGTTTAGTGTTGTTCTCTTCCTATTGGCAAATGAATAAAGTCGCCGATGCATTACGCCCACTAGCGAAAAAGAATAAATGGGAATTATTGGTACAAGGCGAAGAGTCACGTAATGAAACCCTAAAAAAACATAAAGAAAACTGTAAAAGCGGTAAAGCTAGCATCTTATTTGGTACCGGAAGTTTTTCTGAAGGTCTTGATTTACCTGGTGATTTACTAACGAATTTAATTATTACCAAGATTCCATTTGCTGTACCCACATCACCAGTAGAAGAAGCCCACGCTGAATATATTGAAAGCAGAGGCGGAAATCCCTTCTTACAAATATCAGTACCAGAAGCCAGTAAAAAGCTTATTCAATCCGTCGGTCGCTTACTGCGAAAAGAGCAGGACTCTGGTAGAGTAGTGATTCTTGACCGTCGAATTATTACCCGTCGATATGGAAAATCATTATTAGACTCTCTGCCTCCTTTTAAACGGGTTATTGAATATAACTAAATGAATAAAAAAGAATAATTAATGATTGAAATGATAGAACCGAGTACCTTACTGATACTCGGTATTATTGCCCTTGCCGCTGGCTTTATTGATGCGGTTGCAGGCGGTGGCGGAATGCTCACTGTCCCTGCCTTGCTATCACTAGGGTTACCGCCACATATTGCTTTAGGTACCAATAAACTTGCTGCAAGCTTTGCCTCTGCAACAGCGGCTTGGACTTATTATAAAAAAAACCTATTCTCACCACGTTTTTGGCTTGCTTCCTTTATCGCTACATTTATTGGCGCAATAACAGGTACCTTAATTGTTAATCTAGTTAGTAGTGAGTGGCTAGAAAAAGGCTTACCTCTGCTTATCTTTGCCGTGGCTATCTATACTATTTGGCATCCCCAGCCAAAAGAAGAGCAATACGTATTACCATCAGTCACCCCTATGCTAAAACTTAAGCAATGGCTTCAAGGAACAAGTATCGGCTTTTATGATGGCATTGCAGGCCCTGGCACAGGCGCTTTTTGGACAGTTTCTAGCATGATTTTATATCGGTTAGACATGCTCCGTGCTTGCGGCCTTGCAAAAGCGATGAATTTCACCAGTAACATTACTTCATTAGTTACTTTCATTGTCTTAGGGCAAGTCAATTTTGCACTAGGTTTAACAATGGGGATATGTTTAATGCTAGGTGCTTACATTGGTGCTCATTCTGCAATACGCTTTGGCGCAAAGTTTATTCGACCTGTTTTTGTCACTGTTGTTTTAATTTTAGCAATTAAATTAGCTTGGCAAGCTTGGTTCTAACTTAGCTTGTAATACAAGGTTTCTCTATGATTGACTTATCTCGTCTTATTTCACTGATTGAACAATTAAAACAACAAACAGCTGACGTTGACCGTAAACGTGGCGAATCCTTTAAGCCTCTGTTTGACGAAACGCTATTTAAAACACGTAGTAAGTTGCTTACCCCTTGCGTCAATGAAGTCCATAATGAGCTCCAGTTATTACAAAAAGAGCAACAAGCCGGACGTTTATTACCCGCAAGAACACAGCATCTCTGTGAAAAAATTGTGAGCCAAATTCAAGCTATCCAGCGTGAACTAGCCACACAAAACATTCGTAAAAAAGAGCCGAAAAATCAAGCTGTCTGGCGCAGACCAATTAATGAAATATATCAAGATCTTAATCAACATAAAGATTGGGAACGCCGTTTAAAAGCCATGCTTCGTGATAAAGAGTTATTAATTAGTCGTTGTGCTTCACAATTTGAGCAGCAACAGCTTCAAAAAGAAATTCTAGCCCTTGAAGGTAGGATAAGTCGCTGCCAAGCTGCTTTGATAAAAATTGAAACTGACATCAGTAACAGAGAGAGAAAAGGCTAACAATGCTTCCTCTGATTTACCATTCTCAATACTCGGCTCTAACCTTGCCAGAAAAGCATCGTTACCCTATTAATAAATACCGACTGCTGTTTGAGGCTATTTTTCACTCAGAATTAAGTAACAAGGTAAGTATTCACCAACCTAATAGGGCTGATATTGCCAAAATTAAGGCCATTCATAATAGTGAATATGTTGATAACTTACTCTTTAATAGATTGCCAGCAGCAAAAATGCGCCGTATCGGGTTCCCTTGGAGTAATGAATTAATCACTCGAACCCTACTCTCAACAGGTGGCACTCAATTAACGGTTGATTTAGCACTTGAGCACGGTATAGCCATTCATTTAAGTGGTGGTTATCATCACGCCCATCATGATTTTGGTAGTGGTTTTTGTCTATTTAATGACTTAGCCATCGCAGCTAAGCATGCTTTATCTTATTCTCATATCGACAAAGTCATGATTATTGATTGTGATGTACATCATGGTGACGGCACAGCAACACTACTTACCAATGATCCCAACATCATTACTTTTTCTGTTCATTGTGATAAAAATTTCCCAGCTCGTAAGCCTGATTCAGATATTGATCTTGCTTTAGAAAGAAACACTTCAACAGATGATTACCTCACGGCATTGCAAGGTGTTCTCCCTCTTCTGCTTGCTCAGCACCAACCCGATTTGGTCATATACGATGCCGGCGTTGATATCCACCAGCATGATGAACTGGGATATTTTGATGTTTCTAAACAAGGTTTATACCTACGAGATCATTATATTTTAACCCAATCTAAAGCGCAGAATATTCCTGTTGCCGCAGTCATCGGTGGTGGATATAGAACAAATCATCAAGATTTAGTCGAGCTACACTTACAACTTATTTATGCAGCATTATTCGTACACAACAAATAGCGATAAAGAGAAATTATGCCTGATAACCAAATAACAACAAATACATTAGAAAATGCACCGGAAGAAATAAAGCTCGCGGTAGATTTAATTTATTTATTAGAGAGTAATGACATTGCCCCAGAGATCGTACTTTCCGCTTTAGAAATTGTTCGCAAAGACTTTGAAAATAAAGCATAGACGCCATATTTTTAAAAAATTAGCTCAATTCTCACCAAAAGATAAAAGATACAACTTTTCACCATTAGTATCTTTTATCGACTCAACCAAATATTTAAAATGGCAATAACATACTATAGAGGTATACTTTTAATTGGCGTTATTTAACAGTATGAAACAAACTTCATTATGTCATTTACAGTAAAAAAAATGTTTCAACTAGCTTTGTTAGCTATTTTAATTGCTACGCCTATTACCTTTACATACTTAAATATTCGGTGTAGTAATTTAAGTAAAGATATTGCGAGCGCATTAAATAAAACGTTAAATAAACGTATTTCTAGCGTTTTAGATCTACCAGAGAACCAACCAGACGCTAAAAGTATGCATGATTTGGTGACATTGGTTCTTTCTTCTCGCTCTCTACGAAGTGTTGCCTACTTTCAAAACAATCATTACATCTATTCAGATCGTAATGCCTCTTTGCATACTCCAATTTCACCTAGCCTGATTGAACGATTAAAAAAGGATAAATTACCACTACTTTATCGCAAACGTAGCTCACTTGATCAGATCGATGAATTACATCTTGTCGTTAAAGGTAAAAAGGGCTTTTATCAGTTATTTATAAACGCACCTTATATGGATGACTGGTTAACTAATGCGGATGAGTATTTACGAGGTTATGTCGTTACCAATAGCGGGAATATATTAATTAATCATAAGAGAAACTATTTATTCCATAAGTCATACCATTCAACTCAATTTCCTTTTAAAGTGATTGTTGGTGCTAAACCTTCTCAGGTGTTATTGAGTATAGCTGCATTGTCTGCTTTTATTTTTATTTTGTGCATGTTCATTATCCTTATTATTAATTACATTCAAACTAATAACTTCTCATTTAAAAAGGATATAGACAGAGCAATAAAAAATAATGAGTTTATTCCTTATTATCAACCTATTGTGTGTAATAAAACTCACCAGATCATTGGAGCCGAATTACTCTGTCGCTGGCTATATCGTCATGCCAAATTGATCACCCCAAACCAATTTATTACAAAAGTAGAATCGAATGGGCAAATAAAACCGATAACGTTACAATTATTAAAACAGCTTTCAATTGATAAGCCTTTAATAGCTCATTCAAATAAAGATTTTTACGTTTCGATAAACGTTACTCTATCTATGCTCAACGATCCCAAATTTGTTGATGATGTCATATTGTTAATTAAGCAGAACCCGTCATTACAACAAGGCTTAGTCTTTGAAATGACAGAAAGAGAAAACACAACCAATGCATTTATCAAATTAGATAACATCATGCAGCGTTTTCGTAGCTTAGGTGTTCGTTGGGCTCTTGATGATTTTGGAACGGGTTTTTCCAGCCTATCAAGCTTAAAAGAGCTCAATTTTGATATTATTAAAATTGATAAACTGTTTGTAAATTCTGCTGATACAGATGCAGTCACAAGCTCAATTTTGAATAACATCGCTTCACTCGGAAAAGAGTTAGAATGTAAGTTAGTCGCAGAGGGTGTAGAGACAGAGACGCAGTTAAATACCCTAAAATCGTTGCTGATTGACTATACACAAGGCTTTTACTTTAGTGCTCCAACTAGCCGTTGTGGTTTTATCGCGTTTAAAATAGAGCATAATGAACTGATTCTAAAAACAATGGATAAATGCACAAAGCGTTGCGTTACATTGAACTATCATAGCCCTTCTATTGATATTTGACCCGTTAAAAATTTATCGTACTGCGTCACAATAAAAAAAGGGCTGATAATAATCAGCCCTTCGTATATATATTAAGTATCAATTAGATACCAGCACGCTTTAACAAGCCAGCCATTAATGCTGAGCTTGATTTCACTTGCTTAGACTTATTTTTAAACTCTTTAGCCAATGACACATCTTTAATTTCATTAGCAATATAAATCATAGAGTTGTACATATCTTTTGGCGTTTTTACACGATCTTTATCATTCAAAGGCTTCAACAACGTCACAACGTCTGCACCTTTCATTTTATTTTCAGTCGTGTATGCAAGCATTGATTCTAGTAGCTTATCCATATCTACCATAAACTCAGAGTTTTCAATGCCCTGCTTTTTCATTTCTTTCAGGTTTTTCTTACGTACCTGCTTAATCACAAATGCAGGTTGGTTAATTTTCTTATAACCATAAATACCGGCAATGATTAATAAAACCACGCCACCTGCTACATAACCCCACACTGAACCTGAAGACTCAGCAACTGGCTGAGCGACAGCAGCAATATTTGCAACAGACTCTGGTACATCAGACATATTTGTAACCTTTTTACTTTAGGAATTCGGAATGCGGCGAGACATTATCACCAACTCGGTAAACAACAATGTGTTTTATGAAAATTCAATTCAAATAGAGTGACCGAGTTCAAATGTGAGGCCATTCTGCCGTTTTCACTGACAAAAATAAAGCATTAATTGCACGCTTTTTAACCACATTTTGTTAACTAGTTGTCTCACCACAAAAAGTTCGCACTATTATCTCATGCTATTTGTTATTTGCTATGAATAATTACCATGAAATATAAATTACCAATACAAATCGTGATCTTATCAACATTACTTTCAAAAATGCTCTGTCGGTGTGTGTTGCACAATTTATATAGCACATAAGTTATATATCATTGATAGTCAAAAAATCTCTTTTTAAATTCCCCGATCCGATCCTGGTATACCCTCTGCCACTCATTATCAGATAACGTTCTATATTCATTATTACGCATACTTTCCAAACTCTTTTTTAACTCAAAAAGCTGTTTCTGGTATGTTTCAACTTCTTTCCTTTGATTTTTTATTTGCAGATCCCTTCTGTAAAAATCGGTTGTTTCTTGTTCATTTAAATAAAGCAAAGAAAGCTCTCTTACGAGCAATGCTCGCTCTTCCTCACTGTATGTATTAGGTATATTCCTTAGAGCATAATCAAATGTGGCACTTTTTGATTGAAAAAACATATCAAGGTTTGTCGCTGCCTGTTGTTCAAATATCCGGTTTAATTGTTCTATATATTCAGAAGGCGGGACTTGTTGCAATATCCTGCTTTCGGATCTAAAACGATAATATTTAAACTCTTCCTCAAATAAAAGATCAGTATATTCCCCCCAGACAGTCTCGTATTGCTGTCTAACTTGATTGACTTTTTCGTTAAAGGGAATTTCTATAGGAATACTTAGAGAAGCTAACAACCACTCATCTCTAAGTGATTCAAAATCACTCAACAGCTTAAATAACGAGTAAGGTAATTGTTTTTCTAATTCTATTAATTGCCCATCGCATGTATGGGTCGACTTGCATTCAACCCAAAAATTGGTCATTTTATTTAATAACGCATTTCCCTTTAGTGATTGCAATTCGTCGCTGAGTACATGTATGCGCATAATCTTTTCATCAGTGCTCTCTTCAACCTTCTTCAATTCAAAATTATTGTGCTCATTTAAGGCTATTTCAGGTTCTATCAATTCGTTTACGTGGCTTTTTATAAGCCTGTCTGCTTTAACCGTTTTTGGCTCTATAACTTTTGCAGGAGTGATCAGCGTCATATAAACGACGCTGATAAGAAAAATTACGAAAACAAGCGCGAGCCATCTCATTGTGCAATTGTCGCCACAACAGGAAAGTGATCTGATAAATCCCAGTGATACCACAAACCAGAGGACGTAGAACGTGGAATATCAACCCTATTTGTATTTGATTCAACCTGACCATATTCAGTACTTACGACTACGTAGTCTAAATATTCAGAACTTGAGCTCGCATAGCTATTTATTGTCGGATCATAGGTTGCAGATGTATATCCGGTATAAGTAGGCTCATTTGCTCTCAATAGCATATGCATCCACTGGTAATCTTGTGTAAAGAATTTATTTTTATTTACATTAAAATCACCACTATAGATAACGACTTCATTATTTGGAATATTTTGCTTTCTAGCAAAACTATTAATTTCAGAGAATTGATAAATACGATCAACTCTAGCATCAATAGAATCAGTTGAAGCTGCATGAGTCGCAAATACATGATATGACTTACTACCTTTAACTACTTCAGCATAAACAGCACCTTTATCTGCTAAGCAATCTGTTCCGCTACAACGCGAGAATATATGGTAATCTGTTGCAACAATTGGATATCGGCTAACAATAATCACTCCTCCATCCATCGCATTAAATCCTGGAGCATCTAATACTTCGGTTTGATAAGGATATTCTGATGATAACTCTTGCAAGAAAGAATATCTTTCTCCAGAAAAAACTTCTTGGAAAGCAATAACATCATAATCTGATAAAAATTCTGGTAAGGCGTCTAATCTATCTGAAATATGAGAAGCAATAAATGGTAGAGCCCATATATTATAAGTCATCAACTTGAGGGAAGAGTCATCAGTAATTAGAGGTTCAGAGTGTTTAACTGGCGTTATAGTGTAATAAATATCGTCATAACCCGATGTTCTCTTAGCACGAAAAGCTAATTCAGCCGATAAGTCACTATAATCATGAGATGTAAATCTATAAATTGAATAACCAGATTTGTAAGAAGTATTTACATCAGCAGCACTTAGTTTGTATTTGAGAGAAGATCCCCACCAACTGCCTCGCATATATTGCTGTAAATTTACTTGTTTACCACTTTCGGAAGTGACTGATGTTGTAAAATAATATTTCTTTTTATTCTTAACGCCCCAGTTTCGATTAAAGCTTAATACTTTTTTCGTTTCCCATGGCATCAATGTTTGTGCATCCTGAGTCCATTCACTTCCTTCTCTTAATGTATCTCCTTTACCACTGTGACTGACATTTATGCTAAGAGTTTCAGATGAATTATTAGTAATATATATATAGGTATCTGAATAGCAATAGCTTGAAAACATTGCAAGTAAGGTAAATAAATAGGATTTAATGTTCATTGTTAACATCTCGTAGATGAAGACGGAATGTTGTTTAATTATAGTTCATTTAAAAAAATGACAATTAATCATATTAAAAAAACAAGTGTTATAAACATCTAATTTTATTAAATAAAAAAATAAAATTATTTTTTGAAATTATAAATCGAATAACACGGTCTTATTTAAGATATCCTAAAAAGGTTAGAAACAATGAAATTTTTAATTGTCTTATCAATGCTTCTTACTATTTCAACATCTCATTCAATTATTCTCTCTGAAAGCAAGTTTCAAGAAATTGGTGGAAATATTCATAATATCCCAGAGAGTATCAAAGTAGACAATGAGATACTTAGAGAAATGAGTTTACACCCTGAATATTTAACTGTAGGAAGTATAAGTTCTAAAAAAGGTCGATGTACTGCAACGTTATTAGGACAAGACAATAATGGATTTTCATATATTTTCACTGCTGCACATTGTATGAAATATAATAAAAACAAACAACAATCAGATATTAATGCAACATTTACATCTTGGAATAAAAAAATAATTGCAAAGGGGAGAGGTAAAATTTTTGTACCTAAACCACTAATTAGAAAACCATTATCACACAAAAATGATCACATCTATTATGATATGGCAATATTGAAACTACCGACTGTTGACATTTTATTAGATCAATTTGGTTTTCCTGTACCCTCTCCAATACTTAACGATAATTTTCTGAAGAAGAATGCTAAAGTGAGCTTTGTCGGTTACGGTTTATGGGGGGTTGGGAATGACATATCAAACGATTACAAACCTGCATATGGACAACAACGTCGTTTATATGGTGAAAATATTGTAACGCATATCATATCTCAACATGCCTTTCTGATATGGCTAGTAAACAACAATAGTAACAAATGGGCCCTGCCAACCACAGGTGATAGTGGTTCCGCTTGGTGGTATAAACATAAAGGCTTAAATGTTATGGTAGCCATTACGACTAAAGGCAAAGATAATCTTGCCTTGGGATCCAGTCTATCAAAGAAGATTGACTGGATTAAGAGTGTTTATAGCGATGTAAAACTTTTAAGTAGAACATTTCTGACCATAAAAAAAGACAATAATGCAGGAGAAGTTGGAGATTATTACCAGGTGAAAAAACAAGATGGTTGTTATAACTATTATGAACTATCTAAAATAACGAATGATAGCTATCGTAATCTGCCTGACTCCAATAATGACAATTCAAATTGGCAATTCAGAGGCCCATTTTTTGAACATAATAAACAAGACTTAGTTATGGGAGATATTTTCCTTTACGACAACTCTGAAAGTGGTGAACTAGAACTATTTAAACTCATTTCTCCCAATATTAACAATATAACAAAAACCATCCCAAAAGATCGTAGCGATAACAATTCTTGGATCTACATGAAAAAAGCGGATATAGAGTATAGCCAGTTAATTAACTGTTCTACATACAAAGATACTGTCTACAAAGAACCAACGTTAGAAGAAACATTAGCTGCCTTATCTGAGCTTCAAGAACTATTCAGTAATATTGTTTTTTTAGAGCAATTAGCGAATATGTACGATAATAACTAATAGGTATTATGAGTCTCTCAATGTATAAATATTGATCAAAGCCACCTTTATAATATTCATGAGTAGGCTAGCCTTTAAATAACTTCTATTTTTTAAGGATATTTATGAAATTGGTTTATATTTATTTATTTCTCTTTTCTGCTGCTTCATTTTCAAAGGATACGATAAAAAAGACCTTTAACTTTAAAGAAAACAGGAGTGATATTATAGAAGAGTGCTTTAAAGCGCATACTAATGACGTTCTGCATTTTGAATTCAACAGCTTAAAAGATATTGATTTTAATATTCATTGGCATAAAAACGACGATATTTACTTTTTAGAAAAAATTTCTTCAATCAAGACGAACCTGAATAATTTTACAATACCTGAAGACGACTCTTACTGTATTATGTTCAAGAAACGAGGAGAAGCGAATAACGAAATTCTATTGCAGTACTACATCGAGCCGTATAAAGCATAAATATTGATATTCATTCATCATTTTTAAACGTAAAGATAGTATAAACCTTCTGGCTACGCCTCTATAAAAGAAATATCTGGCGAGCATTCAAGATGGAAACAGGTATCAAACTCTAATCTTGATTCTACAGTTAAGACCTTATTCATCTTAGAGCTAACAAATTTGAAGATGTTTTTAACGCGGGAATGTCTTAGATTTCGCCTGTACATAACAACGCTCTTTTTTGTAGCTAAACTACAACAAAAATAGGTTATGCAGAGGTATGGTGTAAACAACAGGAATAGCAGATGGGTGGAAGCCCCCACCAGCCACATCCCGGCACACACATCGCCTGCTGCGGTTGCTCCCTTCCGGGCCTGGCCGAGTTCACAAGTTAGTGTTGCGGGAGGACCAATGGGGGCCTCCATAGATTCTTTGTCTCTTGCGAGAACGGAGAAGATTATCTATTAAGCGCATCGATATTGCAAGTTGTTATATAGCAACAATAGTTCAAGTGTGTGTTATTTATCCAAACACTAAGATATTGAAAATAAAACCATCGCCTTGCTTCATTTAACTTACTCTTCTTCCTCGGGATCGTCTAATAAAGATTCACCAAGTAGCCCACCACCCAGTACCAGTAGCCAAGACACTAATATCGGATTAGCAACATCAAATTGCGGCATGATGACTAGCGTGGCAAAACCAACAGCAGGTAATACACAAGCCAATTTAGGGATCCATTCATCAAGATGTAATTTATTTAAAGACTGAAGTGCCGCAATAATACCGGTAACACTTAAAGCCAATAATGCAGCATGCTCCATGCCACCAACCCATAAGGGAACCACAAGTAAAAGCGGCCACCATGTATTGCCTTCAACAGGCCGCCAACTTCTAGCAGCAAACCAAATAATGGCAATACCAATAATTTGAATAATAGTCGCACCAATAGAGCCCGGCAGTTTACCCTCCGCTTGTAATGCCATTAAACCTGCATTCATGGCTAATACAATGGAGATCATCAATGAACCTAACTGCCAACATCCCTTAGGCGATGTGCAAATCATCAAAATCGGTAACATCATAAATAAGCTGACAGACAACGCGACTGGTTGTTCTGGCAATACATAACCAAATACACCTAGTCCAAACAATAATAGCCATGCCGCAACACCGCCCTGAGGTAGCAGCCATAATGCTGGGATCGCAAGGGCAAGAATAGGTAACTCTCCCTGACTATGCGCCAAGGCATTAACCCCTAATACGGTCAATAATAAAGTGACAATGATTAGTAATGTTTTATACAACATGGCAACACCTCCTTGCGTTATCCTGTTGTTTAAGAAAAGATGGTTTTTTTTATCTCTAATTATAAATATGGACGATTTTTCTCAGCAAATCTACAGCCAAGTGCATCAAATACCTATTGGTAAAATATCGACTTATGGCGATATTGCAAAATTTTCAGGATTTCCTGGCTATGCACGTCAAGTAGGCCGCTTACTCTCGAACCTTCCCCAAGGTTCAGCGTTGCCTTGGCACCGTGTTATTAATAGCCAAGGAAAGATCTCAATATGTGATAACGGTAGAGCTCGCCAAATAGCAGCATTGCGTAATGAAGGGATTATTGTGACGGAACAAGGACGAGTAAGCCTTAAAACATACCGTTGGGATGGGTACCCTGAATAGCAAAATGCCCGACTATCTTATTCAATCATAATAAATAGAATAAATCGGGCATTACTAATATTGTATAAAACGATTGGATTACACTTTCACCAATGGAATATCTAGGTGTGTGGTTTTTAACGGTTCAATGCTTAAATCTACTGTTGATTGATTACTGAACAATACTTCATCATTGATTTCAATCTTAGCAATAACACGATATGAGGTATCTGGCTTTAATTTACTTTTCACATAATTCAACGTGAAAGAAACAGGTGGCTGTTCACCTTCAGCTAAAAATGAATGTTGGCTGATAACTTTACTCGCACTATGATCAGCTTGAGTAGACTGTTCAACCAATGACACTATAATGCGTGCATTATTCGGTAACACTACACGCTCACGATAACTTACTGTTCCACTTAATGTTCCAACATCATTATCGGTCGGCATCAAGTTAGTACAAGCCGTGATCACTAATGCCGCAATCAAAACCCCAAACCATGCAAAAGAATTTTTCATATTCTTCTCTATTAATCCCTAATCTATATTGCTATAAAGCTCAAATATAATAAAACCAATCCAATCTCTATTTGAACTTGATTTCCCTAAATCGTACTGATAGTAACATAATTAATGGTGCTTAGATGAGTAAAGAACTGAATGAACTTCTCAATCTTCTACAATTAGAACAACTTGAGCTTGATCTTTTCAGAGGTCAAAGTGAAAACCTTGGCCTACCGCAAGTATATGGTGGACAAGTGATTGGGCAGTCCTTATCCGCAGCTAAGCAAACGGTTGAAAAAGAACGCTACTTACACTCCTTTCATAGCTACTTTTTACGCCCTGGTAATTCTGAAAAGCCAATTATATATGATGTAGAAAAACTACGTGATGGTAAAAGCTTTAGTACTCGTCGTGTAAAAGCAATTCAGAATGGTGAGCCTATTTTTTTCTTAACGGCTTCATACCAAGCCAATGAAGAAGGGTTTAACCACCAATCAACAATGCCCAATGTAGTAGGGCCTGAAGGTTTAGCATCTGAAACTCAACTTGTTGATGCCATTGCGCAATATCTACCACCTAAAATAGTGGAAAACTTTGGTAAGAAACGCCCAGTTGAAGTGCGTCCAGTAACTATTATTAATCCATTAAAGCCAACCATTGCTGAGCCTAAACAATATTTATGGATTAAAGCCAATGGCACAATGCCTGAAGATCTTAATATCCATCACTACCTATTGGCGTATGCATCTGATTGGGGATTTCTTGTCACATCAATGCATCCACATGGTGTGACGTTATTTAGCCCGAATATGCAAGTAGCAACCATTGACCATTCAATGTGGTTTCACCGTCCATTTAAGATGGATGAATGGCTGCTTTATGCTATTGATAGCCCATCAGCAAGTGGCTCTCGCGGTATTGTTCGTGGTGAGATTTATAACCAAAAAGGCGAACTTGTTGCATCGGCAGTACAAGAAGGCTTGATCCGTCAACGATAAACTTATCGGCTGAATGTTAACGCAATCAAGGCAGCCACTAGTAATAAATAGTGGCAGCCTTGATTATATAACCTATACAGGTAATGCCGTGGTGTACTTAAGGGGTTCCATTGCAAATGTCGATGTTACATTCGTCAGTCCCTCAATGCTGTTCACCAATTTCTTATAAAACAGATCAAAAGCCTGCATATCTGCTACTTGTACTTTCATCATGTAATCATAATCCCCCGCCATACGGTAAAATTCCATGACTTCTGGGAACTCTTCAACCGTATGAACAAAACCGTTATACCACTCTTTAGAATGATTACTGGTTTTAATCTGTACAAATGCTATAAAAGATAATCCTAGTTTTGCCGCATCTAATAGCGCAACACGTTGACGTAATATGCCATCTTCTTCTAAACGCTTTAGCCTTTTCCAGCATGGCGTGGTCGTTAAATTAACAGCTTCTGCTAATTCAGATAACGCTAGCGTTGCGTCTTGTTGCAACAAACGCAGTAATGTTCTATCTACAGCATCTAAACTTGACATCCCATACCACCAATAAGCAATTAAGTAGAAATATTTTCTAAATTTTATCGTTTTTTTGCAAAACAAAGCAAAGACTTTTCTCTGTAACTTGGTAATATAATTGTTAAGCAGTCAACATAAATACAACAACAATAATAAAATCAATACAGTGGAGTCACGCTATGACACAACAACTAAACAATCAATGGGTTAATAACGCCATTCGTAAAATTGATGCTGATTATCAACGCTCAGCAGACACCCACTTAATTAAATTAGAGTTACCTAGCCTAGACGGTATTGATATTTATCTTAAAGATGAAAGCACGCATCCAACAGGAAGCTTAAAGCACCGTCTTGCTCGTTCGTTATTCCTATATGCTTTATGTAACGGTTGGATTAAAGAAGGTACACCGATCATTGAATCATCATCAGGTAGTACCGCCGTTTCTGAAGCATATTTTGCACGTTTACTTGGGTTACCATTTATTGCTGTCGTGCCACGTAAAACAGCGTGTAAAAAAATAGAACAAATTAAATTTTATGGGGGTAGCGCCCATTTTGTTGACTCTCCTGCTGCAATTTATGACGAATCTCGCCGTTTAGCAAAAGAGTTAAATGGTCATTACATGGATCAATTTACCTATGCTGAACGTGCCACCGACTGGCGTGGTAATAACAACATCGCTAACAGTATTTTTGATCAAATGAAGTTAGAGCGCTTCCCTATCCCAAGCTGGATTGTAATGAGCCCTGGTACTGGTGGGACATCAGCAACAATTGGTCGTTATATTCGTTACCAAATGCAACCAACACAACTGTGTGTGGTTGACCCAGAGAACTCAGTATTCCACGACTACTTTATGCAGCGTGATAATACGATTACTGGCAACACAGGCAGCCGTATTGAAGGTATTGGTCGTCCTCGAGTTGAGCCAAGCTTTATTCCTGATGTGATTAATGAAATGCGTAAGATCCCAGATGCGGCAAGTGTTGCCACTGTTCACTGGTTAGAAAAAATTATTGGTCGTAAAGCCGGTGCATCAACAGGTACAAACCTATTTGGTGTATTGCAAATCGCGGCTGAAATGAAACAACGAGGCGAAACAGGCTCTATCGTTACGCTATTGTGTGATAGTGGCGAGCGTTACCTCGACACCTACTACAACCCTGAATGGATCAGCGAAAATATTGGCGATTTATCAGCATATACCGAACAGTTAGAACAATTGGAAAAATTCGGTCAATGGTAAGTATCACGCTTCAATGAACAACCCCTTGGGGAGGTTAGCCACAGCGCCTCCCCCCTCTATTAAACTTTGTGTCTGTGTACGTTGAACGTTGATAAACCAAGTACTGCCTTAACTTGGATAATCTTTAAACGCGATACGTTATTTTGCCGTACTTTATGTACGGCTTTTTTTCGTCTATTACATCTAAAACTTTGCAGCGGACAACAGCTGAGTTAGCATAGATAGACGTTCTAAAGAATGTCTATCTACCGACTGTTTCTCGGTAATTTTTCAAAAAAGGAACACCTATATGTCAAAAGCAGTTGTTGTTTTCAGTGGCGGTCAAGATTCGACTACGTGCCTTATTCAAGCTCTGGCGCATTACGATGAAGTGCACTGTATTACATTTGATTATGGCCAACGCCATAAATTAGAGATTGAAGTGGCAGAAGCTATTGCCAAAGATCTTGGCGTAACAGCACATAAAGTAATGGATGTCGGCCTATTAAATGAATTAGCCATTAGTTCACTAACACGTGACAATATTGCTGTCTCTCATGAACTACAAGAAAACGGATTACCGAACTCCTTTGTTCCTGGTCGTAATATTCTATTTTTAACCTTGGCTGGTATTTACGCCTACCAAATTGGTGCTGAAACCGTTATCACCGGTGTATGTGAAACTGACTTTTCTGGCTACCCTGATTGCCGTGATGAATTTGTTAAATCATTAAACCAATCATTAGTACTCGGGATGGATCGCCCATTAACGATTGCAACACCATTAATGTGGCTAAATAAAGCAGAAACATGGGCGCTAGCAGATCAATACCAAAAACTAGACTATGTTCGTGAAAAAACACTGACTTGCTATAACGGTATTATTGGTGACGGTTGTGGTGATTGCCCATCTTGTGATTTACGTCGTGCAGGACTTACTGATTACTTAGATCATAAAACCACTGTGATGAATGCTCTGAAAGCAAAGCAAGCGCAGCAAGCATAATAACCACTGAGTGACCTATAAAAACGGCATGATGGTACAGAGAAAGTAACCATCATGCCGTTTTTCTTAATCGTGTTTAACTGCGCTTTAATTAGTCGCGAAAAGCCGCAAAATCATCTGCACAATCAACAAGCTGATCACGTGTTAACAAAAACACACCATGACCACCATTTTCAAACTCTAACCAGGTGAATGGAATATGCGGATATTGATCTTCCATGTGGATCATGGAGTTACCCACTTCACAGATCAAGAAGCCATCATCTTTTAGGTAATCGGGTGCATTGGCTAAAATACGACGCACTAAATCTAAACCATCAAACCCTGCCGCAAGACCGAGTTCAGGCTCGTGACGGAATTCATCTGGTAGACTATCCATATCTTCTTGATCCACATACGGTGGATTAGACACGATAAAGTCATACTTATCTTTTGGTACATCACGAAGCAAATCAGAACGAAGTGGGATCACTTGTTGCTCTAAGCCGTGATCAGCGATATTCTGCTCAGCAACAGCCAGTGCCTCAGGTGAAATATCAACGATATCCACTTCTGCTTCTGGGAACATGTGCGCACACGCAATACCAATACAACCACTACCCGTACATAAGTCCATAATACGTGTAGGCTCTTGGTTTAAAAGTGGCTCAAAACGGTTTTCAATCAATTCGCCAATCGGAGAACGTGGAATAAGAACACGCTCATCAACGAAGAATTCCATACCACAGAAATAAGCAATATTTGTTAGGTATGATACGGGTGTACGATCGTCGATACGGCGAATAACGCGCTCAACAATACTCTGACGCTCACTACGAGTTAAACGAGAATCTCGAACTTCAGGTGGAACATCTAACGGTAAATACAATGTAGGAAGAACAAGCTGAACCGCTTCATCCCACGCATTATCGGTACCGTGACCATAAAATAGACCTGCGGCATTGAAACGACTTACCGTCCAACGTAACATGTCTTGCAATGTATGAAGTTCGTTGACAGCTTCGTCGACAAAAATCTTATCCAAAATAGCCTCCGAAAAACGCGACATTACCGCTATATAGTTGTTGGAATTTCATTATGAGTAAAAAAGATCCAAACCTTGATGAAGAGATGGCTCTCTTCAAAGATGCGATAAAAGGCGTAAAAAAGTTTTCGCATGATACCATAATCACGCCACGCAAACAGACTACAAAAGCTGATAAAGCAAAAGTCATGGGCAAAGAAAGTCAAAACCATGAATTTTATTTCTCAGATGAATTTGAGCCTCATCTTAATGAAAATGGCCCTGTGCAATATGCACGCGACGGCGTTTCTAAGTATGAAGTAAAAAAGTTACGTCGGGGTGTTTACGTACCTGACATTTATTTAGATATGCACGGTATGACGCAACAAGAAGCCAAGCGAGAACTCGCCGCTATGATTGCAGCCTGTATAAAAGAGAATGTGTCTTGTGCCTGTGTAATGCACGGTATTGGAAAGCATATTTTGAAACAAAAAGCGCCGATGTGGTTGGCACAACATCCAGATGTACTCGCTTTTCACCAAGCTCCCCTTGAATTTGGTGGGAATGGCGCACTACTCGTGCTTATCGAAATACCTGAAAGATAAAAGAACATCGAGTAAGCAAAACGCGCATCGCAATATCACTTACTCGGTTGTCCTATTTTAATAGCTTGGTTTTACTATATGTCCAACCTTCACTACTTTACCGTGATTAAATAGCGTCACTTCTCCAGTGGCGCATATTTTTAAACGTCGTTTAATCACGGTTTCATCGTAAAAGTATTCACAGTCATCATTTCGTGCACTATCAATACGCGCAAAAATACGAATAGGCCCTTCACCGATCGCATTGGAATAATTAGCAAAGGTTAATGTGCTTCCCGTACTCGATACATGCATGCCTTCTTTTCGTCCATCTGACCACTTGATCATACCATTTGCTGAAATACGAACAGGCTCAGCGGTAGAAGCGCAGCCCATTAGCAATATCGAAGTGAGAAAAGAAATTAACGATACTCTTACCATAACCAGCACTTACCTATTGTCCGTCATCAAAGCCATATTATTGTGGTACGTTTTGCCAAACCAATTCTGCATTATCCATGTCAGGATCGTAATCAATAGCAGCAATGGCCGAAGTACTAAACATAGGGGGCTGTATGCCTGCCACCAACTCTGAGGTTAAATATCCCACCAGAGGTAGATGTGAAACTAATAGAACCGATTGTGGCTTTTCAACCCCAATCATTGCTTTTAAATAATCGACTACCGTTACAGCATCACCATAAGGGGTGATCTCATCACTCACTTGAACATTTGCAACCCCCGGTAATACACTTTCCATACATTGCCATGTTTGTTGCGCGCGTAAATACGTACTCACCAGTACAGTGTCTAATGGTTGATTTAATTGCTGGGCTAGCATTTCCGCCATCTGTTTTGATTGGCGTGAACCGCGCTCTGTCAACGGGCGCTCTGCATCACTCGCCGCAAAATTTTCAGCTTCACCGTGACGCATAATATAAATTCGCATAAGTTTCCGTTTCTCTTCGTTAAACAGGTCGTTCAATGAGTTGTGATAATGAGGCTTATTTTATTACTAATTGACATGCTAATGCATTTTTTTCAACGTATCTCTCTATCATGCTAGCAACTCCCTTTCATATCGCATACTCCTTACGCAAATTTGATAACGAATCCGTGACAAGGTTAGCCAACCTGAACAAATCATTTATTAAAATAGGATTAAGCCTTGACGTTGGGTTTTCATATCACGCTCATAACTACGTAAATAAAGTTAACTATCAGTTTGCCAGTCTGTGTATTGGAGGTCATAATTGATCCAATTCTCCTTTAAAAATAGGCTCTTCCTGTGCATATAAGCCCAAATGATCACAAGCAGTATCGCTATCTTACTTTAGCGAATGAACTACGCGTATTGCTGGTTCATGATGCTGAAGCGCCTCGCTCCGCTGCTGCCTTATCCGTCGAAATTGGTCATTTTGACGATCCTCTTGATCGTCAAGGTATGGCGCACTTTCTCGAACATATGCTGTTTTTAGGTACTGAAAAATATCCACGTGTTGGGGAATTTCAAACCTTTATCAATCGCAGTGGCGGCAGTAACAATGCATGGACTGGAACAGAAAACACGACGTTTTTCTTTGAAGTCAGCCCCCATGCTTTTAAAGAAGGATTAGATCGTTTTGGGCAGTTTTTCACTGCACCATTATTTAATGAAGAAGCCGTTGATAAAGAAAGACAAGCTGTTGATTCTGAATATAAATTAAAAATAAAAGATGATGTCCGCCGCCTTTATCAAGTACAAAAAGAAACCATTAACCCAGTGCACCCTTTTGCTAAGTTTTCAGTCGGTGATCTTACGACACTAGACGATCGTGATGGCAAATCTGTACGAGATGATTTAATAGCTTTTTACCATCAACATTATTCAGCGGATGCGATGGGTCTCGTCTTATTAGGCCCCCAACCATTAGATGAATTAGAACAATTCACGAATGACTTTTTTAGCCATATTCCAAAAACAGATGTTGTAAAAACACCGCTTACTACGCCGTTTGTGACCGAAAAACAACAACAACAATTTATTCAAATTGAACCAATTAAAGAACTACGAAAGTTAACGCTGTCATTTTCTTTGCCGTGTGTAGATGAGTTTTATACCGCGAAACCCTTATCTTATATTGCCCATTTACTAGGCAATGAAGGTCAAGGTAGTTTGATGTCAGTTCTCAAAAAACGGGGTTTTATTAATACCTTAACCGCCGGTGGCGGCGTTAGCGGCAGTAATTTCAGAGAATTTACCGTAGGTTTGAATTTAACGCCGAAAGGTCAAGATCACATTGACGAGATAGTCACTAGCGTTTTTCAGTGCCTTAAACTCATTAAGCTACATGGCTTAGCTCAATGGCGACAACAAGAGAAGAAAGCTGTACTTGAAATGGCTTTCCGCTATCAAGAAAAAAGCCGTCCATTAGATACTGTCAGTTATTTGGTTTTAAACCTGTTGCATTATAAACCGGAAGATATCATCTACGGTGATTATATGATGGAGCAATACGATCATACCTTAATCGAGCAGATCTTAGATTACCTTGAGCCGACCAATATGCGATTAACCTTGGTTGCTCAAGGTGGCCATTATGATCGCACAGCACAATGGTATGACACGCCTTACTCAGTAACACCATTTACCGCGGAACAAAAAGCGTTATGGCAAGATATTGAACTGGATCCTGAGTTAACACTACCCGAGCGCAATATATATCTTTGTGATAATTTTGAGCCTTTACCACTTGAACCTGGCTCAGAATTACCTCCTCAGTTAATTCAAGATTTACCTGGGTTTCGTTTATGGCATAAACAAGAACATGATTTCCGCGTACCTAAAGGTATAGTTTATGTTGCCATTGATAGCCCGCATGCGGTGAGTTCACCACGTAATATCGTAAAAACTCGCCTATGTGTTGAAATGCTATTAGAAGCGATAAATGAGACCGCTTATCCCGCTGAGATTGCAGGTATGTCGTATAATCTTTATGCTCACCAAGGGGGAGTGACGCTTCAGTTATCAGGCTTTAGTGAAAAACAACCTTTGCTTATGACGCTGATACTTGAGCGCTTTGCTGGGCGAAAATTTGATCACGATCGTTTCACCAATATCAAAGCACAAATGCTACGTAATTGGCGTAACGCAGCTGAAGATAAACCAATTTCACAATTGTTTAATCAGCTAACAGGATTACTACAACCCAATAATCCACCCTATCCTGTCATGATTGAAGCGTTAGAATCAATCGAGTTAGATGAGCTACCAAGCTTTGTTGATGAAATGTTCGCAGAGCTTCATATTGATACTTTTGTATATGGCAACTGGCTTAAAAAAGATGCGTTAGCATTAGCTGAAATATTAAAAGATGCATTCCGAGTGACTGACCAACTTTATGGTGAATCACAACGTCCGCTGGTACATTTAGACAATGCGGGCACATTAACGTATGAGTTAGATTGTAATCATGAAGATTCAGCAATCTTAATGTATTACCAATCTCAGGAAACCACACCTGAGCAAATTGCGATTTATACGTTAGCTAATCATTTAATGTCGACCACGTTCTTCCATGAGTTACGCACGAAACAACAACTGGGTTATATGGTAGGAACGGCCAATCTACCGCTTAATCGTCATCCAGGGTTGATCTTATATATTCAATCACCTGTTGCCGATCCAAGTTACTTATCAGAGGCAATTGATGATTTTACCAATGCTTTTGCACTTGTATTGCTCGAATTGAATGAAGCGCAATGGCAAGACAGTAAGCAAGGTTTAATTGCTCAAATTTCAGAGCCAGATACTAATTTACGATCTCGTGCTCAACGGTTTTGGGTAAGTATCGGCAATAAAGATGAAACGTTCCAACAACGTCAGCGTGTTGTTGATGCGCTTAAACAATTAGATCGTGTAGATATGATCAAATTTGTTGTTGATACCATTAAACCAAGAACAGCGAATAGATTAGTCATGTATTACAAAGGCAAAGCGCATAGTGATTACGCACCTTTAGAGATAGGTCAACCAATTGAATCAGTCACAGAATTTCAAGATAATGCTTATTAAGCTGGCATGACTCGTCTAAC
Organism: Photobacterium sp. GB-50; assembly: GCF_003026755.1. Lineage (NCBI taxonomy): Bacteria > Pseudomonadati > Pseudomonadota > Gammaproteobacteria > Vibrionales > Vibrionaceae > Photobacterium > Photobacterium sp. GB-50. Next base: position 420,555 of record NZ_PYNX01000001.1, read on the forward strand.
AATTAAGACGACCGTCTACATAACGAGCCATATTTACAAATAAGTGTTAAATATGGCTTTTTGTCTATTGTCATTCGTTGTGTATAACATTTATTAAGAGAATTAAGGCTTTATTGAATAGCAAAAAAAACCGATGGCCTAAGCTCATCGGTTTTTTTCATTAATCTATTGGCTAATAGAACGTTTTCTCTTCTTTGGCCATATCAAGTAATCGCTCGCACGGTTTAAAACGATCACCATACTTATCTGTGTACTCGTTTAGCATATCAACAACACGCGTTATCCCAATATGATCCATATAACGGAATGGCCCGCCTAGGAACGGTGGGAAGCCGATACCGAAAATAGCGCCAATATCGCCATCTCTTGCCGAACGGATCACACCTTCATCTAAACACCTTGCTGCTTCATTCAGCATCATTAAACTACAACGAACCGCGATTTCAGTTTCAGATTCTTTAATCTTTGGTTCCAACTCAAGAAGCTTATAAACCGACTTATCGACTTCTTTTTTCTTGGTATTATAACGATAAAAACCTTTACCGCTTTTACGTCCCTTGCGATTATCCTTCAGCAATAAATCAAACACATCTGGTGCTTCAAATCGTTCACCGAGTTCAGCTAACAGAATAGGACTTATCTTCGCGCCGATATCAACACCAACTTCATCCAATAATGTGATTGGCCCAACAGGGAAACCAAAGTTAAGTAAAGCTGTATCTATATGTTCAATCGGCTCACCACTAAGAAGTACGCGTGCCGCTTCATTCATATAAGGCGCTAGTATACGATTAACATAGAAGCCTGCTTTATCACCGACCACTATCGGGGTTTTACCTTGTTTTTTCGCCAAGGCTACAACCGTTGCAATCGTCTCTTCTGACGTTGCACTCCCTGTTTCCGTGCCTTGATGTGGAATTACCTCAACCAATGGCATTTTTTCTACAGGACTAAAATAGTGAAGACCAACAACATTCTCAGGATGCTCTGCCGCTTGTGCTATTTGATTGATCGGCAATGAGGATGTATTCGTGGCAAAAATTGTGGTTGGTTTTACATGCTCTTCAACATCTTTTACCATTTGATGTTTGAGCGCTAAATCTTCAAATACCGCTTCAATCACGACATCGGCCTGATTAAAGCCAGTAAAATCAGTCCCACCTGTTATCGTTAGCATTTGTTTTTGTAATGTGGCTTTCGAGATAATTTTACGCTTACGTTTTTTCTCAAGTAGCTTGAAATTGTACGCTAGCGCATTTTGGATACCATCATTACTAATATCTTTGATCCGTACCGGATAACCTGCTTTCGTTGCTGTAACATGACTAATACCGCCGCCCATTAAACCGCCACCCAATACAGCGACTCGTTCGACAGTTAATGGATCAGCCTCTGAACCCGTTTCTTTTTTCATTGCTGTTGTGGCAAAAAAGATACTACGAAGCGCGGCTGATTCCGGTGACATCACCAATTCACCAAATACTTTAGCCTCTTGTTCTAACCCTTTTTCCATCCCATGCTGTAAGCCATATTTCACAACTTCTAAAATGGCATCAACAGCAGGATAATTCCCACGTGTTTTCTCATGTGCTTTTTTCGCCGCTTGATCAAACACTACTGAGCGACCTAATGGATTTCCGCCCAATGCCCAATTTTGCATGGATGATTTGCGGCTAGGTTTTGGCGATAAAGCCATTTGCTCGGCAACATTTAATAAAATACTTTCAGGGACAACTTGATCAATCACCCCCAATTTCACTGCTTTTTTCGCGCGTAATTGCTTACCCGATAAAATCATGTCAAGCGCATTAGCTACGCCAATCAAACGAGGTAAACGCTGAGTACCGCCAGAGCCCGGGAGTAATCCCAACTGTACTTCTGGTAAACCTAATCGGGTTTTATCACCATCACTACAAACTCGGCTATGGCAAGCAAGAGCAAGCTCTAAGCCGCCCCCTAAACATGGGCCGTGAATCGCTGCAACCACATGAAAAGGCAGTTGCTCTAACTGTGAAAATAAAACCTGTCCTTTTACAGCTAAGGCTTGTGCCTCTTGTGCTGTTTCACAGGCTGACAACATGCGAATATCAGCGCCAGCGACAAAGTTATCAGGCTTACCTGAATAGACAACAAGCCCTTTAATATCAGAACGTGCTTTAAGCTCTGCGAGCACTGATGTTATTTGCTCTGAAAATTCAGCTTGTAAGGTGTTCATTTTCTCGTTTGGCACATCTATTTTTAGCCAAGCAACACCATTATCTTTGTACGATAAACTAAATGCAGATTGCGTCATTATTCAGCCTCCAAAATCATTGCCGCACCTAAACCACCAGCTGCACATGCCGTATTCAATGCAAAGCCACCACCACGACGTTTTAACTCACGCAAAGTTTGGGTGATCATACGTGCGCCTGTTGCTGCAAATGGATGCCCGTAAGCCAATGAGCCACCTAACACATTGAATTTATCCATATCAACTTCACCAATCGCATCAATACGGCCTAACTTTTCACGCGCAAACTTAGTAGAAGCAAACATTTTTAAATTTGCTAATGTTTGGGCAGCAAAAGCCTCATGCATGTCAATCAAGGTAAGATCAGATAAATTTAAACCTGCACGTTCCAGTGCAACAGGTGTCGCGTAAGAAGGTCCCATCAGCATATCGCTTTCAACCCCTATTGCGGAAAACGCGTAGGAACGAATATACCCTAATGGTGTTAGTCCTAATTCCTTAGCTCGCCCTTCTCGCATCATCAGTATTGCGGCTGCGCCATCCGTTAATGGGGTCGCATTTGCTGCTGTGACTGAGCCATATTTACGATCAAAGGCTGGTCGTAATTTGGCATAAGATTCAAGAGTCGATTCTTCACGAATGTTGTTATCTTTATCTATCCACTGGCGATAAGGTTGTGGGAATGCCGTCATCACTTCATCACGGATCAATCCATCTCGCCATGCTTGTGCCGCTAATGTGTGTGAACGGTGAGCCAATGCATCTTGCTCTTCACGACTAATACCATGTGTTTTTGCCATCTGCTCTGCGGTTTGTCCCATGCTCAATCCTGTTGAATATTCAGCAACGGCAGGCGGCACAGGCATTAAATCTTTCATGTTAAGCGAACTTAATAACTTAAGCCGTTTTGACATGGTTTTCGCCTTGCTAAGTGCAAGTAATGTAGCAGCCATTTTTTTACTTACGCCAATGGGTAATACCGATGATGAATCAGCACCACCTGCGATACCAATATCGATCGTGCCTGAAATAATACTTTCGGCAACATTCGCAGCGGCTTGAAAACTAGTGGCACAGGCACGGGTAACACTGTAAGCATCAGTATGAATGTTCATACCAGTACCCAATACAATCTCACGCGCGATATTTGGCGCTTCTGGCATTTGTACCACTTGCCCAAACACCACTTGATCAATAAGCATCGGATCAAAATCAAGCGTTTGTAGCATATCATTGACAACCAGCTTTCCGAGATCCAAAGCAGGAACACCATCGAAAGCGGTAGATTGACGAGCAAATGGAGTACGTAAACCGCTAACAACGGCAATACGTTCCCCTTGACGAGTAGTAAGATTTTGGAGACGTGTCATCGCAACTCCTTTTGATAATTTGGCTTACAGTAAGCCGTTTGGCACACCGTGCACTAGAGGTCAGACCTCACAATTGTAAGCCAAATGTTACCAAATTCAATCAAGTGTTTAAATTTAACGGAAGAAGTGTCAAAGATTGTGATCTATCCTCTCAGTTTTAAAACGATATTAAGCGAAAAAATGCAGATAATTAGAGAGAGAATTAGAAAAGATGTAAAAATAGAGGTCAACAAAGATAAAAAGGCAAAAAAAAACCATACCTTATAAGGTATGGTCATAATTCACGCGGAAAGCAATCTGCGTAATGAATAAGTCAATCAACATAAAGCTAATTGCAAATCAGGAAAACCTGATAGGAGAAAGTAAAGTCAGCCTTCAAAAGGAAGTTGTCATCTTGCTCAACAGATAGCATTACAATAGCCGGTTTTGCAACCCACCATCTCGCTATCAGATGACGCAGTCACTATAACGCGCTGCTGGAATCAAATTTTGAACCAGATCAATTTTAGTGTGAATTATCAGTTTAATTATAAAAAAGAAAGGTAAACACCTTATAGCTTTCTTTATTCATAAGATTTTTGTAAGGACAACGACGGATATTGCCATGTTCAAAAATTTTTTTGGTAAGAAAAAACACGATCCCTCGGTCTCTTTAGATATGGACAAACAAAGAAAATACGAGGCCCTTGTTAGGGCTTGGCATCGGGATCTCTACCGTTACGCATATTGGTTGTGCCACGACCAGCATATTGCTGAAGACTTGGTACAAGAAACATGCTTACGCGCATGGCGTTCCCTTGATAGCCTACAGGATGATAAAGCTGCTAAGGCATGGTTAATTACCATACTTAGGCGTGAAAACGCACGTCGGTTTGAAAGAAAACGATTTGATTTGGTTGATATTGATGACCATGCAATTGCTGATTCCACACCCAGTGTTGAAATGAATACTGAGCAACATATGCTTCAACGTTTGATCATGAATTTGGCACCGGAGTATAGAGAACCACTCATTTTACAGGTCATGGCTGGTTTTAATGGTGATGAAATTGCAGAGATCCTTGAACTTAACCGAAACACTGTGATGACTCGCTTATTTCGAGCCCGTAACCAATTAAAAGAGCAACTTGAAAATAAAGAGTCAAAAAGGGGGAATCAGAATGGATGAACTAGAATTTAGACGGAGATTATTAGCTGATCCACATGATAATGATCCCACTGTAACGGCATGTAAACATCAATCGATCGCAAATAAAAAGTTTTCCGATGAATTACAACAGCTTGATATCCAATTAGAGCAAGCGCTTAAAGTCGATGTACCCGATGATCTGGCGGATAAAATTTTATTTCAACAAGCTGGAGAAGAAACCAGCAAGAAAGGCATTAATCGCTATTGGTCTTATGGCCTCGCCGCCTCTGTTGCTTTTGCTATTGGTCTCTTTGTTGGGCAAATGAATTTGCTACCAAGCCAACAGTTACCAATCAATAGCCTTGCCAATGTCGCACTTGAACATGTTTCTTATGAAGCAAAATTTGTCGATAACATCGATGAAAAAGCAACGTTGCAACAAGTGAATGCAAAGCTGCAACCTTTTGGTTCGGAAATGAAAGATTTACCAGGGCACATTTATTATGTGAACTATTGTGGCTTTGATGGCAAACGCTCATTACATATGGTGATGGATACACCTCAAGGTAAAGTCACGGTATTTGTTGTTCCAACCCCAAGCCATGCTATTTCTAACTCAACAGACAATAACAATGAAAGTTTAGTCGTACCGATCAGAGAAGCAAGTTTGATTATTGTTGGCGATAAGGGTCAAAACTTAATGCCAGTTGCGAGTAAAATCAAAAACGACCTTAGCTGGGAAATCTAATTTTCCTACTGATTTTTAGTCCTTCTTAATAACGGCAACACACGCTATGTTGCCGTTTTTCACATCTGATATTTGTCGTTAAAACAACCTAAAACATCGACATTTGATACCAAAATCACTATAAGTTTCGTTAAAAAGTATTTTTACTTAGACATAACACTGGTCAGATTTGATTAAGTCAGTACACCCCCTACAATCATCGAAAATTAGCCAACATAGGCTAATAAAAAACAATAATATATATAATTAGGAATTATTCTAAGCATGAATAAGAAGCAAATTTTTACACGCTCAGTGATTACTGCTGCTATCGCCTTAGCTTCATCACAATCTATGGCAGCGGGCTTTCAGCTGAATGCACAATCTGCAACCGGTCTTGGCCGTGCATTTTCAGGTGACGGTGTTATTGCTGACAACGCATCAACAATGGCAAAAAACGCTGCATCAATGACATTATTTGATGCACCTGCACTGTCTCTTGGTATTATCGCCATTGATACTGACGTTAAAGTAAAAGATGCAACATACAATGGTTATCAGATCCCTGATGATCAAATTGGTGGTACTAGTTATGCGCCAAACATCTACTACATTCAGCCTATCAACGATAAATTCGCTGTAGGTGCATCACTTTACTCAAACTTCGGTACTAAAACTGAGTTTAGTGATAACTACGCTGCAAATGTATTTGGTGGTTTAACTGATGTAAAAAGTGTGAACTTAGGTTTAAGTGCTGCTTACCGCATTAACCAGCAACTAAGCATTGGTGGTGGTTTAGACGTAATTTACGGCAGTGGTAAACTAAATCGCTATATACCTGCAGGAAAAATTCCAACACCTAATGGTGCGATCAATACACCAAAAATTGATTTACTTGATGTTGATGCCGATGGTGTAGCACTTGGCTTTAACCTAGGTACTATCTACGAACTCGATCAAAACAACCGTTTTGGCTTATCTTACCGCTATAGCCCAACATTAGAAGCTAAAGGTGATATGCACTATGCGGGCAACGACCTTAGCGATCAGAAGCTAAAAATGCCATTACCAGATATGGCAGAATTTTCTGGTTTCAATAAGCTAAATGATAAATTTGCGGTTCACTACAGCATTCAATGGATCCGCTGGAGCGAGTTTGACGTTCTAGAAACAACTGGTGGCGTTAAATTAAATGATTACCAATGGCAAGATGGATGGCACTACTCTATCGGTGGTACTTACTACCTAAACGATCAGTGGACACTTCGTGCCGGTTACATGCATGACACTAGCGCACAGGATTCAAAAACGTCTATTTCTGTACCTGATTCAGATCGTAACTGGTTATCTGGCGGCTTTAGCTACCACCTAGACAGCAAGTCTACCATCGACTTTGGCTTAACTTACCTTATTGGTAAAGATGTTAAAGCAGATGAAACCAATCCGCTCGGTATGTCGGTTGACGCAACTACTCGTGCAAATGCATGGTTGTACGGTCTACAATACAGCCGTTCATTCTAATTTCAGCGTACACTTGAACGCTAAAATGATTAAAAGGAGCCGTTTGGCTCCTTTTTTAATCTTTTCACTACCACTTCCACCTCACTTTCCTTTCATTAATTCACTCGACACGTTCAAAATTTGTATAAATAACAATCAGAACAATACAACAACTGGTACATGTGTACGCTGAAAATAGATCAGATCAGAACAGCACGAACAAAAAGTAACGGATATAATTCCAAAATAAACAAATCAAAGGAATATTACTTCAATAAGTAGAATTTATAGCGATAAATTGTCACGCTATTAATTGTTAAGGGTATTATTCGCGACTTAGTTTCAGCGAACAATTAGCGATTAATATTAAAATGATGAATAAAAATAAAATTACATTATCTTTAACGGCTGCATTAGCATTAGGCATGAGCTCTAACGCCCTAGCTGCAGGATTCCAATTGGCTGAATATTCAGCAACAGGTTTAGGCCGCGCATTTGCTGGTGAAGCAGCAATGGCTGACAATGCCAGCGCCCAATTCCGTAACCCTGCAATGCTGACATACCTTGAAGGTACGCAAATATCAGTCGGTGCAATTTACGTTGACCCAAACATTGATGTTAAAGGGAATCTACAACTTAATGATCAAACCATAGATCAAACTGAATCTCGTGATATCGCTAATAGTGCCGTTATTCCCAATTTTTATATTTCTCGTCAATTGAACGATAAAGCAACATTAGGCCTAGCATTTGGTACAAACTTTGGTATGCGTACCGAACTTGGCACCCAGTTCACTGCCTCTCTTTTCGGTAATCAAGCGGAAGTACACACCGTTGAAATCAACCCTAATCTTGGTTACAAAATTAATGACCAATTTAGTGTTGGTGCCGGTGTGCGTTATATTATGGCAAAAGGCCACTTCGGCGCAGCACTGCCAAGCGTACTACCAGCCACTGTTTCTGGAATGTTGTCACCACAACAGAAATATATTTATGATCAAGGCTTAGCGGGTAAAAATCTTAAATATATGGAAGGAGAAGATAATGCATGGGGTTGGCAAGCAGGTGCTGCATGGCAAATTAACCCAGCAAACCGTATTGGCGTAAGCTATCGCTCAGCTGTTGACCTAAACCTTAGCGGTCACGCTAGCGGCCTTGCATACAACAACCAAACTTTACCCGGTTCATTACCGCTTGAGCTTCCAGCATCTGCAGAGATTGCAACCTTCCACCAGTTAACCGATCAATGGGCTATTCATACCAGCATCAACTGGACAGATTGGAGCAGCTTTGAAAAATTAGAAGCGAATATTCCGGCTCTTGGTTCACACAGTAACGATCTAATTAAAGAAGAAAACTGGAAAGACAACTACCGTTTTGCTATTGGTACCACTTACCAAGCAACAGAAAAGTTAGCACTTCGCTCTGGTATTGCCTATGACATGGCTGCAGTTGATGAAGCCCACCGAACTCAAACGATCCCTGAAACTGATCGTACTTGGTTAAGTCTTGGTGCGGGTTACCAGTGGTCTAAGAATTTAACATTAGATGCAGGCCTGACCTACGTTTATGCGAAGAAAGCGCACCTAAACGAAACAGATAAGAGTATTAATGGCCTAGCTAGCGGCCTACTTCAACAACCAACTAAACTCTCTTTCGCTGGTACAACATCTGGTGATGTATGGTTAGCGGGTGTACAAGCAAGCTACCGTTTCTAAGTAAAATAAAATTTATTTAGAAAAACAAGCTCGCTACAAACTATACCACATATAAAAAGACCTCCTTATTGGAGGTCTTTTTTAGTTAAGTAATATTACTGATCATCAATTTCATCAAGATAACTATCATCAAAACTATCTGCTTGTTGCTCTTGGTCAACTTTACCGTCACTGGCGATAAAGTCTTTATATTGAATATATGCATCACGAGTAAATACATATGGATCGGGTGATTTTTCTAGCATCGCTTCTTGTTGTGCTAATGCAGCACGATCTTCCATCCCCTGAAAAAGCCATTTACCTAGCCCTTCCCAAATATTTAATAAGCTGAACATTGGGTAGAGTTCATCAGCCGCATCACCAAAACCTCGGAACGTCACTGGGCCATAAACTGGTAACATCAAATAAGGACCATTTGGTACACCATAATAACCTAACGTGTCACCAAATCGTCGATCCGCAGGTTTATTTATGTCAGCCGCAGATGCGATATCGATTAAACCACCCAATCCAAAAATTGTATTAATCCAAAAACGGTTAAAATGGGTGACCGCAGCTTTGCCATTTAACGACAGTAGGCTATTAACCATACTTGCAGGCTCATCTAAATTTGATAAAAAATTCATGATGCCTTTACGAACAGGGGTTGGCGTGTAATTAACATATGCCATTGAAACTGGACGGGCTACGTACGGGTCTAAATAGTTAAAATTAAAATCCCACATAGCACGGTTAAACCCCTCAAATGGGTCATAAACGCCATTACTATCACTGTCAGCATCAATATGATCAGTAATATTGTTAGAGGTAATTTGTTTTGACGGTTCATCTGGTGTTTGCGCACAACCGACTAGCCCCAGAGAAAGCCAAATTATTAGTAAGAAAATTCTATTCAAAACATATATCCAATAGAAAGCAGGCTGGACAATAATATCCAGCCTGCTCTATTTGTTCCAGTATTGAATTAATATTGTTTATTAATTAATACTTTTGTATCACCACCAAGCATCACTTTCTGGCTTTCACCATACCAATCACCTTGTTTCGTCATGACGTTACCATCACTATCAATACGAGCACGGACAATCATTTCAGATAATGACGATAGCTTGCGCTGCGGCATCATGCTGTCTTTATCCGTTAACGTAATGGTTAATGGGAAAGACGTTGTCAGTGGTAGCTTTACAGCTGCAATTGGCATTGGTGCGCCATCAGCGCTATGAACAGAGACAATAATATCGCCCTGCTTTGGCATCACGACGTTTGGCGCTAATGAAATTGTCGCCACTATCTGCTGTTTTGCTTGTTCAGCACTGACTTTTGGCGCAGTTTCTGCCGCAGCTGCAGCAGAACCATTGACTAATGCCTTCGCTTTGTCATCAGCATTTAAACGTGCTTGTGCGCGTTCAATACTTCGATCAAGCATCGGTGCACGCGAATCATCCGGTCCGATAAGCTTTTTCATCATCGTCCAATAAGCGATCGCTTGTTCAAACTTGTTTTGCTCAAACGCATCGAAAGCGAGTAGCGATAATGCTTGCACGTTAGTATGATCTTTCTTAATGACATTGCGTAATAAGTTACGTGCCATGTCACTTGCGCCCGGCTTACCACTTAGCATTAATGACTGTGCATAACCTAACTGAATATCCTCATCAACAGGGTTTAAGTCATAAGCTTTTTTCATTGCCATTTCAGCGGTTTCACCATCACGGTTTGCCATTGCGATACGACCTAACAATAACCACCCCATAGGATCATCACCGTCATCGTGCAATTTAGTACGTAATGCTAAAGTCAGATCAGACATATCTTGATCAGACAGCGGCTCATTAGCGGCATTATCACCCAGTAAGCGTTGAGAAAGTTGAGGCAGACGGTTTACCGCATCATGCCACGCTTCTACTTTCTGAATACCGCCCACAGAGGCGTACATGCCATAGCTCACACCAACAATTAAGATAATGCCAGGTAGCAACATCCCAGCACTAACATGAGTAGATTTCTTCTCTTTACTTTCAGGTATATCATCTAGCAATGACTGTTGAAGCTCAGAAACTAATTCTTGGCGATTCTCAACCAAGCCTTCTTCTGATTCGTGTTCCAGTTCATGAATACGATCTTTAAAGAATGCTTTGTTTAATTCATCTCGGCTTGCTACATCATCGTATTCTTTACCATACAACATAGGTACAGCAAAAAATGCTATTGCAATAAGCACTAAGACAGCAGTTATAATCCAAAACAGCGTCATTTGTTTACCTTTGATTGAGTATCAACACTTTTAGCATCTTGCTGTTCCATCTCTGCAAGCAGTGCTTTTAATCGTTTAGCTTCTTCCTCATCTAATTGAGCCTGCTCAACTTTTTCACCGTTTTTACGCGTACGATAAACCAGAACAGTAAAGCCAATAACGATAAACAGAATAGGACCAACCCATAAAATTGCAGTCGAAGCTGTCATCGGTGGATTGTACGTAACAAAGTTACCGTAACGCGCAATCATGTAATCAATAATTTGCTGACTGGTTTTGCCTTCTTGAAGAAGCTCAAATGTTTTCTGTCGCATATCTTGCGCTAAGGTTGCATTTGAATCAGCAATATTATTGTTCTGACACTTAGGGCAACGTAATGTTGCCGTTAGCTCTTGAAACTGCTTTTCTTGTTCCGCATTTTTAAAGTCATAGACATCAATCGATGCAAATGCTGGTAACGCCGCGGTTAGCGCAATCGTTGCAGCTATAACAAGGGCAAATAAACGTTTCATTAACCTTTTGCCTCCGCTTTTAGCTTGTTGTACAACGGCTCAAGCGTTTTTTTCCAATTTTCAGGATTAACGTCACCCACATGGCGATAACGAATAATGCCGTTAGCATCAATAATGAATGTTTCAGGTGCGCCATACACACCTAAATCCATACCTAACATACCGTTACCATCATAAAGTGTATGCAAATAAGGATTACCCAATTCAGTTAACCAACCAATCGCTTTCTCACGTTGATCTTTGTAGTTCAGACCAATGATCTTAACGCCTTGTTTCGCTAACGTATTTAAGTATTGGTGTTCTGCATAACATGTCGGACACCATGTCGCCCACACGTTAAGCAATAATGGTTCACCTTTGAAAATCGTTTGTTGATACTCTTTTCCTGGTTGGAATAGATCTTCTAATTTAAAGGTCGGTACAGGTTTACCTACCAATACCGATTCTAATTTTGTTGGATCATCACCATCAGCATTGCGGGTTAACTGCACCATAAACATAATAACCAGTGCAATGAACAAGACTAACGGAATAAAGAGGAACTTCTTATTCATGGGTTAATTTTTCCTCTGACGATTTATTACTCAGTTTTGCAGGAGTGCGGAATCGGTAACGTTTATCGCTGATCGCCAATGCACCACCTAACGCCATTAAAAATGCACCCGCCCACATCCAGTTCACAAATGGTTTGTAGTAAATACGAACAGCCCATGCACCATCACCAAGCTTCTCACCCATAGCAACATATAAGTCACGAGTAATCCCGCTATCAATTGCCGCTTCTGTCATCATAGAGCCAGCCACACTGTAGAAACGTTTTTCAGCATGTAGTGTTGTTACATTAATACCACGACGGCTAATATTGAAATCAGCTATATATCCATCATAGTTAGGACCATCTGCATCACGTAATCCAGCAAAGTGGAAATCATAGCCTTTCACATTAACAGATTGACCCGGCGCTAAACGTAAATCACGTTCGATATCGTAGTTAGAGACTAGCGTGATACCAATGATAGATATCGCTAAACCAATATGGCCTAACACCATCGCCCAATGGCTACGACCTAATTTACCTAAGCCATCAACAAAAGTATGACGGTGTGTCGCACGCTCGAATAACTCAAAACCATGCATCACAATGATCCACACCGCCATCATCATCCCTAACACCGCAAGCGGTTCAACCACACTTGCCGTAAAGTAAATAACAAGGTATGAAAATGGAATCGTGATCAGTGCTGAGATAATCATTGGCTTGCGAACATGTTTGAAATTATCGCGTTTCCAACGAACAAGAGGACCAACACCCATAATAAAAGCAAACGGGATCATCAACCATGTAAATAGCATGTTGAAGAAAGGTACACCGATAGAAACAGAACCTAAACCAATTTGCTTATGTACCAATGGTAATAATGTACCAATAAGTACAACTACTAAGCCTGCAACAAGTAAAATGTTGTTTGCTAGTAACAGGTTTTCACGTGAGAACAAGCTGTAGTTACCACGAGAACGAATTTGACCACCACGTAATGCATACAGCAGTAAAGAACCACCGATAACAACCACAAGGAAACCAAGAATGAACATACCGCGAGCCGGATCTGACGCAAATGCATGCACAGAAACCAATACGCCAGAACGCACTAAGAACGTACCTAATAAACTTAATGAGAAGGCAGAGATCGCAAGCAGTACAGTCCATGCTTTAAATGTGCCACGCTTTTCTGTTACTGATAGCGAGTGCATTAACGCCGTACCTGCAAGCCATGGCATAAATGATGCGTTTTCTACTGGATCCCAGAACCACCAGCCACCCCAGCCAAGTTCGTAGTAAGCCCACCATGACCCTAGTGCGATACCTACCGTTAGGAATGACCATGCCGCGATTGTCCATGGACGAGACCAACGTGCCCAAGCGGTATCTAAACGACCAGTCATCAAGGATGCAATGGCAAAAGAGAACGCAACAGAGAAGCCAACGTAGCCCATGTAAAGCATTGGCGGGTGAATAATTAGACCCGGATCTTGCAATAATGGGTTTAGATCACGACCTTCGACAGGGAATACCGGTAGCGTACGTAAAAATGGGTTAGAAGTAATGATAATAAACAGTAAGAAACCCACTGCAATCATCCCCATTACCGATAAGACACGAGAAACAGATTCAAGTGGCATATCACGGCTAAAACGCGCCACAGCAGCAGCCCAACCGGCTTGGATAAGTACCCAAAGCAGCAATGAACCTTCGTGCGCGCCCCATACCGCTGTAATACGGTAATACCACGGTAATAAACTTGTCGAGTTACTGGCTACATACGCAACAGTAAAATCATTGTTATAGAATGACCAACATAAAATAACAAAAGATAACGATATAAAAGCAAAAATACCGTATGCCAATGGTCGTGCCATACGCATCATTGCTTGGTTACCGACTGCAGCACCATATAGCGGATAAATACTGGCCAGTACCGATAAGGCGAGGGCAGTAATAAGGGCAAAATGGCCTATTTCAGGGATCATTGAGCACTACCTTGTAGTTGTTCTTCAGTATATTGAAGTTTTGAGTGATTTTTCTTCATCGCATCAGCGACTTCAGGCGGCATGTAATTTTCATCATGCTTAGCCAGTACTTCGTGTGCTTTTATTGTTGTTGGGCCAACGAGTACACCTTGCGCGACAATACCCTGCCCTTCACGGAAGAGATCAGGCAAAATACCATCATACGTGACAGTCACTGAAGGGCCGACATCAGCAACTTTAAAACTCACTTCTAAAGATTGAGGATCACGCTTCACAGAGCCTTTCACCACCATGCCACCAATACGTAAACGTTGACCAACTTCTGGTTTGGTGCCATCAGGCTTACCATTAACCAGCTCTGTTGGTGTGTAGAATAAATCCATATTTTGGTTTAACGCATAGAGCACTAAACCAATGGTAGCACCCAGGCCTAAAACGAGCGCTAAAACTAAGGCGAGACGCTTCTTACGTCTTGGGGTCATAGCGTATTCTCCATCTTTTTCGCATCTTTAATACGTTGTTCACGTGCGATTTTATTTTTAATGTCACCTAACACGCGACGATGAGTAGCCATGCTAGAAAAGAGGATCCATAGCATCGCTACAAATGAGATACCAAACGCACTCCAGACATAAGCAGCATAACCACCCATGGCAAAAAAGTCGCTCATAGAATCAAAATGCATACCAACCTCACTTCACTAGCTCACGCACCCAAGGGCGGTGACTTTCGCGGATAAGAATTTCATTACGTAGACGGATCATAGTCACCGTACCGAAGAAAAAAGCAAAACCAACAATACCAATCAGCAACGGCCATAACATATCTGTTGACATAGAAGGCTTGGCAAATTTAGTAATGGTTGCCCCTTGGTGAAGGGTATTCCACCACTCGACAGAGAAGTGAATAATAGGAATATTGATCACACCAACAATCGCTAAAATACCCGCCGCTTTGGCTGCTGTTTTTTGATCATCAAAAGCATTATACAATGCAATAACACCAAGATATAAAAATAGAAGAATGAGTTCAGATGTTAAACGTGCATCCCACACCCACCATGTGCCCCACATTGGTTTGCCCCAAATCGCACCAGTGATCAATGCCATAAAGGTAAACACTGCACCAACTGGCGCCATTGCAGCTGCGGCCATATCCGATAATCGAATCTGCCACACTAAACCAATGAATGCGGCAATAGCCATTGATACATAAGCACCCATCGACCAGATTGCAGCGGGAACATGCAAGTAAATAATTCTAAAGCTGTCACCCTGTTGATAATCCGCTGGCGCAAACATTAAGCCCCAAATAGAACTGACAACAATGGCAATTAAGCTAATCATGGCAAACCAAGGCAGTAACTTACCGCACAAGCGATAGGTATTCTCGGCTTTAGCGTAGGGATGTAACCACTTCCACATAATGCTCTCTACTCGTTATATAGTTATAAATACGTCATGAAAACCAAGTTCAGTCACAAAATAATAGGATTTTGTGTCATCCCTTAACCTTATAAATCTCTACTGGTTGGATAAATAAACAAAATGGAAGACATCATCGCTCCCACTCTTTATTTAATTCACACTGATCCTTAGCGATGCCGCAACCGCAAACGGTGCTAACGTTAAAGAGGCCACCAACATTGCCGCCATTAATGCTAATTGCCCGTTATATGCCATCCCTAGGCCTGCAGCTTCTATTGCAGAGGTTGCGAATATAAGCACAGGTATATATAACGGTAATATGAGCAAGCTCAATAAAACGCCACCTTTTCGTAATCCAACCGTTAAAGCGACACCAATTGCCCCTAAAAAGCTTAATGTTGGCGTACCTATTAGCAATGTGAGTACAACGGCTACCCATGTATCCCAATTTAGGGATAATAAAATCGCTAATAAAGGACTAATTAATATCAGCGGTAAACCTGTCAACAACCAATGCGCAAGCATTTTAGCAAAGGCAGATACCGCTAATGGTGTCGGCATTAATAACATTTGCTCCAGCGAGCCATCGGCGTAATCATCACGAAAGAGGCGTTCCATTGATAATAACGCTGCTAACAATGCCGCCACCCAAATGATCCCAGGAGCAATACGTGCAAGCAATTTAGGCTCAGGACCGATACTTAATGGAAATAAGGTGATCACAATAATAAAGAACCACAATGGGTTCATCACATCGGCACGTCGACGAAAAGCAATTAACAATTCACGACGAATAATTTGAATAATAGAATTAAACACCGTGAGCACTACCCTAACTTAATTTTTCGTAAATGATTACTATCGGTAAACATATCTTGGTGGGTGGTTAATAACACCATGCCACCACGTTCAACATGAGATAAAAACAAGTTTTCAAGCACCTTGACACCTTGCTTATCAATCGCCGTTAATGGCTCATCAAGCACCCATAATTTATGATTACTTAACCATAGACGCGCTAATGCAACACGGCGTTGCTGACCTGCTGAGAGTTGCCCGGCTGGTACATCTTCACGCCCCGCTAACCCAACATGTGCCAATGCTTGCCATAATGCGTCCTCACCCATAACTTGTGGTGAACCCTTGAGATCTGAGCCTTGATTGCATTTATGCATGGCTTGAAAAAAAGCCAAGTTCTCAAAGGCGGTAAGTTCGCGCTTTACGCCAGTTTGATGACCAAGAAACAACAGCTCTTGATGATAATCTTCTCGTGCAACCTGAATATCTTCTTGATTCCAATAAACTTGCCCACTATCAGCCCGGCCTAACCCAGCAATAATACGTAACAGTGTGGTTTTACCAGCGCCATTATGGCCTTCAATTTGAACTAACTCGCCACTTGATATAGTGAAACTGAGTTCGTCAAACAATAAACGTTCATCACGAACGCAGCTTAAATCTGCTACTGACAACATATAAATGATGTATCCTAGGTGTCACAAATCAGTCCGCATGATACCACAATGGCAAATAATTTAGCTAAACTACGGACATCTTCATCGTTAACTAACGTAAGTAAATGTGAAATATATGCGTATCAATTTAACGCCCTCTCACCCCCATAGCGCAGCAAAAACTGCTCAAATTGAAAAACCTTTATCGGATAATCGAAAGAGCCAAGCGGCATTATTTACTCGCTCAGGAGGAAAAGAGCAAAACCTCATTTCTCAATTACCGCAATTATTGTTATCCATAAACAGCTTGCAACGTTTAGTTACACTTTTGTCTAACCCGTTAAACTCCGGTACAGCTAAATTAGCCACAACGCCCTCTAACAACCTAAATACTATTTTCCAGCAGCTCTTTGCACCACAAAATCAAACCAGCTTAATTGCTTGGTTACAACAAGGTGGAGAACGAAAACCTTTAGCGCAGTTATTACAGCAACTACCTCAACCACAAAGCCAGTTAAACCAATGGTTAAAAACGTTAAGCCCTGAGCAACAACAAGACATTCCCGCGCTATTAAGGCTTGCCGCTGAACAACGAGGGCCTGAAACACAACGTACACAAGATACCAGTAGCATTTATCTGCAATGGCCGATAAATAACAACCAATCTATTGATATTAAAATAAAAAATGAGCCCGAGGATTCAAAATCAAATGCCGACAAGAGTATCAATTCCTGTTGGACGGTCAAATTGGCATTACCTATTGGTGCAATAGATATACTTAATGTTACAGCCCAATGGAAAAACAGCACATTAACAACGGTATTTGAAACCGTTAATCCACTGTTGTTACATAAAATAGAGCAGGTCTCACCGCTACTTTTTTCTCGTATGGCACAGTTAGGTATTAACTGTAAATCTCCTAAATTTCTGCAAGCTCAAGATAAAGAGTCTAATGACCCTCTAGCCTCTACTAATGGCTTATTGATTAAGGTCTGAGTGATGACTACAGATAATAAAACAACCTCGCATGCAGTTGCACTTAAATATGATGGTGAAAAATCCCCTTATATTATAGCCAAAGGCCACCAGCAATTAGCTGAACATATTATTGAACAAGTGAAACTGCAAGGTGGCTTAATACATCAAGATCCTGTATTGGCACAATATCTAAATAGCTTTGATGTCGGTGATGAAATCCCACAAGAGTTATACTTGATTATTGCCGAACTGATTGCCTTTTCATGGTACTTAAACGGAAAAACCCCTCCGGGGTGGGAGGGGCTTGAAGATATTGATATATCAGTATAACGATTAACGTCGACGGTGTTTTTGCATCGTCTGCTGTAAGCGAAGCAGAAGTTCAGCTTCAGCTTTAGGTAAATCACACTCATTCATCAATTCATGTACATCTGCGCCCAACTCGACCATTTTACTGGCGCGACTATATAAACGTCCTTCAGGATCGTTCATCATGATCTCTGTTTGACGATCTTCAACCACTTCTAACTGATGTGACATATCCGCCAGTTTGTGACTCATACCCATTGTTCCTGCCCGCAATTCATTGAACTCTTTATTCAAGCGTTCATTTTGTAAGCGGGCATTTTTCAATACAGTTTCAATAGCGGCAAATTTTGTTTCTAAACTCCGTCGCGCTTTACGCTCGCGAAGCAATAACACAGTAAAGATTAAAACCGCCAATACACTAATAACAGTAGGTATCCACTGGAGCAGAATAGTATTCATTACAAGTACGCCATCTCATCCCATTCTTCATCAGATAGCAGCTTATTAAGATCAACTAAGATAAGTAATTGTCCTTCGCGATTACTTACACCTTGAATAAACTTCGCACTCTCTTCGGTACCCACACTTGGCGTGCTATCAATTTCAGAACTACGTAGATAAACCACTTCAGCAACACTATCGACAAGAATACCAATCACTTGTTTTTCTGCTTCAATGATAACAATACGTGTATTGTCAGAAATCTCACCCGGAGCTAAGCCAAAACGAGAGCGAGTATCGATAACAGTAACGACATTACCGCGAAGATTAATAATACCGAGCACATAATCAGGCGCACCTGGCACTGGTGCAATTTCTGAATAGCGCAAAACCTCACGGACTTGCATAACATTTATACCGTAAGTCTCATCTTCTAGCTGAAATGTCACCCATTGCAGAACCTGATCATTCGCTCCGTCTTTTTGGATCTCAGCGATATTTACCTGTGACATGCTATTCCCTCTTAAGGTCCTGTATTACTCAATACTATTTACATCCAATCCATTGTTTAGCATTGCGATCAACGCATCGACATGGATAAGTGCACACATTTTATCTTTTACCATACCCGCAAGCCAAGGGCGTTTTCCTGCCTTCTCTCGCCAGCGAATATCATTGCCATTCAGCATTTTGGTGCCATGCAGTTTATCGCTAGCTAGCCCCCATTGGCTATCGCCAAGCATCACAATATAACGATAATTATCACGATACTCATCACCAACTAGCTTCTCTGGCATTACCCAACGTGCAGTATCAACTACATCTAACTTTTGCTCGCGTGTTGACTGTAGACCCAAATACCAATTAGGACGCCCAAGTAAACGGTTAAGCTCGCCAAGTTGATGAATACCACCCAATTGCGTGAGCGCAACAGCAAATGTCACACCATTAACTTCAAAAAATAGCGCTTGAAACGCTTGTTCCATCCCATGATGTGTCCACTGCTCTGGCGGAATTAACCCTGCATCTTCAGCAATTTCAGCGGTTTTGATAACCTCCGTTTCAACGGTATCTTCCGCTATATTTTCAGTACTCGTACACCTAGGTTCAGCTTCTTTAATAGAAGTTAGTTGCTCTGGTATGACGTATTCTGTTTCTGAAAAAATTTGTTGTGGATTTGCAGTTTGTATAACATTTTCTTGAATATCATCAACATAATTTTCATCAACTTGACTCAATAGTCGTGCTATATCTTGTCGATTTGACGGCTCTGCATAATCAACAGCAACATAAGGCTGTGGCTTTAATACATTTAACTTAGGTTGAAGTAACGTAGACGCGACTTCAACATTTCCAATACTTGGTTTATCGACATCTAAAATGGGATCTTTAATCTCCGCAGGTACAGCAACTTCATTTGATTCTTCTAATAAATCAAAAAAATAATCATCTAGGGCTTGATCACTTGAAAGTGGCTTACTTTGCATGATTGTCTAACCGTTCTACATATTTTAATAACGTTTTGTAAGCAAACACACCACGACAGTTTCGGGCATATAATGATGGTGGCATATGTTTAATACTGGCATCACGGAACTTTGTATCAATAGGTACCGCAGACGCCCAAACTTGTTCAGGGAAACGAGCCTTGAGTTCTTGCAACGTTTGGAGTGATGCGCGTGTTCGTTTATCGTACATAGTTGGAACAATCGTGACATTAAAACCAGACGGCTTAGAACGCTGCATAATTTGTAACGTCCTCATCATTCTTTCCAAGCCTTTCATGGCTAAAAACTCGGTTTGTACTGGTATAAGAATGCGATCGCTCGCCGCCAATGCATTGACCATCATCACCCCCAAAATCGGTGGGCAATCTATCAGTACGTAATCATAGTCATCAACTAAACTATGCAGCGCTTTTTTTAACACTAACCCCATACCACTACGATTTCCCATTACACGATCAAGTGTTGCCAGTGACATATGGGCAGGAATAATATCAATATTATTAAATGCTGTTTTAAGAATAAGTGGTTTTACACTGGCTTTATTCACTACGGGTAATTGAAACAAATCAAATAAACTCGCGGGTACTTGCTCTGAATCAAAGTTTAAATACGTTGTTAACGATGCGTGTGGGTCGGTATCAACTAATAAAACACGTTTATTTTGCTCACTCAGCAATCCGGCTAATGTAATTGTGGTTGTGGTTTTCCCCACCCCACCTTTTTGATTAGCAATACTCCAAACAATCACCCCTTGATCCTCACTGTAAACCTAGTTCTATTAACATACATTCAGCAATACGATCTAAAGGTAAGTCGTGGCTTGATATACCCGCTTTAGCAACGGCTTGAGGCATACCGTATACCACACAACTGTCTTCATCCTGCGCCCAAATAGTTGAACCACTATTTTTTAGCATTCTTGCGCCATCTCGACCATCAGCGCCCATACCGGTTAATACCATTGATAGGACTTTGTCTTGATAGACTTTAGCCGCAGAACCAAATGTTACATCAACACATGGTTTATAATTCATGCGCTCACCGCTATCAATAATACGTAACCTTGATGCGCCAGGTCGACCATCAAGCATCATTTGTTTACCGCCAGGAGCAAGATACGCCATACCCGCTTTCAACATATCCCCATTTTCCGCTTCTTTCACTCCAATTTTGCACAGCTGATCTAATCGTGCAGCAAAAGCGGCGGTAAATGTCGCAGGCATG
This sequence comes from Photobacterium sp. GB-50, assembly GCF_003026755.1. Classification (NCBI taxonomy): domain Bacteria; kingdom Pseudomonadati; phylum Pseudomonadota; class Gammaproteobacteria; order Vibrionales; family Vibrionaceae; genus Photobacterium; species Photobacterium sp. GB-50. The sequence goes on from NZ_PYNX01000001.1 coordinate 441,869, forward strand.
TGCTGAATAAGCACTATCGGATAGGGAAAATTAGCAGGTAGCTGAGTCAATATTTTTTGTAATGCGACAGGGCCACCAGTCGATGTGCCAATTGCAACAATCTGGTATTTTTTTCCTGACGCTTTAAAACGTAATGCGGGTTTGACAACAGATGCACGCGCAGCTCTTGAAGATGAGACAGATGAAGGTTCAGCCTGCAAGCGTGACGTTAGCGTTGGTTTCGTCGTCGATGTATGAGTGCTTGTTAATGGCGAAGAAGGAAGAGATGTTGAACGCGTCGTCGCACTTCGGCGCATAAAAATACGTTTACGTGCAAGCTCTGCAACACGTTTTTGAAGCAGTTCAACGGCTTCATCACGATTACGCGCAATATCTTCAAATTTCTTTGGCAAGAAATCTAATGCACCAGCATCAAGGGCATCAAGCGTCGCCTTGGCACCATCATGAGTTAACGAAGAAAACATTAAGATCGGAGTTGGTGACACTTTCATGATCTCGCGAACGGCTGTAATACCATCCATTACGGGCATTTCGATGTCCATTGTGATCACGTCAGGTTGCAGTTTTTGGGTTAACTCTACCGCTTCTTTGCCATTAACGGCATTGCCAACAACTTCCAACCGACTATCAGCATTAATTATTTCACTTACTCTTCGACGGAAAAAACTTGAGTCATCAACTACTAATACTTTAACTGCCATGTTACTTTCATCCCGTTGAAACGCTTAAACAAAGGGGGTCATCGCCCCCCTCTTTTATTATTATTTGTCGTGCTAATTAATGACCAGCGTAGTGTTTTAATAAGCTTGGCACATCAAGAATTAATGCAATATGACCATCACTGGTAATAGTTGCACCTGCCATACCTGGCGTACCTTGAAGTAAGCTATCTAGTGGTTTTATCACGACTTCTTCTTGACCAATTAAGGTATCAACCACAAAACCAATTCGCTGATGGCCAATTTGAACAATAACGACATGACCATGGCCACGATCTTTATTCGTACCGCCAGTCATATTTGACAACCAATCTTGTAGATAAAACAGGGGTATCGCTTTATCACGAACAATAATTGTTAACTGGCCATCAACAGTATTGGTTTTATTCAAATCAAGGTGGAATATTTCATTCACACTCGCTAATGGCAATGCAAATGGTTGTTCACCAACACCTACCATTAATGTCGGTAAAATAGCCAACGTTAACGGTACTTTAATGTCAATTCGAGTGCCTTTACCTAGCACTGAATCAATATGAATTGAACCATTAAGCTGATTAATCCCTGTTTTTACAACATCCATTCCTACACCACGACCAGAAATATCAGAGATTTCTTTTTTGGTCGAGAAGCCAGGGGCAAAAATGAGATTATACGCTTCATTGTCAGTGATACGAGAAGCGGCATCTGCATCCATCACACCGCGTTCAACAGCAATGCTGCGGAGCTTTTCTGCATCCATACCTCCACCATCATCTTCGATGGTAAGTAGAATATGATCGCCTTCTTGTGATGCTGATAATAAGACAGTTCCCGTACGAGGCTTACCTACCTGCTCACGAACATCCGGCATTTCAATACCATGATCTACAGAATTTCGTACTAAGTGAACCAGAGGATCAGCAAGAGCTTCCACTAAGTTTTTATCTAAATCTGTTTCCTCACCGCGCATTTCCAGTACGATTTCTTTCTTTAAGCTACGCGCTAAATCACGTACAACACGAGGAAAACGACCAAATACTTTCTTGATTGGTTGCATGCGAGTTTTCATCACAGCGCCTTGAAGATCTGCCGTTACAACATCAAGATTTGAGACCGCTTTCGACATTTCTTCATCATTGGTGTTTAAACCAAGACTAACTAAACGATTTCGTACTAAAACCAACTCACCAACCATATTCATAATGGTATCAAGGGTTGAAGTATCAACACGTACTGTCGCATCCGCTTGTGGTTTTGACTTCTCTTTGACCGCAACAGGTTTCGCTGAGCGCTCTACTGGCGGTTGATGTGCCGCAGAAGCAGGTGGAGTGACCATTGCTGTTGATTGAGTCGAACTAACAGCAACTTCAACTTCGGTTAAATCATTCGCTGTAGATTGTGCAGCAGACGCTTGTTCTTCTAAAGATGGGCTTTTACCTGCACCATGTAATTCATCAAGCAGACGTTCAAATTCATCATCTGTCATCAAGTCATCACTATCACCGGCACCAGTATCTTCTGGCACGGTAGATGATAGGGTTACTGACGATGATGGTGTTGTAATACTTGCCGCAGGCGTATCACTATTTCCCGGCCCTTTGCCAGAACCGTGTAGTTCGTCTAACAAACGTTCGAATTCATCATCAGTAATATCACCGCTATCAAAATTTAATTGTGCTTCTACATTATTTTGCTCAGTTGGCTTGGATGGGCTTTGTCCAGTACCATGAAGTTCATCAAGTAAACGATCAAACTCATCTTGAGTCATATCATCAACACTGTCACCAGTGGTAACATTCTCACTACTTGACGTACTCGCAGGTTCTGGTGTCACCTCTGCAATAACATCAACCGATGGCGCTTCAACGGGCTTAGAAATAGGAGCGAGTTCATCTGCTGTTGCAGGCTGGCTGTAATAATGTAAGGCATCTAATAAACGTTGATCAGCACGATCAAGAGGCTGATGTTCTTTCACTTGTTCAAACATCACATTAATACAGTCAAGCGCTTCTAAAATCACATCCATCAACTCAGATGTTACGCTACGCTTGCCTGTTCGCAGCAAGTCAAAAACGTTTTCTGCACCGTGACAAGCATCAACCAGTTCGGTTAAAGAAAGAAATCCTGCGCCACCTTTTACCGTATGAAAACCACGGAAAATAGCATTCAATAACTCAGAATCATCGGGGCTTCGTTCAAGCTCTACCAATTGTTCAGAAAGCAATTCAAGAATTTCGCCTGCTTCTATTAAAAAGTCCTGCAGGATATCTTCGTCTAAATCAAAGCTCATAAATTTCCCCTAAAATCCAAGACTCGAAAGTAAATCATCAACATCATCTTGTGATTCAACAACATCATTACGTTGCTCTGGATTGATGATTGGCCCTTCAGGCTTTAAGGCGTCTTTTTTATCATCAATCACAGTATTCGCGTCTTGTTCCATGCCAAAAGCTTTAAGAATTTCAACTAACCTATCTTCAACTTCATGAACTAACTCAATGACACGTCGAATGATTTGTCCAGTGAGATCTTGGTAGTCCTGAGCCATAAGGATATCGGTAAGGTGGGTACGCAGTGTGCTGCTATCACCTTCAATTTGAACAAGCAATAAATCAATATCGTGACACAATGTTTTAAATTCAGTAAGACCAATCTTACCTGCCATTAAACGCTGCCACTGAGGATGCACTTGCAATAACGTATTATGCAGTTTATCCGCAATAGGTAGCGTGCTTTCAACTGCGTCCATCGTTTTATTTGCGGCTTGCTCCGTTTTATCGATAACATAAAGCAATCGTTCACGAGCATCAGGAATATCAGTTTTCGCTAAATCATTAACCCGAGGGTCAAGGCGAAAATTAATTAAAGAATCATGCAACTGGCGAGTAATTTTACCCACCTCTGCAAACATTGGTTCATGGCTATCGGCAACTAATGTTTGTACAAGCGAATTGGCTTCAGCTTGTTGTCCATTTTCTAGCAAGCTGACAAGCTGTTTTGCCTGTTCAAGTGAAATCATGCTTCTTTATCGTCCTTATGCACTACTGATGGTTATTGTTAGTAATCGTTACTGCAAACGTTCGAAAATTTTATCCAATTTTTCTTTCAACGTTGCTGCGGTAAATGGTTTAACGATATAACCATTAACACCTGCTTGTGCCGCTTCAATGATCTGCTCACGCTTTGCTTCTGCAGTGATCATCAATACTGGCAAGTGCTTCAATTGTTCATCAGAACGAATATGACGAAGTAAATCAATACCTTGCATTCCTGGCATATTCCAATCCGTTACAACGAAGTCGAAATCACCCTTTTTAAGCATTGGTAAAGCGGTTAATCCATCATCTGCTTCTAAGGTGTTGTTAAAACCCAAATCACGAAGCAGGTTTTTAACAATACGGCGCATTGTTGAGAAGTCATCAACAATGAGAATTTTCATGTTTTTATTCAAGTTTGCCTCCACTGAGAGCCAGTGTTCTTCTAGTTCTAAAAATAAATAATTATTAAGCAGTCCATGCTGTTAATTTTGCACGTAATCGCTGCATTGCTTGGCTGTGTATCTGACAAATTCGTGATTCACTAACACCGATTACCGCACCAATTTCTTTTAAATTAAGCTCTTCGTCGTAATAAAGTGATAACACTAACGCCTCTCGTTCTGGGAGGGTTTTTATCGCTTCAGCCAATGACGCACGAAAGTTATCATCAACAACACCTTGAAAGGGTGTGTTTTCACCGATACTTTCTTCATTAGCGACGGTATCTTCTGCCACTCCAAGATCACTAATACCGACTAAGCGTCCACAATTAACATCATTTAGTGCTTGATGGTACTGTTCTAACGGCATATCGAGATATTGCGCAATTTCTTGGTCATTAGGATCGCGTCCTAATTCATTTTCAAGGTGAGATATTGCTTCACTTATCTTTCGGCTATTTTTATATACTGAACGAGGGACCCAATCACCACGACGAATATCATCAAGCATTGCCCCACGAATACGAATTCCAGCAAACGTTTCAAAGCTTGCCCCTTTCGTAGGATCATAATTTTGTTGCGCTTCAAGTAAACCTATCATGCCTGCTTGAATTAAATCTTCCACTAAGACACTCGGCGGTAAACGAACCATTAAGTGATGAGCAATGCGTTTAACTAACGATGAGTATCGTTCGATAAATGCTTGTGGACTCTGCTGATATTGACCATAAGCCATCGCTTTATTCACTGTATGGCACCTCCATGGCCTGAGAACGTTTGATCAATAAACGCTCAACAAAAAACTCAAGATGTCCACCTGGGTTATGCGGAATAGGCCAAGTCATTGCTTTGGTTGATAATGAATTCAACGCCAATGCAGCAGGGCTACGAGGGAAAGCTTCGACCACTATCTTCTGACGTTTAACGGCTTGGCGGACATTATCATCAAGCGGAATACATGCCACGAGCTCTAAATTAGCATCTAAGAATCGTTCCGTAACACGCGTCAATTTGGTAAACAGATCGCGTCCTTCACGATAACTACGCACCATATTGGCAACAATTTTAAAGCGTTGAACATCATATTCACGACTTAAGATTTTAATCAATGCATAAGCATCTGTAATTGATGTTGGTTCATCACAGACAACAACCAGCACATCTTGCGCAGCGCGAGCAAAACTAAGCACCATGTCTGAAATACCTGCTGCGGTATCTACCAGTAGAAAATCAAGATCGTCTTGTAAATTACCAAAAGCACGAATTAACCCAGCATGCTGCGCTGGTGTTAACTCTGCCATATTTTGAGTGCCCGAGGCAGCAGGAATAATTTTTAACCCGTATGGACCTTCAATAATGATATCTTCCAGCTCACAGATACCCGCTAAAACGTGAGATAAGTTACGCCCTGCACGAAGTCCTAGCATCACATCAACGTTCGCAAGGCCTAGATCAGCATCCAATACCATGACCCGCTTACCTTGACGTGCCATCGACATCGCCATATTTAGCGTAACATTGGTTTTACCGACACCACCTTTACCACCGGTTACAGTAATCACTTTGGTTGAGGTTAACTGAGTCATTCGACGTAAACCGCTTGCTTGATCGTACATTCTGCTCTCAATCATAATAATCTGCCGCCTTATTATCTGAACTATCACTAGACCAGAAATGTGATTGCTGGCTTATCTCTATCTCCAATAATTCATTAGCACGTGACACTAGGTAGTTCCCCGATGCTATTTTGATATCTTCTGGTACACGCTGGCCATCCGCTAAATAAGCGATAGGTAATGCATTTTGAATCGCCACGCAGATGATCTCTCCTAAACTTAATGACTCATCAAGCTTTGTTAATACGCAACCAGAAAGTGGAATACGACGAAAATGTTCAATCGTTTCCTGCAGCACTCGACGCTGTGATGTCGCTGGCATCACTAAGTAGCTTCGAATATGCGCTCCGCTGTTTTTCATTAAAGTGTCTAGCTGTTCAGATAACCGAATATCACGCTGCCCCATCCCTGCGGTATCAAGCAATACCAATCGGCGATGTCGCAACTGATGTAAGATATCGGCAAGTTCTTCAGCATCTTTAGCAACTCTTACCGGACAGCCCATAATTCGACCATAAGTCGCTAATTGCTCATGAGCACCAATACGATATGTATCTGTCGTCACTAGAGCAATTTGATCTGGACCAAACTCCATTGCCGCGCGAGCAGCTAACTTGGCAATTGTCGTGGTTTTACCTACACCTGTTGGGCCTAATAAAGCCACCACACCGCCCGTATCTAAAATACAATCGTCGGTAGTAATAATTTGATCCGATAACAAATCAAGTAAAGCCGGCCATGCTTCATTGGGTTGAATATCTTCAGGGATATAACACGCTAATTGATCGGCTAATTGCTCTGATAATCCCATTTTTTCAAGACGTTTGATCATCATGGCGCGCATTGGTTCGCGGCGTTCAACTTCTTGCCACATTAAGCCAGATAGCTGATGTTCTAATAAGCGACGTATCGAGATCATTTCAGATCGCACTTGATCCAGTTCATCTTTACTCGGTTGGGCTTTAGATTCGTAACGAGAAGGATCTAATCGTGGCTTTTGCGGTGAATGCTCACGTCCATTCATACCATGATCATGCTGAGGGCTATCAAATAACCCACGACCAACGGATAAATCACGTTCATATTGTTTTGATGATGGACGACGGTAATCGCCGATATCTAAATCATGCTTATTGGTTTCAGGTTGACGACGCTGAAATAGTGGTGATGTTGATGATGAACGGTTATCACGTGATGAAGGAGTATCTGCATAATGTTGGTCAGAATAACGAGAGTAACCACTAGCCTTTTGTTGCGATGCGCGTTCATTTTGCGGACTGTATGCTGGCTTGTGGTCATGTCGAAATGCATTCGCTTCTGAATATAAGCTGTGACTATCCCCTTGCTCGCGCAATTTAGATTGGCGATCAAGTAATGCACTAAGTGAATCAACCTCGTTAGGTTGCTCATTTTGCTCTTGGGTTGAGGCATAGTTTTGTAATACGCTAGCAAATTTCTGCGCCGTGGATTGGTTCAACTGCACCTTGTCATCAGCAAGTTTACGTCTTGCTTGATTTAACCCTTGAGTAACTTCGTCACGAGAGCGAGGCTGAGTATTTGGAGCTGCTGGAGGCGTTGTATCGACATCCACCGCTGCCACAATCTCAACACCACCAGAAACTTTCTTATTCGACATAATGACGGCATCAGGCCCAAGCTCTTCTTTGACTTCGCTAAGTGCCGTTCTCATATCCTTGGCAAAAAATCGTTTAATTTTCAAAATATCGTCCTATATCAGAAAGGGCTTAGGCGCATCTACAACCACTAACATTAATTACCTACCGCATTCACAATTCGAATTTGTTTTTCATCAGGCACTTCCTGATATGACAATACCCGTAAACTTGGGATCGTATTTTTAACAAATTTAGCTAATGTTGAACGCAACACACCTGAGGTCAATAATACCGCAGGCTCACCTTTCAATTCTTGCTGCTGAGTCGCTTCTGTTAATGAACGTTGTAAACGTTCCGCTAATCCAGGCTCAATACCTGAAGATTCACCACCAGCAGATTGCATAGTTTGATGCAATATTTGTTCCAATTCAGGGACTAGGGTAATCACTGGCAACTCAACTTCTATTCCATTGATTTCTTGACAAATTAATCGTTTCAGACCGATACGAACAGCGGCGGTTAATATGTCAGGATCTTGACTCTTACTGGAATACTCCGACAAAGTTTGGACAATGGTTCGAATATCACGCAGTGGAATAGCTTCATTTAATAAGTTCTGCATTACTTTCACCACAACCCCTAGAGGTAATTGATCAGGAACAAAACCATCAACCAATTTAGGTGTCGTTTGACCTAACATTTCTAATAGGTTTTGTACCTCTTCATGACCCAGTAACTGCGATGCATGATTTGTCAGTAATTGGCTTAAATGAGTCGCCAGTACTGTTGCTGAATCAACCACGGTATAACCTAATGCTTGCGCATGTTCACGTTGTGAGTCTTGTACCCAGACCGCTTCAAGACCAAACGCAGGATCGGTTGTCATTTCACCATCAATAGAACCGAAAACTTGGCCAGGGTTAATCGCCAGATCCATTTTGGGGTGAATATTTGCTTCGCCACAGGCGACGCCCATCAAACTAATGCGGTAACTATTCGGTGGCAGCTCTAAGTTATCGCGAATATGAACCGGTGGGATAAGAAAACCAAAGTCTTGTGATAACTTTTTACGAACACCTTTCACGCGCTCTAGCAACTCACCACCTTGATCTTTATCGACCATTGAAATTAAACGGTAACCCACTTCTAAACCAATGGTATCAACAGGCTGTACATCATCCCACGATAGTTCTTTTAGCGGTTGGGTCGGTGCTAACTCTGTCGGCGGCGCTTGCTTTTCAACAAGTGCTTCTGCTTTCTCTTTCTTTATTCGCCAATAAGCGACACCACCAATAATGGCGGCAAGCAATAAGAAAGGAATATGAGGCATACCAGGAACAATACCCATAACAAATAGAATCATACCGGTGATGATCAGCGCTTGAGGATTGTTAAACATCTGAAAATACATTTGCTGCCCCATGTCCTCGTCAGTATTTTGACGAGTTACCATCATTGCCGCACCGATGGATAACAGTAGCGATGGGATTTGAGCAACAAGACCATCACCAATGGTCAATAAACTGTAAATTTCGAGGGCTTCACCAAATGTCAGACCATGCTGACCCATACCAATGATTAAACCACCAATGATATTGATAAAGAGGATCAAGATACCGGCAATGGCATCACCTTTAACAAACTTAGACGCACCATCCATAGAACCATAGAAGTCGGCTTCTTTTGTTACTTCAAAACGACGAGTACGCGCTTGCTCTTGATCAATAAGCCCTGCGTTTAAATCAGCATCAATAGCCATTTGCTTACCCGGTAAGGCATCAAGGGTGAAGCGAGCACTAACTTCTGAAATACGACCTGCACCTTTGGTTACTACCATAAAGTTAATGATCATCAAAATAAGGAAGACCACTAAACCCACCGCATAGTTGCCACCAATAACAACCGAGCCAAATGCATCAATAACTTGTCCTGCCGCATCAGGCCCTTCATGACCGTGCAATAAAACAACACGAGTCGATGCAACGTTTAGTGCTAAACGTAATAGCGTGGCAATAAGTAGTACGGTAGGAAAAGCAGCAAAATCAAGCGGACGACGGGTATATACCGTCACCAATAACACCACCAGTGAAAGCGCGATATTAAAGGTAAACGTCATATCCAATAGCAACGGCGGCATTGGTAAAATGATCATTGCTAACATTGCCAATACCATTATAGGCGCACCTATTGATGGCATAGACTTGATACTGGCTAACGGCAATCTATCTGCAAAGGGAATTGAAAGCTTCATTCTGTCTAGTGATCTATTCTTTTATTATTGGTATCAATGTTCGTTTTATAAACAAAAGAAGATAATTAAATAGTCCGTTATTTAATAAAGACGATGAACCATGAATGCATAAAATAAGGTAAAGCAATTATCATGCCTTACATATTAGTCATTTTTTTGACAGTGCGAAAAGACTATCAAATTAATAACAGAAAGCTAAAGATAAACGCTATATTTGTGACTTCCTGTCTAATATAAACATTTAATTAAATAACGCCCCTAATAGACTTTATTCCAAAAAAGAATTAATGATTAATATATAAACAATAAATTTTCAGCCACAATATACTTAATTATCATTTCAATAATCATGTACCTAAACATTAATGGCGTAATTCTTCAGGTATATCCATTGCAGCTTTAGATAGTGTTGGTTTTTTGCCTTTACCTTTGCGGTATTCTTTTAACTGAAACACATAAGCTAATATTTGAGCAACGGCAACAAATAAACCATCTGGAATTTGCTGTTCTAATTCAGTCGTATAATAAATAGCACGAGCTAATGGCGCGGCAGGTACAATATCAATATTATGTTTATTGGCTATCTCTCTGATCTTAAGCGCTAAATGATCGCCTCCTTTCGCAATAACAACGGGCGCAGAGTCCAACTTAGGATCGTAGCGAAGTGCGACAGAGAAGTGCTCAGGGTTAGTAATTACCACGTCAGCTTGCGGCACATCTGCCATCATACGTCGCTGAGCCATTTCACGTTGCAGCATTCTAATACGCCCTTTTACTTCAGGCTTACCTTCCGAATCTTTATATTCATCTTTAATTTCTTGTTTGGTCATTTTTAATTGCTGATTAAAATTCCAAATTTGAAATGGCACATCAATGGCAACAATAATAAGCAGTGAGCAACAAATTAAAAGAACAAAGTTTAGTAATATATCGATAGCATGAAAGTAATTGGCAGGAAAAACCTCATTACTGAGTTGGAAAAAGTCTTCTAAACTCGAAAATATCAAGTAGCAAGCAATACTCCCCACCAGCCCAACTTTTAAAATAGACTTAATTAACTCAACCCAACTTTGCATACCAAACATCCGCTTTATTCCACTGAGCGGATTCATTTTTGATAACTTAGGCATTGCAGCTTGAGTGGAAAAGCGAACACCACCGACACCAGCAGCTCCAATAAAAGCAGCAACAAACAAAAAAATGAGTACTAAAAATAAAGGCGCGAGAATATAAACAATCGCATCTAAAATAATAACGAATAAACGATCAAGATCGAATATATCGTCGCGCGTTAAGCTAAACATTGCTGTCATGATATGACTCAGTGCTTTACTTAACCCTTCTCCAAACCACATTAACCCAACAGCACCAGACACTAATACCGCAACAGACGCTAATTCTCTTGAGCGCGGAACTTGACCTTTCTCTCGCGCCTGCTCAAGCCGTCTGGGCGTGGCGTCTTCGGTACGTTCTTGACCATCTGAATCAGACATACTGATTTACTCCCAGTCTTAACTTAACAATCAATTCGGATCAAACTACACACTTGATCTAAGCCAACTTGCCATATCGCTTCATATTGCGGCACGATACCGAGTACAATAAACCAGCTAATTGCCAGACCGAGTAATAACGCAAATGAGAAACCTAACGAGAAAATATTTAGCTGTGGTGCTGCTCGAGTCATTACGCCAAACGACAAATTCACCGTTAGCAAAGCAATCACCCCTGCTAACGCCATATTCACGCCCGCTTTAAACATATGCCCAAACCAACCTGCAAGCTGATAGTAATCTTTTTGCTGTAGCATAGCCTCACCTATCGGCAAGGTTTTAAAGCTCACAACAACAGCATTTAACATCTCTAAATGCCCATCTGTTGCTAAGAACAATAAAATGGCCAAAAACATATAAAACTGTCCCAATACGGGCGTATTCTGACCATTCGCAGGATCAACCATTGAAGCAAAACCTAAACTCGATTGCATACCTAATATTTGCCCAAGTAAGACAAATATTTGAGTAATAAACTGTGTCACTAATCCCATTGCTACACCAATGATTAGTTGCTGAGTAGTAACAATAAATCCAGCTAAAGAAAGTAACTCAATATCTTGTGGGACTTTAGGTAAAACAGGCAAGACCGCAAATGTGATCGCTAAGGCTAAATATAAGCGAATTTTAGGTGAAACAAAGCGCGCCCCAAAAAACGTCATCGCCATCATCATTGATGAGATACGTGTAAAAGGCCAAAAATAATTCGCTATCCAATCAAGTAAAAGATTTGCGGTGTAATGCATAATCGACGGCTGCTCGTTTGCTAATAAAGCAACTGTGGGATTTGATCAATAATGCGATAGAAATAATCCATCAGCATTTGCGTCATCATATGACCAAAAAACATCAACGCGAGTAACGTCACCACTAAACGGGGTAAGAAACTCAATGTTTGCTCATTGATTGAGGTGGCCGCTTGAAATACCGCAACAACTAAACCAATTAACAGCCCTGGAATGACAATCGCGCACACCATGATAAGTACCATGTATAGCGCTTCTTGAAATATCTCAACAAAAGCTTCTGGCGTCATAAAAGCATCCTTTTTATCCGATGTTTATTCACATTAGGTGCCAAAACTACCTGCCAGTGTGGATAAGATCAGGTTCCAACCATCAACTAAAACAAACAACATTAATTTAAACGGTAACGATACAATCATAGGTGAAAGCATCATCATACCCATCGCCATTAAGATCGATGCAACGACCAAATCAATAATCAAAAATGGTAAAAACAGCATAAAGCCGATTTGAAACGCCGTTTTTAGCTCTGAAGTAATAAACGCAGGGATCAATACCGTTAACGGCACCGTCTGCGGATCATCAGCCGTTGAGCCAGACATATTCACAAACGTTTCTAAATCTTTTACCCGGGTTTGTTTTAGCATAAATTGGCGCATCGGATCTTCCGCTTTTGCCAACGCTTCTTTCGCCGTGATTTGCTCATTAATATAAGGCTGAACGGCATCTGCATTGATCTTATCAATCACCGGAGACATCACAAAAAACGTTAAGAACAGCGCTATGCCGATAATCACTTGGTTAGAAGGTGTTTGCTGTAAACCCATCGCTTGACGCAGGATCGACATTACCACCACGATACGGGTGAAAGAGGTCATTAAAATAACCATCGCAGGCAAAAAGCCCAACGCGGTCATTAACGCTAAAATTTGCAGGGTGACAGAATAATCTTCACTACCATCAGGGTTTACTGTCACCGATAATGCCGGTATTCCCCCACCATTACGGGCTGCTTGCATGTGACCTGAGGTTGTTTCTGCACTCATTGCTGTCGCCGTCGTACTATTAGCCACGTTCGCTTCAACCGCATGCGCTATATTGATTGACGATAACAACACAGAGATAGCAAGAAAAGCCATCCAAGTGATAAGGGTGAATTTATTTTTTAACATTATTTTTCATTAGCTTGCTAAGCTGAGAAGCGAAATCTCTGCTTGGCGATTCGTCCATGTTTAAAGGCTTATCCAATTTACTTAGCAAAGAAATATTATGTTGAGTAATACCCACCAACATTTGCTCTTCACCGACTTGCAATAGCACGACTCTTTCTCGTTGCCCGACTGCCAGCTGTGTAATTACTTTTAAACCCGAATCATTACCACTGATCCCAGCCACCCGCATACGTTTTAATAACCAAGCTAAGAAAACAATAATCGCAATCACAAGCAGTAAAGAAGCCAGAGTGGTTGCGATATTTAAGTCAGGTGCTTGTCTTAATGGCGGCGGCGCTTTTTCAATCGTTTTCTCAACCGCTGTTTGTGCGAAACAGGACAGTGTGAAAAATAATAGCGATAATACTGTAACTATCTGGCCTATAATCCTTTTCATGGCCAGCCTTAACGTAACTTTTTAATACGCTCAGTTTGGCTGATCACATCAGTCAAACGAATACCAAATTTGTCATTGACCACAACCACTTCACCATGTGCAATAAGGGTCCCATTAACCATCACATCTAATGATTCACCCGCAATACGATCAAGCTCAACCACTGAACCTTGGTTTAATTGCAGTAGGTTACGAATACTGATTTGCGTACGTCCGACTTCCATCGAAATGGTAACCGGAATATCCATAATAGTATCAAGCTTACGACGTTCATCATCGGTGATCGGTACCGTTTCATCAGTCAGCTCTTCTAGTGGTGCTGGTTGTACATCATCAATTTGCTCTGCTAATGCTGCAGCCCAATCATCTGCCATTTGTTGGTCATTATTATTTGACATTGTCATCGTCCTTTTCTTATTCGTTACTATCGCGATTAATATTAAGTAATGCCGTGCCTAGCTCATCACGGTCGAGAAACGCCAAATCCGTTTTAACCATATCGGGACGTTGTAGTTTCTCACTAATTTTCAATGCTACATTGTCACCAGAGCGACCCATTTTGGCGTGATAAGTCGGTAAATCTTCCACAAAAATGGTCGCTTGCTCAGGCATATCAATAGGGATCACATCGCCAACTTGTAGCTCCATCAAATCACGTAACGATAAATCCACATCCAGTAATTTGGCGCGAAGATTAACGGGTACATCCATGATTTCATCACGCAATGCTTTACTCCAACGCACGTCGGTGTCCATCTTGTCACTTTGTACACCCGCATCGAGTAATTCACGGATTGGCTCAACCATCGAATATGGCATGACGACATGAAAATCACCGCCGCCACCATCAACTTCAATATGAAATGAGCTCACCACTATCACTTCTGTTGGGCTCACAATATTTGCCATGGTCGGGTTCACTTCTGAGTCTAAATATTCAAACTCAACCCCCATCACCGGAGACCATGCTTCGCGGTAATCTTCAAACACAAGTTTGAGTAGCATTTGAACAATACGGCGTTCGGTAGGAGTAAATTCACGACCTTCAATTTTGGCGTGAAAGCGACCATCGCCACCAAAAAAGTTTTCAACCAGAATAAAGACGAGACGCGCTTCCATCGTAATAAGCGCGGTACCTTTTAATGGACGAAAGCGCACCATATTTAAGCTTGTTGGTACATACAGTGTATTTTGGTACTCACCAAATTTAATCATCTGTACGCCATTAATAGACACTTCCGCCGTTTTACGCAGCATATTAAACAGGCTGATACGCATATGGCGCGCAAAACGCTCATTGATAAGCTCAAGTGTCGGCATTCGACCACGAACAATGCGGTCTTGTGATGAAAAATCAAAGGTAGCAACATCACTCGCGACCTCGTGATCATGAAGTTCATCTTCTGGCTCATCGACACCATGAAGTAGCGCATCAATTTCATCTTGGGTTAATAAATCACTCACTGTAAACCTACTGCATTACAAAACCAGTAAAAAGAACCCGCTCAACTGCAGGTGTTCCAGCCACTTTAACCATTGCCGCTTTCACAGCTTCAAGCGCTTGTTGGCGTAACTGATCACGGCCATTAGGGCTACGTAATTGCTCAACGGTTGCGACCCCGAATGCTTGAAGAAGAGTACTTTCAATTAACGGTATGTGCTGTTTCGCCAAGGCTTCATTTTTATCGCCACGTACCATTAATTGCACTTTAATTTGAACCACTCTATCTCGTGTATCACCCGTAACATTGAAAGTAAAAGGCTGAGGTAATACAACATAGTAAGCAGACATTACAGATGCTGGTGACGTTGTACTTTCTTGAACCGTTGCAGCCACTTGTGGCGACTCTTTAGCGTCATCGCCATTTAGCAACCAAAAGCCAATGCCTGCCGCCAATATTACAATGACGGCTACTGCACTTATTAACATCAGCTTTTTCTTGCCCATCGCCATTTTTATTCCTTTTTGTCTTTATTTTCATTAATTAAATTATTAGCAATTGTTAATTACGCATAGTAATCAACCCGATCTTTATTGTTTGTTACAAACATCTCAATCGCATCAAGATGTTTATCTGAATTAGTCTCATTAGTGCCTGCCAAAGATTCATCATGGGCAGTACCTGATGATTGCTCCCCTGAATGATGCTGTGAGAACTGCTGCGCAAATTGATTTGAACTGTCTTGCTGCACAGAGCCTTGCGCTAACTGCAAGCCTTGTTGCTGCATCATCTCACGTAGCCTTGGCATTGCTTGTTCAACCATATCCCGTGTTTGGCTATTATTAACGGTAAATTGCACTGAAGCTTGATCTTGATTCAAGGCTAATTTGATTTGAATTTTGCCAAGCTCTGGCGGATCTAATCGGATATCAATTTGCTTTAAATTCTTAGCCATCATCATATTAATCCGCTCAGAAACTTGCTCTCCCGCCTGCTCTTTTGTCAGCAGTAATGGCGACTGAACCTGTGTATTTGCATGTTGTAAGTCCATTTTCATCGCATTGGTTTGCTGGTTACTCATTAGTGCCGATAATGGTTGTGAAGAGATAGTGTCTTGCTCTTGTTCCTGACCATCAACCAATGTTTTTCTAACAGCTTCCATCATTCCATTGGTTGCGATCAGTTCAGAATTTTTTTCACCAGAAAGAAACGCATTCACGATACCATGTTCAGCTTTTACACCAGATAGTGTTGATTTTAATTCAGGATCGATTGTGGGTTGAGAAAGCAGTGTCGCTTCATCACTTTTTTCCGCTTTCACTGCAGCGGTTGCAGCGTGCCAGCCCAGTTTTAACTCACTCGGTTTCACATCCGCTTGTAGTACTTTCTCTTTTTCAGTTAGCTCATTTTGCTTGATTGAAGTGATTTCAGAGCTATCTAATACAAATTTGTCACTAGAGAGCTCTGGTTTCACATCTAAAGACGCATCTGATGATGGCATTTGCTCTGACTGTGGCGGCAAAGCTTTGCCCCCACCTGAAGATTGTTGACTAAGCTGCTGATTTGATTGGTTCAAACGTTGAAGGAAATCCGCACCTTCAAACATCATTTTTTCGACATCAGCAATACTTTCGCCATCATCAACATTATCAACACTGGTGATATCCTCACTATCATCAATAGATACAACGCCACTATCAACAACAGATACCATCTCATCTGAAACAACCTCATCAGAGACTACCTCAGCGTTAGATTCAGTGTCGATAACTAAATCATCAGAGACAATAACAGCATTATTGTTCGCTTCTTCACCAGCTTCAACATCTGTCGATTTTTGTGTTTTTTGTTCTATTTTTAAATCGCTTACCGATGTTTTCTCTGTTGATGCTGCTTGTAACTGAGAATCAAACGAAGCATCTTTGTCACCTTCATTTGTTTCTACCGTTTTAGTATTTGAAGATCCCGCAGGTGTGGCTTTTACGTGCGGTGTTGATAAGGGATTTAATAGATTCATAGCCAATTCAAACCTAGTACTGGGCGTGGAGAAAACAAAACGTAACCATTTGATCTTCCGACGACAAAAAGAGATAAGCTGGAGTAATGCAAAAACTAAACCAGTTACTCATCAATAAGGTTATTGTTGTAACCTTCGCGCAAATTGCAATGTAACAAATTCATCCATCATTTTTTGCTCTTGCTTATCAAGCCACTGTTTATGCTCACGTTCGCGTTTTTCCACCAGCCATTCAACCGAACGTCTTTTTTGTTGCATTTCTTGCCAGTGCTGGGAGCACTTTTGAATTTGTTCTTCAAAGTACCCTCCCGCTTGCTTTTGCTTTTCTAATGTTTGATCCAGTTGCGTTAAGAATTTCTGTAAATGACTATATTGACTTGCGGTTAAACCTTGTTGGCCCCTAACAGATAACTGATTGAGATAATCCAATCGATATTTTTCAATCTGCGCTAATTGCTGTAAGTAATTTTGTTGCTCAATACGGGCTTGGTTTAACGCTAAACTGGCTTGATGCTCTTGCTCTTTCGCTTGCTCGATGATTAATCCTAGCGCGTTAGACATACTTAATTTCCTTATCCATGATCACCTGCAATTAACCACCTAATGTTGAGCGCAACATATTGACGCACATCTCATAGGGCACTGACTCTTTCATTTCTTGTTGCAGATAAGCGTCTAATTTCGGTTTAAAACTAAAAGCTTGATCAATCGTATTATCCGTTCCGGGTTTATAAGCACCAATGGAGACTAAATCTTGATTTTTACGGCATATAGAAAGAATTTGACGTACCGCTTTTGACATCAACATATGCTCTTCGCTCACAATCGCAGGCATAACACGACTCACCGAACGTTCGACATCGATCGCAGGATAATGTCCAGCGTCTGCCATCTCACGAGATAACACAATGTGACCATCTAAAATCGCACGAGAGGCATCTGCAATAGGATCTTGCAAGTCATCACCTTCACTAAGAACGGTAAAGAAAGCCGTTATAGAACCTTGATTTTCATTACCATTACCCGCACGTTCCACCAACGCAGGTAACTTTGCAAATACCGAAGGTGGATAACCTTTGGTTGCTGGCGGCTCACCAACAGACAATGCGATTTCACGTTGTGCTTGTGCAAAACGGGTCAGAGAATCCATCAGCAGTAATACATCAAAGCCCTGATCGCGGAAATACTCAGCAATCGTCAATGAGGTTTGACAACCTTTTAAGCGCATTAATGGTGATGCATCAGCAGGTGCCGCCACCACCACAGATCGCGCACGGCCTTCAGGCCCTAAGCTTTCTTCAATAAACTCTTTAACTTCACGACCACGCTCACCAATAAGACCAACCACAACAATCTGGGCACTGGTGCCACGAGTCATCATGCCTAAAGTCACAGACTTACCAACACCCGAGCCTGCAAACAGACCAATACGCTGGCCTTTGCCTACCGTCAAACAGCCATTGATCGCTTTAATACCCACATCGAGCGGCTCTTTGATTGGTTTACGGGCGAGAGGATTGATAGGAGTGGCATTAAATGAAGCTCGATGCTCGGTAAAAATAGGCCCTAAGCCATCGAGCGGATTACCCACCCCATCAATAACCCGACCTAATAATTCAGGACCAACGGGTAGACCACTATTGTGCAGAATTGGCGTGACTTTAGCGCCTGGCATCACCCCAAGCAGCTGTTCACTCGGCATGAGAAACAAGGTTTCACCTGAAAAGCCAACCACTTCAGCTTCAAGTTCACCATTTAATGTTTCTACTTTACATAAGCTACCAACAGGAGCACGGCAACCTATTGCTTCAAGTGTTAAACCAACAACTCGCACTAAACGTCCAGAAGCAACAGGCTTACACCCCGTCCCTTCCGTTTTATATTGACTTAACCGTTCGGCTAGTGAGGCTGTCATTTAGATTGATCTCGAATACTACTATTAACCGCTTCAAAGCTACTTAAAGAGTGACGAATACGATCTTCGATAAAATAATCAACCGAAGTATCATGGCTATTTAATTGCAGATCACCTCGATTTAAACTTGGCTCAGCAATAAGTTTCCATTTACGCTCTAACAAGTCATCGTCACTAAAATTTTGTTTTATTAGGGCTACATCTTCAGGATGAAGATTCATCGTAATATCACGATTGGCAACCGGTAACGTCGCCACCACTTCACGAATCGTATTTAAAATCACTTGTGGGTTCGTTTTCACTTCCACTCGGATCAACTCTTTCGCTAAACCTAAAGCAAGTTGCATCACCTGCTCTTCAACGTCACGATCAACTTGTGCAATTGGCGCTAATAACTTTTCAGCCACTGACGCCAAATGATTCACTTGTTCTGTTATTTGTTGTTGGGCTTGCTCTAACCCCTGTTGTAACCCTTGCTCTTTGCCTTCAACAAGACCAGATTCAAGCCCTTCAGCGTGACCGGTTTTAAACCCTTCACTGTGTCCAGCTTGTCGTCCTTGCTCTATTCCTTCGTCATACGCCGATTGCTGCATCGCTTCTAAATCAGCAGCCGTTAATGGCGGAGGCCCCGCTTCTTCTTCAGGCTCGAATTCTTCAATAACAGGGCGAGGCTGATAATTAAAAGCGTTGTCACTTTGTTCTTGACGCTGTTCTGAATAATCAGGGTATGCCCAACGTTCTAATTCTTGTGCTTGATGGTCTGAAACTCGAAAAAAGCCGCGACGACGTTCATCACTCATGACGACCACCTGCTAATTCAACAATAGGGATAATTTTATAGGTACTCATCTGCACCGCCACCGCCGCCGCCCAGCATAATTTCACCTGCATCAGAAAGACGACGAGCAATGGTTAGAATTTCTTTTTGCGCCGCTTCTACATCAGCAACACGAATCGGCCCCATCGCTTCTAATTCTTCACGTAGCATCTCAGAAGCACGCTTGGACATATTGGCGAAGAATTTATCACGCAGCATATCATCCGCACCTTTTAGTGCTTTTTGTAAGAGATCTTGTGGTATATCACGGAGCAAGGTCTGAATACCGCGATCATCGACTTCTGTTAGGTTATCAAATACAAACATTAAGTCTTGGATCTGGGTCGCCGTATCTTCATCCGTTTCACGGATCTGATCCATCAACAAGCCTTCAACATTATTATCGAGGTAGTTCATGATCTCAGCCGCAGCTTTCAAGCCGCCAATTTTAGCCGCTTGCGCACCAGCTTGACCTGCAAACTGTTTCTCCATGATATCGTTCAATTCATGCAGTGCCGCTGGTTGTACTTCTTCTAAGTTCGCAATACGCATCATCAGATCTAAACGTACACGCTCAGGAAATTGCGCTAAGATTTCCGCAGATTGTTCCGGCTCTAAGTATGATAAAACAATAGTTTGGATCTGCGGGTGCTCATTAAGAATAATGCTCGCTACTTGACGAGGATCCATCCATTTCAGCGAATCCAAGCCACGAGAGCCACTGCCCATCAGGATTTGATCAACAAGGTTATTCGCTTTATCTTCACCTAGCGCAGCAACTAATGTGTTACGTACGAAATCTTCGCTACCCATGCCAATGCTAGTGTATTTTTGAATATCTTCGAGAAACAATCGGTGTACACCGGAGACTTTCTCTTGGCTAAGATCTGTCATACTCGCCATCGCACCACCCACACGTTGCACCTGCTTAGGTTCAAGGTGACGAATAATACTGGCAGCGTCTTGCTCACTAAGGCTAAGCAGTAAAATGGCGGCTTTTTCTGTCCCACTTAGCGTATTTGGATCAAATTTATTTTCACTTATAGCAACATCATTAGCCATCTTCATTCACCCAACTTTTAACCACTTGTGCTGCGAGATCAGGTTCATTATCCACCAATGCTCGAACGGCTTTCAGTAAATCTTCATCTTTATGTAAATTTGGTAAATCTAAGCTACTAGAGCTCAATTCAAACCCTTCACCGCCATCCAATTCTGCGCCAATAAGCCCAACAGCATCCGCTGAGTTTGCCATAACTGGCATACCATTTTCGTCTAATGGCGTACCATCTGGTGCTTGGTTTGGATACAACAGCTTACGCATTGCTGGACGTACTAATACCATAATCACCACAATAATAACGAGCGCCGCTGCAATCCAACGTACCCAGCTACTAAAGTTCGGATTTTCCCAGATAGGGAGATCGGCAGCTAATTGAGATTCTGGTAACGCAAAAGGAACGGAAAGCACTTCAAGTAAATCCCCTCGCGCTTCTGAAAAACCAATCCCCCCCATTAGCAGGCGGCGAATTTTAGCAATTTCTGCTTCTGAAACAGGTACGCGAGTCACATCGCCCGTTTTAGGATCTGTGATGGTCTTATAATCCACCGCAACAGATACCGTTTGACGGTCAATCACCCCCGTTTGTGCACGCTTATGACTAATCGTGGTATCTAATTCATAGTTACGGGTAGATTCTCTATGTACCGAGCCATCACTGCCGTTTGTACCCGACTGCATGTCTTTCACATTCTGAGGAATAGCCGATTCAACCGGCGGCTGATTACTTAATGCGCCAGGAATACCTGCAACTTGGTTACCACCATTAATATCTTCCAGCGTAAATTCACTGCGCGTTGCCGCCGTTGATGGATCATAGCGCTTACGGGTTTCTTCTAACGCCGAGAAATCCATAGCAACGTCAACTTGCGAAGTATAATTACCCAGCCCTAAAACAGGCATTAAGATAGCATCAATTTTTTCGCGTAATGCTTGTTCCTGTTTTCGCTCTAATTCGTATTCTTTACGTTTCGCTGTTGTACTAGGATCTTCAGTACCAGAGCTCAATAAACGACCATGTTGATCGGTTACCGTGACTCGTGTTGGACGAAGCCCAGGTACCGCTGTTGCCACCATATCAACAATGGAATCTACTTCTTGTTGGCCTAATGAACCACCAGAAGATAAGGTTAAAAAGACTGTTGCCGTCGCTTCTTGATTATGACGAACAAACACACTTTGTTTTGGTGTCGCCAATAAAACCTGCGCTTTACGTACTTGGCTAATTTGTTCGATAGCACGGGCTAATTGACGTTCACGACTGAGCTTTAAACGCTCACTTTCCATTCGTTGTGATACACCAAATCCCATGTCTTGCAATAAAATATCATCGCCTTCTGCCGTTTGGGCATTTAGTCCAGTACGGGTTAAATCTAACTTGATCGCACTGTATTCATCAGCAGGAACGCGGATCGTATTGCCATCTAATTGATATTCAATTTTCTTTTGATCAAAGTGATCGAGGATTGGAATTAATTCTTCGGTATCATAAGTACCTAATGGGCGCATCTCAGGCTCTTTGATCCACATTGTTACCAACACGATTAGCGCTACACAAATTGCCACCGATAGCACTAGAATAACTTGACGTAATAAATCCAAGTTACCCAAAATACTATCAGTCGAAGAGGCTTTCTTCTCTGAAATATCAGCACCTTGATCTGCGCCCATATCATCATGTAATACAGGAGCGGCGCCATTGCCCGATACCGCCAAAGGTTGATTAATGTTTTCTTCTGCCACGACTTTTACCCATAAACTGCAAGAATAACGGTGTTACTTTCCATACTTTAAAAAGTCAGGCTTATACCGGCATATTCATTAATTCTTTGTACGCTTGTACCATTTTATTGCGAACTTGTACGGTTGCTTCAAACGCCACACTAGACTTATTTCTTGCAATCATGACATCTGCTAATGAAACGCTACGATCACCTTGATCAAAACGCGTTGCTAACTCACTGGATTGCCCTTGTATCTGATTCACAGATTGCAATGCATCACTCAAAAGATTGCCAAAATCAGAGCTCACTTGTTGGGCTGTTGCAGGGGAAGTGGTATTTTGAGCATCCAGTCTCATTGCTTGCATTTCTGCTTGTAATCCGTTTACTTTCATTCCGTGATTCTCTCTATCAATGTATTTATTTTAACCGCTCACTACGCAGGAATTTCAATACCTGCATCACGCATTTTCGCCAATTTATAGCGCAAAGTTCGAGGACTGATCCCTAACTGCTCTGCCACATCTTTACGGCTGCCTTCACAGGCGATTAAAGTATCTAAAATAATACTAAACTCTTGTTCACGTAACTCACTACCCAGCCCTTCTCCCGTTGCCGCCGGTTTAGGACGAGCAGCCACAACGCAAGGTTCAGGCTCTGGCACACTTTGAGGCATTTCCGTATCTAACCAATCAAAATGTTCTAATAAAATATCTTGCTGTTGAATGTGGTTGTTATCGCAAAGAATTAACGCGCGTTGAATAACGTTATCTAATTCTCGCACATTCCCAGGCCACGGGTATTGCACTAATTTATCTTGTGCAGCTTGGCTTATACTTGGTACCACATTTCCTTGTTTGATACTGTGTCGCTCTGCAAATAATGCCGCTAAAGGCAGAATATCGCCCTGACGTTCAGCTAAAGCAGGCCAAGCAATTGGGAAGACATTAAGTCGGTAGTACAAATCTTCACGAAAATGCCCTTCTGCCACATAAGTTTTAAGTTCACGGTTACTGGTCGCAAGAATACGTACATCTAACTTAATGCTTTTGCGGCCACCTAGACGTTCAACTTCACGTTCTTGCAATACACGCAATAATTTTGCCTGTAAGCCTAAATCCATTTCACTGATTTCATCAAGCAATAAGGTACCACCTTGCGCTTGCTCAAATTTACCCGGACAGGCTTGAATCGCCCCCGTAAATGCACCTTTTTCATAGCCAAATAAGGTCGCTTCAAGCATATTTTCAGGAATGGCAGCGCAGTTAATGGCAATAAAGGGCCCATCTTTACGCTCGGAGTTATCATGGATATAACGAGACAGTACTTCCTTTCCTGAGCCACTCGGCCCTAGCACCATCACATTCGCCTCCGTTTTTGCGACCTTATCAGCAAGTGCTAATAACTTGATACTTTTCGGATCAGCAACAACGGTTTTACTGCTTTGTTTTTTTATCGGCGCATAACGCCCGACCATGTTTAACAGCACTTCAGGGGCAAAGGGTTTTGCCATATAATCAATCGCACCTTCACGCATTGCCGCGACTGCATCTTCAATATTGGCGTAAGCCGTCATTAATAGTACTGGGATTTTAGGCCAATTTAATTTAATACTGCGAAGTAATGCTAATCCATCCATCCCTGCCATTTGTACATCAGAGACAACGATATCAACCGTTTCCGACTTCATGATCACTAAAGCATGCTCTGCGCTTTCCGCTTCAATCCATTGATAGCCAGCTAACGCTAACGTATCAACCAATGCTTCACGTAATCCTTCATCATCTTCGACTACTAAGACTCTCGTTTGATTCATCTCTTCTCTCCATGAGTAAGCTCTGGCACTTTAATGCTCACGATGCGGCTAACTGTGATTGCATATTCTGCTGTGAGGCAATGGGAAGGGTTAAAGTAAAGCATGCCCCTTTACCTAACTCTGATATTAAAGACAACTTGCCACGATGCGCGAGTGCCACCATTTGAACAACGGCTAATCCCAACCCTGTACCTTGTTTTCGAGTGGTAAAGAAAGGCTCTAAGACCTTGCTTTGGAGCTCTGTCGCAATACCGGGGCCATTATCAGTGACTGATAACAAAATTTCGTCACCTACGGCATAACAAGACACAGCAACAGTACAGCCTTTACCTGACATTTGGATAGCGTTTGTAATTAGGTTACTGATAGCGCTCGCCAGTGCATTTTCATTGCCTAAAATAGCCAGTGATTCATCATCACAGTCAATACTAAAATCAACATTTTGGCTCATCACCAAGGCTTCAACCATGTTTTCCATACTATTAAGTAAACTTTCTAATGAAAAACAATTAACCACTTTATTATCACCACCTTTGGCGAACAGCAGCATATCATTAACTTGTTTTTCAAGATCTTGAAGACGATCGACAAGTTTACTTTGGAAGCGTTCACGGGTTGTTACTGGCAAGTTAGGGGCTGATAAATTAGCGGCGTATAACATCGCACTCGATAATGGTGTTCTGACTTGATGCGCCAAGGATGCCACCATTTTTCCTAATGATGACAGTCGCTGCATTTCACTTAATCGTGATTGTAATCGGCGCGTTTCTGTCATGTCTGTAATGACAATTAACTGTCCAGCCGAAGAGGCTGAAATAGCTAATTTTACCTTAGCGCCAGAGCGCAGTGAAATTTCGTGTCCATCATCTTCCTGAGGCTGAAAACAGCGCTGGATAATATCTACCCAACGTTCACCTTCAAGGGGCTCGCCGAGCAAACGTAATGCTTCATTATTGGTTTCACAAATAATGCCTTTAGGATCGAGTAAAATGACACCAACAGGCATCACTTCCAGCACTTGTTGATAACGTTCAACTTGTTGTTCTAATGCCCCAATCACAACCGCTTTATCATCCATGCATGAAACCTAATAACAAAAAATCCAATCTAATTCATAAAAAAGCAATTTACATGCCATGTATTATTCTTTTAAATCATGCAATTACAAAATAGTCATGACAAAAAAACAATGTCAAAAAAATGACAATATATTAGAGTTTTATGGAATTGGCTAAAAAAATACAGATTGGCAGCAGTTTTTTGAGAGGTTATTGCTAAAAATAAATTAAAAGAAAGTGATTGTTAGCCCGCTCTGTTGAAAGTGATGTATTAACAACCTGCTATTTCGATTGCTATGAGGAATAAAAAAGCCGATGTCAAATTAATGGCATCGGCTTTGTATAAATTCATGACGCTCTATAAGCCTTCTTTATTCAGACCATATTTACGCATTTTTTCTACTAACGTAGTGCGTCGCATACCAAGCATATCAGCCGCCCTTGCAACAACACCTGACTGAGCATCTAACGCTTGCTTGATCATATCAACTTCAAGATCAGCTAACATTTCTTTTAAATTTAGCCCTTCAGGAGGAAGCTCGCTATTTACACCTGTTTGCTCATCTTCATATGATGAAAACATACTTGCTAATGCTTCTTGCTCTAATTCCTCAACACTTGGTTGAGAACTTTCTGGCGTAAAGTCAGGAAGTTGGCCGTAGCGATACTTAATCGGCAAATGATTAGTATCGACCATTTCACCGGGGTACAGAATACATAAACGCTCAACAAGGTTTGCAAGTTCACGTACGTTACCCGGCCAGTTATGCTCCATTAATGAATTAATCGCACGCGGTGTGAAGTGAATGCGTTTCGCACCTTCAGCTTCCATTCGAGTAAGCAACTCTTGAAGTAATAAAGGCAAATCCTCAATACGTTCACGCAATGCGGGCATATCAATAGGAAAAACATTAAGGCGATAGTACAAATCTTCACGGAATAAATTCTCATGGATCATTTTGTCTAAATCGCGGTGTGTTGCTGCAACAATACGTACGTTGGTTTTAATGGTTTGACTACCACCAACACGTTCAAAGCTTCGTTCTTGCAAAACGCGTAGGAGCTTAACTTGCATCGACATCGGCATATCACCGATTTCATCAAGAAATAACGTACCACCTTCAGCTAATTCAAAACGGCCTTTACGTGCAGAAATCGCACCAGTAAATGCCCCTTTTTCATGACCAAACAATTCACTTTCCAGTAAATCTGGCGGAATAGCACCACAGTTAACAGGAACAAACGGACCTTTACCACGCGCAGAGTGATAATGAACGTTACGTGCCACGACTTCTTTGCCTGTACCAGATTCACCTAAAATCAGCACACTGGCATCACAAGCAGCCACTTGCTCCATAAGGTGACGGATCTGACTAATTGTAGAGCTACTACCAACCATGCTACGGAATAAGGTATTTTTACGCCCTAGCTGAGGAACTTGGTAAGCACGTTTACCCATGTATTCTTGGCAATGACGGAAAGCATCAACGAGTTGGTTATAATGCAAAGGTAACTCTAGATCGCCAACATAATTCGCTAAACCAGAAAGATGAGCACGGTGATTTCCAAGCGATACAACAGGAATATGGGCATGAATTTTTAATGCATCTACGATATGAGATAAATGTTTATTTACTTCAATATTGCCCAGTAAACATGCGCCCCATGACTGCTGCCATAATGATGCATCAATACTCTGTGACGAGATAATTTCACACTGCTCACCAACAAACCCCAGAATTACACTGAGATCATGACGTTGCTGTTGATCGTCCTCAATAACGAGTGTCTTTGCTAAACCTTGCATAGAATGGATATAGCCTGCCTTCATAAAATGATGTAATTATTGGCTTATTTAATAGAAATGCGAACCACTGCCAATATTATTGGTATCTATTGTAATTAAACCATAGGAGAAGGCAATATTTGATAACGGAAAGGTGTGATACCAATACAAGGATAGATAAAACAATAGGACGAATATTGCGCATTTACAGCTATTCATCCTATATTTGAAGAGTTATTACCATTTTTTATAGTGTTATCCTGCCTATATGCATTTTAACACTTAACTTTATTAATTAACTCGCTTCACTTAAATGATGATACTCAGTTGGGATTTGATCCCACGCTGATTTGATCTCACGTAGCATACCAATCACATCATCAATGGGCTTAGTTTGGTTTTCGGCATTTGCTCGGCTGATCTCTGCAGCCATAAACTCATATAGGGCATCAAGGTTCTTGGAAATATCACCACCGTCTTCCATTGATAAGCAATCACGCAGACTTAGTACAATATCTAATGCTTTGCTTAAACGCTCGCATTTAACCGCAACATTGCCTTGCTCCATTGCCGCTTTTCCTTGAATTAAACGCTCAATCGCCCCTGCATACAGCATTTGAATAATACGGTGAGGAGAAGCACTGGCTAATTGTGCGTTTACTGAAACTTTTTTATATGCCTGAAGAGAACCACGCATGATGTAATCCCTTATTTAATAAGTGAAATCAAAATCAACAAAACCAAGAAGGCTATAAACCGTTTTGTTGAATATTGCTATACAGTGATAACGATTGTTTGCTCTTTTTAGAACGCACTAATCGCTCGCCAATAATGTCTTTGTGTTTTTGAATTAAGCTTTTTAATGCTTTCGTTCGTGCAACCACATCATCAAACACGACACGCGTTAAATCCGGTTGCCCTAAGATGTTTTCTACTTCTTGATGACGCAGAGCAACCAAATTTTCCAATTGTTGAGGAAAATCATCAGGATAATCTTGCTGCTGCAAAAGCTGTTCAATCTGCTGTTCGAGTTGAGTTAATTTTTCCATTTTTCATTCACTTTAAAATGTCATTAGGCTCATCATGGTATTCAGCTGATTATTCATTTTTCCAATAGCTGCATCCATCGCGGTAAACTGTTGATAGGTTCGTTCTTCATAAGCTTTCATTCGCTCATTTAAATCATCCATATCATCGTTTAATCTGTCTTGCTGCTCTTTTAAACTTTTCTCTTTATTGGTTAGAGAGCCGTCCGTTGAACTGGTGTAACCTTTAAAAATAGCTTCAGCCTTATCAAGAAAGCCTTTTTCATCGGTATGGAAGAAAGAATTAAATGCATTAAAATTATCTTTTAAAGACTCATCTAACTTTTCATCATCAATCTCGATTTTTCCATAACGGTCAGTGGTAATACCAAAGTCACTTAAGCTATAAGTTCTACCATCAACTTCGATACCCGCATTCATCATATTTCGCATTTGACTGATAATTGAACGGGTTAAACTATCACCGTTTAATGGCCCACTAGATTTAGACTCTGTATCGTATTTACTTAAACTATCAGCGGTATCGATAAACTCATTGTACTTTTCAACAAAGTCTTCAATTGAAGACTTTGCCGTTGAAGTGTCGTTGGTGATATCAATCGTTGCGAACTTAACATCGTCAGTATTTGTGAGTTTTTTAATATCAAGCGTCACACCTTCAATGGCATCTTCGATTTTATTACTACTACTAGTGATCTCGGTGAAGTTATCAATTTTTATTTTGGCATCAACACCGTTTTGCATCTCAACCATATCGGCATTGGCTGTTGGATTGGCAGGATCAAAGCTTAATTTGGCTAGCTCGCCCGTCATCCCTGAAGCATCAATAGAAATTTCATTGGCAACACCGGTATCAGTGCTTGAAAAAACAATTTTCGAACCATTGGCATCATTAATAACTGTTGCCGTTACACCAGGGTTATCTGCAGAATTGTTAATTGCATTCAGTACATCTTTTAAGCTGCTTTTATCTTGATCAATGGTGACAGACATGGTTTTACCATCAACGGTAATTTCCAAATCGCCCGATCCCAGTTGTGCTTTAGGATCGGCATCAAAAGCACTGTTAGTGACCACTTTATGAGATTTGGCAATTTCTAACACTTCAACGGTATAACTACCATTTTTTGCTTTATCTGATGCTTCAACAGAGACAAAATCTTTCTCAGATGATTTAGCTGATTGACCTGCAAATACTTTATCTTCAGCAAATTTTTTCACCATATCTTCTAAACCAGATACCGCCGATTTAATTTGCCCGTAGCCACTTAACTGTACTTCCAGTTTTTGTTGCTGCTCTTTAATGCGTTGCTCTTTTGGCGTACGCTCGGCGGCAACCAATTGTTGCGTCATGCCCGCCACATCTAAGCCAGAAGCTAAACCACCTGCACTTAACCCCATGAGTTTTCCTTTTACACTTTATGACTTAACGAGCCTAAACCGTACTTGGCCAAATTTTTGTTTAAATCTAGCAATTCTTGTGCCGGAACTTGGCGAATAACTTCACCCGTTTTGTTATCAACTATGGTGGCAATTGGTTTACCTGACTCATCATCTTGATGGAAACGTAACGAACGATTGGCAGATTGTAATGCCATTTCAATCTGCTTAATTCTCTCTTGTTCCGACTTTTGCTCTAGCAAAGATGAATTAAGGGGATCGTCAATGTCACTGGAATCAATAGGATTAACAGCCTTTATCGATGATAGGGAAGATTCAGAGCTAACAGTTTGTTGCTCTACACCTTGAGGGGAAGTGTGACGAACTTTCTTATCGCCTTCCATATCCTGATTAGAGGTTAAAGACGATGAAAAGATAGTTATCGGATTGATCGCCATAGCCAGTCCTTAGCGATATCGCTGTAAGTAAAAAGCCCTGTATTGAATATACAGGGCTTCATTTGAATGATTAACCCAGTAGGCTAAGTGCCGCTTGTGGGATCTGCTTAGCTTGCGCAAGAATTGAAGTACTTGCTTGTTGCAGAATTTGGTTCTTCGTCATGTTAGTGGTTTCAGCTGCGAAATCGACATCTTTAATACGGCTGTTTGATGCATTTACGTTTTCATTGATGTTCGCAAGGTTATTTAGCGTGTGGTTAAAACGGTTTTGTACCGCACCCAAATCTGCTCGTTGTGAGTCAATCCCAGCAATAGCTGCGTCAATAACGTCTAGTGCGCCTTGAGCACCACTCTGACTTGTAATATCGATATCTTTAACAGTACTTAAAGATGAGTTACCAGCTGCAGTAGTAATGGCTGTAGCAGTACCAGTTACCGTAAACTTATCACTAGAACTAAAAGTTAATTCAGAATTAACTACAGCACCACCAACATTAACAGTAGCAGCTGTACCAGCAACTCCCGTTGAAGGATCAACTGCCGCCATAGTTAATGTACCGCCTGCAGGACCTACAGCTTTAATACCTGCAACATCTTCAGCTTCGATCTGCAATTTACCTGTAGACTTATCATAAGTAGCATTATAACCATCTTTACCGATATCACTTGCAAGCTCAGACATATCACCATTATAAGAGCTTAAGTCATAACTTGTTGTACCAATCTCCAGTGTACCAGTATCGGAAGCAGTCAAATTATCCAACTCAACACGAGCCGTAGCCTTAGCTTCAACACCAGTACCCAATGCACTCAAGGCATCAGCTGCTGCTTTAGCATCCATTGTTGAAATATCAGTAGCAGCTGAAACACCATTTGGACCTGATAAAACTATATCAGTTGCGCCTGTTGCTAAACCGTATGCTGTGCCTGCTGCTGCTGCTGCGCCAAATACAGTACCAGCACCTGATTTCTGGTGTTGACCAATATCGCCAGAAGCAACACTTGATAATGAAACATCAATAGTCTCATTCGCATTTGAGCCAACTTGGAAGGATTTCGTACCGAAAGTACCATCTAATAACTGTTGACCACCAAACGTTGTAGTATCTGCAATACGGGTCATTTCTGTTTGTAAGGCACTTACTTCTTTTTGAAGTGCTTCACGGTCTTCAGCTGAGTTTGAGCCATTCGCTGCTTGAAGAGACAAATCACGCATACGTTGAAGCATGTTTGTTGTTTCTGACATCGCGCCTTCAGCGGTTTGCGCCATTGAGATACCGTCGTTGGCATTACGCATTGCTACGTTTAGACCGTTTGTTTGGCTGGTTAAACGGTTTGAGATTTGAAGACCTGCAGCATCATCTTTTGCAGAGTTAATGCGAAGACCAGAAGAAAGTTTTTCCATGCTATTAGCAACGCCGTTGCTTGCACCGTTTAGGTAACGCTGGGCGGTCATTGCAGAGACGTTAGTATTAACTGTAACAGCCATAATTGTAGCTCCTTGATTTGATACCCAGCGATTCCCGGGCTAACTAAGTATTTCCTGTTGTGATTTCTTTAACGGCACGGCGAGAAAATGCTTTAATGTTTTTTTTTATTTTTTTCTTATCAAGGGTTAACTTTATTTTTTTACAGTAAGTTAGACAAAAAAAGCGGCAATTTATTGCCGCTTAATTCTATGGCAGATAGCTATAAATAATTAAATAATGTGAGTTCTTTTGTCTTATTAAACGCAGCCTGTGATGCTTGCAGTGCCATTGATTGTTCATTCATATCAATGATCGCTTTGCTGTAATCAAGATCTTCTAAGCCGCTTTGTGCTTTATTCAAGGTTAATTCAAAATCTTTGTGTTGTTCGCCTTGTCTATCAAGGGTTTGTAACACACTACCAACCTGCGAGCGCTGCTGGTTCATGTGAATGAATGCGCCATTTAAATCATCAATTACACGTTGTAAATTGGCATTACCTTCTGCTGATGACGTTGGCTGCTCTGCGTTGTTAATCGCATCTTGAAGAGAGTCTAAAACGTTAAAGGTTTTACTCGGGGTTAACGCGACACTATCACCCAGTTTGATTTCACCATCAAATTGAAAGTCTAACGTCCCCGCACCACCAGCAGCTGCGAGATCAAAGTTTACCCCCACTTTAGGATCATAAGTATTTTGATCTAATAGTACCCCCGTTGTTGGGTCCCCTTGATAAAGTTGATATTCCATTACACCAGCATTATCGACAAACTTAACACTGTAATTGTTGCTGTCATTAGGATTGCTATTTGTTGCCGTTAAAACATGTAGCTGCGAGTCTGGTTGTAAACCAGAAAAGTCAGGCCGGTAATCACCGTAAGGGTTGGGTATCGCCATGAAGACATCATTACCCGTTAAGCTGGTCTTCACCTCTAAGTTTTTATCTATTTGGCTATGACGCGCTTGATCATCCCCTTGATAAACAATGGTTGGTGGCGTTTGTCCATTTTGCATAAACGGTTTGGTGGCTGATTGTGTACCTGCAAAAATATAGTTACCCGATTCATCTTGTGTATTTGCCAGCCCCAATAACTCATCATAAAGGCTCTGCAATTCATCTTTAAAGGCACTGCGATCTTCTGCAGCCATAGCACCATTGATCATGCGAATGACTTTTTGTTTCGTCACATCAAGATTGTTCTCTACACCCGTTAACGTTGATTCCGTCACATTCATGCGGTTGGTCGCTAATGTTATCGCATCTTGATATTGCGTGATGAGTGTCTGCTCTTGACGATAATTCTGAATCATTACTGATGAAACAGGATCATCACCGGCGGTTAATACGCGTCGACCCGTCGCTAAATGTTCATTACTGGTATTTAGTTCACCCTGCTTACGCATTAAATTCGAGGTTAAACTTTGATACTGGCTAGCAGTAGAAACTCGGTTAATCATGATTTACTCCTACTACACGGTACGCATTAAGGTATCAAAGGTTTCTTTAGCCACTGACATGATCCGAGATGATGCCATGTAAGATTGCTGGAACTTCATAAGATTAGCGGCTTCTTCATCAAGATTAACACCCGATAAGTTCGATACTCGCTCGGACGCGGCATCAAAATCCAATTGATTGACTTCTGCAGTTTTATCCGCATTATTCTTTAACATACCAATGTCTGTTGCTAACCCTTCAAACAAATCAATCACACTCGATTTGCCCTCATTCATGGTTTTGCCATGCTGAATTTGCTGCATTGCTAAGAAGTTACTGTTGCCACCTACCGCATTAGTCCGGCCTAAAGTCACCGTGAAGTTATCTCCAACTTGACCATTATCCGTCAGTGACAATGTCGGGGCTGTTTGGCCTGCAAAGGTAATTTCTTTACTCACGTTAGTTAATGGATAAGCCAGTGATTGGACGGTATTACCCGCATCATCTTTTAAATCCATTAGGGTGTTCGTTTGAGTATTCGTTACTGTTAACTTGTCAGAAGCGGTGATGGCTAACGTAAACGTATCACCAATCGCTGCACCTGAAGTTAAACTTGCTACGCTGATTTGATCACCATTGCTAGCAACCATGGTTAATACATTGCCCGTTGTTGTCAGTGGATAGTCTAGCTCGTTAACAACAGCACCCGTAGCATCCACTAAATTAATCGGATTATTTGCAGCATCTACCATGCTAAGTTTATCGCCCGCACCATTTAAGCTAAGGGTATACGTGCCTTGTGCCACTGTGGCACCAGCAGCTTGAATAGCCGTCAGCGTCGCTGTACCAGTGTTACTTGCATTATTGGTCGCTGTTAAATCAGCGCTGTTAATAATGTCGACTCTGTAGGTGCCCGCTAATTGGTCAGGCACTAACCCGCCGGCTTTATTGAGCTCTGCTGTTCCAACGTTATTTGGGTTAGCTTCAATACTGGATATTTTATTCCCTGCTAGGCCACGAGGATCTGACATCTCCACGCTAATGTTTGCCGCACCACGACGCATCGGCTGAATGATGACGGTCTCACTTTGTCCTGCCGCAGGGGGATTGCCCATCACAGTATTCATGGTTAACGTTAAACCATCGACACTGACTGATAAAGGCATTGTCGCCGTTGGAGATATAAGTGGATTGCCGTTTGACTGTTTCATCTCATTGCCAGCGGGATCGATTAAGCGAAAACTATAATCAGTACCATCAAATTCAGTTGTAAGCTGGTATTCTCCCGTTTTTAACGCATTTACATCATCAATTTTGACATCAATGTCAGTTTGGCTACCTAATGGCTTTAATACTCGCTCTTTCATTAAGTTAGGGTTGTTAACATCATAAAAAATAGCACCTCCAACCGCACCTGAGAGATCGGTACCCGATTGCTGCAAATCGTTTATTTGCTTTGAAAAGCCAATCGCCATTCGCCCCATTTCATCGAGGCTTTTATCTATTACATCATCACGGATCGACAACATGGCACCTAATCCGCCGCCAATGTGATCACTTTTAATGGCTTTGGCTTGATTCCCATTAATTAATGCCATCTGTTTGTCTTCCAAATCAGGATCACCATTAACCATTTTTAATTGTGATGATTCAACGCCAGAAACCAAGGTATCACCGCTACCAATAATGACTTTATCGGCAAGGCTGCCTTTATCCGCCAATACTGTCACTTTGGTATATTTGGCTAATTCATTAATTAAGCCTCGTTGTTTATCCAGCAAGTCATGGTTTTTATCGCCATCAGGCATGCCTTGTAAACTGGTATTAATAGCGGCAAGTTCTTGCCCTAATGCATTCACACGCTCAAGTGTTACATCCAGTTGCTCATTCACATCTCGACGAATATTGGTTAACGTCTCATAAGAATTATTAAAACTTCTTGCCGCTTGTTCGGCATGCTCTAACACGGTTTGACGAGAGCCAAGATCGTTAGGGTGATCTGACAATGAACGTACCGAGTTATAAAAATTATTCATGCTATTAACGGTGTTAACAGCACTTTTTGAGGTGAAATCATCCAGCATCATCATGTGCTGTTGACGAACATTTGAAGCTTCAAGCTGGGTGGTAGAGAGGGTTAATTCACGGGCAGCAAACTGATCATAAGCACGATTAACGCTATCAATGTACGCACCACTGCCGTAATAGTTACCGCCGCTCCATTGTGCATCGGCCGCTTTTTGATCGACCACCTGACGGCTATAACCTGCGGTATGCACGTTACTAATATTATGGCTGGTTACATCAAGTTGCTTTTGCGATGTACGCAAACCACTGATACCAAGCTGCATTAAATCCGACGCCATATTAATTCCCTAACTCATTAACAACGTGATGTTTTATATCAATCTTAATGACGCTTATTCATATAAGGCGTGCATTACGATAGCTTCTTTGCAAAAATCGAACCAATTAAAAATAATAAAAGTTTTTTTAATTAAACGATTATTTTTGAGTATTTAAAGATGGTAATAAATCGCTATTTGTTTATAATTTAAAAGCTCAACCCAAATTAAAATAAAACATAAAGGATAATGATTATGAACTTATTAGTATCAGGATTAATTGGTTACGCATTAAAAGAAGTTGTTGTGCCACTCGTTAATGATCATTTTGACGATAAAAAAACAGAAGAAAAGCAAGTACCTGAAAAAGAAGTAGAAAATGCTTTATTTGAAAGTAACGATCTAATTAAAATGGTATCGAACATTATTGACATTGTTGTATAACCCTATATTTCAGATACTAAAAGCCTTCCATCAAATATTATTTGATAGAATATAAATGTTTTATTTTAATTCGCTTTTTTTATATATCCCTTCTTTTTACATTAATGTTTTCACCTTTTTCATTACTGCTAATACTTTATTACTGTAATTAGGATCGGTGGCATACCCTGCTTTATGTATTTCTCGAATAAATTGATTCGGCTCACCACTATGTTTTAACGCAGTTGAATAACGTGGGTTCTGTTGTAAGAACTTCACAAAATCTTGAAAGCTATCTTGATAAGAGCCATAAGAGCGAAACGCCGCATTTTCTTGTACAGCAACACCGTTATGATATTCCAATGTACGCGTGGCAACCTTTTGCCCACTCCAACGTGGATCGGCTTTAATATTAAATAAGTTGTTACTCGTTCCTGCCGCATTTTTGATCACTTTTTTACCCCAGCCTGTTTCTAACGCCGCTTGCGCTATCAACATTGCGGGATCGGTTCCCAAAGCGCGTGCCGCTTTAGTCGCATACGGTGCCATATGATCAACAAATGCTTGTGGCGTTTCAAAACGATCAGGTTCAGGTTGTCGTAATGGCGGCTGAATATCGGCAGTTTGTAGTCGCTGCTTATATTTTTCTAATACCTGTTGTGCCGCAACACTGTTTTGATCTTCTCGTTGCGGTAGTTTTAATGGCTGGGATTTATTATCGATTGGGCGAATCTGCAATGGATCCGTATTGTCTTTTTTCGGGAATAAATCTGTCGTTGGAGTATGCGGCTTTTGCTCGTTATCTTCGCCACCCAATTGCTTAACAATCATATCAGCCAAGCCCAAACTTCCAGTGGTGCTTAGTTGAGATGACATCTGCTCATCATGCATTTGCTGATAAAACTTACTGTTATTGCTGCTCATTAAATCAGATTCAAACGCTTCGTTCGCTTCGCGCATTGACTTAAATAACATCTGAGTAAAGATAGACTCAAACTGATTAGCCGCCTGACGCAATGATCCCTTTGAATCTTCGCCAATACCCGCACGTAGACGGTCTAGGTTACTAATATCATGGACAAAACCGGGATCAATTTGCTTCATATTACAATCCTTGTTAATTACTTTTTACTTAAATCATCAGTGTTAAATAATGATTAACTGTCCTTCAATGGCACCCGCTTGTTTCAGCGCTTGCAAAATTGCCATTAGATCTGATGGCGCGGCGCCCACTTGATTCACCGCTCGAACAAGCTCATCTAACGACACGCCCGGCTCAAACTTAAACATGCGTGCATCAGATTGTTGTACGTTGATATTACTGTTCTCAACCACGGTCGTTTCACCACCAGCAAAGGCGTTGGGTTGACTCACCTGTGGATTTTCTTTAATGGATACTGTCATACCACCATGCGTAATTGCCGCAGGTTTTAACTTCACATGCTGGCCAATAACAATGGTACCAGTACGTGAGTTAACGATAATTTTGGCTGAGCCTTCTGCAGGATCAAACTCTAAGTTTTCAACTGTTGATAGGAACGCAACTCGCTGGCTAACATCGCGTGGTGCTCGCACTTTTATTGATGTAGCATCGACAGCTGATGCCATTTGAGGCCCTAAAAACTGATTAATAGAATCTGCCATACGTTGTGCCGTAGTAAAATCTGAATCATGCAGGTTAAAGGTTAAGTAATCACCGCGTCCAAATGGGTTTGGTACTTCTTGTTCAACCATTGCACCATTAGAGATTCGACCTACCGTTGGCGTATTACCGATAACTTTAGAGCCATCAGCCCCTTCAGCACTAAAACCACCAACGACCAATGTACCTTGAGCTATTGCATAAACCTTGCCATCTAAACCTTTTAAGAAAGTTTGCAATAACGTACCACCTCGTAAACTCTTGGCAGAACCAATAGAAGAGACGGTAACATCAATGCTTTGACCTTGTTTGGTAAAAGGAGGCAAAGTGGCATTAACGGCAACAGCGGCAACGTTTTTGATCTTTGGCTTTGTACCTACCGGCAATTGAATGCCGAAATTTTGCAACATGGCATTAAAGCTTTGATCGGTGAAAGGCGTTGTCTCGCCAGTACCAGGCAAACCAACGACTAAACCATAACCGACGAGTTGGTTACTACGAACGCCTGCAACAGAAGCGACATCTTTAATACGTGCCGCATCCACAGTGCCAGATAATAAAATTAATCCAGTAATAATAATTGCGCGAAAATTCAATGGATTCTCCTGTCCCTAACGCTATGTTTTGACAAAATTGGCTGATTAGAAAGCAACGTTAAAGAAACGTGATAACCAATTTTGCTCTTGAATATCTTGGCGATCACCGGTACCTGAGTATTGGATCCGCGCATTAGAAATACGTGTTGATGCAATGGTGTTATCTTGGCTAATATCGTCAGGTCTAATATGTCCGCTAACCCGAATATATTCTTCGCCAGTGTTAAGCATTAGCCATTTTTCACCACGTACAACCAAGTTACCGTTATTTAAAACCTCAACCACTTCAACTGAAATAGAACCTTTAATACTGTTACTTTGATCGGCAGAAGTAGAGCCTGCAAATGTGTTGTTGTTCGACATACCATAAGACAAGCTGTAATCACGAATGGTGACGGGTTTCCCCCCTAGCTCTATTGGCTTCATATTTAAATCGGTAGATTTATCTAAATCTGAACTTGCACTCTTTTTCGCTGCGGTTTTTTCTTCGAGTAAAATTGTGACGATATCACCAATACCACGGGGCTTAGTGTCGTCATACAGATCTTGCACTTGTGATTGATTAAACAAAGAGCCTGTGGCAGTTGCGTAATGCTCAGGTTTATCTTGTGGACGAACAGGATTCCAAGCGGGATCGCCCGCTTCTGGATCTTCACGTTTACGGATCCGATCAATCAGCCCTTTCGACTCTTTCTCTTTACCTTCTACCGCATCAACATTGGTGGTGGCTTTTTCAATATCACTGCCAGCAACATCAGGTGGTGTAGATACACAGCCTGTTAATGCCAAACTTAATAGAAGTAATGATTTTTTCATCCACTGACGATTCATTTTATTTACCTGAGCGCAATTCATTCATTACCACCAATCATTACAACTGCTGGTTAACGTAACTCAACATCTGATCGACAGTTGAAATCACCTTCGAGTTCATCTCATAAACACGTTGTGCTTCAATCATATTCACAAGCTCTTCCGTCACGTTTACGTTGGACGTTTCAAGCATAGATTGGCGAATAGAACCATATCCTTCTAAGCCTGGCGTTCCTTCTTGAGGATCACCACTCGCGCCTGTTGGTAAGAATAAGTTCTGACCGATAGGCTCCATACCACCTGGGTTAATAAAGTCGACAGTCGTAATTTGCCCCAAGGCTTGGTTTTCTTGCTCTCCACGAATACGGGCAGAAACTTCACCATCAGTACCGACGGTGATGCCTACCGCATCTTCAGGTACCACAATCTCAGGCTGGACAGGATAGCCACTACCACTGGTAACCAATTGACCTTCAGAGTTAATCGTGAACTGACCATTACGGGTATAACCTATGTTGCCATCTGGTAATAGCACTTGGAAAAAGCCATCACCTTCGATCATCATGTCCATGGCGTTATTGGTGGTTTGAGTATTACCTTGAGTAAAGACTTTTTGTGTCGCAACCACTTTTGAACCCGCCCCCAACATTAAACCTGTTGGTAATGTGGTATCTTGAGTTGACTGACCGCCCGGTTGGTTAATATTTTGATAAAAGAGATCTTCAAAAACCGCGCGACCTTTTTTAAAACCAACGGTTGATGCGTTAGCCAAGTTGTTAGAAATAGTCGAGATATTTGTCTGCTGCGCGTCAAGACCGGTTTTACTTACCCATAGTGCTGGATGCATTGTTCTGTCCTTTTAATTAGCCAATACGCATAAGAGAAGAAGAGGCTTTATCCATTTCTTCTGCGGTTTTCATCAGTTTTACTTGCATTTCAAAGTGGCGCTGAAGATCTATCATGCTGGTCATTTCAGAAACCGCATTCACGTTACTGCCTTCAAGCATACCTTTCGCCAGTGTTACACTGGCATCTGCATCAAGCGGAATACGCTCGCCGATGGATTTAAATAAACCATCAGTATCTTTAAATAACGCTTGATTATCAGGTTTAACCAATTTGATGCGATCAACGACTGCGATTGCATCAGGCGGCGCACCTTGTGGTAAAACCGACACTGTACCGTCTTTACCAATTTCAATTTTACTGATCGGAAGTGGGATAAAAATAGGACTGTCGTTTTGGCCTAATACCAATTGACCATTACTGTTTTGTAGCATGCCTGTTTGATCAATTTTCAAATGCCCAGCACGGGTGTAAGCTTCTTGGCCTTTGACATCCATTACAGCAAGCCAACCATCACCTTCAATAGCAACGTCTAAATCACGCCCTGTATTGATCACTGAACCTTGTGCAAAATCATTACCCGGGCGCTCAGTCATTGAAAACACTCGGCTAGGTAGACCTTCACCATAGGCTTGCATACTGCGCGCCTGTTGTAAGTCGGCACGAAAACCTGTTGTACTGACATTTGCCAAGTTATTGGCATGAACTTGCATACCATACATATCTTGTTTTGCGCCACTCATGGCAAGATACAGAGCACGATCCATTTTTTGACACTCCTATTATCTAACAGCATCAATAAAGCAAAAACTAAGCCAATTATATTTATTGTTTAATAACAGTGAATTGAGAGCAAAAGAGCAAGAAGGTAAAGCAGGAGGGAAAAAAATTGCCGCTTCAACGAAAAGGTAAAACGGCAATAGGACTGGAAAGGATAAAGCTTAACGAATTTGTAGAATATTCTGTTGTAGCTGATTATTCACATCTAGTGCACGAGAGCTGGCTTGGAAGTTACGTTGCGCGGTTATCAAATCCACCAGCTCTTGAGTCATATCGATATTTGATTGTTCAAGCGTTCCGCTTTTAACAGAGCCAAATGAACCTTGTGATGCATCGCCCCAAATCGCCTGACCTGATTCTTGGGTGGTATTCCAAAGCGTGCCACCTAACTGTGCTAACCCTTGTTCATTAGAAACACGGGCTAAGGCAACACGTCCTACAACGATATCTTTACCATTTGAATAAGACGCCAAAATATTGCCTTCAGGATCAATATCAACTTTCGATAAATAACCTGTTGTCGCGCCGTCTACATCTTGAAATTTGCGCACTTCAAACGCTGAAGCATATTGCGTCGGATCATCATAATTCATAGTTAACGATTGCGTAGGATCAGCACCACCGACATCAATACCAGCAGAAGCGAATGTCTCCATTTGGATATTTAATGGCATTGGTGGAGTTGCTGGAACGGCAGGTGGATTACCAGGGTCTCCAGGATATGGCTGACCATTTTGATCAAATCGCATCCGATAGCCTGTCACTACAGGGGCTGCAGGGTTTGTATTATCAATAACTTGATAAGCTGCAGGGATGCTTGCTGGATCTGGCTTTAATAACCGCTCTTGACCACTGTTATTGGTAACAGTTTGATGCACTTCCCATGTATTAGCATTGGTTGGAACGGCATTAGGATCATATTTAGCGACATAATAAGTCGTCATTTTATACGGTTTACCTAATGAATCATAAATCGTTGATGACGTTGATTTATTGAAAGAATCAGGATCTTTAAAGTCAAATGGACTATTTTTAGGCGTTGTTTCTTTATTAGGTAAATTTAAAGACACTTTGATTGTGCCTGATTTTGTTGGCTGACCAAATACATCATCAATTTTCATCGATTTTGCTTCATAAGAAGCCACGGTATTTGAATCTTTATTGACAGGGTAACCCAGTAGAAACTTACCTTCAGAGTTCACTAACTCATTTTCGTTATTTAGATGAAATGCACCATTGCGAGTAAGATTATTATTCGAAGGTTCATTCTTATTATCTGCCACAGCAAAAAAACCCGAACCAGATACACGTAAATCTAATGGGTTATTGGTATAAATACTAGAACCTTCATGGAACTGTTGTGCAACCGTTGAGGTTTGTACGCCCCCACCCGTTGTCGTTTTACCATTAGAGAAAATCGAATTAGAATAGACATCACCAAATTCAGCACGTGATTCTTTAAAACCAAAGGTGTTGGCATTGGCTATGTTATTACTGGTGGTATTTAGATCTTTTTGAGCTGCACCTAGACCGCTCAACGCAATGTTCATACTCATATTCGATTATCCTTTTTGTGTTGCTTTGCCAATTTGTAGAACATCAGCCAACTGAACTGGCTTATCGAAACCAGCAAGGTTTAACATCACCTGACCGTCGTTATTCCCTAATAAAACGCTATTCACGTTTGCGTGTGTAAGCACTTCAAAATTCTGGCTTTCGCCTTTTACATTGCCTGACACAGAAAACTTATACATACCTTGCGGCATAATATTGCCATCATCATCTTTACCATCCCATGTAAAGGGATGTTCACCGGCTGATTTAGCACCAAGACTCATGGTTTTAACCAATTCACCTTGTTCATTTTCAACGCGCAACATTGCGTTATCAATGCTTTGCGTTAAACGCGTCATGCCAGACATTTCGCCTTCGCTACTGCGCATTGCGGTTGAATTAGGAATAAGTACATCTTGTCCAACAAGAGAAGAAGCTTGTAGTGCTTGATTTGACGTCATCGCACTATTTAATGAGCCAAACTGCTCATTCATTTTGTTAATGCCATCAACGGTAGCGAATGATGCCATTTGCGCGATCATTTGATCATTACTCACAGGTTTAAACGGATCTTGCTGTGCTAACTGCTTGGTTAGTAATGACAAGAAATCATCTTGCTTTAGCTGATTTTTTCCTGTGACTTCTTGCTCTTGTTCGACTTTCTTATCTTGCATGCTTTTTAGCTGGTCAAGGTAAGAAAGATTGCTGGTTCCTGCACCATTAACTGTGCTCATAATGACAACTCCTTACCTTATTTGCCCATCTGCAAGGTTTTCATTAGCATCTGCTTACTTGCATCGGCTACCTGAACATTATTTTGATATGAACGAGATGCTGAAATCATATTCGCCATCTCTTCCATCACATTAACGTTGGGCTTATAAATAAAACCTTCAGCATTTGCCATCGGGTGCTCTGGATTGTATTCAGCTGATAGCGGCTTATCACTTTCAACAATACCTTTAACTTGCACAGGTACGCTGCTGCTTTGATGATAAGACGCAGAATTTAATGCGGCGGCAAAAATAGGATGACGGGCTTTATAAGTTTCTTCTGCTGAACTACTGACACTGTTGGCGTTAGCAAGGTTACTTGATGTGGTATTTAAACGTACAGATTCAGCACTCATTGCCGATCCCGTTACATTAAAAACATTAAATAAACTCATTATTATTCCCCT
Source organism: Photobacterium sp. GB-50 (assembly GCF_003026755.1). NCBI lineage: Bacteria > Pseudomonadati > Pseudomonadota > Gammaproteobacteria > Vibrionales > Vibrionaceae > Photobacterium > Photobacterium sp. GB-50. The sequence goes on from NZ_PYNX01000001.1 coordinate 485,038, forward strand.
TTCAATGCCTTGCTCAGGTTCTTAAATTTAGAACCTAAAAAATCCAACGATGCTTGATATTCAATACTATTTTGCATAAACAAGTTTTGCTCTAGTTGGGCATCCACCGTGTTGCCATCCCCTGTATCCGGCTGTGTTGGCACACGATATTTTTGCTCGCCACTGACTTGTGTAGAGGCATTAATGTGCCGCCCATTTGTTCGGCTTAGGCCAATATCTGCCCCAGATGTTGCCGCTTTAAGCGCACGACTGAAGTCTAAATCTTTTGCTTTATAGCCAGGAGTGTTGGCATTAGAGATATTACTCGCTAGGGTTTCGGCACGTTTTTCACGTACGCCAACAGTATACTGATGAACCCCTAATGCTTTATCGAACGAAATGGACATATCTTGCCTCCACAATTACTTAGCAGTAATGAAGCAAAGACAGTGCCAATTTTAAGAATTGAGAAATTAAGAAGATGGTTGGTAACTAGAGAGGAGAATAATTAACTAAAAAGCGCTACACGCAATATTAACAAGCGGCAGCGCTTCTTCAATTAACGGAGTTTATAAATGATGCCAGGGTTACAACGGATCATTTCAAATTTTTCTGTTAACCCTGTTAGTGACTCTGATGCACCTAAGAACAAATAGCCACCAGGATTTAAGCTGGCCGCTAATTGATTTAAAACTTTCGATTTCATCTCTGGAGAAAAATATATCAAAACATTTCGACAGAAAATAATGTCAAACTTCCCCAGCAATGCATAGCTATCTTTAAGGTTCTGCGGCCTAAAATTAACCATTTGTTTAACTTTATTGTTAACCCGCATACGGCCATCACCATTGTCTTCAAAAAACATACGGCGACGCTCCGGCGATAACCCTCGGCTTAAAGCAAGATTGTCATACACACCTGCTCGGCATGTTTCTAGCATCGTCTGTGAGATGTCAGTGGCTGTAATTTGAATAGATGGCAGTAAACCAGGACGCTTAGCTTGGGTTTCCAAAACCGTCATCGCCATAGAATACGGTTCTTGGCCTGATGAACTCGCCGCAGACCAAATTTTGATCGGTTTTTTATTTGCTGCAAGTTCAGGCAAAATTTTGTCTGATAATACGGTAAAAGGATAACCATCACGAAACCATAATGTTTCATTGGTTGTCATCGCATCAACGGCGGCAATACGTAATTCACGATTACGACCTGATAATACATTCTGCAACAAGTCTGAAAGCGACGATAAAGAAAAACGATTCACTAACGGGCTTAAACGACTGCGCACTAAATATTGCTTGCTATCGCCTAATACGATGCCACATTGAGACTCAAGAAATCGGCAAAATTCACGATATTCTTGGTCATTTACAGTTACTGCTGTCATTTACAACTCTTCTTTGTCAGTACATTCGGCATTAAATACTCAATAATTTTTAATAATTTCAAACTGTTACGCCGATTCAATTGAGCTATCAGGCATTGCCCCTTTTACAGCTCGACCCAATTCGTCTGGGTTAAATTTAGGAATAAAAGCATTTGCTCCTACACGTTCAACCATGGCTTGGTTAAACACACCACTTAATGATGTATGTAAAATAACATGTAAGTCTTTTAATTTAGGATCATTTCGTATCTCAGCAGTTAATGTGTACCCATCCATTTCAGGCATTTCAATATCTGAAATAATCAATGCTAGTTGATCATAAATAGAGCCTTGAGCGGCCATTTCACGCAATTTAATAATGGCTTCTTTACCATCTTTTACGAGTACGCATTCACAACCAATCGCTTCTATCGCTCGTTGTACCTGCTTACGTGCAACGGTTGAATCATCAGCAACAAGAACCCGACGCACGGCAGGGCCATTTTCAACCAACTCTTCAAGCACGGTTCCTGTAATGTTGGTATTAACCGGTGAGATCTCATCGAGAATTTTTTCAACATCTAAAATTTCGACCAGTTCACCGTCTATTTCTGTCACAGCAGTCAGATAGTTACTTCGACCAGCCCCTTGAGGAGGTGGAAGAATCGATTCCCAATTCATATTAATAATGCGTTCAACAGAAGACACAAGGAAACCTTGAATAGAACGATTAAATTCCGAAATGATAATAAAGCAATTCGTTAAATCGGTGATTGGGCGTCCACCGGTCGCTAAACTCATATCAATAACAGAAATGGTTTGTCCTCGAATATGAGCAACACCTTTAATCAATGGATGTAAATTCGGCATTGATGTTAATTGGGGACACTGCAGAACTTCTTTAACTTTAAATACGTTAATGCCATAACGTTGACGTCGATTAAGACGAAATGTCAGCAGCTCTAATCGGTTTTGCCCAACTAATTGTGTCCGCTGGTTAACTGAATCTAAAATACCTGTCATTGGATAAACTCCCTGTCGTGTTATAAATCGCGCTCGCGAACACACTTTATCCACTCACGATCACATCTGATAAATAATCAAGATATTAGAATATCTAGCTATAACTGCGAATGTTATAGTAATTCTAACCATGACCAAAGAGCATTTACCGTGACAAGCCACAGAGATCAAAAACTCTTGCCAATTTTTATCGGCCTTTTGCTATTTTTCTTTAGTACAAATATCTTTGCTTCTGATTATAACGTGCTAGATTCCGTGGAAAAATCCGCTGAAAACTTAATAAAACAGCAAGTTACCTTACCAGAAAAAGGGAAATTAAAAGTTACAGCAGCAGAGCTTGATAACCGTCTTCGTTTTTCTACTTGTTCAGCGCCACTTGAAGCCAGCCTACCCGGCAAACAAAACTTAAGTGGTAATGTTACTGTGCTTGTTAAATGCCCTACCGAAAACTGGCAGCTTTATGTCCCTGTAAATGTACAATTAACACTGCCTAAAGTTGTCGCCAGCGTCGCTCTTGGTCGAGGCATGGTTATTACTCGAGATAAACTTTCCGTTCAAATGGTTGAAAGTCGCTTCCAACGAGGCAATAGCTTTGAAGACCCTAATGAAATCATAGGATCAAAAGTTAAACGCTCAGTAAAATTAGGAGAAATGATCCAAGCCCGTGATATTTGTTTAGTATGCCGTAACGACACTGTCATTATCCGTGCCGGAACAGGCGGACTAAATATAGTAACAGAAGGCAAGGCACTGTCTGATGGAGCTATCGGTGAAGAGATCCGAGTTCAGAATAAAACATCAAGACGTATGATTGATGCTATTATTACCGCAGTTGGTGAAGTAACCGTAAAGTATTAGTCAGAAAAGTTGATTGCGCATGACGATAAATAAATCATTTTATCTTCATAATATTTACTAAAGTCTGTTCACACTTTGCCGATAGCTAGGTATCACAGTTAATTATCAAGGTAAAACATTATGGCAAGTATTGATCACCTACGTGGTGGACAACCTGTAAATACCACACGTGTTGGCCAACAAAAAACAACCACAACGGAAGAGCAAACTACCACCTCAAACATTGCTAAAGAACAGCATGACGAAGTATCTTTAAGCTCTCAAGGTAAAGCTGTGGGCCAAATTCATCAACAATTAGCAACAGAACCAAGCTTTGATGCAGGAAAAGTGGCAGAGATCAAACAAGCAATTGCAAATGGCTCATATACTATTGATGCCGATAAACTTGCATCAAATATGTTAAAGTTCGAAGACGAGCTTAATGGGCTTTAAGATAACATTTGCATACTAAAATTGAGATCAGCGTAATGAAACAGACACTTGGTCAACTGCTTGAAGTTCAACAAACCACCTTATTGTCTTTAATCGATCTTCTCAAACAAGAAAGAGTGGCAATTACTCGCCGCAAGGCATTAGAAATTGAACAGATTGCCAAAGAGAAGTTAGATCTGATCTACAAAGTCCAACAGCACGATTATTTATTGTCTTCCCATGAAGAGCGCGACCAGTTAACACTGATCAACGATTACCAAACACAAGTGAATACGATTCAAGATCTAGTTAAAGAATGCCAACAATATAATGATATCAATGGCGAAGTATTACAGCGCGCTCACCTCAGCTTTCATAAGCTAAATAACTTATTCCAGCAAAGTCGTGGTCGGCACCAAATGACCTACAATTGTGATGGTGTCGCACAAAATGTTCGTTCATTAGGTACCAACCTAAAAGCGTAAAGTTAAAACATGACTTCTTGTTTATTCGGCACATGAAACACTTCACCGTGTTGCTTCATTCGTTCCATCAAACCAATATTTAACTCCATTTCCGTGACATAACTGTCACCGACAGGATAACTGCGAATAACTTTTGCCCCACGAATAACACCATCTACTGCGCCATCCGTACTTTCATATCCTAATTGCTGATCATCGAGTGATGTGGTTGCACTAATGCGTAATCCATAAATTTGCTCTGATAATTCGCGGTAAGCATCTAACTTAGAAGCGCGCATTGCACGAATACTTTTTTCTTCTTTGGTTCGCCCTTTTTGCTCACTAATTGAAGCATACCCTACCGCTTGGATCACATCTTTACTTTGGGTTAAGTCAGGACCTGGAACCGTTGCACTGCCTGATGTTGTATTAGTACAACCTGACAGTAATAACATCGCAGCAGCTAAAGCCACATAATATTTCATTGTTACTTCCTTACGGCTTTAAAATTACATTATTATCAGGACGGTTACGCACATCTGTACGCATAATTACCCCATTTCGTAACTGAATCTTATTCATAAAATCCAAGTCTCGGCCAATACGCTCTGCCGGAAGAAAACCTTGTGCTGTTGCAATTACGACATTTGAGCGCATACCGATAATTCGTGCATTAATGAGCACCCCACCACTTTGACGCAGCATTGTGCCTGTTAGCACGTAATCAACAGGTTGCTGTGACGCTAATTCTTTCCAGTTGCGACTAATACTAAAATCGCCACTACGAGTCACTTTAATTACCCCTGTTGACTTGTAATCAACCACAGTAAAACCACGCTGCTGCATTTGGTACATGAAGTTTTCACTCACCACATTACCGAGCCAGTTGGTTTCCGTCATATCTTGTAAATCAACAAACGAGGTGACGGCTAATGGCGTACTTGCCGTTAAATATTGATTCGACGTTACCAATTGATTCGCTAATCCTTCAATAAAATAATCAACGGTATGTCTTGGCGTGTCTGATAAAGAATAGGCGCCTGATGAGTATTTCTCTTTACCGTTATAAACCGGAGGTGCGGCACAAGCAGTCATCGCTAACGACAACACAATTACAATCCACTTATTCATTACTTCCCCGCCCTCAAATATTGTTTTCTTTATATCGTATGAACATTTAAATTCTTTAATACAAGCGCCCAATTGGGAACACTCTTTGCATTCACTTTTTCATCGAACTATTAAAAAGCAAAAAACATACCTAAATGGGCTTTTATGAATAAATTTTTTTTACGCAGCTTAAGTGCACTTTGTTTGTTTTTTTCATGTTATAGCTCAGCCCAATGGGTTGAAGTAACAGGTGAAGCTGTCATTTTAGAAAGTGAAGAAACAGCACGTGTTAATGCACTAGAAGATGCGGTATATCAAGCGATGAAGCATGCGGGCGGTGAAATCGCAACACTGCCGTCATTAAAACCTTATTTCGCAGAGCCTAAGCAACAATACCGTTTTAGTGGTAATGAGATCCGCAATGTAACGGTTCTTGAACAAAAGAAAGCAGGCGGCAAAATGTATGTCACCAGCCGTATCGACATTTACCCATCGGCAAAAAGTTGCCACAAGACCCAATATAAAAAAGGCATTCTATTAGGCAGTTTTTCAATTACTGAGCCACAACAAGCAGCCATGGGTAGCGTTTATAAAATAGGTACTGATTTCGCTTCAATGCTCGGAAAGCAAATTCAAAAACGTTCCCAAAGCTTTATTGTTACTGGTAAAACAACCGTCCCTTTCAGTGCAACCCAAGCATCTGCAATGACGATGCTGGCTGAAGATCACGATGCGCAATATTTAATTGGTGGTGAAATAACAGATTTGACCGCCACCCTTGATGAAAAATTAGTTAAGAAAGATCAAGTTAATCGCCAGTTTGCTGTTTCATTGGAAATAATGGACGGTAAAACAGGCGAGATCATCTACCAAAATAGCTACCGTGAAATTGGGTTATGGCCGTTTTCTCGCTCAAGCCATGTGGATACCAAATCAGCACGTTTTTGGGTTTCACCTTATGGACAGAGCATTCAACGTATCAGCCAAAATATGATGCTAGATATTGAAAGTGCGCTCTCTTGCCGAGCCAGCCTCCCAGAAATCATCAACATCCATAATAATGTCGCACAAATGAACGTTGGTCGTATTCATGGTGTAAAACAAGGTGATAAATTAAAACTTTGGCATAGCGCAGGATTTATTGATCAAAAAGGTATACCGCGGAATCGAATGGTTGATACAAAAATTAGCTTAACCGTTGATCGCGTTTATGAAAAGTCAGCGGAACTTATTGTTAATCAACCAGAATTAGCAGCAAGCATCCAACCTGGTGATTTACTAACCAAGCAAACGCGACGTTAAGAGTATTCCCTTATATTTTTGAAAATATACCGTATAATACTCAAATGCTTCCTTAGCTCAGATGGATAGAGCGTCCCCCTCCTAAGGGGAAGGCCACTGGTTCGACTCCAGTAGGGAGCGCCATATTTTTCAAAGGCTTAGCGATTTTTTATTGCTAAGCCTTTTTTATATCTGGATGAATAGGTGTAGTTATAGGTGTAGTTAGCACTCTTTACTTTCTCCAAATACACCATCCCCCAAAAAAGTAAAAAAAATCTTTGTTTTTTAAATTTGTGTTAATAACATCACAAATACATGAAAAATTCAGAATAGAGTAGAACGTTCAATACCTGATTGGTACCCTCGGCAATCTATACATTTTCATTTCCAATAATACTAACACTCCACGTTTTGAGTTTTTTTTGAACAACTAACTGTACTATTTTTGACCTCGCTGAAAAATAAATAAAAAAAATAAAAAAAATCTTGCGCATGTAACTCTCTCTTTCAACCTCCAATAAGGTACTAACAACAACAAAGAACATAAAAATTTTATTTAATCACACTTTACAAGCTTTCAAACTATTCTATAGTATTTCAACGCACCCTAAATAAGACATAAAAATTATAGGTAATTTAAATAATGAATAAACGTCTTATTACTCAAGATGAACTTTGTGAATTAACCAGTAAAGGTCGTATAACAATATGGCGCTGGATAAAAGAAGGTATATTACCTGAACCAATGAGAATTAATGGTGTAGTTCTCGGATGGGAAGAGGATGTTATTAAAAATTGGTTAAAAAGCCTTTGCTCTTCAGATAAAAAGTAAAACACTTTTATTAATTTATTTATTAATGGTTTGATTATCTATCATAGTGATAGTAGATAATTATCAGGGTGGTAGATGTATTTGTCACCCATGATAAAACAATCTATCAATGTGATAAATGACAAAAAATAGTATGTCATATAATACGCAATTTGAATTAACGCAATTAATTACTAAAACAGCACCAAAAATATTAGGCTTAACACCGACGAATAAATCAATATTATTGCATATAGTTAGCTTTATGAATTCAGATTTTGAATGCTACCCATCAGCAAAAAAGATAAGTGAGATAAGCGGCTATGGGGAGGCAACTATTAATCGAGGCATAAAAGAAATTGTATTATGTAAAATATTAATAAAGAAAAATAGAAGTAATGGAAGCATCAAAACAAGCAATTTCTATAGTTTAAATAAAAAAGAGTTAAACTATAAGGTTTACGGTGAGTCAACCACCGTAAATAGACCTAAAGAAAAAAGCAATAGTAACAATGACTACTTAGCGGAAGATGGCAACTATTACATTTCATCTACCGATTATTACATTAAGAGAATGAATAATGAAATCAGCAAATCAATGGTATGAATTATACTATAAGTTCAAACTTATGAATACTCAAGATCCTGCTCTTACTATTGGTAAGTTTATTAGAATGTACACTACTAAAGCAGATAGTAGTGCTCGTAATGCATTTAAAAAAATAGAAGAAGATATATATATTAATTTACAAAATACTTTTAATAAAAAGAACAAAACAAACCCTAATGTACAGCATGTTCTTTTTTAATTTAAAACACTGATAGAAAACAACATTATTATTGCGAAATTATCATTAGTTTAAAAATAAGTGCGCAATTAGCTATATGTTTTTTTCAATTAATACTAACCAAAGGTAATCATTATGCTTTGTAATGCCAAAAACAAAGATGGTAGCTTATGCACTGAGTTAGGTGCAGGTAGGAATAACCGTTGTTATAAACATGGTGGTGCGTCAACAGGGCCTATCAGTGAATTGGGTAAATTAATTAGCTCTCGAAATGCATTTAAGCGTTTTCCTAATTGGTTTTATTTAAACATTGTTGATGATTCATATATATTGAGAGCAGACAAGGCTTTTATAGCTTTGGATATCTTAATGGATAGCGATATTATTCAGTGGAGCACTGTATTTGGTATAGTCGATAAAAATCAGATACCGCTTGAAACGATGAAATATTTCTTATTCGAAAAATATGGTTATGAAGCATTGTTAGTTGTACAAACAGCGCTTGATAAATATTACCAAGAAATGGATTACCAGCATTTTAAGTTTCATGTATATCAACCGCAGTTTCAGTTGAAAGATTACTTCCAAGAAATAACACGACCACAAAGTCAGTTTTTAGATAATTGGATGAATACGCATGATACTTGGTAGAAGTTAGTAACATAGGTAAGTAATTTAATGAGTGCGCACTCATCTTTATTTAATATTTTAAATTACAAGCTTATGCCCATTATCTTTAAGCCACTCCTTATGCTCAAAGTAATCAGGCATTACTCGTTCAACTTCACGCCAGAACTGTGGAGAGTGATCCATTTGTATTAAATGACACAACTCATGGATAACCACATAATCCACTACTCGATTCGGTGCCATCATAATGACCCAATTAAACTCTAAGTCACCATAAGGTGTACAGCTTCCCCAGCGGCTTTTAAACGACTTAATTCTAATTACGCCAGTTTCAACACCTACGATATGGGCGTAACGTTCAACCTTCTCTCTTATCTTCTTTTCAGCTTGACGCTTATACCACGTAATAAGCCCTTTACGTGCGTATATCCCATGATCGATATCATCAGGCTTATTAAAGAAATCAACAATCATTATCGCTTCATCCAAACGTTCAACTAATGCTTGGCTGGTGGCTTTTACGTCTTCGAATACAGCTTCTTCAACCACACCGCCACTACTGACTTTAACCACTTCCACCATCTATATATTATAAAAAACATATTCAGTTTCAGATAAGCAATACTGCTCGAACTAGTTTCAATCCACGCTCCCGTGGTGGGAGCGACTTGGTGTTTTGGCTGTTGGTATTGCTGTTGGTATGTTTCAATCCACGCTCCCGTGGTGGGAGCGACGTTTTTAGTAAGTATTAATTCTAACATTTAACTAGTTTCAATCCACGCTCCCGTGGTGGGAGCGACACCCAAAAAGAGTATCATGGTTTTACGTTTTGTGTTTCAATCCACGCTCCCGTGGTGGGAGCGACATGATTCAACAGATGCAAACAGCGTCACGTTGGGTTTCAATCCACGCTCCCGTGGTGGGAGCGACGCAGCGTGTTTCAATGGTTACTAATGCCGATTGGTTTCAATCCACGCTCCCGTGGTGGGAGCGACACGCCAAACTCATCATTCGGATCTGGTTCATCTTGGTTTTAATCCACGCTCCCGTGGTGGGAGCGACTATGAATGAATGGGCGTTTAACTATATAGCATGGTTTCAATCCACGCTCCCGTGGTGGGAGCGACGATGCGAATGAAGATGTCGGGCTTTGCTCTGTTCCGTTTCAATCCACGCTCCCGTGGTGGGAGCGACGCGGTTCAGCGACATTCAGTACAGCGTTAGACCTGTTTCAATCCACGCTCCCGTGGTGGGAGCGACCTTGGCAAAGCGGTGAACCATCTTCTTTTTTATTGTTTCAATCCACGCTCCCGTGGTGGGAGCGACTAAAAAGCGCAGTTGAACATGCAATACTAACGTTTGTTTCAATCCACGCTCCCGTGGTGGGAGCGACCTCAGTAACAGTGTAAACGCTCTTATGGCTCTTTAGTTTCAATCCACGCTCCCGTGGTGGGAGCGACGTGATTGTAATCTTTGTATTCTTCTGAATCTTCCGTTTCAATCCACGCTCCCGTGGTGGGAGCGACGTACATCGTAGAGAAATTAACTTCTGCTGTTTCAGTTTCAATCCACGCTCCCGTGGTGGGAGCGACCTCATACGTTGCCATTAAACGCGCAGCACTACCGCCGTTTCAATCCACGCTCCCGTGGTGGGAGCGACCGGTAAGTTCAAACATCTCGATACACCCCTTCTTGTTTCAATCCACGCTCCCGTGGTGGGAGCGACAAATCCATGTCGATATTACGATCTATTAGTAAGTGTTTCAATCCACGCTCCCGTGGTGGGAGCGACGTCAGGTAGGTTTATACCCGATCCACCAGCACCAGTTTCAATCCACGCTCCCGTGGTGGGAGCGACGGATTGGTGAGGCTATATTGAATGGTATTAACAAGTTTCAATCCACGCTCCCGTGGTGGGAGCGACGTTAGTTAGCAAGTCCACGTTAAAACTTTTAAAGAGTTTCAATCCACGCTCCCGTGGTGGGAGCGACAAAGCTCCATTGCTGTAAATGCTTCGCCAGTCTGGTTTCAATCCACGCTCCCGTGGTGGGAGCGACCATTTTTTTATCCTATTAAGGTGTTAACCATAAAGTTTCAATCCACGCTCCCGTGGTGGGAGCGACTTGTAAGTAGGGGAGTTACTTTCTCAAGTGTTTGAGTTTCAATCCACGCTCCCGTGGTGGGAGCGACGATTCAGAATCCCCTATGGTTTTGGTGTTGTAATGTTTCAATCCACGCTCCCGTGGTGGGAGCGACCATCTGACCCTGTAGAATTACCTAGCGGTGGTGTTGTTTCAATCCACGCTCCCGTGGTGGGAGCGACTCTGGCTCACAGTAATCATAGTCTTTATAGCAGCCGTTTCAATCCACGCTCCCGTGGTGGGAGCGACATGCAAGCCATTAACTTGATGTGTTTTTGTTGATGTTTCAATCCACGCTCCCGTGGTGGGAGCGACAATTGGTATAGCTACACTGATAGCAAGGTTTATTGTTTCAATCCACGCTCCCGTGGTGGGAGCGACCTAAGTATGATCAGTACAACGAATTCATCGACGAGTTTCAATCCACGCTCCCGTGGTGGGAGCGACGACACATTTAGACATGGTGACACACTGTTTGTGGTTTCAATCCACGCTCCCGTGGTGGGAGCGACTTGATACAGGGTGGGGTTCCCCTTCCACATGGTTAGTTTCAATCCACGCTCCCGTGGTGGGAGCGACGCCACGTTGTTTAGACCACGTTAACATGTGAACTGTTTCAATCCACGCTCCCGTGGTGGGAGCGACTAATCCGCTAATTTATCTTTTGCAATGTCTAGGAGTTTCAATCCACGCTCCCGTGGTGGGAGCGACAGCAGATCGCCAGCAAGCATTTAGTGACATTAACGGTTTCAATCCACGCTCCCGTGGTGGGAGCGACTGCCTTTTGGGTAAAGCCGATGTAGCCTATGCTAAAAAGGGGGGTTGCGCTAACCATATTTAAAAGTGAGATGATTTTTTGAATAGTAGATCCTAATTTGTAAAAGAACTTTATAATCAGTAAATTAAATTTGAGCTAACCTAATAGGTTTTTCATGAGAACATAAGGTTAGCGAATTAGATAATCAGGTTATCTTGGTAGATATCAACAGCAACTTTAGCACCATGATGCTCAACACGATGACGCCAATTTTTTCCTAATAGGTAAAAACGTAAACTATCCACATCTGGCTCATACAATGCCAGTAGCTTAGCTTTAAATTTTACCCATTGATCTGGTGCTATATCGCATTCAAATACTGAATATTGAACTCTTACGCCATAATCTAAACAAAGTTTTGCAATTTGACGTAGTCGACGTTTGCCAGATGAATCACTTAAACATACATCATAGGTTACTAATACCATCATAGTTAGATATCTCATTTAACGTTGATAGAATGGTGGATAATGTGCAATATCCCCTCGAATGTATCTTGCTAAGAGCATGGCTTGTATATGAGGGAGTAATCCTATGGCAATTTTTTCGTTTAAAAAAGGATGATGAATCTCTTCTTGTTTCTTTAGCTGATATGCCTGAAGAATAGCTTTACGTGTATCCTCTTTTATACTGACACCACCTAAAGTATCTGTTTCAAAATCTTTCATTGATACTTGTTTTCGATTGATGAGTGTGAGTACTAAACGATCAATAAAAAAGGACCGAAATTCTTCAAGAAGATCTTGTGCCAAACTGTCTCGTCCTGGACGTTCAACATGTAAAAATCCAACTTGAGGATCTAAGCCTACGCCTTGTAATGCACTACTTATTTCATTGCCTTGAACAGCATATAAAAATGACAACATGGCATTGATTGGATCTTTCGGTGGGCGACGGTTTCGACCATCAAAGCGAATATCATTTGATGAATTAGTGATTAATTGATCAAATACTTTAAAATAATGACTGGCAGCTTCGCCTTCTAATCCTCGTATTTTTTCAAGATCAGTATGTGCTGGCAATTCTTCAATGATTTGACGATGTCTGTTTATTGCATTCTGGATATCGACGGTATTGTTATGATTACGAGCATGCCGTTGTAATACTGCTCGAGAGCTACGTATTTTTGCTGCTACAATATCTCTAGCTAAAATAGCGGCTTGTTTATCTGTAATCTCGTATTGTGCTCTGCGTAATAAAACATTACCTGATTGTTTACCAACTATACGTGCTTGAAAACGTCCATATTGATTAAAAAAAGCCAAACCAGTGCCATTTTCGCCACAAAACCCCATGACTTGAGGTGATACCATAATGTTACCAAAACAAAAAATATGACTGATAGAATGTATCGGTAATTGGATGAGTTTTTGTTTCTTTCCTTCGACTTTTATATCAATAATCAGTGTTTCACGTTCTTTATGAAGGTAGGCACCATCTCTATTTATATAAAGACAGTTTTGTAATTTTTTCATTCATCGCTATCCATGCGGTAAAGGGATTTTAGATATTTTGTTGATTTATCTTGGCGAAATAACGAGGGGAAACATAAATCATTTAATGAACATGCCTCACACGCTTTGGTTAATATGGGTTTCGGTGTTACTCCACGATTAAAAAGGTTCTTAACTTCTTGAATAATAGTGAGGGTTGTCTGTCGTAATGACTCATTGATCTCAATATCAACTCGTTTACGTGTTTGCCAATACCATAGCGCACCTGTAGTCACTTCTTGATTTGTCATTTCTTCGATACAGAGTGCTTGTGCACATAATTGAACACGATCACTGTCATCTTTTTTAGGGCGCCCTCGCTTATATTCTACGGGAGTATAAATGTACTCTTTAATATGATATTCAAGTAAATCAAGCTTGCCTGTAATACCTAGCTGTGGCGCAGCAACGTTAACACCCCGTTCAAAACGGATGTTTTTTCGAGTTTCAGGAGCGCCGTGATCGACTCTTTCATGTAGCTGATTACCTTGCGCTGTTAAATAGTTATCAGCCCAAACCTGTTCGCTATGAATTAGCGCACACTGTCTCGGACAAAATACATAATGCTGTAATGCTGAAAGAGGGATCAGGCGCTCATCCATGATTAGAAACCTTCTATAATTTCAGGTGTTAGATCAGGTAATACATTCATTAAACTGTCGTTAAGGGCTGAATTGTCTAACGGTAACCCTTGTTCTAGATGATGACGTAGCGTCTGATGCACCTTAGCCGATGAATATTGACCTGATTTACTGTTATGCTGCCACCAAATAATTTTATCTACGACCATTGAGCCTTCTGGTCGTGCTGATGAGGCATCACCTTCAAATAAACGTGGCAAAAGCGTTTTTATTATTTCCGCATCATCATCACTAAAGCCCGTTTTTGTTGCCAGTTGTGGCGTCATTGCACCAAAGCTGACATAAGTGGCTTTATCTACACGGTGTTTCATGCCCATCGTATCGGAAGATTTTTTAGAACCATCCCCTTCACCACTGACACTTTTTGTAATTTGAGTACTTTCAATACTGATTGGCTCAAGACTAAATGCGGATTGAATGGTTACAGGACCACGAATAGGCAATGAAATACCTTCACTTCCCGTTGATTTTGAATAAGCAAAAACTTGTCCAAAGGCACGAACATCAAACCATTTAGCACAGACAATTTTAGTTGCGTCAGCAATGGTGGTTTTTTTTGTATTAAACACATCTTTGCCTACACCAAACTCAGCAGATTCAGCGCGATTACGTAAGCTCGTCATACTATCCGTTTTTTTCTCATCGGATTGCACGAAAATAGACTGCTCTGCTTCTTGTAAGCGATCGCGTAGTTTGCGTTTAAGACAAACATCGGTAACTTCACCAAAACCCTGATAATCTTGACGAGGACGATTACCGTTTAAAGGATCGCCATTTGGATTGGCATGGTTAACCGTAAAAATAATAGCAAAATCAATTTTATGATTCAGTGACATAGTGATTTCCTTAATTAATAACTTCTTCTTGAGATTCAGTTGCCGTTTTCTTTGCCATCAATTCAAGCCGTTGGCTATGGAATCCAAGTAGGAATTCCGCAGAGAGCGCTTTGTCTGAGTTAAAGCTATCGCTGTTAAATAAGCTATGGATCTGATCGAGTAATTGCTTTCTAGCGGTGATAAAGCCACCGTGCGTGTTTTGTAATCGCTGAATATAAGGTAACAGTGATAATTCAATCGTTTTCCAGGTAGTAAATGGACGATCAGCAAAACGCTGCATTAATCGTCCCGCATTGGTTAATCGCTTTTCACCAGATTTATCTAACGAGAATTGTTCGATATTTTCGGCTACGGCGAGTAGACGACCATAAAGATAATCACGTGAAGTATTATTCGTTTCTAACGCCATAGCGTAGTTTCTCCATAATGTTCTGATTGCGTAGCCGCGATATAGTGCACAGGCGACACCGAGATTTTGTTCCCACTGTTCTAATTCAAAACTGTGACGTTGAGTTGCTCTGTATGTTGCTCTGCGCATAATATCGAGAGGAATCGATTGTTTATCGATAATCGATGGCAGTAAGCGCTCTGAAATGTTTTTCTTAAGTCCTTGACCACTTTTTGTATTGGCCATGTCGCCATAAACTGCGTCTATGATTGCCGTTTGACTAGGTGCGTTGCGATACCATTTTGGTGTTCCAGCCTCTTGTTTTTCTTTGCTTGCTCGTTGCCACCAAGCACAATCAAGGTGCCACGCTTCAAGGTTTGATAAATATTCAGCTGGTTGAAAATCACGATAATACGTCACCCCCATTCGACCAGGGGTTGCAGAGTCCAATGCCATCACGACAATCGAATCTGTAAGCGCTAAAGGTGCACCTGAAAATTTGCCTTTTAGCTTTTCACTGAATAAATGACCGAAGCGTTGACCTAGATCTTTGCTGTGATCTAGCGTTAGCTCTATAGGCGTTGGTGCAGGTTCAGTATTAAGAGTTAAATTATCAACATCTCCCCAATCGTCATTAAATAGGGCTTCTGGTTCATCAAGGCTTTCTAGTGGTTGAGGAATGTCTGGCTGATTTACCGCCCATGCAATAATGACTTGATCACCATTACGATATCCTTGGCGATCAATAAGCCAACGTAAGGTATTGTGGGCTTTTTGAGTGACTTCAAAACTCACAGTTGCGGCTTGCTGACTATCGAAAAATCGTCCACGATAGGTATAGCCATCTTTATCATTTGAAGATATAAGCTTGGCTTTATCACCTGTATGACGAATTTTTGCAGGATGGTTGACCGCTGCTGCTATATTGTTGCCAGTGACATAACACAGTGAAGATTTACCACTATTGTTAATATCAAAGTCAATCCATGCCTGTTGTAGACTGCTGTCTTTCCATGTTTGAGGACATTGATCACCTGCAATTTCAACACTCCAACACACTAAGGCACTTCCTTGCTCAACTTGCCCTTTTTCTTTCGGTAATACTTTTAAGAGCAAGGGAGTTGGTTTGTCTGAATCATCCCATGATGTTAGTAAAATCTGATTTTCATCAACATGGCAAATACCCTGTTTGATTAAGTCCGCAATGATCGTTCCTTTACTTATATATAGGTAAACAGCCGCTGCTTTAGGGTGTGAATGTGGCGATTCTATCCATTCCTTTAGCTGCGCTTCATAGCCATTAAAATAAGGCTTCTTTTTACCACCATAATTGGCATAGTCTTTCGCCACATATTGCAGTTTATCGGCCAAAGGATGTGGTGCTTCGCCACTACTACGACTGGCGGATTTTTCGGTGGCGGGCAACACAATTTGCGTTTTTTCTAAAACCTCAGCCCGAATAAACTCACCATTTTGATTTAGCGTAATGTGAATATGGGCATTTTGAGGAGTATGGCAAATCGGCATGATCTGCTCTGACTGAACTAAGTCAAGTTGTTGTACTGCCTCATAAGTTTTATATAATTTTCCTAACCAACTCATTGTTCAACCTCCTGTTTTTCAACAGGTAACAGATTGACATCCAGTTCAAACTCTTTGGCTGTCATCGGTCGAACATGGCGAGTGATCAATTGTGGTTCAGAATTATCAAACTGCTGAGGATGCTCAAATTCAATGATGCCATAGCGCATGGTTGGGAACCAAAATCGACTGTCTAGTACATCTTTTCCTGTTTCGTCTGGGTAACCAAAACTGTGGAACATTAAACCAAAGCTCAGTTCATCAATATTGTCATAAATACTGCTGCCAGAGCCAAATTCACAGGGCTCGACATAGGCTTGGCAATCTCTCGTTCCAAGAAAAATATCTTGGCGACCGCCTTTTTCAAGCATGCGTTTCGCAATGGCAAAGTGTTTGCCATCAATGCGATCTTGTTTAAGTTCAGGTCGATGAGTATTCCATTCAAAATGGGCTTCGACTTGATACTCCACTTCATGCAAAAAGGTATAAATAGCAAGCGTATTACCACCGCCCCAAACCAGAGGTTTAGTACCTTTAGTTTGGGTACGAATCGGGTTGATGATCCGTACTCGATCAATGACCCATATCAAGGTTGGCTTCCAGTAAATGGATTTTAGAATGCCCTTAAGTGCTTCATAGGTTGGAACATGGTAACTGCATTTTTCGCCACCAATTTTGGTCACGGGATCCGTAAACAGAGCATAACGACCCCAGACTCGAAAACTGATGCTATTTTTAGGTGTTGAGTTCACGTAATACTCTCCGTAGTTAACAGCTATAAAAGTTAGATGAGTTGACTATCTCTGTACTCAGGCCAAAGGCGTCGTCGTAATATTGTTCATTAAGACAATAAATACCGGATCCAGGTTGAGTTTCATAAATGGCTTGAGTTTTCAGTAATTTTTCAAACACATTTGGGAAAACATTCACACTGTATTTTTGCGCCTGTTTTAAGGCTTGAAAGTACGATTCGGCATCAAATTTTTTATCTTTACTGCATAAGGTATTGATGATGTCTTTGGCTGTGGGCTGAGCGTCAACATGTCCATCTGATGATTGGTAATCAACAATAATGGCTTGGGTTGGGGCGTCTATCGCCTTGAAAATATTACCCGCCTCCATAAAAGATTGCTCTAAACGCGGTAAGTTATGTTGTTCTATTCTGTGCTTATTTAAAGAGCAAGGGTGCAATTTATTGTTTGATAATAAAGCCAATAATGAAGTGGTGTTTTTCTGACTGTCTTTGCATGGATAATCCATATCCTCACTACGCTGAAAAAAGTAATAATAGAAATACTGAGCCATTGCCTTTGGATCGAGTAAATCATCAAAACCTTCGTTCATGACTCGCTCAGTGATCCTTTTGCCTTTCTCTATATCAGTTAACATTTTGGTGTTTTCATTATCTGGGTTAACAACAAAAACGGTAGCGGTCGACTTTTTGCCGTTACGGTTGCATCGACCCGCTGCTTGAGCGATAGAATCCAACCCAGCTAAAAAGCGGATCACGCTGGCAAAATCAACATCGACACCAGCTTCAATCAGTTGAGTACTAAAGCACATGACAGGCTGATGATTTTCAAGACGCTGACGAATTTTGGCTAAGATAATTTTACGGTGTGCTGAGCATTGATTGGTACTAAGATGAAATAAAGCATCGGCATCCATTTTATTTTGGCAAGCAAAATATAAATCTTGTGCCCATTGTTTGGTATTAACAATGGTTAAACAACTTCCCGTTGATTCAAATTGTTCTATTGCAAGATCTGTGATTTCATCTAGCGACCAACCAAGCGGTTTGCAACAATTCTTGATATGAACGCGTTTTAAATCATCAAATAGCGCACCCACATTTGAGACTAACTCACCAGTGATCTTTAATTGACCTTTTTCACTATTGTCTAATTGGTTGAGTAACGGTTGTGTTGCTGTACATAACAGTGCGGTTGAATTGGCCTGTTCAACGAGAAAGTTTAATGCATTGCAAAACAAATGGGTGCAGTTAATCGGTAATGTTTGGATTTCATCAAAAATAAGAACACTATTAGCAAGTTGATGTAACCGCCTGGCACTTTTAGTGCCACCAGAGAATAGTGCTTCTAAAAACTGTACCATAGTTGTAATGACTATGGGCGTGTCCCAGTTTTCTGCACAAATTTTACTTTGCCAAGTTTGATGTTCAGGCTCAATACTCGAGTGATGCTCTAGTACCCATGGATGAATATCATCGGGGTGTTCGATCGCTTCACGAATAACCTGAGCATTTTGTTCAATGATTGATGTAAATGGAATGATATAAAAAATATGCTCACATTGATGTTTTTTCGCATGATGTAAGGCATAGCGAAGACTGGCATACGTCTTACCGCCGCCAGTCGGCACGGTTAGACTATAAATGCCTTGTTTTTCTTGAGCTTTGTTTAGACAATCCAATGATATATTTCGGCGAATAGTATCAATAGGATTTCTAATGTTGAATGTGGCTAATTTATTTTCTAAGCGTGTGATTGCAATATTCCAATCAGGTTTGATTGAACGAGATAGACGCTCTTGTAAACGGCGAGGCTCACTAAATTCAGCACTATTTAAGCGGTCTGCGTCAATTAAACAGCTAAAAAGGAAGCGTGTGAGAAAACCAAGTTTAAAGCTATTAATAGTTGAATTTGCTGTTTTGGGAGAACCAAGTATGGATTTTATTTTTTGAAAAAATTCATCTAATAGCTTAGGGGCACCTTCTGAAGTAATTAACAATTCATTAACACGATGTATTATTTCTGGATCAGCATTGTTTCGACATTCTTGTAAATGTGCTTTATCTTCTGACTTTTGAATACGAGAATTAAAGATATTTCCTTTATTAAAATCAGCTGAGAGAACATCAATCAACCCACTATGATGTGATGCAATACATAAAGCTAATATTTGCCCACAAAGATCCCCCTGACCTTGACCACCATACTTTTTAAGCGCTTCATAAATATATTGAGCACCTGCTGTTGCGTGATCAATTTTACCCTTATTGGCTTTAGCATCGATAAAGCAGACATCGTCAGGGTCAATTAACCCTTGAGCTGACTGTATATAGTTTTGAAAAGCTTGGCTATATTTACCGAAATCATGAAGTAAACCTAGTATTAATCCTGTCTGTTCTAGGTTGATTTTTTTTGCAAACTCACTACAAAGTTCACCTGTTTCTGATAAATGTTGAGCAACAGTTTGAAGCTGAAGATCTGTATCACGATAATGAGCAACAAGTGGCATAGGTATTACACACTGACATCAATAATTATTCTTTGAATATATTATTTAATACGGGTGTGAAATATAGGCAATTACTCAGATTCCATTTAATTATCAATATATTGTGTAACAAAATATTAATACTTTTTTTTTGCAAAAAATTATCTTGAAGCCAAACTCGATTCTTTCATCATTTAATCTGTGAAACATGCCATCATCCACAAAAAAGCAGAGAATAACTCTCTGCTTTTTCGAATATTTAAAAATCTCGCCTAGATTTAACTTCGCTATAATTACTTATAGTAACTTGCTTAGATAACGCATTAAAAAAAGGATATATATCATTATTTAAATATACTCTATAACAAAGATATAAATCATCACAATCAGTAAACAACCATTTTGACGTAACGCTAATAGCGCAAAAGGCGGCACTAACTCCACCTGATAAAAGGTATGGTGATGCCCCGTATCCCCTTGGGTAAATTGACGTACAATGCCACGCCATTGTTGCTGTTTTTCCCCATGCATCCACACTGTTAATGATGCAGGGCGATCGATGGTATCATTTGCCGTCAATGTCGATTGACGGCTCGCCAGTTCAATCGTAAATGAGAACGGTAACGAGAGATTATCTACGCCGTTAAATGCCGTCACCACAAATGTAGAAGCCTCTAACCCTTCTACCTCAAAGGTAAATTGTAACCCTGTTTGCTGCGCCATGTTTTACCTTAACTCCGCTTCCTTTCATTTATCGATAACGACAAAAACCCGCACAACAGAGGCGTTATGCGGGTCAATATCAGTCGTGATGATTACGCTTCTAGCTGTGCTCACCAGTCGTCAGCACCGGATGTACCTGAAATAGTGTGATCCCAGTTGATCTTACGGTAAGACATCGACACTTCAATAAGCTGAGTAAAGTCCACTTTTGACGCATCCTGACAATGTGGCATTTGTGTATCAATATTCACGATCGTGGCATCGGTTAATGTGGTGGTGAAGTAATGTTCTTTTTTACCGTCAACAGAGGTGCGATACCATTTTAACTCAACCAATGGCAACATTTCCCCCGATGCTAAGGCGTTATACATCAGTGGTACCGCTTTATTCAGCGCAACGGTGAACGGAAATGGCTTATGAACACGTTGACCTGAAGGTTGACCCGACTGTGGATCCGTCGGTACGGTCACCACATGCTTAAACTCTTGCACCAACATTTGGTCTTCGTGACCTTCAACATAAATGTTACCGACAGAATCAGCCGTGAATGCACCCGCTGTAATGTTGCCCTGAGTTTTACCTTGAATAGCAATATAACAAGGAGTTGGCATAAGAATATCCTTCAAAAAAAAGATGATAAATGCGTCTATTACGCCTGCACTTATAAACAATATTAATGCCAACTTTTAATTTACTTTAACCCATTGAATACATGTGGTTTTCATAAATCAACACACTTTAATAGGCTATTTGTTACCTAAATATCAAGCAATAAATTACCCATAAGCCAAATATTGCCCACTCTGTGCTTTGATATTTTTATCACATCTATTATTCATTGATGAGATATATACGAATAACACACTAAATAAAATTTAAGGTAGAAAAACTACGTTCCAAATGTCTCTAGAATCGAGATAGGCAAAACTAAGTCATTTGTCTTTATGACTTATCGTCTGGCTTTTTATTTACATAAACAAAAGTGACCTAAGTAACAATCAACCAAACAGCGAGATAACGTTACTTACCTCATTCGCATTTAATTTCGCTTCCCAACGCTCAAGTGCTATACGCTTCTCTTTAAAGTAATCATAGCGGTCATAGTGTTTAGAGCTAACATCATTCATTGAGTGGTTTTGAATGCGATCTCTTATCTCTTTTGATATGCCAAGCTCCCCTGCTAATGTTTTCACAGTACGACGTAAATCCCTTGGTACAAACTTCTTAAATTCAGTATCAACACAAAACTTACGGATTATTCTGGATAAATAATTTGGGTCTAAATGTCCTGAAGCACTATCTCTAGGGAAAAGGTAGACACTATCGCCGCTGATCTCTTTTAATCGGCTTAATAGTGAATACGCTGTATCGGTTAAAGGGATTAAGTTAGCTCTGTAGTTTTTTGAAACTTCACCAGCTATTTCAAAAGACGCATTATCAAAATCAACGCTATCCCAGCGGGTAGCCATCACTTCATACGGACGCTGCCCTCCTAAATGAACACAAAGTTTAATTAAGATATGAATATCTTCATCAAAATACATCCCTGATTCATTGCTAAGTAACAGATAGAGTTCGTCCCATTTTAGCCAACGTTCGCCAACCCTATCAGCGTGGGATTGTTTAGGTACTGAAGTTACAGGATTAAATGTCACATTAAATAATGTTTCAGTACACATCTTGGCTGGATCATTATCATGTTTCAGAGCATGGTTAAATGCAGCATGTAAGTAAGAACGAACCTTATTACTTTGAGAGCTCGCACCTCGCTGTATCATTCTAGCTAAAACCATCTTGATATCATGAGGTGTAACATCTTTAGCCTTTGTTGCTGGTGGAATTACTGGGTAAACGTCAGCTTGAATAGCCTTTCTTACTCGCTCACTAGTACGCTTACCATCTAGCACCATTTGCTTAATATAACTATCAACCAACTGTTCTAAACAACCCAACTTATTTTCTAAGTTCTTTAGTCGTTCATTCTCTCTCTCTACTTGCTCTTTTGATTGACGTTCTTTTTCTAATTCGTCTTTTGGGTTAAGCCCCTCTTTCAGCATACCGCCATAGGTTCTAGCAAAAGTTCGCGCTGTATCCAATGACATTTGTGGGAAAGAGCCCAATTGAATGAAATGACGTTGGCCTTCAACATAAAAGCGAAAAACGAAAACTTTTGAGCCAGACGAATAACAACGAATACCTAAACGTCCACATCCACGCTGGTTTGTCTTATCCCACAAATAGTCAAAAGACTTACTTGTTTTAAACCCTTTAATTTTTGTAGCAGTAAGCATTACAACCTCACATAAAATATAACGCTAACTCATGTATAACTAGATGCAGTAACTGGTGTAGTTAGTGACGTAATAGGTGTAGTTAGCACGTAATAATATGCAAAACAAAGTAATACTATAAAACACCATTATCAATGTAACATTTTGATTTTGAATGACTATTAAATGGAATGAAGTAAAATAAAATGAAATTAAATATCGCTTTATTTCGACTCCTAAGGGGAAGGCCACTGGTTCGACTCCAGTAGGGAGCGCCATATTTTTCAAAGGCTTAGCGATTTTTATTGCTAAGCCTTTTTTATTTTCACACAATGTAGTGTCGTAACAATACAATATAGATTCAGTCTTTATCACTTCGGGTCGCATGATTTAATCTGCTCATCTTTGAACAATCTGCTTTATAACGTGTTATTAGCCTTATTTTTGTGGCTAATAAACGGCTACAACTATTATTATCAAAAATATTTTTACTGTTTTAAATCAATAAAATGGATTTATTTAGCTCATTACTTGAAACATAACGTTACAATATTTGAACGTTGTTTTTTATTGTTTAGTGTTTATACTGCCAGCACTTCATAACTCTCATGTTATGAGTTTGTATAGGACATTATGAAAATGAAATTAGCATCTCTTATTGTATCTGCCGCTCTTCTTGCCCCTGCAGCAGCTATGGCTAACACACCAGTTCAGCTTTCAGTACCCGGCGTAAACCTACCAGCAGGTAACGTTACAGGGGTTCGCTTAAATGCTTTATATGGGCATACCGCTTCTGTAACAGGTGTAAACTTCTCATTATTAGGTCTTTCAGATATTGATACATTCAAAGGTCTAAACTTTGGCCTAGCATTTGGTGTGAACCGTACTCGTTCGATGATGACGGGGCTTGAATTTGGTCTTGCAAACTTGAACGACGGTAATGCGAAAGGGGCTGATTTTGGTGCCGTAAACTATACTGCTGGCAACTTTACAGGTGCGCAGTTCGGTACATTTAACTACGCAGGAACACTAAATGGCCTACAGTTTGGCTTAGTGAACGCAACCGATCATATTAATAAAGGCATTCAGATCGGCCTGATTAACTATGATAAGTCTGGTACTTTCGTCAGTAACAGCTTACCTGTATTCCCTATTGTAAATGCGCGATTCTAAGATTTCGCTATAGCAATAAAGAGCCTCGCCACTATGCGGGGCTTTGTTTTAAATGGATAAATTTAGACATAAAAAAACCTCGCACAAGGCGAGGTTTAGAATTTGGTGGAGCTAAGCGGTATCGAACCGCTGACCTCTTCGCTGCCAGCGAAGCGCTCTCCCAGCTGAGCTATAGCCCCAAAACAAGAATACAATAAAATCTCACTGCATCAGTGTCAACATAACTACAAAGATATAAGCATATTTGTGAATTAACTCAAAAATATAACCCTAACAAACATAAAATAATCACGCCTATATCATTTACTTACCATTGACACCTCTAGTAATAAAGTGCGGTTAAATATCTTTAATGGTGACGACTAACCTTAAGGATTATTTTCATGAAGCTTCAACTGACCTCTCTTTTACTCGCAACGGCAATTTGTGCTCCATCCGTTTACGCTGATTCTCCAGTACAACTTTCTGTTCCAACGATTAACTTGCCTGCAGGTGATGTATCAGGTGTTCGAGTAAGTGCACTTTATGGTCGAAGCCACAATGTGAAAGGGTTAAATTTTTCCGTTCTTGGTCTTTCTGATATTGATAACTTTACAGGAATTAACCTTGGTTTGTTCTATGGTGCAAACCGTACCCGTACAAGTATGAAAGGGTTTGAATTAGGTTTAGCAAACTTTAATGGCGGAACAGCAAAAGGGGCTGATGTCGGCCTAGTAAACTACACAGCAAGTAATTTCACAGGTGCGCAATTGGGACTCTTTAATTATGCAGGTAGTTTAAATGGACTCCAATTTGGCTTTATGAACGCAACAAATCATATTAATAAAGGTATTCAAATAGGTTTAATCAACTTCGACCGTTCGGGTACTTTCGTTAGCAAAGATCTTCCTGTTTTCCCTCTTGTGAACGCAAGATTCTAATTAGCAAATATAAAAAACGGAGCATTAATGCTCCGTTTTTTTATTTTATATTTAACAAGCTTATGCGTTAGCTTCACGCTCTGCAATAAATGCTAACGCCATTTTGATACGAGCGACAACACGCTCTTTACCAATAAGCTGCATCACAGCATCAACAGAAGGCGACTGACCTTGACCTGTAACAGCTACACGTAAAGGCATACCCACTTTACCCATACCTAGCTCAAGTTCTTCACACACTTGTGCAATAACGGCATGAAGATTTTCTGTTGTCCACTCTTCAAGTGCTTCAACTTTAGCCAGTGCAAGCGCTAACGCTTCTTTTGCAACAGGACGTAAATGCTTTTTCGCCGCGCCAGCTTCAAATTCGTTAAAGTCTTGGTAGAAGTAACGAGATTGTTCAGCAAGTTCGATCAATGTATTACAACGCTCACCCACTAGCGTGATCACATCTGTAATAGCAGGGCCATTTTCAATAGAAATTTCTTTCTTATCTAAGTGCCATTGTAGGTATTTCGCAACATACTCAGGTTCAGCTGTTTTGATGTAATGGTTATTTAGCCATAATAGCTTATCAGTATTAAATGCAGATGCTGATTTACTTACTGATTCTAGGCTAAATAGATCAATCATCTCTTGTCGTGAGAAAATCTCTTGATCACCATGAGACCAACCTAGGCGTACTAAGTAATTCAGTAATGATTGTGGCAGGTAACCATCATCACGGTATTGCATTACACCTACAGCGCCATGACGCTTAGATAATTTTGCGCCATCATCACCTAGAATCATTGCGCAGTGTGCAAACTCAGGTACTGGTGCACCTAGCGCTTTATAGATATTAATTTGACGAGGCGTATTGTTGATGTGGTCTTCACCGCGAACAACTTGAGTAATACCCATATCCCAGTCATCGATAACCACACAGAAATTGTACGTTGGGCTACCATCTGTACGACGAATGATAAGATCATCAAGCTCACTGTTCGCAATTTCGATGTGACCACGGATTTTATCATCAAAAATGACCGTCCCTTCTTTAGGGTTACGGAAGCGAATACAGAATGGTGAATCTTCTGTTGCTGCGGCATTAGCTGCAATAATTTTAGGGTGGTTTGCATCGTAGCGAGGTTTAATACCAGCTGCCATTTGCTCTTCACGGATTTCGTCAAGAAGCTCTTTCGGACAGTAACACTTGTACGCTTTGTCTTCTGCTAGAAGTTGATCAACCACTTCGTTATAACGATCAAAACGCTTAGTTTGGTAGTAAGGGCCTTCATCCCAGTTAAGCTCTAACCACTCCATCCCTTCCATAATCGCGTCGATAGCTTCTTGAGTTGAACGCTCTAGATCCGTATCTTCAATACGAAGTACAAACTCGCCGCCCATATGTTTAGCGTATAACCATGAGTAAAGTGCAGTACGAGCACCACCTACGTGCAAAAAGCCAGTTGGACTTGGTGCAAAACGAGTTTTAACCGTCATTGGAATTACCTTATGAATGAAGGACTACACAGTAAGGGCTACTGTGTCTTATCTAATAACGAGTATTTTAGCACCGTGGAGTAAATCTACAATGCTTTGTCTACAATGAGAAATTCGAAGTTTGGAGAGGTGTTGAGAAAGATTACTCTAATAAAACTATCAATACAGAGATTATTTTAATAAGACTTTGAAAAACAAATTACCTCTATCAATTATTATCAATAGAAGTAATTTATAAAATATATTGTTTACGTTTTTAATCGAAACTATAAATTTTTTAGTCCCCAAGACATAAATTCTTGTTTTTCTTCTTCAGATAGGCCAATGAATGCATTTTTCAAAAACTTCATTTTTGCTTCAGGTGATGGAGTAGAAGCTGGAATGGTTGGAGTACTAAACGTTGTTTCAACATACCCAATTGATGCAATACCGCCAGACTTGTTATAATCAGCAACTTCTCTTTCGTAGTCTCTAAAATTCTGTAATCCTGAGCTATTTAATTGAATATATTCGAATTTAACCTCATCACCCAGACTATTTTTTAGTGTTATTTCAGGCGACTTATTAAAAGCTTCAGCTTGATCTAATGTTCGAATTTTTGGATACCCTAGAACTAATTTAGTATCTTTTGCATCAAACTTAATTAATAATGGCGTTGAATTAAATTTCTTTTTTGCAGCATCATCTAATACAACTGTACCGATGTTAAATAAAATTTGATTTTCACCATTAGGTAAAACCACTTCATTTGTAGCTTTTATAAAAGACCATCCCTCCTCTTTTCCATTTACAACAAGAATATTTGTTTCTTTTGATGATTCAAATTTCACATCAGCATAAATGTTACTAGAGAACAGCGATACCAATGGCAACACACTACAAATTATTTTTTTCATACAAGTATCCTGTTTACGCTTAAGAAAAGAACGAGCATTACGCTCGTTCTTTAAAGTTTTAATTAATAAAGTATTAATTAAAAGTAGTATTCTACACCTACAGAGTATTCCATGAACTCTGGGTTTTGATTATCAACACGTTTAGCTGCTTCATCAGCACGCTCTACATGACGAACACGTGTATAAACAACAGCTGATGGGTCAATAAAGTACATTACCTGACCAGAAATTACAGAGTCGTCAGTGTAACCAACTTTCTTACCATCACGCTCTAAATCTTCGTTCGCCGCATAACCTACCTTAAACTGGTAATCAGCGATGTTATACATTACACCAGCAGTGTAAGCATTTTGACTCTCATCCGCAGTACCAGCAACTTGTGAATTAGCTTCCATCATCTTGTACTGAGCAAAGAAGCCTAAACCGTTCTCAAAGTTACCTTGTACACCAACTAGGTAAGTATCATTAATCCACTCTGAAGAGTTATTACGCTCATATGCAGCCTGTAGTGTTACAGGGCCAATTGCGTAATGCGCAGCAGCACCACCCCAGTTGCTATCAGCTTGAGCAACAGCATCACCACGACCAAATGCTACATCAACGCTAAAGCCACCCCATGTTGGCGAGTCCCAACGCACAGTGTCAGATTGACGGTCTTGATAAGGAGCACCTGCAATACCATAACCCCAGTCATAAACATCACCTAGACCTGGGTTAGATCCTGGCCAGTCGATGATTTCATAAATAGGAGTAAGAACACGACCAATACGGATTTTACCCCAGCTATCACCTTCAAAGCCTACAAATGTATCACGTACACCTAATTTACCACTGTCACCAGCAGCGTTACCGCTACCGCCAACATAGCCAGACTCAATCTGCCAAATGAATTTTGGGCCGTTAGCAAAATCTTTGCTGCCACGGAAACCAATACGTGATTCATTATTTAATTTCCAATTACTATCTTCTGCCCAAAGAGCTTTACCTGCTTCGTTATAATCACGAGTCAGTGCTTGCATAGCAATAACACCGTAAACTTCATATGAAAATGACTCTTTAAGCTTTTGAATAGCAACTGCATCTGCACCTTCAGCACTAGCTGAAATTGAGGTCATTGCAGCAGCTGCGATTGCAGCACCAAGTAGTGTACGTTTAAACATGTTTTCCATGGAATAACTCCTAAAAGATATAAGCTGTTTACCTGTAACCTGAAAGGTTGGCCGCCGAAGGCTACAAGTAAATTTCCCATATGTTAGCCGAATCATTTCGACCAATTCATATTTTTTTCGTTCAAAATTGAACTTTGTGTAACTTCGCTATTAAGACTACTTTCGCAGCGCAAAACATCAATAAGAACTTACTTTCTTGTGTTAAAAATTTGATTCAGTGCAAAGTTTCCAGCCTATAGTGATCCAGTTCAAATGTTTTCACCAAAAAGTAAAATCACAATTAAAACAATAACCTATAAACCAACCAGCATATATGTGTGACCCTGATCGTATTTTTCTTTTTATTGACATACCTGATTTTTTTAAAAAACAAATTATTAACACAATGATTTGTTGTTGATAATGAAACATCTATTACACGTATTGATCACACAGTTATATACACTGTTTCATTTAATTCATAAAAAAAAGCCGCCCAAAATGGAGCGACTTTTTTTGTAACAAAATTTATCAACCTTATAAAAAGGTATTAAGCCATCAGATCAACGAGTTTTTGTTCGTCCCAGATCTCAATACCTAGCTCTTGTGCTTTCGTTAATTTAGAGCCAGCCGCTTCACCTGCCACTAATAAATCAGTTTTCTTCGAAACACTGCCTGTGACTTTTGCACCTAATTTTTGTAATGCAGCTTTCGCATCAGAGCGAGTTAATTGAGATAGAGATCCTGTTAGTACAACCACTTTTCCATCAAGCGGTAATTCGACATCCTCATCAATTTTTTCAATTTCAGGCCAATGTATCCCAACTTCTTTTAACTCGTTCACAACGACCATATTGTGCTCTTCACGAAAGAAATTAAAGATATGCGCAGCAACAATACCACCCACATCAGGCACTTCAATTAACTGCTCTTTCGTTGCTTGGCTAATTGCTTCTAATGTCTCAAAGTAATTCGCTAGGTTTGCAGCCGTTGCTTCACCTACCTCACGAATACCTAGAGAATAAATAAAACGAGGTAATGTTGTCAGTTTTGAAGCATTCAGCGCATCAACCAGTTTTTGAGCTGATTTAGGTCCCATACGCTCAAGTACCGTCACTTCTCCTGCACTGAATTTAAACAAATCAGCAGGTGTGGTTACCATTTCACGATCAACCAGTTGCTCTATCACTTTTTCGCCACAACCATCAACGTCTAATGCTTTACGTGATACGAAGTGTTTTAACGCTTCTTTTCTCTGGGCTTGACAGAAGAGGCCACCGGTACAACGTGCGACGGCTTCGCCCTCAATACGTTCAACCTTTGACTGACAAACAGGGCACTCTGTTGGAAATACAATCGCTTGCGCATTTTCTGGGCGACGAGACTCAACCACTGAAGCGATTTGTGGAATGACATCACCAGCACGACGAATAATAACGGTATCGCCAATCATCACGCCTAAACGCGCCACTTCATCAGCATTATGCAGTGTTGCATTACTGACTGTTACACCGCCCACAAACACAGGTTCAAGCTTAGCAACGGGTGTAATTGCACCTGTACGCCCAACCTGAAACTCGACATTGTTTAGAGTTGTCATCTCTTCTTGGGCTGGGAATTTATAAGCAATTGCCCAACGAGGTGCTCGAGCAACAAAGCCAAGCTGTTGTTGTGTATCAACATCATCAACTTTAATCACCACACCATCAATTTCATAGCCTAGTGATTGGCGCTTTTCACCAATACTCTGATGATAAGCAATAACTTCTTCAATACTGTCAACTTTGCGAATTTCTGGGCACATTGGAAGTCCCCATGCTTTTAACTGGCACAGGCGTTCATATTGCGTATTGGCAAGTTCACGTCCATCGACAACACCGACAGCATAGGCATAAAAACTTAACGGCCGCGTCGCGGTAATTTTAGGATCTAGCTGACGTAAGCTACCAGCTGCTGCATTTCGAGGGTTTGCAAATGCCTTATCACCTTTTTTAAGCGCTTTGATATTTAACGCTTCAAAGCCTTTTTTAGGCATAAAGACTTCGCCGCGAACTTCTAATCGCTCAGGCCAGTCGTCGCCTTGAAGCTTTAAGGGAATAGCGCGAATAGTACGCACATTATGAGTGATATTTTCACCTGTTGCGCCATCACCTCGGGTTGCTGCTTGTACTAACCCCCCCTTTTCATACATTAGGCTCACAGCAAGACCATCTAATTTAGGCTCACAGCAGTAACTAAGTGTTGCTCCTGAACGCAAACGATCTTGTAAACGTTTTTGAAATGCACGTAAATCATCATCATTAAACGCATTGTCTAACGAAAGCATCGCGATCTCATGTTTAACTTGAGTAAACCCCTCTAACGCAGCACCACCAACACGTTGGCTTGGCGAATCAACCGTTATCCATTCTGGATGCTCAGCTTCGATCTTTAGTAATTGCTGCATCATCCGGTCATATTCAGCATCAGGAATTTCTGGGTTATCTTCAACGTAATAACGATGACCGTGGTAATCGAGTTGCTGTCGTAGCGTTAATAATTGTTGCTGAAGGTCAATACTCATTTTTTCTACCTGACAAATCTTGATAGTTTCTGCCAAAACAACGCCCTATCGATAATAAAACGATTAAGACTATTGCCTAAATTTAAATAAAAAAACAGGCCCCTTAAAGGAGCCTGCTCATTAATGACTTCATCTTTTTAAAGATTAAGCATCATTATATTTCACTGATTTTTCTCGATATTGCGTAATACGATTTGGCGTGATCATTACACGATCTTGATCGAGAACATCTGCATTTAACTCATCAGCAATTTGCTGTGCTGTTTGTAGCATTAAGTTAAAGTTACTGGCTGCCTTACCGTAACAAGGCAACATTAAGAAAAAGCCGATACCTGGTGTTTCAAAATGTTGGTAGTTAGTTTCAGGGAAAGAGCCTGGATTTAGCAAGTTAGTTACTGAGAAAATAACAGGTTCCGTGCCAGCTAAATCAGCATGACGATGGAACACTGAATTCTCACCAAAAATTAAACCATGACGCTCTAAACATGCGAACAGTGACGGCCCACGTAAAATCTTACCATTGCGCGCATGAACACATAGCGATATATAAGTTGGTGGTAATGGCTCTGGCTCTGGCTCTGGCTCTGGCTCTGGCTCTGGCTCTGGCTCTGGCTCTGGCATGAAAGATACACTTGGCTCTTGCTTGGCTTGAATCGAAGGCTCGGCAACTTGCACAACGTTTTCTTCAACGACTGGCGTTGCTACTTCAACTTGTGCAGGCTCTTCAGCAGGAACAAATTGTGCTTGAGGCTCAACAGCAGATTTTTCAATCGGTTGTTCAATAATTTCAGGCTCAACCACAGGAATGTCGACGACCACCTGTTGTGCTTGCTGAAACACTGGCTCGGCCGCTACAGGTTGCTGAACAGTTTCTTGCACTGGAGTATACGTAGGCTGCTGTGGTTGCTGAATGATTTCAGGCTGTACTGGCGCTTGCGTTTCTACAACAGGAGCTGTAGTCGCTGAGTTAATAGTTGCCGCAACCTGAGGCTGTATAACAGGTTCAACAGGAGCGCTATTCGGTTGAGCAGCCGATTGTTGAACATTTACAGGTTGTACAGATTGCACAGATGTTTGTGGTGATACTTGCTGAGGTTGCTCAACTGTCGTAGCT
This sequence comes from Photobacterium sp. GB-50, assembly GCF_003026755.1. Classification (NCBI taxonomy): domain Bacteria; kingdom Pseudomonadati; phylum Pseudomonadota; class Gammaproteobacteria; order Vibrionales; family Vibrionaceae; genus Photobacterium; species Photobacterium sp. GB-50. The sequence goes on from NZ_PYNX01000001.1 coordinate 517,188, forward strand.
TGTGGTTGAACGGTTGTCACTTTTGTAGGTACATCGTCATTATCTGTTGCTGACATTCTAGGGAGATCATCATCACCGTCATCAACCGTAACATTGCCTAATAATGGATCTTGCTGTGGACGCTCACCAAAACTAAAACCAGGCTCTTTGCGTTTTGTTGGCTTTGTCTTTTCAACCACTTCCTGTGGCTTACTTACAACACGTGCTTCACTGACACTCTCTTCAACGTCACCTTGAAGATCAAATGCCGTTTCATCGATTTTACCTACTGGCTTTTCACCAAACTTGGCCGGTTTTTCTTTTCGACTTGTCCATAGACCATGAAAAAGAAGCGCTGTAATCGCAAGCGCACCAACAATAATAAGAACTAGACGCAATTCCTGCATACGAATACTCTGAAATTAACTCGTTATCCCTAGACGGGGTTAATAATAGTAAAAAATCAACTAGGCAGACAAAATCTCTAGCTAGAATTTCTTGCCGATGACTTACTGTACCAAAACTCAAATGATAATGAGAAGTTGAATATCGCTATTCAGGCAAGATAGTCTTTACAACGTGAGTTTTGTACACTTTATACACCATTTTTCATTATGAATGATGAGATTTAATGGTTTGTCAAAACTGTGACAACCATATTTTCATTTGATTCCATCCTACATAGCCCGTTAACATACTCTATATAATCTCTCTATCATCCCTCATCAAAATAAATGTGAGAGATCCGATTAAGGAAATCGAATGTCGCAACAGCATGCCATAAAATCAACAACCAGCGGTGCTGGATACTTTTTTACAGGGTTACAACTGGTTACCCAACCAGGAACGCGTCGTTTTGTAATCATCCCATTGCTCATCAATATTCTTTTATTAGGTGGCGCATTTGCCACCTTACTTACTCAGTTGAATGGCTGGATTGATGGTTGGTTAAGTTACCTGCCTAGCTGGCTTGAGTGGCTATCTTATGTGTTATGGCCGTTACTTGCTATTGCTGCATTAGTGACGTTTTCTTATTTCTTCAGTACCATTGCCAACTGGATTGCTGCACCATTTAATGGGCTATTAGCTGAATATATAGAAGCTAAACTCACAGGTAATAATCCACCTGATGATAGTTTTAAAGCGTTAATAAAAGATCTACCTCGAACCATGGGCAGAGAGTGGACTAAATTAAAGTATTACTTACCCAAAGCAATTGGCTTATTGATCCTAATGTGGATCCCTGCCATCGGCCAAACGCTTGGTCCTATTTTATGGTTTTTATTTAGCGCTTGGATGATGACGATTCAATATGTTGATTATCCGTTTGATAACCACAAAGTGCCATTTATTGATATGCGAGATGCCCTCAAAGAACATCGTGGCCAAGCGTTAAGTTTTGGTGCCATCGTAATGTTTTTCACTATGACCCCAATTATTAACTTACTTGTCATGCCTGTGGCTGTTTGTGGTGCGACAGCAATGTGGGTTGATCATTACCGCGAGCAATTTAAACGCTATTAAGATCAACGATAAATATCTACCAAAGAGCACTTATTCTAGTGCTCTTTTCTTTTCTATTACCCTTGCTGCAAACACCATTGTTTATCGTTATTTGAGTAAAACATATTTGTAAATTAGTCACTTGACGCTTTTCATCCCACTATATATCTTTAGTTCAATATAATTCACACATTGATAACAATAAGATATAACCATTAATTACTTTTCAAATCACTTATCCAGTATATTCTTAATTTATATTACTTTTAACGTGTCACGAAGGAACGAAGCATGAGCAAGATTTATGAAGATAACTCACTAACTATTGGTAATACTCCGCTAGTGCGCCTTAACCGTGTAAGTAACGGTAAAGTGTTAGCTAAAGTAGAAGCTCGTAACCCAAGCTTTAGTGTTAAATGCCGTATTGGCGCTAACATGATTTGGGATGCTGAGAAAAAAGGTCTTTTAAAAGAAGGCGTTGAACTTGTAGAGCCAACTAGTGGTAATACTGGTGTTGCACTTGCTTTTGTTGCTGCTGCACGTGGTTACAAACTCACATTAACCATGCCTGAGAGCATGAGTCTTGAGCGTCGTAAACTATTAAAAGCGTTAGGTGCAAATCTTGTACTAACTGAAGCGCCTAAAGGCATGAAGGGCGCGATTGATAAAGCTGAAGAAATTGTAAATTCAGATCCAACTAAATACCTACTGCTACAGCAATTTAATAACCCAGCAAACCCAGAGATCCATGAAAAAACCACAGGTCCTGAAATTTGGGATGCAACAGATGGTGAAATCGATGTATTTGTCTCAGGTGTGGGTACAGGCGGTACACTTACAGGTGTTAGCCGTTTTATTAAACAGCAAAAAGGTAAAGCCATTACTACAATTGCAGTTGAGCCACTAGAGTCACCTGTTATAACCCAAACATTAAATGGCGACACTGTTCAACCAGCGCCGCACAAAATCCAAGGTATTGGTGCTGGTTTTATTCCTGGTAACTTAGATTTATCATTAATTGATGAAGTTCAAAAAGTAAGCTCAGATGACGCAATTGAAATGGCGCGTCGCCTAATGGATGAAGAAGGTATTCTTGCTGGTATTTCATCAGGAGCAGCGGTTGTTGCTGCAAATAACATTGCATCTCGCCCAGAATTTGCAGATAAAAATATTGTTGTAATACTGCCTAGTTCAGGTGAGCGTTACCTATCAACAGCACTATTTGCAGGCATTTTCACAGAAAAAGAAACACAACAGTGATCACACTTTATAATTTTTAATAGGTATATCACTATGAAAAAAGCCCCTCTGCGGGCTTTTTTGTTGCATTTTGGACTTAGCTTTAATATAAAACTCGCACGTTTTATTTTTCGCTCCGAAATAAAGGGGTGAAAATGCGCTTTAATTACTAACAAGTAAGTTTCTGATAAAACTTTGACTTGGATTAAAGCTAAGACAATATGATATTAGGTAGTTTATACTGCAGCAGCACAAGCAAATTATCTGTATTATGCTTGTCATAAATAATTTAATTATTAAATAAAATACTATATCTATCGGGGTGAATTATGTATCAGAAGCAAGTTGAAATCACAGCACCAAATGGTTTACACACTCGTCCAGCGGCTCAGTTCGTTAAAGAAGCTAAATCATTCGATGCAGATGTGACTGTAACTGCTAATGGCAAAAGCGCTAGTGCGAAAAGCCTATTCAAGCTTCAAACTCTTGGCCTAATTAAAGGCGCACAAATCACTATCTCTGGTGAAGGTGCTCAAGCTCAAGAAGCTGTTGATGCTCTAATTCAGCTAAAAGAAGATCACGACGGTTCTCCAGTTGCAATGTTCCGCGAAATCTAAGCTACGTTTATATACAAACGAGTTTTCAGTTTTTAGTTAATTTAAGGTAAGGCTATGATTTCAGGTATCTTGGCATCTCCAGGTATTGCTTTTGCTAAAGCACTACTGCTGCAAGAAGAAGAGGTTGTTCTAAATAAAACACCGATCTCTGCAGACCAAATCGATAACGAAATTCAACGTTTCTTCGACGCACGAAAGAAATCGTCTGAGCAGCTAGAAGTAATCAAAGAAAAAGCACGTGTCACCTTTGGTGAAGAGAAAGAAGCGATCTTTGAAGGTCACATCATGTTGCTTGAAGATGAGGAGCTTGAAGAAGAAATCATAGCCCTTATTAAAGATAAAATGTCTGCTGACTTTGCAATCTACTCTGTTATCGAAGAACAAGCACAAACACTTGAATCTTTAGATGATGAGTACTTAAAAGAACGTGCAAGTGATATCCGCGATATCGGTAGCCGTTTTGTTAAGAATGCATTAGGCATTAACGTAATCAACCTAAGTGCTATCAACGAAGAAGTTATCCTTGTTGCTAACGATCTTACACCGTCTGAAACAGCACAGATTAACCTTGATTATGTTCGTGGTTTTATCACTGATATCGGTGGTCGCACCTCACACACTTCAATCATGGCACGCTCGCTTGAGATCCCAGCGATTGTTGGTACAAACGATATCACATCAAAAGTTAAATCTGGCGATATGCTAGTACTTGATGCAATCAATAATCAGGTTGTAATCAATCCAACGGATGATGAATTAAACAAATTTAAAGCTATCAGCGACGCGCATAAAGCAGAGCAAGAAGAACTAGCTAAGCTAAAAGATCTTCCAGCAATCACGCTTGATGGTAAGCAAGTAGAAGTTTGCGGTAACGTTGGTACAGTAAAAGACTGTGACGGCGTAAACCGTAATGGTGGTGAAGGTGTAGGTCTATACCGTACTGAATTCTTGTTCATGGATCGCGATTCTCTACCGACAGAAGAAGAGCAATACCAAGCGTACAAAGAAGTTGCAGAAGCAATGCACGGTGAGCCAGTGATTATCCGTACTATGGATATCGGTGGTGATAAAGATCTTCCATACCTAGATCTACCAAAAGAAATGAATCCATTCTTGGGTTGGCGTGCAATTCGTATCAGCCTTGACCGTCGTGAAATTTTACGTGATCAGTTCCGTGCTATTCTTCGTGCATCTGCACACGGTAAGATCCGTATCATGTTCCCGATGATTATTTCGGTTGAAGAAGTACGTACACTTAAAGCTGCAATTGAAGAGTTTAAAGTTGAATTAACGGCTGAAGGTTTAGCTTTTGATACTGACATCGAGATCGGTGTGATGGTTGAAACGCCAGCAGCTGCAGCAATTGCACACCATTTAGCGAAAGAAGTTTCTTTCTTTAGTATTGGTACCAACGACTTAACCCAGTATACTCTAGCAGTTGACCGTGGTAATGAGCTAATCTCTCACCTTTACAACCCACTATCGCCTGCTGTACTTACAGTGATCAAGCAAGTTATTGATGCTTCTCACGTTGAAGGTAAGTGGACAGGTATGTGTGGTGAGCTTGCCGGCGACGAACGTGCTACCCTACTTCTTTTAGGTATGGGTCTTGACGAATTCAGTATGAGTGCGATTTCTATCCCTCGCATCAAGAAAGTTATCCGTAACGCTAACTTTGCTGATGTAAAAGCAATGGCAGAGTATGCTTTAACTCTACCAACAGCTGCTGAAATCGAAGAGCACGTAGAAAAATTCATCGCAGAAAAGACCATCTGCTAATATAGCTGCAGATAATATAACAACGCTTAGGAGCATCGATATGGGTCTGTTTGACAAATTGAAGAAACTGGTTTCTGACGACAGCAGTGAAGCTGGTGCAATTGAAATCATCGCACCACTTTCTGGCGAAATCGTTAACATCGAAGATGTGCCAGATGTCGTATTTGCTGAGAAAATTGTTGGTGATGGTATCGCTATCAAACCAGCTGGCAACAAAATGGTTGCACCAGTAAACGGTACTATTGGTAAGATCTTTGAAACGAACCACGCTTTCTCTATTGAGTCTGACGATGGCATCGAACTTTTCGTTCACTTCGGTATTGATACTGTTGAACTTAAAGGCGAAGGTTTTACTCGCATCGCTGAAGAAGGCCAAACTGTTAAAGTTGGCGACACTATCATCGAATTCGATCTTGCACTATTAGAAGAGAAAGCGAAGTCAACTCTGACTCCAGTTGTTATCTCTAACATGGACGAGATCAAAGAGCTAACTAAGCTTTCTGGCGCAGTAAACGTTGGTGAAACACCAGTACTACGCGTTAAGAAATAAGTTAAGTTCTATAACTGATAAAAAAGCGCTACTTCGGTAGCGCTTTTTGTTTATCTGAGCTTTAAAAAAGCATGCTTAAAACAGAGTTCATCGCATGCTTGTATCTATCGATTTTATAGTAATTAAAGGCTCTTTAGCATCGCCATCGATGGTGCAAAGAAGTATGCGCCAGTTACCGGTTTTGAGAAACGTAACATTTGGTCTGTTTTACCATCCGTTTCACCAAACATGCTTTCAAGCTGCGCATCAAAGTGATGCTGACGCTGACAGTAAGCAATGAATAGTAAGCCATGATCTGATGTTACAGAGCCATATGGCAAGCTGTGGCGCAGAATCTTTAAGCCTTTACCATCTTCCTTAATATCAACGCGGCCAACGTGTGACGCAGCTGGCACATCTTCTAGTTCAATAGAATCTGGTTTCGTTCTACCAATCACTTTTTCTTGTGCTTTTACGTTTAGACGATGCCATGCTGGTAGGTTATGAACATAACGCTGTACCATTACATAGCTACCACCCGCAAACTCACCTTCAGCAATAACACCCACATTAGCACGATCTTCTGCTGTTTGTGGATTCTCTGTGCCGTCAATGAAATCTGTCATGTCACGGTGGTCAAGGTATTGGAAACCATAGGTTTCATCTAACACTTCTACGTCTTGAGACAATTTTTCTAAGAAAACGCGAAACGCATAAAAGTTAAGATCATGGCGATTAGAATGGATATGCAGTAAGACATCACCCCCTGTTGCTGGCGCAATAGTCTCACCTTCACCTAACTGACGAAACTCTGTTAATTCAGCTGGGCTTTGTTGACCTAAAGACTCCCAAAATGCCTTACCGAAGGCAACACTTGCATGTAACTTTGCGTCTTGCTGCTCAGTATTGAGATCCGCAAGTAACTGATGAATTGACTGGCATTGAGCAATAACATTTTGCTTATTACCTACAACATTCATCACCACATAAAGGGCAAAGGCGCCACGATCTGGAACGATTGCTGGTTGGGCAATACTCATAGGTGTCTTCTCCTAACAGGATGTTTAGTCAAAAATGAAAAGTAATTATAACGATATAAAGACGTAAATCACTTGATCTTAATACATTAGTAGAAAGTTTTACTCTTATCCCAACGATATAGGACATTTTGATACCGACTTAATACTAAAACGCCTTCTAAAAAGAAGGCGTTATTAAGAAGAAAAAGATCAACTATCGATGTTAATACATTATGCCGTCATTATTTCAATTTGAAGTTTAACGCGCTCTTCTAAGTCGGTATTTTCACTTTCAAATAATACTGGCATATTAAGCCCAGTAGACAAAGTTTTGGCTAAAATAGTACGCCAACCACCATCATCTAATCGCTCTTGGATCTGAAAAGCAATTTTCACTTCATCTGGAGAAACATCAAGTAGTTGAGCACGACCAATCACTTCACGACACAAGTTATGTTTACTTTGACTTAAGCCATTAAAAAATATCGTTTCTTCACCAGGCACTAATGATAATGAGGTATTCACTGCATGCTTCGAATGACAGTAACTGCTCAATTCAAAGCTAACATCAAGTAACCAATCAGCCATCGCTAACGGGCTCAGTAACGTGCTTAACAGCAGTTGTCCTCGACTAAAATCATTCATTACAGCTCCCCTTTACAGGCTAGTCTGCAAATATATCTTTAACTCGAGAGCTTCTTAGAAGGTACAACCCAAGCCATGCTGTTAACAGTAATGTGGTTGCCCGTATCCAGCTAAACTCACCATGACTGATAACCAAATGATATATTTGCATTAAAAAATCAAAACTATATGCAGCAAGTAACACTCTTTTCCCTTGCCGCCACAGAAAATGTATTAATTTATTATTTTTATTTCGTTGACCTGATAACCACATCAATAATATTGCGGGACTACCTATTGCCATACCTATATATAAAACATCTCTTATTGGATAAATAAGCTCAAGTAATTCACCGCCTTGAGTACGGCTAACCCCCGCCATAACAAACACTACCCAAGCTTTGGCGTTAAATAGCAAGACGAACCACAACACGGTATTAATTTTTAATTGTCCATGCTGATCATAAGCATCTATCGGATATAACAAGCCATTTCCCTCAAATAGGTATCCAATGAAATTCAGATCAGAGCTTAATAAACTTCTCTATGGTTCACAAACGACTCTAATCTATTCATTTAGATTTTGAACAACAAGGATAAAGTTTTGTGCTGAACCGCACTTTTCCATTTTTTATATTGCCGTTATCGTCACACTTTTTGATCTAAAAAAAACAAAAACACTGTTTTTTAAACATAGATCACAGACAGTAAAAGGTATATACAAATACCTAAAAAACATAAAGTTACACATTAAAAACACCGTTAACAAACCTTTTACTCATTTCTGAAAATTTCCTACACAATCAGTAAGATAGTCCATTACCTTTTCCGTCTATTTTATTGCTATGACATCAACTCTGTTATTTATGGGATATAATCAACGCTTAAATGTTATTTTCAGGGATCTATACCATGGCGAGTAGAAAACAACCGGCCTCTTCACCAGAAACACAAGCTGAAGCTATACGTATAGCAAAGGCCACACAGAAGGTAGGGCAAACAAAAGAGCAAACTCGACTGATTGCACAAGGCATTCAAAAAGGTATAGAGCAATATAAAAAGCAGCAAAAAGCTAAAGCTCGTGAGCAAGACAAACTGAAAAAAAAGGTTTCACGTAATAAGGCCTCTAATGATGCTAACAACGCCTCAGAAGTCATAACTAATACAACTGTTATCCACCATCAGAGTAAACTCGCTTGGGGGCTTTTAATTGCCTCATGGTTAGGGTTTATCACTTACCTACTTCTTCCGCGATTATAAAAAGGATTTACATCGTGTTACTTCGCTTTACGCTATTGCTGTTACTCTTCCTCACTGGCTGTAGCGATACAAAGACAACCTCATGGACGCGTTCAATAAATCAGCTTTGTGAAAATAAGCCCAATTGTGTCTCAACGATTGAAAAGCGTGAACAGTTTAGCGTTAAGCCTTTTCTTTTAACGGCGAAAGGTGAGCATAGCTGGGAAGAAATAAAACGGGTAGCGCTTCAGTTACCAGGTGCAAAAATAGCAGAGCAATCAGATCACTATCTTCATATTGAAGCCACCAGCAAGATTTTTCGGTTCATTGATGACTTTGAAGTCGAAAAAAAAGCACAGCAGTTACAAGTACGCTCTGCATCACGAGTTGGTTATTCTGATTTTGGTGTGAATAGGAAGCGAGTTGAAACATTCCGTAGCCAATTAATAAAGCACGAACTGATTAAACAATAAAAAACAATTTGATAATAATTCTCATTTGCATGTATATTTATAATATTATTCGAAACAGGATTAATTATCATGGATAAGACAACGTTTAAGCTCTTCACGCTATTAGGACTAAGCGTTATTCTTGGTTTACATTTTATTGAAGTCAGTACAAACGAAAGTCAGTCATTCTCTATCGCTTATTTTATGTTTGAATGGCTGCCACTTTACCTTGCTTGGGGATGTTGTTTACGATTGGGTATCGCCAGTGGCAGCGTAATCCCCCCGCGAAAAAACAACAAAAGCCGCCCTTCTATAACGCACTAGCGCATTAAAAGGACGGCTTATTACTTCTTTATCTCGAATATTGGCTTATTCGCTAATTTTTTTATCTTTACCTAGCGAAAGTAGCCAAATACAAATAGCTGCGACTACAGCAAACCCAGATAGAACAATCACCGGCATGGCTGCGTAACCGAGTATATGCCAAATCACTGACTCTAATGTGCTCATCTTATCTCCTTAGGTTTATTGCCAACCTTCAATGTTTTTCATATCAGGCAGTTTATGTGCAATACCCTTGTGGCAATCAACGCACGTTTTATCTCCTGATGCTAATGCCGTCGAATGCAGTTTTGCACTACGAGGCGCTTGCTCTGAGAAATCCATATAATTGAATTCATGACAATTACGGCACTCTTGTGAGTTATTGTCCTTCATTCGCTTCCATTCCCGTTCTGCTAAATGCCCACGGCGATCAGCAAATTTTTCAGGAGTATCAATCGTTCCCATTAAATGGGCCACAATTTCTTTTGATGCCTGTACTTTACGCACGATCTTATCTGTCCAATTGTGAGGAACGTGACAATCCGAACAAATAGCACGGACACCAGAACGATTAGAAAAGTGGATCGTTTCTTGAATTTCTTCAACGATTGGTGCGTGACAACCAGCACAGAACTCTTCAGTGTTAGTCTTTTCCATCGCGGTATTAAATGCCCCCCAGAATAATAAGCCGCCAATAAACCCCATAAAGAGAACGAGACCTACTGCTACTTTGCTGGGTGTTTTTAAGCGTAACCAAAACGTTTTTAATAACTTCATATATCATCCCTTACTTTGGTTACTGCAATGCACTAACACGTTTGAAGTCATTCTCTACTAATGGCTTAGCATCCGCTTGTGGTACGTGACACTGCAGGCAGAAGTAACGACTTGGTGATACATCAGATAGCACCTGTCCTTCTTGCGGTGACACATAGTGCGTTACACTGATTTTGGTTGCGCCCATCTCTTTGGCATTTTTCCAGCTATGACAAGCAAGGCATTTGTTTGCGTTTAGCGACACTTCGTAATGACGGATCGTGTGTGGGATCAACGGTGGCTGATACACATAATCGTTATCAATTACACCTTGATCTTTCGGATAATGCTTCATTGGATCAGCAGGGCGTGTATCTTCTAATTCAGCAGAGCCACGTAATGATTCAAGGCCACCAATACCGCCCGGATTTAATATTTCTGTTTTCGCTACGGCTTCTGATACCGGTTTAGCTGGTGTTGATTCTTCGCTTTGCACAACCCCAGCCATTAATGCACTCACCGCTAATACAACCAATAAGATTCTTTTCATGATGTTCTCCGCCAACAGGCTAATTCTGAAATGAGGCGAGTGATTGATTCACTCGCCATAGGCAGGCTTATACCTTGCTGATTTTAACTGGACATTTTTTGAAGTCTGTTTGCTTCGATAGTGGATCGGTAGCATCAAGGAGCAACTTGTTCACCAAAATTCGAGCATCAAAAAATGGCACAAAAACCAAACCTTGTGGCGGGCGATTACGGCCTCGTGTTTCTACTCGACAGCGTACTTCACCTCGGCGATTAGAGATTTCAACTTCATCACCACGACGTAAGCCACGTGTTTTAGCATCTTCTGGGTGGATATAACACAGCGCATCTGGCACTGCTTTATATAATTCAGGAACACGTCGAGTCATGGTACCTGTATGCCAATGTTCTAATACTCGACCTGTACAAAGCCACATATCAAATTCAGCATCAGGTACTTCAGGTGGCGCTTCATAAGGCGCTGAAATAATCCATGCTTTACCATCAGGCTTACCATAAAAGTCCCAACCAGAACCTTTTTTTGCATAAGGATCTGAGCCTTCTTTAAAGCGCCATTGCGTTTCCTTGCCATCAACAACAGGCCAACGTAAACCGCGCACTTGGTGGTAAGTATCATACGGTGCTAAATCATGACCATGATCACGACCAAATGCCGCATATTCTTCAAACAAGCCTTTTTGAACATAGAAGCCTTGCGCTTTTGCATCATCATTTAACGGTTGGGTTTCCGTTAATGGGAATTTATCAACCTGTCCATTGCGGAATAAAATGTCATACATGGTTTTACCACGGTACGCTGGCATTTTATTAACCAACTCATTTCCCCACACTTCTTCAATAGTAAAGCGCTTCGAGAATTCCATGATCTGCCATAAGTCAGACTTAGCTTCACCTGGTGCTTCAACTTGTTGATACCAAGCTTGTGTACGGCGCTCTGCATTACCATATGCCCCTTCTTTTTCTACCCACATTGCGGTTGGTAAAATAAGATCGGATGCTTGTGCGGTAACGGTTGGGTATGGGTCGGAGCAAACAATGAAGTTTTCTGGATTACGGTAACCCGGTAATCGCTCTTCATTAATATTAGGGCCAGCTTGCATGTTGTTATTACACATCACCCAATACGCATTTAACTTACCGTCTTTTAACATGCGATCTTGAACAACAGCATGATAACCAGGTTTAGGTGGAATAGTGCCTTCCGGTAACTTCCAGATTTTTTCAGCAATGGCTCGGTGTTTAGGATTCGCAACCACCATATCAGCAGGCAAACGGTGAGAGAACGTCCCCACTTCACGTGCTGTACCACAAGCTGATGGCTGACCCGTTAATGAAAATGGACTGTTTCCTGGGGTTGAAATTTTACCGGTTAATAAGTGCAGGTTATAAACCAAACTGTTCATCCACACACCACGGGTATGTTGGTTCATTCCCATGGTCCATAGTGACATCACCTTGGTTTTAGGATCAGCATAAAACTTCGCAAGCTCTATTAACTTTTCAGGTTTAACTCCTGACATTTCTGATGTTTTTTCAAGCGTATACTCAGCAACAGAAGCTTTGTATTCCTCAAAATTCATTGGGAAAATATCACCTGAATTCGGGTGAGCAGCTTGCTGTTGTAGTGGGTTATCGTCACGCAGACCATAACCAATATCTGTTTCAGCACGTTTAAAGTGGGTATGTTTGTTAACAAAGTCCCAATTAACCGCATCGTTTTCAATGATGTAATTAGCTATAAAGTTGGCGATGGCTAAATCGGTTTGAGGCTTAAAAATCATACCGTTATCAGCGAGTTCAAAAGAACGGTGATAATATGTAGACAGTACATTGACTTTAACATGAGGGTGACTTAAACGACGATCAGTAATGCGAGTCCATAGAATAGGGTGCATTTCTGCCATATTAGAGCCCCAAAGGACAAATGCATCAGCATGTTCAAAATCATCGTAACAACCCATCGGCTCATCAATACCAAAGGTACGCATAAACGCACCAACAGCAGATGCCATACAGTGGCGTGCATTCGGATCGATATTGTTAGAACGGAAACCGGCTTTCATCATTTTTGATGCCGCATAACCTTCCATCACCGTCCATTGACCTGAACCAAACATACCTATGCCTGATGGACCATGTTTCTTTAAGGCTAATTTCCACTTTTCAGCCATGATATCGAAAGCTTGATCCCAAGAGATTGGAGTGAATTCGCCTTCTTTATCATATTTTCCATCTTTCATACGAAGCATTGGCGTTTGTAGACGATCTTTTCCGTACATGATCTTTGAAAGGAAATAACCTTTAATACAGTTAAGACCTTTATTTACTGGTGCTTTAGGATCACCTTGAGTAGCAACAACTCGACCATTTTGGGTACCCACCAAAACAGAACAACCTGTACCACAAAAACGACACGGCGCTTTATCCCATTTAATTTTTGTTTCATCAGAACTAACAATTAAATTAGTTGCTGACGCGGGTAAGGTAATACCTGCAACAGCCGCAGCTGAAGCGGCAGCATTTGCTTTAACAAATGCGCGTCTTGTCATTTTCATGAGTTGCCCTCTGGTTGCGTCTCAAAGTGCTCTATTTGGTGATACACCAAAAAAGTAATTAACACATTTTCTAAATTATTGATTTTATCTATGGTATCGGTCACGTAGCCTTGGTTTTCTGTCTCAAGTACTACAATGATTTTCCCTTCTTCACTGTCGCCCGGTATTTCGGTATTTGGCATTGCTAAGATCTGCTCTTTTATTTCTTGCAAGTGCTCAGGTTTTACATGAACCACGAGACTTGATATATGTACTTCTTGTAAAGACATACAGACCCTCTTTGATATGTACTATTGTGCGTTGTTCTCTACACAATCGATTGTTATTGCTGATACAGGACACCCAGATAAACAGGCACCACATCCAGTACAGTCTTTCTCTGTAATCGTTGGCATCGCGACTTTTCCAACCTGTAATTGAAATTTGATCGCTTGAGGTTCACACATATCACCACAGCTTCTGCATTCAATATTTTTAGATGCCATACAACTTTCATTAATCGTTGCAATGATGTCCCATGGCGATTCTAATTGCGGAAGGAACAACGGTTCAGGACACGCCTCTGCGCACTGATAACAAAAAGTGCATTCACCTTCACCTTGGCTGAAATCCACTTGAGGAAAGCCGCCATCACCTTTCACTATGATGTTTGTCTCACAATGTTCGATACAACGTTCACAACGCGAACAAAGATCGGTAAAAGTATCTGCATGATTTAGCCAAGGTAAGCGTGGAATGTTTGATGGTGTTTTGCGTGTGAATAATGAACGTCTTAAACGATCAACCATCATTACCTCTATCGTTGTACTATTTGTGTTACATGGCTGATAAAATACTCAGCAAATAACTCAAATAGCATGCATTAATAAGCTATTCATCTTTTTATACATTAATTCTAAATAATGAAATAATTGCTTAAATACCCCCTAAGGGGTAATTGGTAGGAGTTTTTGCTCTAGATCAATAAATCTAGCTGATAAAGCTCACATTAATAGCTTAATTTTCTGCATCAAAAATTAAGCTATTAATAATTTCAGGGTAAGTAACAGTAAGGATTGCTGTGAATAGGCAAAAAATGACACATTCTGTAACAACGACGATAGCGCGTTCTTTAGTGTTAATTTTGATCATTTCGATAATAACGACTGCACTTGCATTAATGACATTGGTTTCGAGTCAAAATGATGCTGAAGCTATAAATATTGCAGGTTCTTTACGCATGCAAAGCTATCGATTAGCTTTTGATGTTGAAACAGAGTCGCCTCTTTTATCTACACATATTGAACAATTTGAACACTCGCTTTATTCAGCGCCAATGAAAGAACTCTCTTACTGGTTTACCTCTTCAGAGATCCAACAACACTACGATCACATCGTTCTGCGCTGGGCAGAGCTGCACCCGATCCTTGAAAAAGATAACAACACGGTATTTATTCAACATGTCGCCCCATTCGTCCATCGTATTAATACTTTTGTTTCTGAACTGCAAAAATCATCAGAACTTAAAATCCAACGACTCGCTATTATTGGCGCCATAGGCCTTAGTCTGATTTCTCTTATCATCTTCTACACTATTCGTTATACACGCCAACAAGTTGTCGCACCTTTAAATGATCTTGTTGATGCTTGTAAGCAAGTAAAGCGTAAAGATTTTCGATTGGATTTATTAAATAATAGCAATAATGAACTAGGTATTCTTGCCCATACCTTTAGTAGAATGTCATCAGATCTTGAACAGCTTTATCAAGGCTTAGAGCGCAGTGTCAATGAAAAAACCCACCGCTTACGTCATGCAAACGAATCACTCCAAGTGCTTTATAATTGCTCACAACAACTTTCTGTTAGCCATTTAACCCGAGAACAATTTACCAACATGCTTGAAACCATGATTGCTATAGATGGCTTAATTGGTACAAAACTGATCATTGCAGAGCCAAATGGCAGCACATCAGAAATTCAAGTGGGTCAACAAGCAGGTCAACATTGGCAATATAACGAATTGTATATCGATGGTGAATTAATGGGACAACTTTGGTGGCAGTACACTTTACCTTGTCCTGATAAGGCATTAATTAATAATATCTCTCAGATCCTTGCTCGCGCTATCTATTACAACCGCGCCCAAAAACAAGCGGAATATTTATTGATAATGGAAGAGCGCGCGACCATTGCCCGTGAACTCCATGATTCATTGGCACAATCGCTCTCCTATTTGAAAATTCAATTAGCCTTATTAAAAAGAAAACTCAATCAAAGCGATCAAAATGAAAGTACCCATCAAACTGTCCATGATATTGAAGAAGAGTTAAGTAACGCTTATACCCAACTGCGCGAATTACTCAGTACATTTCGGTTGATGATTAAAGATGCCAATTTTGGTGAAGCCTTAAATCAAATGTTAGAACCATTAGAAGAGCAAACCGATGCACTCTTAATTATAGATAATCAAATATCATCAATGGCGTTAGATGCCCATAACCAGGTTCACCTGTTACAAATTATTCGAGAAGCAGTATTAAATGCGATTAAACATGCAGACGCCGATGAGATTATCGTAAACTGCCAACAAACCGATCAACATATTGATGTCA
The DNA here is from genome assembly GCF_003026755.1 of Photobacterium sp. GB-50. Taxonomy (NCBI): domain Bacteria; kingdom Pseudomonadati; phylum Pseudomonadota; class Gammaproteobacteria; order Vibrionales; family Vibrionaceae; genus Photobacterium; species Photobacterium sp. GB-50. Next base: position 532,943 of record NZ_PYNX01000001.1, read on the forward strand.
CGATCATCGATGACGGTAGAGGATTCGACCTTAACGAGAGAAAACGTGATCATTACGGTTTAAGTATTATGCAAGAGCGCGCATCACGGCTACAAGGTGAATTAAAAATACAATCGGGAATCAATCAAGGCTGCACTATCTGCCTTCTATTTCCATTACAAAAAGGATAACACGATGACATGCTGGAAAGTTATGATTGTAGATGATCACCCTCTCATGCGTCGAGGGATAAGCCAACTATTAAGTATTGAATCAGACTTCCAATTAGTAGGTGAAGCCAGCAATGGTAATGATGCTATCGCACTCGCCCATGAAAAATCACCAGATTTGATCTTACTCGATTTAAATATGAAGGGATTGTCCGGTCTTGATACGCTAATAGCGATGCGTGATGAAGGAATACTTGCCTGTATTGTTATATTAACTGTCTCTGATAGTCGAAGCGATATTAAAACAGTACTCAATGCTGGCGCTGACGGTTATTTACTCAAAGATACTGAGCCTGATGAATTAATCGAACAACTAAAATCAGCGTTATGTGGTGGTAAAGCCTATAGTGATATCGTAAAAGAGTGCCTTGATTCACCACATACCCCTACGAATATTTTGTCTCAATTAACAGACCGTGAGACGCAAATATTACAAGAAGTGGCAAAAGGTCAACGTAATCGCCAAATAGCCGAACAGCTTTTTATCTCAGAAGCGACGGTTAAAGTTCATATGAAAAGTTTACTCAAAAAGCTACAAGTAAAATCCCGTACAGCCGCCACTATTTTATACCTTGAAGCCAAGGGCCAGTAATATCCTATTAAAAACGCATAACACGTGACGTCTTATGCGTTTTAATTTTTAGGATAACGCCGCTAATAAGTAGGGTTCTTTTTCTTTGATCCATTCCAAATCAAATGGTCCCCAATCACTCAGCGTATAGTAACCATCATTATGACGGCGACCATCTTGAATGAAAGCAAGCTCAATACCGATGCTAGGTAGCGCTTTTAATACATCTTGAATAGTGCGACGCGGCCAGCCTGTTTGCTCAACCAAACGAGGGACATTAGGTCTCTCTGTATTTTCTACTAACAATGCTAAATAAAGTCGACGGGCAAAAACCGGATTCAGTTCCATTGAGGCCTCCATAAAATATTCCACATATTATTAAGCAGTGGAAAATATTTATGTTGAGTTTGATCAAGCCCGCTTTATCTTTACTTCTATTAAATAGAAAAATAAAAAAGCATTATTGTTTTTGTTAACAATACCGTTCTCAATCTCTTACAATCAGCTCACAAACAACAACACTTGCGGTCATTGTGTAATCTCGTTATAAAAGACTATCCATTAAAATATAATCAAGTCAGATCTTTTATGAGTACTACAGCCTACGGCATCAAAAACTGCGACACTATCAAGAAAATGAAAAAGTGGTTAGAAGCAGAAAATATCGAATACACTTTCCATGATTACCGTGTTGATGGCTTAGATCGCGCTCAACTCGAAACGTTTGAAACAGCACTTGGTTGGGAAGCCATGCTTAATAAACGTGGAACGACTTACCGTCAACTGACTGATGAGCAAAAAAATAGCTTAAACCGCGACAATGCCTTAGCCCTAATGTTAGAGCAACCAGCAATGATCAAACGTCCGCTATTAGTACACAATGATGCGTACTACTTAGGTTTTAAACCTGCTCAATACCAAGAAATTTTCCATCAACAATAACAAGGATACAAGGATGTCTGATAGCCCAGTTATTGCGCTTGCTAAAGATTTAATGAGTCGCCCATCTGTTACTCCTGAAGATGCAGGCTGCCAAGATGTAATGATCGCTCGTCTTGAGCAATTAGGCTTTATTATCGAAACCATGGTATTTGAAGATACCACCAACCTTTGGGCTCGCCGTGGTACCCAAGCTCCACTGTTTGTTTTCGCTGGTCACACCGATGTGGTACCGTCAGGTCCAGTAGAGCAATGGCACACGCCACCGTTTGAACCAACGATTATCGATGGCTACCTTCACGGCCGTGGCGCCGCTGATATGAAAGGCTCTCTAGCATGTATGATTGTTGCCATTGAGCGTTTCATCGCAGAAAACCCAGATCACAAAGGCTCAATTGCCCTGCTCATCACCTCTGATGAAGAAGGGCCGTTTATCAATGGTACAACCCGTGTAGTTGATACCCTTGAAGCCCGTAATGAAAAAATCGATATGTGTATTGTCGGTGAGCCTTCAAGTACTCACCACGTTGGAGACGTTGTTAAAAACGGACGTCGTGGCTCAATTACCGGTGATTTAACCGTAAAAGGTATTCAGGGGCACGTTGCCTATCCACACCTTGCCAATAATCCCATTCACAAAGCATTACCAGCCCTCGCTGAGCTTGCTGCCACCACATGGGATAACGGCAATGCATATTTCCCACCGACCAGTTTCCAGATCCCAAATGTTGCCGCAGGCACGGGCGCATCGAATGTGATCCCTGGAGAATTTGAAGTGCAATTTAACTTCCGCTTTAGTACTGAATTAACGGATGAAGAAATAAAGCGTCGTGTACATTCAGTATTAGATGCCCATGGTTTAGATTACGACTTAAAATGGACATTAAGCGGTCATCCATTCCTTACCGATAAAGGTACGCTAGTCGAAGCGGTTGTTGCAGCGATTGAAGAAGTAAACCACCAGCAACCTGAACTTCTTACTACCGGTGGTACATCGGATGGTCGATTTATCGCTCGTACCGGTGCGCAAGTGGTTGAGTTAGGCCCTGTAAATGCCACTATTCACAAAGTGAATGAGTGTGTAAAAGTCGCAGATCTTGAAAAGCTAACCGACATGTACCAAAAAGTATTAGAAAAAGCACTGTAATAACAAACGCATTCAATACTCAAAGCAGCTAACGTATTTCACGTAAGAAGTGAAATATGTGGCTGCTTTTTTATTGCCATTAATGACTAATATATAAGCTAAATGATCGATAAAAGTGTTATCCTGAAAATACTCTATCACTAAATTAGTGAGGCTAATATGGAATGGCTTTTTAACCCTTGGGTGATCTCTTTTATTATTGTTGCCGTCATCGCTAGCAACATTGCAGCGCTAAAATATACCGCTTATATGAAGATTGAGATGCAGAAAAAACACAAACTGTTTGACGACAAACACCCTCTCAGTAAGCAAGAAAATCCTGTATCTCAAGATAAAAAAGACGACAAAGAATAAGAAAAAATCAAAAATTACTGGCATAAAAAAAGCTGCCAATTAGTGATTACTAGCCGGCAGCTTTTTACATTTTATTTAACGATTAAGCACGGCTTAAGTAATCAGCAACACCCACCCACTTATAACTCGTCAGCTCTTCTAAACCCATTGGGCCACGAGCATGCAGTTTCTGGGTTGATACCGCAACTTCCGCACCTAAACCAAATTGCGCACCGTCAGTAAAACGTGTAGACGCATTCACATAAACAGCCGCCGAGCCTGCCGCATTAACAAAACGTTCTGCCGACTGCAGGTTATTAGTTAAGATTGAATCGGAATGGCTCGCATTGTGCTTACGCATATGGAAAATGGCTTCATCCACATCGTTTACCACCTTAATACCTAAGGTGTAGCTTAACCATTCAGTATCAAAGTCACCTTCTGCTATCTTGCGCAGAGAAGACGCTTTACCTTCAAGTAGATTATAGGCTGCTTCATCAGCAACCAGTGCTACCTTGGCTTTGTTCATACGCTCAACTAAACGTGATAAGAAGGCTTCTGCTACTTTCTCATTTACAAGTAAGGTATCTAACGCATTACAGGCCGATGGACGCTGTACTTTGGCATTTTCAACCACATCTAAAGAACGAGTAAGATCGGCACTTTCATCAACATAAATATGGCTAATACCAAAACCGCCGATAATCACAGGAATAGTGCTGTTTTCTTTACACATTTTATGTAAACCCGCACCACCACGAGGAATGATCATATCTACGTATTGATCAAGCTTAAGCAGTTGTGAAACAAGTTCGCGATCGGGTTGCTCTATGTACTGTACAGAAGCGGCTGGTAGTCCTGCTTTTTCCAATGCCACTTGAATCACTTTTACCAGTGCCATATTGGAGTGGAATGTCTCGCGACCACCACGAAGGATGCTAGCGTTACCTGTTTTTAGGCATAATGCCGCAATATCAATCGTAACATTCGGACGCGCTTCATAGATCACACCAACAACCCCTAATGGAACGCGACGACGGCTTAAACGCATACCATTTTCAAGTACGCGGCTATCAAGCTCTGCACCAACAGGATCATTAAGATTAATCACATTACGCACATCATTTGCAATACCCGCTAATCGTGATTCATTTAGTAATAAGCGATCGACTAATGCATCAGACATACCTGATTCAAGTGCGGCATCAATATCTTGTTTGTTCGCTGCTAAGATAATGTCTTTATTACTTTCTAATTCATCAGCAATAATCGCTAAAGCATTATTTTTAACTGCAGTTGCCGTTGTTGCTAACTCGAAAGCAGCCTGTTGTGCCGCTTGTCCCATTAATTCAAGATTCACAATAATTCCTCTATTAATCCTTGTCGTGATGCCAATACTTCTCTGTATTTATACATACATGTCGTTTTTAAATAACTACCATATCATCACGATGGATAGCCACGTGACCATGTTCGTAACCCAACACAAGGTGGATTTCTTGGCTATGCTTTCCTGCAATTTTTGCCATATCTACACTCGAGTAGCGGCAAATACCACGTGCTAATAGGTTATTTTGTTTATCAAAGATACGCACCACTTCACCGCGTTCAAAATCACCTTTTACCATGGTGATCCCTTTCGCAAGTAAACTACTCCCACGTTGTTGCACAGCAATGACAGCGCCATCATCAATAACAATGTCACCGGCTGGAGGAGGCCCAGCTAAAATCCAACGCTTACGGCTTTCTAATGGGGATTCCAGCGGTAAGAAACGCGTACCAACAGATTTACCTTCCGCTAAATCAATAATGACATCAGGACGACGACCAGCAGCGATGATCACTTCAATACCAGCTCGACGAGCCACATCTGCTGCCTGTAGTTTTGTTGCCATGCCGCCTGTACCTAAACCACCCACAGTGCCACCCGCTAATTTACGCAGTGTTTCATCAATAGTATGTACTTCACGGATAAGCTCTGCATCAGGATTACTACGAGGATCGGCGGTAAATAGACCTGGTTGATCTGTCATTAATAACAGTTTATCTGCGCCACCTAAAATACCGACAAGTGCGGATAAGTTATCGTTATCACCCACTTTAATTTCTGTTGTCGCTACCGCATCATTTTCATTCACAACAGGAACAATACCGTTATCCAGCAAGGCAACTAACATATCACGCGCATTTAAATAACGTTCCCGATCGTTTAAATCTGCACGCGTTAATAGCATTTGACCGATATTGATCCCATAGATACCAAATAAGATTTCCCACTCTTGAATTAAGCGACCTTGACCAACCGCAGCCAGTAATTGCTTACTTGCCATTGTTTTGGGCAGTTCGGGGTAACCTAAATGCTCACGTCCTGCTGCAATTGCACCAGATGTGACAATAATAATTTTATGTCCTTGACGACGAAGCATCGCACATTGACGGACAAGCTCAACCATATGGGCGCGATCTAACTTCAGCGTACCGCCAGTAAGAACACTGGTGCCCAACTTAACAACAATTGTTTGTGATGCAGCAGATGCTGCAAGGTCTTGCTCTCGAGCATTAGTATTTTTGGTATCTGCCATGGGGATCAAACAAAATAGAAAGAAATAATATGTACTTTGTTTTATCAATACTGCTAATAAAGCACAAGAGAAAAACAATGACTAAATACATATAAGTGCGCAAATATTTAGTTAAACAACTGAAACGCTTACAAATCACACAAAATTATATTTAAGCCGCTAAATTCGGTTATCTTAGGCAACAAGATGTAAAAAAAAGATACAAAAAAACCCATCACTTCATTGGATGGGTTTTATAAATTGAGAGCAAATTATTTATGCTAGCTCAGTAAGCGGTGTTTGTGTGAGTTCTGAAGATGGAGATAAGGTTAATTGGCATTCATCAACAATAAATGGCGTCAACTTACGGTGAAAATCTAATAATGTTTTCATCACCGCATCTTTATGCTTTGCGGGTAACTTTCCATTACTCCACTCACCATTTAAATCAAAACGGCCAAAATCATAGCAATATTCATAACCATTATCGGTTACTGTTAAAATTAACCACCAGCCCCAAAATTCACGTTGTTCGGGCTCTTTATCAGCATTAACACAACTGGCTAAACAATCAAAAAAGAACTGACCTTCTTTTGATTTTTTCTCACGTAAGTAAGGACCCAGCGCAGTTAATTTTGTTATTAAACGCCCATGAGGCGGAAAAAGAGTTGTCGAAGTCATTGCAAATCCATCCATAGTCAACTGCAGTGATGAGTATGCTAATACTCAAAATAATATACGTTTACTAACGTTTTTTAATCACGTTGTTTATGTGCAACATGATAGCTATCAGTATTTATATATTATGGTTGAATATGGATAAAATGCTAGTGAAGATACGAAATTTTATTAACAATATCATAGTGGTATAAAATAAAGTTCGATATCCTCACTGCGTACCGTCAAGGTTTTGTCTCCACCTTAACCATTAGAGCCAAATAATTGTCTACTTTATTACCTTAACTGCTCATTTAACCATTCAACGACAGTCGTTAATGAACGGTGGTAGCCATCATGAATAGGCTTTTCTGGTAATGTTATCGCTTTACCACCATAACTGGACAGCGCAATTAACTGATTATCACTTTCAGGGCATACAGGATCATTTTTTAAACTTATTCCCAGCATTGGCATATCAATACGTCGGCGCCCCAAAATTCCTTGATGCTTTAACGACCATGCCGGAAGATGAGAAATGATGCTCGTTTCTGATTGACCATTTTTACCCATTCGAGATGCTAACACATCAAGATACATCCGAGGGATCTGCTCAATCATCTTAGGTTGGGTCAACACGCTATGAATCGCGCCGCCCAAGCTAATACAGGTTTTTAAACGTGTTGGCTCCATAAAACCTAAACGAATAGCTGCATTACCGCCCATTCGTAACCCTAGCATTGCAACTTTATGGTGATCGACCCAAGGGACATCACGTATCTGCTGTAATAACGCTTGATGAAGTCGACTGGTATCTTCCGTTAAGTTCCAACGATCACAATGACCGACAGATGGCATATCCAGTGTGACCATCGCATAACCTGCCGGCCCTAAATAATCTTCATATAAGCGCCATAAATCGCATTGCAATGTATCTAATCCACCGCTAACGATCACTGTCGGTAATAGTTTATCGGTACGAGGCAAATGAATGAAGGCTTCAAAGGTTTTACCTTCATACTTGACACTAATCGTTCGCATATCATGCGGGCGTAATTCTATCGCTTCACGATAACTTTGATTGGCTTGCAATTCTGCTTGATCAGCCAATTGATCGCCTTTGATATACGGATACGCGGCAATACTGTAATGCGTGCTGGCTTTTAATAACAACTCAGAAGCTTTAAGTTTCTCGCCTTCATTTAATAGAAGACGTGCTTGCTTTTGATAGCTTGCGCCCAATTGCGCCCATTCATATGTCCAGTTACCTGGCTTATAGCCAATCACCGTATCCAGTAAATGTTCACTCGTACGTGGAGATTTAGCACCCGCAATACGAGCAAGTACCGCTTCAAGCTCTATCGGATCGACGCCCTGCCAAATCCATTGTGGGCGACGTAAAACACGGTACCAGCTAGCCTTACTCTCACCATCCAGCGCATTGTTCACTCGCCCACTACGCACATGAGCAATTTTAACCAAATTCGATGTCTCTTTAGAGGTTGGTCTTGGGGCAAATAACTTTTCGGACAAATTTTCAGGGGATGGCTCAGACACGGCACTCTCCACGTGGTCTTGATGATGTGTAGTGATGATATACCCAAAATCACTTACGTATGTCGATTTAAAACAAAAAAAGACGCCTTATCGGCGTCTTATTAATCAATCTTAGTTTACAGCAGCAAAGCAATAAACCTTGATAAAGGGAGAATGCTTATCGCTTAGCGATTGGATCGACAAACGTTACTGCCATATCCCACGGTTGTTCAATCCACGTTTCTTGTGGGATATCAACAACGTAATCATCAACTAAATGTTGACCTGCAGGTTTTGCGCATACTGTTACAAATTTACCACGTGGGTACAGTTCACGAATTTTTTCAGCAGTACCGCCCGTGTCGACTAAATCATCAACAATAATAAAGCCTTCACCATCACCTTCTGCTTTCTTGATCACACGCATATCACGTTGGTGATCATGATCGTAGCTTGAGATACATACGGTATCTACATGACGGATACCCAGTTCACGCGCCAAAATAGCAGCAGGAACAAGACCGCCACGGCTAACAGCAATAATACCTGTCCACTGCTCAGCAGGTAGCAACTTTTCAGCTAGCTGACGAGTGTAAGTTTGCATGTTATCCCAAGTGATGATGAATTTATTACTCATAGATAAAGAACCTCTGGATCAACGATGTTAAATCGCCCTAAATAGATAAAGCTTTATGAAATCTAAAACTTAAAGAAAAATTATTTTTGCAAGGAACAATGCTGAAATAACCCAAACACTGATATTTACATCACGCCCCTTACCACTCATTGCTTTAACCGCAGCATAAGTGATAAAACCAAGGCCAATACCTTCAGCGATAGAATAAGTTAAAGGCATCAACAAACAAACCACAACAACCGGTGCAGCTTCTGTTAGATCACGCCAATCAATTGCCACTAACCCCGACATCATCAAAATCGCGACGTAGAATAATGCACCAGCCGTTGCGTAGGCAGGTACCATGCCAGCTAATGGAGCAAAAAATAGAGCGAGTAAGAATAATACACCAACCGTTACCGCAGTAAGACCGGTACGACCTCCGACTGCGACACCGGACACACTCTCGACAAAAGAAGTGGTATTCGATGTACCCAATAAGGCACCAACAGAGGTTGCTGTACTATCTGCAAGTAACGCGCGATTTAAGCGTGGCAACTTGCCATCTTCACCGATTAAGTTTGCTTTTGTCGCAACACCGACAAGCGTACCTGCGGTATCAAATAAATCGACAAACAAGAAAGCAAACACAATTGAAATCAGGCCAACTTCCATTGCCCCCGAAAAATCTAATTGCATAAAGGTTGGTGCAATGCTTGGTGGCATTGACATAATGCCGCCATAAGTCACTTCACCAAATGCAATACTCAACCCAGTAACAATTAAGATTGCAATCAAGACTGCAGCTTTAAAGCCACGATGAACAAGCGCTATGGTTAGAAAGAAACCAAGTGCTGCCATCACAACAGGAAAACTGGTTAGATCGCCTACTTGTACTAACGTCGCAGGGTTATCTACGACAATGCCTGAACTCTGTAATGCAATGAAGGCAAGGAATAAACCTATACCTGCAGAAATTCCGGTTCGCAGCGCCATTGGTATGGAGTTAATGATCCATTCCCGTACTTTTAATAAACTTAACGCAATAAAACACAAACCTGATAAGAAAACAGCGGCTAACGCAACTTGCCATGTATACCCCATGCCTAGCACAACGGTATAAGTAAAGAAGGCATTTAAGCCCATGCCTGGTGCTTGTGCGACAGGATAGTTAGCAAAAAATCCCATCACAAAACAACCGATCATCGCTGCTAAACAGGTTGCAACAAATACTGCACCTTTATCCATTCCCGTACTGGATAGCATAGTAGGGTTTACAAAAATGATGTAAGCCATGGTCAGGAATGTTGTTAAGCCAGCAAGCAACTCCGTTCGCACAGTTGTGCCGTGTTCCTTTAGTTTAAATAACTTCTCAAGCATGTTTCTCTGTTCCTTGGAGATTGACACGTTAGTATTAAGCAAAAGAAAACGTTTGCGTTCTCAATTCGAGCGCGATTATAAACATCAGATCTATCAATTTCCAGAAAATATCGAGTAAATGCACAAAACTAAGACTAATAAATTTAATTTTGTTTTTTTGGCTTTTAAGAACAGATAATTAGCAATATAAAATCAATGCATTAGCTAAAATATTCCAAATTAATATATTTCATCTATTTTATATTTATGAGATCTACAGCAATAAAACGTACTAAGGATCACATCGCGATGTGTGACTAACTTGTTATGACGATTTAAAGGTAAAAAAACGCCGCTTCAAAGCGAAGCGGCGGCGAATGTTGCAAATAATCGCTCACGATTATTTAGTATTCTCAAGTTAGGGGGTGAACAAGCTGTTCGGCTAACTAGTCAGCAACTAGATAACAAAATTCTTAGTAACCAAAGTAATTAGGGTAAGTAAAGTTACCTGTATATACAGAGCGGTTATTCCAAAAGTGTGTAATTGAATCAAAAATTTTCATTTTAAATCACCTTATAAATAAGTAATCCAAATTAACCACATAAATATTTATGCGCTTAATCCTTGGAGGGGAAAGACCATCGTGGTCGCACTTATCTCGGTTCCATGGAGGCGATATCTCGGGTTCATCCTGAACGTGTACAGTGTTTTCTCATACCTTTATGAGACTGTCTAAATCATAACCATTACGTAATTTACTTTCAAGCGTTTCCTTTAACCTCGTCACACTTTTTACAAAAAAACATTGTTAAACCAATTTTGATGTAATTTTTTTTCAATTTTGATCGGTTAAATCTTGCTTTATGATCAAGAAAATAAATATAAGAAATAATTACGTAATCATCAGCTCAATGTATACAAGTCAAGCGCCGTTAATACTTATTCATTATCGTATTCGTGGTTTAAGATTTTACTTTTTTCTCTACCTCCACCGAAGTCTGAATGATATGCTAAAAAAAATGCGATGGAGTAAATCGCTACTTATATATGTCATTTGACGGCTAATAGCCTGACAAGTGTCACTGGACCAAAATTCTATAAAGGTAGGCTTCCGTGTCTGAAATCAGTCAACTATCTCCTCAAGCTGTATGGCAATTTTTCGATCAAATTTGTTCGATCCCTCATCCTTCTAAATATGAAGAACAATTAGCACAATTCATCATTGAGTTTGCTAAAAAAGAAGGCTTAGATGTTCGCCGTGATGAAACAGGTAACGTCATTATTAAAAAGCCAGCAACAGCAGGCATGGAAAACCGTAAAGGTGTGGTACTTCAAGCGCACATCGACATGGTTCCACAGAAAAATGAAGAAACCGTTCACGACTTCACAACAGATCCTATCCAACCTTTCATTGACGGTGAATGGGTAACGGCAAAAGGTACAACATTAGGTGCTGATAACGGTATGGGTATGGCAAGCTGTCTTGCGGTACTGGCTGCTAAAGATATCGAACATGGCCCATTAGAAGTACTACTTACTATTGATGAAGAAGCTGGCATGACCGGTGCTTTTGGTCTTAAAGAAGGTTGGTTAGAAGGTGACATTCTACTAAACACTGACTCTGAGCAAGAAGGCGAAGTCTACATGGGTTGTGCTGGCGGTGTAGACGGCGCAATCACACTTGATATAAAGCGTGAAGCAACACCAGCAGATCACCAAGCAATTAAATTAGTCCTAAAGGGCTTAAAAGGCGGTCACTCTGGTTGTGATATTCATACTGGCCGTGGCAACGCAAACAAATTACTGGCTCGCTTTTTAGTCTCTCATGCAGACGATCTTGGCTTACGTATTAACAACTTCACAGGCGGTAGCCTACGTAACGCAATTCCTCGTGAAGCGTCGGCGATTGTTACCCTACCAGCTAAACATGTTGATCAACTAAATACATTATTCGCTCATTACCAAACGCTACTAAGTGCTGAGCTTGGTCATGTAGAAACAGATATCAACCTATTTACTGAATCTGCTGAACTACCAACAGATGTAATGGTAATGGCAGATCAAACACGTCTAATCAATGTATTAAACGTCTGCCCTAACGGTGTTATCCGTATGAGCGATGACATTGAGGGCGTTGTTGAAACATCGCTAAATATGGGTGTTATCACGACAGAAAGCGATAAAGTGATCGTACTTTGCTTAGTCCGTTCTTTAACTGACTCTGGTCGTAGCTATGTAGAAAGCATGTTGCAATCATTAGCAACCTTAGCAGGCGCACAATGTGAGTTTTCTGGTACATATCCAGGTTGGAAGCCAGACGCTGATTCTGAAATCATGCACGTATTCCGTGACATGTACCAAGAGATGTATGGTAATAAACCCAACATCATGGTGATCCACGCAGGTCTTGAGTGTGGCTTATTTAAAGAACCGTACCCTGAAATGGACATGTTATCATTTGGTCCTACCATCAAGTTCCCACACTCACCTGATGAGAAAGTGAAAATTGATACCGTTCAAATGTTCTGGGATCAAATGATTGCAGTACTTAAAAATATTCCTGTTAAAAAATAAACTTACGGAATAACAAAAACGGGCTTAACGTGATCTCATGTTAAGCCCGTTTTTATATGCACTGTAATAAATGTGTCAACAGAGAAGGTTCTGTTTTCATCTAATCAAAAACCAAAAGAAAGCTGTTGCGCTTTTAAACCAACCTCTAACCCAACACTTAAGCCTATTAAGCGTATTTCACGAGAATTTTGTCGGGTCATCGCTTCTTTTAATAAATCGATAAATTGCGCTTTATCTAATTTAGGATAAATATGCTCAACCGTAGTTTGTTGAAAGTCTGCAAATTTTAACTTTATACCTTGCTTGGCAATATCTAACTCAGGCCGTACTTTACGTAATCGTTGCTCAAGCTCAGGATATAACTGATCAACCACTTGCCAACACTGATCAAAACTTGAAATATTTTGACTAAAGGTACGCTCTACCCCAACCGACTTTCGTTGTCGTTCAACAATCACTTCACGCTCGTCAATACCGTGTGCTCGAGACCATAATGATTGCCCAAATTTGCCAAATTGCTGTAGCAGTAAATGACGGTCATAATTTTGTACATCACGACCAATATACAAGCCTTTCTCATGGAGTTTTTGAATAGTTACCTTTCCTACCCCAGGTATTTTTTCTAGTTTTAGTTCAGCAACAAAACTATCCACATCTTCAGGTGTAACCACATATTGACCATTAGGCTTATTCAGATCTGAAGCAACTTTGGCAATAAACTTCACCGGAGCCACACCCGCAGAAGCGGTGAGCTGTAACTCCTCTTCAATTGCACGGCGAATATCCTGAGCAATTAAGGTCGCAGAGCCATGAAGCATTTCGCAATCAGATACATCTAAATATGCTTCATCTAAGGATAATGGCTCGATTTTATCCGTGTACCTTAAGAAAATAGCCCGTATCTGTTGGGATATTTCACGATAAACCTGCATTCTGCCTGGCACTAAGGTTAAGTGTGGGCATAATTTTAAAGCATGAGCCGTTGGCATTGCTGAATGAATACCATATTTACGGGCTAAGTAATTACAAGTACTGACGACGCCTCGCGTCGAGCGGCCACTAATTGCTATCGGAATATCACGTAAAGCTGGATTATCACGAGCTTCAACGGCAGCATAGAAACAATCCATATCGACATGAATAATTTTCCTTTGGCCTGCTATTTGTTTCGTTATATTCGCCACCAAAGACACTTGTAGTTACTGTTTATACATACAGCTATTATAACTATGAATTACGATAGTTGGAAAACTAAAAATATTCATCTAAAAAGGAATACAAATTAAGTTTGATATTTCACCAACAAGATCACAAAAATAAAACCTAATAAAATATTTGATAATCAACCCATTACATCTAATGTTATAAATATCAATATACACCGAATTTATTATGCGTATTGCTAAAAGGAGTTAACTTTGCAACATCAAGTACTTGTTGTCGAAGATAGCCGCGCATTTCGTCACTATCTTGATGACCAATTGAAACAAGCTGGCTTCAAGGCTATTTTTGCCGAAAACCTATCACAAGCTAAAAAATTATTAGCCGACCCAGAACGTTATCTTTGTGCTGTACTCGATTATTGCCTTCCGGATGGTCAAGATGGTGAAATCATCGATCTCGTATTAGACCACAAGGTCAAATCAATCGTTTTAACTGCCCAATTTAATGAAACTATCCGCGAAAAAGTTCTTGCCAAAGGCGTTTTAGATTATTTACTTAAAGATAGTGCAGCTTCCGTTGCCTACCTTGTACCACTATTACTTCGTCTAGAAGCTAACTTAGAGCATAAAGCACTCGTTGTTGATGATTCTGACATGGTACGAAATCATGTCAGTCATTTATTAGAAAAACAGAACCTCACGGTATATGAAGCCTCTGACGGTAATGAAGCGCTACAAATCATTGATGATAATCCAGATATAAGCTTAGTTATTACTGATAACGATATGCCAGAAAAAGACGGCATTACTATGACCCGTGAAATCAGACGTGAGTACAGTCGAAATAAAATGGCGGTATTGGGTCTATCTGGTAGTGACGACAGCACGATGACGGCGCAGTTTCTAAAAGCAGGTGCCAACGATTTTCTCTATAAGCCCTTTAATCAAGAAGAGTTTAACTGTCGTATTCATCATATTCTAAATATGAAAGATACCTCTGATAAGCTGTATCGGATGGCAAACCAAGATGCTTTAACAGGGCTTTGGAATCGTCGTTACTTCTTCACTCATAGCTGTTGTCAAACTGAAAATGAGTCGTTGAATATAGCGATGATTGATATCGACTTTTTTAAAAAAGTTAACGATACGTATGGCCATGATGGTGGTGATGCCGTACTCATCAGCATCAGTAAAATCATTGATGCTCACTTTCCAGAATCGATTGTTGCCCGCTTTGGCGGAGAAGAGTTCTGCATTCAGCATTATGGTCACTTCCCTAGCTTTTTATCAACCTTAGAACTTGTTCGACAACGCATTGAATCAATTACTATTCCCTACCTTGATCAGCAGATAAAAATCACTATAAGTATTGGTGCAGCAACAAATTTAAAAACACTGGATAGCCTAATTAAACAAGCTGACGATAACCTTTACACCGCCAAGAAAAACGGTAGAAATCAGTTAGTGAGCAATTAAATGGCATAAAAAAGCCTGAGTTAGCTCAGGCTTTTCTTTTATCTTTATTGCTCAAAGACAGTTAGATAATTTGATTCTTTTTCCATTCAGCTGCACGAGCAGCGCGGGCTTCACGCTTTTTACGCGCATCACACGGCTCAGGGCAATCACATTCTTTTGCAATACCAATACCGTCTAATCCCCCACAGCTGCCACTTACGGTTTTACGTTGGAAAATATAGCCAACTGCCATTGCGACAATCACTAATAAGAAAACAGAAAATGTGACTAAGTAAATAACCATGACTACCTCATTTATTTTTTAACAACGTATTGCTCAAACGTATCTGACTTATATTCAACGAAGCCATCTTTGGTCTTTACAATCAACATTACAGGTAACTTCTCTTTATTGGCTAATGCTATAGACTCTTCTTCCCCCATAACAGAAAAAGTCGTCGCGTATGCATCTGCCGTCATACAAGATGGCGCAATAACTGTAACCGACACAACATGGTTAGCAATTGGCTTACCGGTTTGAGGATTGATCAAGTGAGAATAACGCACTCCATCTTCTTCAAAGTAATTACGATAATCACCCGATGTCGCTATTGCCATATCGCCAGCTTGAATTATATCTTGTACCGCCCTCTCACTTGCAACAGGTTTTTCAATCGCAATACGCCATGGCACATCAGAACGGTTCTTTCCTTGTAAGCGAACTTCACCGCCGACATCAACCATGAAATCTTTAACATGCAGATCATCTTTTAAATAATCAGCAACGACATCAACGCCATACCCTTTTGCGATAGATGAAAGGTCAACATACAGGTTAGGCAGATCTTTCACTAATTTATTACCCGATAATACCGCTAAATGTTGATAACCAATTTCGGCTTTTCGAGTCGCAATCTCTTTATCTGTAGGGGTAGATTCTGGGCGAGCTTCAGGACCAAAACTCCACAAGTTTACCAATGGACCCACCGTCACATCATAAGCCCCATTACTTAGCTTAGAAATACGTAATGCTTCAGAAATTACTTTTGCCGTTGCCGCAGAAACCTCAAAAGGTTGAGAAGATTGTTGCTGGTTAAATTGGCTTAATTCAGAATCAGGACGATAAGTCGACATTTGATCATTAACAAGCTCTAAACGCTTATCAATTTCTTTTTGGATAACTTCTGGGCTTGGTAATCCCTCTTGCTTAATGAGTTTTACTGAATAGTAAGTCCCCATTGTTTGCCCATTAATATCAATCTGTTGACGACTATCACCACAGCCTGTCAACAACATTAACGTTGATAACACCAACGTACTACACAGCAGGAAACGCTTCACTTCATACTCCATCGTTCATGTTGTTTTTTAGTCTGATCACTTCTCACTATTGATAAATAACCACAATAAAAAACAGGTTTAAAAGGGTTAGTAAGAAAAAAGGCTGACCATTCACTGGTCAGCCAATTTAATTGTGAGCGAAGGGCTATGTATTAGCCACCGAAATCATCAAGTAGGATGTTTTCATCTTCTACACCAAGATCTTTAAGCATGCTGATAACAGCCGCATTCATCATTGGTGGACCACACATGTAGTATTCACAGTCTTCAGGTGCTTCATGATCACGTAAGTAGTTTTCGTAAAGCACGTTATGAATGAAGCCAGTGTAACCATCCCAGTTATCTTCTGGTTGTGGATCAGACAGTGCACAGTGCCATACGAAGTTATCGTTTTCAGCAGCAAGCATATCGAAATCTTCAACGTAGAACATTTCACGCTTAGAACGCGCACCGTACCAGTAAGACATCTTACGCTTAGAGTGCAGACGCTTAAGTTGGTCAAAGATGTGAGAACGCATTGGCGCCATACCAGCACCACCACCCACAAATACCATCTCATTGTCAGTATCTTTTGCGAAGAACTCACCAAATGGACCTGAAATCGTACACTTGTCACCTTCTTTCAGTGACCAAATGAATGATGACATTTGACCTGGTGGTACGTCTGGATTATTAGGCGGCGGCGTAGCAATACGCACGTTTAGCATAATAATACCGAACTCTTCAGGGTAGTTCGCCATTGAGTAAGCACGGATGATATCTTCATCAACCTTAGACTCGTAACGGAATAGGTTAAACTTATCCCAGTCTTCACGGTACTCTTCTGGAACATCAAAGTCAGAGTACTTAATATGGTGAGCAGGTGCTTCAATCTGGATGTAACCACCAGCACGGAAAGGTACTGATTCGCCATCTGGAATTTGTAGCTTAAGCTCTTTGATGAAGGTCGCTTTGTTATCGTTAGAGATAACAGAACATTCCCACTTCTTCACACCAAAAATTTCTTCAGGTAATTCGATGTCCATATCAGACTTCACGTTAACCTGACACGCAAGACGCTCGCCTTCACGTGCTTCACCTTTGGTGATGTGATCTAATTCTGTTGGCAGAATATCACCGCCGCCAGATTTAATTTTTACACGACACTGACCACAAGAACCACCGCCACCACATGCTGATGATACGAAGATACCGTTACCCGCTAGAGCACTTAGTAGCTTGCCACCTGCACCTGTGGTGATCGCTTTTTCTGGATCGCCGTTTACTGAAATAGTGATGTCACCTGTTGGTACTAGCTTAGATTTAGCAAATAGAATTACTAAAACTAGAGCCAGGATAATCAAGGTGAACATGACTACGCCAAGAAGAATAATATCCATTGATATTCCTTACTTATCCTGATTACAGCTGTACGCCAGAGAAAGACATGAAGCCTAACGCCATCAAACCTACGGTGATAAAGGTAATACCTAAACCACGAAGACCTGCCGGTACATCTGAATATTTCATCTTTTCACGAATACCCGCAAGTGCAACAATTGCAAGCATCCAACCCGTACCTGAGCCGAAGCCGTATACGATAGATTCTACAAAGTTGTAATCACGCTGTACCATGAACGATACACCACCGAAGATTGCACAGTTAACTGTGATCAACGGAAGGAAAATACCTAGTGCGTTATATAGCGGCGGGAAGAAGCGATCTAGAATCATTTCTAGGATCTGTACTAACGCTGCGATAACACCGATGAAAGTAATAAAGTTCAGGAAGCTAAGGTCAACACCTTGAACTAATGCACCATCTTTCAATAAGTAAGTGTAAACAAGGTTGTTTACAGGTACTGCAATCGTAAGTACTACGATTACGGCAACACCCAGACCAAACGAGGTCTTAACTTTCTTAGATACCGCAAGGAATGTACACATACCTAAGAAGAAAGATAATGCCATGTTCTCGATAAAAATCGAACGAACTAATAGGCTAAGATAATGTTCCATGTTCCCCTTACTCCTTCGCTTCTACTTGTTCTGGACGGAAAGTACGAATCACCCAGATCATGAAACCAATTAGGAAGAAAGCAGACGGAGCTAACAGCATTAGACCGTTAGGCTGGTACCAACCACCATCAGACGTTAGTGGTAATACTTGCATACCGAATAGCTTGCCAGAACCTAGTAGTTCACGGAAGAAAGCAACTGTAATCAGAACAAAACCATAGCCTAAACCGTTACCAATACCATCTAAGAAAGACGGAAGCGGTGGTGATTTCATTGCGTATGCTTCTGCACGACCCATTACGATACAGTTAGTAATGATAAGACCAACGAATACAGATAGCTGCTTAGAGATATCGTATAGGTACGCTTTTAGTACCTGATCTACCACGATTACTAGTGATGCGATAATTGCCATCTGAGCAATGATACGCACGCTGTTCGGGATTTGATTACGTACAAGTGAAACAAATAAGTTAGAGAATGCAGTTACTACTGTTACTGCGATTGTCATAACAAATGCTGTTTCTAGCTTAGTGGTTACCGCTAGCGCCGAACATACACCAAGGATTTGAAGGGCGATTGGGTTATTACTAATAAAAGGTCCAAATAGGATCTTTTTCATTTCTTTAGCATCAGCCATTATTCAGATCTCCTGCACGTAGCTTAGCAAGGTAAGGACCGAAGCCTTGAGCACCAAACCAGAAGTCGAAGGTGTGCTGTACACCATTACTTGTTAATGTTGCACCAGAAAGACCATCAACATCGTGTTCGCTACCTGCTGGTGCGCCACCTTTAACAATCTTAATTGCAGGCTTGAAGTTCATATCGTACAACTTCTTGCCAACGAACTGCTCACGCCAAGTTGGGTTTTCAACTTCACCACCCAGTCCCGGAGTTTCAGCTTGATCGTAGTAAGTAATACCATCAACAGTGTTACCGTCCATACCAACAGCAACAAATGCGTACATCATTGACCATAGACCGTTACCGTGGATAGGTAAGATAACTTTGGTTGTTTGACCTGCAGCATCTTTAACAAGATATACAGTCGCAACGTTAGCACGACGAATGATCTTCGCTAAATCTTCGTTCGCTGGAAGCTTAGTAGATTCAGCTGGATCTTTCGCTGCTGCACGCTGATCATATTGTGCCGCAGTTTGACCATCAATCTCAGAAACGTATTCACCGGTTTTAATGTTAACAAGCTTAGGCTCGATGAACTTACCGTATGTTTCTTTAACGTTCGTTGTTGGTGTTAGCAAACCTGCAACAGAAAGAATATTACGCTGTACGTCAAGTACCGCATTTTCTTCTTGCTTAGGGCGTAATGAAACAGCTGCTACTGATACGATGATTGAACACACTAGGCTCAATACAACAACAAAAAGCAGCGTTCTTTTCATGCTATCTTTATTACTTGCCATGGCGAGCCAGTCTCCGTTTGATATTGCCTTGAACAACTAGGTTGTCAAATAGAGGTGCAAATAAGTTAGCGAATAGAATCGCTAGCATCATGCCTTCTGGGTATGCAGGGTTAACTACACGAATCATTACAGCCATTGCACCGATCAATGCGCCATACCACCATTTTGCTTTGTTGGTAAACGCTGCAGAAACAGGATCCGTTGCCATGAACATCATACCGAATGCAAAACCACCTAATACAAGGTGCCACTGCCAAGGCATGCTGAACATTGGGTTCGTATCAGAACCAATGATATTAAATAGCGTTGCTGCTGCAATCATACCGATCATCGTACCGGCAATAATACGCCATGAAGCAATACCCATAATAACGATGAATGCACCACCGATCAGGATAGCTAATGTTGATACTTCACCAATAGAACCTGGGATATGACCGATAAACGCGTCCATCCAAGTAATTGTTTGACCCGTGATAGTGTTAACAACACCCGCTTCACCACCTTGAGCCCACTGACTTAGCGGAGTCGCGCCAGAGAAACCATCCGCCGCAGTCCAAACTAGATCACCAGAGATCTGAGCTGGGTATGCGAAGAATAGGAACGCACGACCTGCAAGTGCAGGGTTAAGGAAGTTACGACCAGTACCACCAAAAATTTCTTTTGCGACGACAACACCAAAGGTAATACCTAGTGCTGCTTGCCAAAGCGGTAATGTAGGTGGAACGATCAAGGCGAAAAGAATAGAAGTTACAAAGAAACCTTCGTTAACTTCATGCTTACGCACTATACAGAACAACACTTCCCAGAAACCACCCACAGCAAATACTACTGCGTAGATAGGTAGGAAATATGTTGCACCAAGCAACATCTTACTGCCCCAACCTGCGTCAACGGATAATGTTCCGCCTAGCATTTGAGTAAACCAGTAATGCCAATCTGCAGCAATAATGGCTGTTAGCTTGTCAGCTGTGTATAGGTGGTTAAGACCAGCAATAGCTTGATCACCCACGTTGTACATCCCCCAGAACATTGCTGGGAAGACCGCAAGCCAAACCATGATCATCAGACGCTTAAGGTCGATGCTGTCACGAACGTGCGCAGAAGTACGCGTTACTTGACCTGGTGTGTACATGATAGTTGCAAACGCTTCATATAGCGCAAACCAACGTTCATGCTTACCACCAGGTTCAAAGTGATGTTCAATATCTTCGAGGAAATTCTTGAGACCCATGAATTACCCTTCCTTCTCAATTTTGTCCAAGCACTCACGTAGCAATGGACCAAACTCATACTTACCAGGGCAAACAAATGTACATAGTGCTAGATCTTCTTCATCTAGTTCTAATGCACCAAGTTGTTGCGCGCTGTCTGAATCACCAGCACATAGATCACGAAGCAGTAATGTCGGCTCGATATCTAGTGGCATTACTTTTTCGTAATTACCGATAGGTACCATTGAACGCTCAGAACCATTCGTTGTTGTTGTCATATTAAACAACTGACCAGGGAAGAACTGGCTTAAGAATGTGCGAGTTACAGAAAATTTGTTTTTACCAGGTACAATCCAGCCCATGAATTCTTTTTCATAGCCTTCACGCAACGCCGATACTTGTAAGTGATAGCGACCTAGATATGCATGTGGACCTTCAGCTTTTACACCGTTAAGCACAGAACCAGAAAGAACACGCAGTTGACCAGGCATCATTTCTGAATCAGTCAGTTGCTCAAGAGAAGCACCAATGCGAGTACGCACTAGACGCGGCTTATTAACAACAGGGCCTGCAAGAGAAACAACGCGATCTGTATATAGCTCACCTGTTAGGAATAACTTACCGAACGCAATAACGTCTTGGTAATTAATACCCCAAGCAATGTGATTTGCATCTGCACCATAGAGCATGTGAATGTGCGTACCAACAAGACCCGCTGGGTGCGGACCGTTAAATACGTGTTCTTCAACATTTGCTTCTGATGAACGCGGAAGACTAGCACCAGACTTACAAACGTAAACTTTACCGCTAGTTAGACGAGAAAGAACCGTCAAACCAGCAATGAAAGCATCACTTTGTTCATTGATGATAACTTCTGGATTCGCAGCCAATGGATTGGTATCCATAGCCGTCACAAAAATAGCTTGAGACTCAGATCCAACAGCTGGAACCTTGCTAAATGGACGCGTACGAAGCGCAGTCCACATACCTGACTCAACCAATTGATCGACAACAACAGCACGATCTAGTTGAGCAAGTTGAGCTGACTCATACTTGTTAAATGTGATTTGCTCATCGCCTTCGACATCAATTACTACAGATTGAAGAACGCGCTTAGCACCACGGTTAATTTCCGCTACCTTGCCACTAGCTGGAGCAGTGAACTTAACGCCAGGATTCTTTTTATCTTCAAAAAGAACCTGACCTTTTTTCACTACATCCCCTACGCGAGCATGCATTGTAGGACGCATACCAACATATTCTTCGCCAAGCAAGGCGACTTTAGAGATGGCATTACCATCATGTATCGCCTGGGTAGGAGTCCCTGAAATTGGGATATCCAAACCCTTTTTTATTGTAATCATACGCACTTGCACTACATTAAAGGGAAAAAAGAATTTTCTATTGCGCAATTAAGACACGACTTTTCACAGTTCGAAATCGGTCTACAAGTGAATTTCACTTGCCAAGTACCAATACCGCAACATCTAGTTAACTACCTCACCACATCCATTAGCGGCAAGTAGTTTTTCAAGGCGGCGATTCTACCACTAACCGCGTTGTTTTTTCTATGCCAATACGCGCGATTCCGACTGAAAACCAAGCAACAATTGAAGCGCAATAGTTTAATAACTCAATAAGTTTGATGAAGCGCACATTTATTAAAAATAACGCCATTCGACCTTGCATTTATTTTCAGGTCTGTTTTTAACATAAATGTCATCATCACTTTTATTGAGATAATCAAATTAATACATACCGTTAACAAGTGAGTGTTATTTGAATCATCACCTAAAATTAGATTAAATATTGACCGCGATGATAATTTTTAACAAATTTAGATGCTAGTTATAGATTCGCACTCAGTTTTATATTACCGACAAATAATAAAAAAGGCCGTTATAACAACGACCTTTTATTTAATATATTTCACTAATTATCCAATTTGTGAACCACCACGACAAGATGGTGATGCAGGTGCTGCCATTAGCTCAGACCACTCCGCTTCAGTGTAAGTGTGAATAGCTAGAGCATGAATATCATTTGCCAATTCATCGGCCAACACACTATTAATAGCACGATGCCTTGCGATTAAACGCTGGCCATTAAATTGAGCACTCACAACGACAACTTTAAAATGACTCTCAGAGCCAGGGGGAACATTATGCATGTAACTTTCATTAAGCACTTCTAAATGCTTAGGTGCAAACGCATCATGAAGTTTATGCTCGATACGTTGTTGGATCATATTTACTTTACCTCCGCTCGCAATATCGCACTATTGCCAAATCTTTCTCTACTTTATTCTTGTTCTGATGTCGTATTTCCTTTGCACTCGCGTGGTGTTCTGCGAAAATAGCCGACTATTTTGTAAACATACCTGAAAGTTATCCGCAATGAAACCAGAGCTAACCTTACACCAACGCACTCTATCGCTAACTCGTTTTCCAGTAAGGAAAAATGAAACTCTGCAAGCATGGGATGCTGGCGATGAGTACCTGATCAATTATTGCAACGATCTGGAACTCGACCCTGAACGTCCAATTCTTATCATGAACGATAGCTTTGGCGCATTAAGTTGCTGGTTTTCAAATCAAGCACCTGTCACAAGTGTGACGGATTCTTTTGTCTCTAAACAGGCATTTATTGCTAACTTAGAAAACAACCAATTACCAATGATTAATATTGTTGATTGTCTTTCAAAATTGCCTAACAACCCTCAGTTAATTTTGTTAAAGCAGCCTAAAAACAATCGGTTATTAAGCTGGCAATTACAACAATTATGTCACTTACTTCCTGCTGATTGCACTATTATTGCGGCAGGTAAAGTAAAAGAGATTCACTCTTCAACCTTAAAGCTATTTGAAAAGTTTTTAGGTGAGACCAAAACATCACTAGCCGTTAAAAAAGCGCGATTAATATTTTGTAAAACCAATCCTAACTTAGCAAAGCCCCTACCCCGCCCTACGCAATGGGAGGTGCCTGAGCATAAGTTAACAATCACTAACCATGCCAACGTATTTTCTAGTGATAGCTTAGATATTGGTGGTCGTTTACTGCTAGATTTCATTCCACAAGATGCAAAGTATAAAGATATTATCGATCTTGGTTGTGGTAATGGGGTGATCGGTATTAAAGCTGCACAATTAAACCCACAAGCTAACGTTGTTTGTGTCGATGAAAGTTTTATGGCGACTGCATCATGCCGTGAAAATGCAGATTTAAACTTAGACAATCCTAAACAATTACAAGTAGTAACAGCTAACTGCTTAGATAACTTCCCACTTGATAGCGCTGATTTAGTCTTATGTAATCCTCCTTTCCACCAGCAAAATACCGTTACTGATCATATTGCTTGGCAAATGTTCTGCGATGCACAACGAGTATTACGTCAAGGTGGCGATCTGATCGTGATCGGGAATAGGCAATTGGGTTACCATGAAAAGTTAAAACGTGTCTTTGGTAATGTAAAACTTATCGGCCAAAGTAATAAATTTGTGGTTTTACAATCGTCAAAATAATCTAACGTGTTTATGACGTTAATTTATTGCTTGTGATATTTAATACGACATTGATTTTTCGTTTATATTTAAACAACGAATACAAGGAAATGGAGAGCATGAAAAAATATATTGTGATTGCCGCAGCATTATTACTAAGCGCATGTGCAAGCCGTCCTGCGCAACCACCACTCGCTTTAACATTAACGCCAGTTTTAGCACAGCAAGCCACATCACAGCTTGCAGTACAACTATCAAGCAAAGATGATCGTAATCATAACTATATCGCCATTGTTGATAGTGGTGCGACCAATGTTGAAGAGTTTCAACCGGAAAGTAATATTGCATCAACCTTTCAAGCTGCATTAAAAAAACAATTTGCCAGCGAAGGAATTACTGTAAACACTGCTTCAACGTCAAATATTGCTATCAATATTCAGCAAGCCTTAGTCAAGGTAACCCAAGGCTTAGTTAAACATGATATTGATAGCCAACTTCAAATTGAACTTGTTGTAACTACACCAAAAGGTACTTTTAGTAAAAAATATTCTGCTCGCTCTACCAAGCAAGAACCTTTTAAAGTGACACGCGAAGAAATCGCACAAAGTTTAGAGAAAATGATGAATTCAGTGCTTAAAGAGATCGCCAAAGATGGCGAATTGCATCAATACTTAACGGAGAATGTTTAATGTCACGTTTTTTACTTGCGCTATGTTTACTTATCGCTTTACCTGTCAGTGCTGCAACACAGGTCTTAGTAACAACAAATTTAGGGGATTTTACGATCCAACTAAATGAAGAAAAAGCCCCGATTAGTAGTAAAAACTTCTTACGCTATGTTGAAGAAGGTAATTACAACGAGACGATTTTCCATCGTGTTATCCCTGGCTTTATGGCTCAAGGCGGTGGTTTTGATAAAGACATGGTTAAACGTCCAACGCATGCTCCGATCAAAAATGAAGCAAGTAATGGATTGAAAAACGACACCGCAACTGTTGCTATGGCACGTACGCAAAATCCAAACTCTGCGACTAACCAATTCTTTATTAACTATAAAGACAATGCATTTTTAAATGCTGCAGGTAATAATCCAGGTTATGCGGTATTCGGTAAAGTGGTTAAAGGTTTTTCTGTTGTACAAGATATGGCTAAAATCCCAACGGGTTCTAATCGTGCAACAGGTATGCAAGATGTACCACAGCAGCCTATAATCATTGAATCAATGAAAGTTATTAAATAAATTGATTACGTCACCTGTGCGCAATCAAGTACAGGTGACGTATATGATCACACCTCTCTACCAACCGTCTGTTTTTCATCGTCAAAATAAACGAATTCAGCAGTTTATTTTTGAGCAAGCCCCTTCTTTTGCGCTGTCTACTATTGCAACTATTGAGGGCGACGTTCCTTTTTATCATCTAAAAAATGATGCCCATGAATGTCTTGCTCAGTGGTGGGACATGAATATCGCTGATAAAGATCCAATCGATGATTATGAAGCTACTTTTTGGCTATTACTTCAATACGTTATAAAGCTCGAAGATTACCAATTGCTAGGCAACATTTATATTCAACAAAAAATCACCAATCACGCTTATTACTTACTCAATCTTGCCCCTTGCCCTGAACTAACACAGATCCAGCGTCCTTAAATATTTACCCTTAAATATCAACCTACTTTTACGGTTTATGAATTAAAAGCACAAGTTGTTGTCGAACTGATAATGAAGCAATGCACACTAGGCTTATTGCTGCTAAGATCTGATTTATAAAGAAAAATAACAGTTTTATACTTTGCTAAGTATCAATGGTCGATACTTGTGTTACGAGGAAAATATGGACAAAGCCATACAACAAAATAATACCACCGGTTGGCGTGTGTATTTAAACCCCAAAGCATTGATCATGTTCGCGCTAGGGTTCTCTTCCGGCTTACCTATTTTATTAGTCTTTGGCACCCTTTCATTTTGGTTACGAGAAGCTGATGTTAGCCGAACCAGTATCGGTTTTTTCAGTTGGGTAGCCCTTGCTTATGGCTTCAAATGGGCATGGTCACCACTTGTGGACCGTTTTCCTTTGCCCATTTTTTCTCGATTATTTGGTCGACGTCGTGGCTGGATGTTATTTTCGCAGCTGATCATTATTTTATCGCTATGTGGTATGGCGACCAGCAACCCACAAACTGATCTTCTTCAATTTGCCTTATTTGCGATTGTTGTCGCCTTTGCTTCTGCGACACAAGATATCGTCATTGATGCATTTCGTATTGAACTTGCTACCGTACGCTTACAAGCAGCATTATCTGCAACCTATATGGCAGGCTATCGATTAGCGATGATCATGGCAGGAGCTGGCGCACTGGCTTTTGCTGCATGGTTCGGCTCTGATAGTGGTTATGATCCTGCAGGCTGGAAAGCCGCTTACTTTATCATGGCGGGTATGATGTCAATTGGCGTGATCACCACCCTCTTTGTTAAAGAACCAAAGATCGACAGCTCATCAATTCAAAAAATCGAACATAACTACCAACAAAAATTACAGCAAAAAGGGATAGGTAAAAAACAAGCAAGACTCGCTGCGTGGTTTTATACCGCTGTCGTCATGCCTTTCCAAGACTTCTTTCAGCGCTATGGTAAAAACGCACTACTGATCTTATTGCTCATTAGTTGTTATCGCATTTCTGATGTGGTGATGGGCGTAATGTCTAATGCGTTTTATGTTGACATGGGCTTTACTAAAAATGAAGTGGCGTCTATTTCAAAAGTCTTTGGGGTGATCATGACCTTAGTGGGCGCTGGTTTAGGCGGTATTCTTGTCAGTAAATTTGGCACCTTACGTATTCTTGCCTTAGGCGCTTTATTATCCGCAATGACCAATCTGTTGTTTATGGTATTTACCTATGTTGGTAATAACCTCGAGATGTTAACTTTAGTTATTTCAGCAGATAATTTAGGTGCAGGTATTGCAACCGCTGCTTTCATCACCTTTATGTCTAGCCTAACCAATGTGGCTTTCTCTGCAACCCAGTACGCATTATTTAGCTCTATTATGCTACTTTTCCCGAAATTTATTGCGGGATTCTCTGGCGTTTATGTCGACCATTTCGGCTATAACATCTTTTTCCTCACCACCGCATTGATAGGTATTCCAGTATTATTTTTAATCAAACTCGTTGCTAAGAATGATGCTTTAACCCTTCCTGAAACAACTGATACGTTGGAAGAAAAATAACCTCACCTATGATAAGTAAGGTTTCTGTTGAAAACGGAAGCCTTAACTTACCTTTCTCATGTAAATTGCGAATTTTTGCCACCAAAAAAATTAGCACAGAGTATTAAAGTCAAAAAAAGTTCATTTAAATCGCAATATAAATTCAGATTCATCACATTTTTAATGTAAATGTAATCGATTTCAGCCGATCATGATCACAAAAAGCAAAGGTTTGCGCAAACGTTACATTCCCAAACGAGATATAAAACACTAGAATCAGCGCCAGAAAAACGGGGCGGCCAAAAATCCCTATATTTAGACCATATTGAGTGAGATAAAAACATGCGCAAGTCACTAGTAGCTTTAGGCGTTTTAACAGCAGCATCAACATTCCCAGCACAAGCAGAGTACTTGTATGGTTTTGGTGATATGAGCGTTAACTACTTAGATTGGTCTAACGGTACAGAAGAGCGTGCTGGTCACCAAAAAGACTTCTGGTACTTAGAACTTGAAGGTGGTGCTGGTTTTAGCTGGGGTGAATTATACGGTTTCGCTGACTTAGAAAATGCAGATCAAGGTTCTGATAAAGCACGTACATCGGTTAAAGGTACAATCGCTTACAAAACTGGTATTGCAGAGCTTCGTCTATACGGACAAGTTTACAACACGAACAGCGATGGCTTCACTGCACAAAATAACGTGCTAGGTCTATCTTACGCATTCAACGGTGATGGCTGGTTCTTCAACCCATTTATCGGTTTCCACCACACAATGACATCTGCTGATTGGAAAAATCCTTCATCTTTTTCTGGTATGAATGGCGGTATGTTTGGTTGGGTTGCAGGCTACAACTTTAATGCATTCGGCGAAAAATTCATGATCAGTAACTGGCACGAGTCTGAGTTTGGTCGTAATGACAACTACATGATCGTTGCTGGTGAAGGCGATGATGTAAGCGCAAACGGTGCACTAGCACTATGGTGGAACGCAACGGATCACGTAACAACAGGCATTCAGTACCGTTACGCTTACAACAAGCTAGGTACTAAAGGCAACCAAAATGCTGTAATTTACTCAGTTAAATATAACTTCTAATCAATAAGTTATTGAGTAATTAATGAGAAAAGGCGCTATATCAGCGCCTTTTTTGATCCTGCACTATTTGAACAATGTTACTATCTACACCAATATAGTTAACAATGGATTGCAGTGTGAAAATCACAATATTGGGTGCAGGCGCAATCGGCTCATTATGGGCTATCGCTTTGCAACCGCAACATGATGTTCAAGTTTGGACCCGTTCATCCATAACCCGCTATCCACTCACGTTTCAATCTTTGAGTGGTAAAGTAAGAACTTACTGTTTCGATGCTAATCACATAGATCATTTACAACAAAGTGATTTACTCCTTGTGACAGTAAAATCGTTCCAAGTCATCACCGCCTTACATCCCCTTATTAACGATCTTTCAGCGCGATGCAAGATAGTGATCATGCACAATGGGATTGGAAGCCATGACGCTGTTAAGCAACTCTTTCCTAAACATACTATTTATTATGCCACCACATCCCATGCTGCTTTAAAAACAGCTGAAAGTACGCTACGCCATACAGGGCTTGGACAAACGTTTATTGGCCCATTGTCCTCTGCCATCTCCACTGATAACTCCATCGCTGACATGTTCAATCAAGCATTATCACCGTGCTATTGGCAAGATGACATCATGGAGCCATTATGGAAGAAACTCGCCATTAATTGTGCAATTAATCCATTAACAGCCATTCATCAATGTACTAATGGTGAGCTTGCTAATGAAGGCTATCAAGCCCAATTAATCCAAATTTGTAATGAAGTCACGCTCGTTATGCGAGCAGAAGGCTACAGGATAAAAAATGGTGAGCTTTATCAACAGGCACTCACGGTAATAAAAGCGACCGCTGATAATTATTCTTCAATGAATAGAGATGTTTTTTATCAGCGCCCAACAGAAATCGACTATATTACTGGCTATCTTATTCACCAAGCGAAAATATTCGATATTGCTGTGCCTGTGAATACCCAGTTATGGCAAACCATCACATCAATGGAGTCCTCATATCATGCTTGAACCAATAACGACTGCTCCTCGCGTTGCTGTTTGTCTTGCTCCTGGCAGTGAAGAAATGGAAGCAATTAATACAATTGCGATTTTAAAGCGGGCTGGATTTGAAGTAACGATTGCAAGTACCGCAGAAGATGGCGCACTAATTTTAGAAGGATCTCGCGGGATCAAGCTCGTAGCAGACGTGCCTTTGATCAATGTTGCCGATGAGCCATTTGATTGCGTGGTGTTACCCGGCGGTTTAAAAGGCGCGGAACATTTTCGTGATAGCCCACTGGTAGTTGAATTTGTAAAGCAGCATCATTACGACGGTAAACTGATCGCCGCGATCTGTGCAACGCCTGCGGTGATGTTTATTCCACATCAAGTGTTCACACATTCAATCATGACATGTCATCCTGCTTTTCAACATCATATACCAACACATCAATTACGCGTTAAACGTGTGGTGTATGATAAAAATACACGTCTATTAACCAGTCAAGGCCCCGGAACTGCACAAGAGTTTGCGCTAGAGATAGTGACGCAACTGGAAAATAAAGCCAAAGCGGCTGAAGTTGCAGAGCCTATGGTTGTATGGCCGAATATGCATTACGACGTATTACCACGTACTTAATCTATTGAGATTAAGTAATAGAAACTCGCCCGATAACAAAAAGCCTCGCAATTACGAGGCTTCTTTTATTTAAACAAAGCAGTGGCGATTATAAAGGACGGTAAACTTTTACGTTCTCGAAACCATTCTCTTTTAGGTACAGCGCCTGAAGGCGGCTCATCACACCACGATCACAGTACAGAAGGTACGTCTTATCTTGCGGTAAGTCACCGAACTGCGTTGCTAGCTTATAGAAAGGTAAGTGCTTAACTTCGATACCTTCAAGCTCTAATGGGCTTTCATCTTCTTCATCTGGGCTACGAATATCAAGTACAATTGCGTCACCTGCTACCTGCTCAACTAATTCAACTTCAGGAGCTTGTTCTTGGCTTTGCTTTTCGATGTCACGAATATCCATCACACGCGCCTCATCAACAACACGATCAAGAATAGAGAAATCAAATTTGTCTTCTTCAATTTCAAGCTTCGCTTTGACCGCTTTTACTGTTGGGCTCTTAGAAATCACGCCACAGAACTCAGGCATGGTTTTCGCAAAGTCTTCAGTGCCGATTTCACGTGCAACATTGATGATATCTTCTTTATCCCAGTTAATCAGTGGACGAAGAATTAGGCTATCTGTTACGCCGTCAATATGACGAAGGTTAGTTAATGTTTGGCTTGAAACCTGACCTAGCGCTTCACCCGTTACTAATGCTTCGATACCGAATTTATCAGCAACTTTACCCGCAGCACGCATAAACATACGCTTAAGGATAACGCCCATTTGACCATCGTCGACTTTCTCTAAAATCTCACCAACAACAGGTTCAAAATCAATCGCGATAAATTTAACTTTTGCTGAAGAACCAAACTTGTTCCAAATATAATGCGCAACCTGCTTAACACCGATCTCGTGTGCAGGACCACCTAAATTAAAGAAACAGTAATGGACTTTACTACCACGTTTGATATGCAAGTAGCTTGAAACACCAGAATCAAAACCACCAGAAATTAAACTTAATACATCTTCTTGTGTACCTAGCGGGAAGCCGCCTAAACCTTTATGGCGGAATAATACAAGGTTCAATAGATTATGTTCAATTTCAATGTTAACTGTCACATCAGGCTTTTTCAGTCTTACTTTTGCAGACTCGATAGCTTGATTAAGACCACCACCGACATAACGCTCAGCTTCAATCGAAGTAAAATCATGCTTACCAACACGCTTAGCACGAACACAGAATGTTTTACCTTCCAGCTCAGGGCCAACAAGCGCTAATGTTTGTTCAAAAACATTATGAAGATCAGTAAATTCCGTTTGCTGTACTTCAAGGGTATGGTGAATACCAGGTGTCTGCATCAGAATCGCTAAAATCATATCGCGCTTTGATTCATCAGATTCATTAATTTCCAATGAAAAACGGCGGTTATAAACGCTAACAGACTCTGACTGGCGCTTTAAGATGATGCGTAAATTAGACTCAAGAATTTTGATAAAACGCTTACGCACTGAATCACTTTTAACAAAAATCTCTGGGTGTGGCTTAACAATAAATTTCATAACACGCTTCGCTTCACAGGGCTTACAGTACAGAATCAATTCATTAACGGATGATTTTTAACAGATCATATCGTGAAAATTGACAGAGAGTACCAAACGGAATTAAAGGCGCGAATTATACAGCAAGCTACCGACCACTGAAACAAAGATATGAAAACTCACGACGTTATCTTCGATTAGACTTACCGCATGTTATTGGCTTTCAATTATATTTACCTTAGTCATGATCATCTCTGCCAGCAACTCTCATCGACGAAATTCAGCGTAAATATCTTAAGCTCTTGATAAACAGCCACTCTATTTGCCCCAATAAAAATGGCAGCGCTAGCGCTGCAATTATGGTAATAACCTTAAGTACTACAATCTATTGAGCACTAAAGTTACTGCTGATCTCATCACTAAAATGCGGTTTACCTTGCATGATAGATATTTCCACTCGACGGTTTTTAGCTTGCCCTTCTCGAGTTTTGTTATCAGCAATTGGCTGAGTATCTGCCAATCCAACCACCCGCATTTTTGTATGATCAAACCCTTCTACTTTTTCCATTTCTTGCGCTACTGACACTGCCCGCTGCGCTGATAAATCCCAATTAGATCGGTATAACTCTGAATCCAATTTATCACTCGCGGTATGTCCCGTAACTCGAATAATGCCCGGCACATCTTTAACGAGCATCGCAACTTGGCGTACTAATGGCTTAAATTTAGGTTGTAAAAACGCCGAACCTTCTGGGAACGAACCTTTTTCACGAATACGAATTACCAACTGCTGGCCAAGATTCTCAATTTCTATAATTTTGTCACTGATCTCACGTTCTAATGCTTTAGTCAGTATCTCTTTTAATTTCTCTTGTATTTGATCGGCTTCAGATTCGTCATTTTCATTATTTTGTGTCGCCGTTTTTTTACTTTGTCCACCTGTTAGTTTACCCGCATCACGTTGTGTGCCCCCAGCTCGATCAGACTCGCCTTCGTGAAAATCTAATGAACGCTGCGTCATATCAATCGTTTGTTGCATAATCACTTCGATTGGCGTTGGCTCAGGCCGGCCTGGCCTAAACTCTTGCGCAATAACACTTGTACCTTTAGGGATATCATTAACTTCAAGCATATTTTGCACCCCGAAAGCGTATTTCATTGAACCTGCAATTTGCTTAAATTTCAGTACATCCATTTCAGAAAAAGAAAGTAGTAACACAAAGAAACACATTAATAGTGTGGCAAGATCAGCAAAGGTCGCCATCCATGGAGGCGCACCTTTTTTACATTTACAAGATTGCTCTTCCATAAAACTGTCTCTTACTCGTCAAGGATCACACTACGTTTCTTCTCATGAAGGTAGTTTTTCAAATAACCATCAATCACTCGTGGATTCTGCCCATCCTGAATTGCCAGCACGCCATCTAAGATTAAACGCTTATTTAAACGCTCTTGCTCTTTACGCAAGGTTAATTTATCCGCGATAGGTATCGCTACCATGTTTGCCAACATCGAGCCATATAGCGTCGTTAATAAGGCAACGGCCATTGCAGGACCAATAGCTTTCGGATCATCCATGTTAGAAAGCATGGCAACCAAGCCAATAAGCGTACCTATCATTCCCATAGCAGGCGCAACATCACCAAAGGAGGAGAAGATCCCTACCCCTTGTTCATGACGTTCATTGGTTAATGAAATATCTTTTTGTAGCGTGACGCGAACCACATCAGCATCATGGCCATCCACCAGCATATCAATGCCTTTACGCATAAAAGGATTCGTAATTTCCATCTCTTCTAATGCTAAAAATCCACCTTTACGCGCCGCATCAGCCATTTCTACAATTTTGGCAATTAACTCTTCTGGATTATCAGTCTTAAACATAAAGGCTTTAATGGCGATTTTTGCAGCACCAAAAAATTGCCCAATGTTGTATTTCATTAACACAACAAAAGTACTGCCGCCTAATACAATCAAAATCGATGATGTATCGTAAAACATAACCAGATCGCCGCCGAGCAGCATAGCCATAACAATGAATGCGAATGCACCAAGCAATCCTATAAGCGTCGCCAAATCCAAAGCATGATCCTCTTTTGCTAGGTAAAAATAATGGCTTGCGTTTATTGAACATCAATCAACACATCTGAATCTATCACTGAGATAATACGCTCTAAAGACAGCCAAAACTTTAAAGCCACCGCCATATTCACTATTTCGCCAAGGCACTTCTTAGCATTAAATGATGAATGTCATCAGCAAAGTAACTCTTTATCGACCAATTCAGCTTTTCATTTAGCTTTTTATTAACCAATTAATGAAGACTATTTATTAAAATTACTGTCAGCGACACAGATTCCTGTGACATAATTTGACCCCAGTAATTCTCTACGTTATTTTTCGTGCACTTAGATAAGAGTGAAAATGATATGGCAGCAAAAAAACCAGAAAATATGGCATTCGAAGCCGCCCTTGATGAGCTAGATGCCATTGTCAATGAACTAGAATCTGGCGATATCCCACTGGAAGATGCGCTAAAAAAATTCGAACGAGGTATTTCTCTTGCTCGCAGCAGCCAACAAAAGCTGACACAAGCTGAGCAACGTGTAGAAATTTTGCTTCAGGCAGATGATGAAGCTCCACTGACTGATTTTGAACCAAGCCATGACCAATAGTTCTTCTTTATCGCTATCCCTTAAGTGCTATCAACAACGTAGTAATGACGTATTAGCAAACTGGTTATCAACTCAACCATTTGCAGATAAAGCCCTACTTAAAGCCATGCAATACGGAACACTGCTGGGTGGCAAACGTGCGCGTCCTTTTCTAACCTATGTAACCGGTGAAATGTTAGGGGTAACTCAGGACTATCTTGACACGCCAGCCGCTGCGGTTGAGTGTATTCATGCGTACTCATTAATCCATGATGATTTACCTGCGATGGATGATGACGCATTACGTCGTGGTCAACCCACTTGTCATATTGCGTTTGATGAAGCCATTGCCATTCTTGCGGGTGACGCACTACAAACACTGGCTTTTGATATTTTGGCGAATGGACAATTGAGCCAAGATGGCAACACCCAACGTATTGCTATGGTAAGTGAGCTTGCAAAAGCATCAGGCGCTGCCGGAATGTGTCTAGGGCAAGCCTTAGATCTTGATGCTGAAGGTAAACATGTTGGATTAGAACAACTAGAATTAATCCACCGACACAAAACAGGGGCTTTGATTCGCTGTGCCGTCCGCTTAGGAGCATTAGCTGCTGGTGATAAAGGCGTAGCAATTTTGCCGCAACTTGATAAATATGCAGAAGCTATTGGCCTTGCATTCCAAGTGCAAGATGACATTTTAGATGTGATCAGTGATACCGAAACCTTAGGTAAACCACAAGGTTCTGATCTTGCCTTGGATAAAAGTACTTATCCTGCCTTGCTTGGCTTAGATGGTGCACAAGAAAAAGCACAACTACTTTATCAAGAAGCACTACAAGCATTAGCGGCTATACCCTACAATACATCCCAATTAGAAGTTTTTGCCCGATATATTATCGAACGCAAAAGCTAAATCAGTATAAGCGCCGACACTGTTATGACTTTGGATATCTCAAAATACCCTCATCTGGCCCTCGCAAACACGCCAGATGAATTACGATTATTGCCAGCTGAAAGCCTTCCACAAGTATGCGATGAACTTCGTACCTATTTGTTGAAATCTGTGAGTCAGACCAGCGGCCACTTTGCCTCCGGACTCGGTACAGTCGAGCTTACCGTTGCGCTTCACTACGTCTACAATACGCCTTTTGATAAAGTTATATGGGATGTTGGCCATCAAGCCTACCCACATAAAATTTTAACAGGACGTCGTGATGATATGGCAACCATTCGCCAAAAAGGCGGTTTGCACCCATTCCCATGGCGCGGTGAAAGTGAGTACGACACACTTTCGGTTGGCCACTCATCAACTTCCATTA
The DNA here is from genome assembly GCF_003026755.1 of Photobacterium sp. GB-50. Lineage (NCBI taxonomy): Bacteria > Pseudomonadati > Pseudomonadota > Gammaproteobacteria > Vibrionales > Vibrionaceae > Photobacterium > Photobacterium sp. GB-50. The sequence goes on from NZ_PYNX01000001.1 coordinate 568,961, forward strand.
GTGCAGGTCTAGGTCTCGCGATTGCAGCAGAAAAAGAAGGCCTAAATCGCAAAGTTGTTAGTATTATTGGCGATGGCGCTATCACCGCAGGCATGGCGTTTGAAGCGATGAACCATGCTGGTGATGTTCACAGCGATATGCTAGTTATCTTAAATGACAATGAAATGTCGATTTCTGAAAATGTCGGCGCGTTAAATAATCATTTAGCCCATTTACTATCGGGTAATTTCTATACCTCTATTCGCGAAGGTGGTAAGAAAGTCCTATCCAATGCGCCTCCTATCAAAGAAATGGTAAAACGCGCAGAAGAGCATATCAAAGGCATGGTTGTGCCAAGCACTATGTTTGAAGAGTTAGGCTTTAATTACATTGGCCCTGTTGATGGCCACGATGTGCATGAGCTTGTTAAGACACTGAAAAACATGCGTAATCTAAAAGGCCCACAATTTCTTCATATTATGACGAAAAAAGGCAAAGGTTATGCGCCAGCTGAAGCGGATCCAATTAATTACCATGCCGTTCCTAAATTTGATTTAAGCCAGAAACCATTACCCAAAGCGAAGGATGCAAGTCCGACGTTTTCTAAGATTTTCGGTGATTGGCTATGTGATATGGCAGCTATTGATGACAAATTGATGGCTATCACACCGGCTATGCGTGAAGGCTCAGGTATGGTGCGCTTTTCTAAAGAGTTCCCAGATCAATACTTTGATGTGGCGATTGCTGAACAACACGCGGTGACACTGGCAACGGGCATGGCAATTGGTGGTTATCATCCTATTGTCGCTATCTACTCAACTTTCCTTCAACGTGGATATGATCAATTAATTCATGATGTTGCTATCATGGATCTTCCTGTGATGTTTGCCATTGATCGTGCAGGCTTAGTCGGTGCTGATGGTCAAACCCACCAAGGTGCATTTGATATTAGCTTTATGCGCTGTATTCCTAACATGGTGATTATGGCACCGAGTGACGAAAATGAATGTCGTCAAATGCTCTATACTGGTCACCAATACCAAGGACCAAGTGCGGTCCGTTACCCTCGTGGTTGCGGTATGGAGGTCGATGTCGATCCTAAGATGACAGAGCTTGAAATCGGTAAAGGTATCATTCGCCGTGAAGGTGAAAAAATCGCAATTTTAAACTTTGGCAGCATGCTCGGCTATGCATTAGAAGCAGCAGAAAATTTAAATGCGACTGTTGCTGACATGCGCTTTGTGAAACCGCTTGATGAAGCCTTAGTACTTGAATTAGCAAAAACTCATGATGTTCTTGTAACTGTTGAAGAAAATGCGATTGCTGGCGGTGCGGGTAGCGGCGTTATTGAATTTTTAATGAAAGAGAAGACACTGAAACCAGTACTGAATATTGGTTTGCCTGATCGATTCATTGAACAAGGAACACAAGCTGAACTGCATGAAATGTTAGAAATTGATGGTGCGGGTATCGAAAAACAAATTCGCACTTATTTAGCTAAGTAATTTCACCGTTCAAATAAGCACTATGAAAAAGGTTTTCTCTGTTATTAAGCAGGAAAACCTTTTTCTTTATTAGCCTTACGTCTATTGGTCATCTCAGCCCTTCTCAACTTTCTTTAAAATCACACCCTCATAGCCATTGACTTCAACATACTGTGTCGGCTCACCGAGTGAACCATCGTAATTTACTTTTTGATACAGGCCAGATAATGGTACACGTATCGAATCAACTTGATAAAATTCAGCGTGATTACGGTATTTAGAACCGCGATATAGCACTAACCCTTGCGTATATTGCCGCGCGATAACCCCATCTTTAGGAACATCGTCAAACCACCCTGTTCGATATAACCAAAACCAATTCGCAGGCTCTAATGCAATATCCCCAAACTTTGTCTCATCCGTTGCTACTTTTCCTGTTTTAGATAGCCATTTAACCGCTTCAAAGCCGTTAGGTATGGTCGTTGGTTTACCAATATCAACCGATAATAACTTTTGGGGCTGATACGCCCAATTCTTAGGCTCTCCAGTGCGATACCAAATGGTTTTATTTAGCTGTTTCGGATCGGCATGGGTGTTATTACTGCCATAAATAAAGGTTTGATTCCAGCTGTGGTAGTAGGTTTTATTGGGAATATTAAACAGATAGTACAGGGCTAATCCGGTATAGATATCGTCTTCCCATGCTTGCTGAATTAATGGTGTTTGTTGACTTTTGCCACCGCGAGTTGTGGTCATTATTAAGCTTTTATCGCCGAGTGCTGCTAACGCATAGCTGTCCCAATAGGATTGTAATCGCTCTAAGCCAATTGCAGGGCTTAAATAATGCTCTCGTAACCAAACATCCACCACCCCCCTTAATTGCTTTGGCCAATCAGGGTATTCCCACAAATTAAGCTCAGAAATATTAGCAGATAGCCACTGACTGTCCGTAGTCGATTTAACTAAATCAAGAAAATCAGACATTTTCGCTGCATAATATCCCGCCGCTTTTGAGGTGCCAGCTCGAATCGGCGCTTCTAATATTTGTCCGCCAAATTGAACATTAAATTGGTTAGTACTGAACAATTTGGCCATATCATCATTGTAAGCACCGGTTAAACCTTGACGTTTCCAATCATATTTATACCAATTAGCATGATTTTGATTAAAAGAGTCATCATTAAAATTAGTCCGATACCAGCAACTGCCCGCCCACATTTTTCCAGTAGGGATCACTCTAGCTTGATGTTTAAATCTCGCACTTGCCGCTTGATTAGCTCTTACTAAAAACTCATCATCATCAACATAACCATCACCATTAGGATCGTTTTTAGGATCCCAACCAGGAAACAACATCGTCGCTGTGGATTGCTGACCAGATGTATTCACAACGGATAACCAAGGCTCAATATTAACGCCTTTCACTTCCGCCTTGCTCTTCCAGTTTAAAACGACTACCCAACTACGATACCCCGCCTTTAATGCCTTATTTCCAGTATTCAGCTCACGTCCTTGGAACCTAGCGTTTGTCGGTAACCAGCGCTGGTTAATATGACCAAACCATTTACCTTCTCGTTGAATCCAATGTACATCTGCTTTTTCTAAACCACCAATATCACCATCATCATTTACTCTCGTGATCCGTAATTCAGGATGCTGATTACTATCAATGACGATATTTTCAAACGGGTAAGCAGCATGAAAAATAATTTGTTCATTATCATTAACGGTTAAAGGAAAACGCGCAGTCAAGAAGTCATTATTTCGAATAAGAATACTTAACATCGATTCGCCATTTAATAGGTAATCTAACCCTTGGCTTTGATCAGGAACGGTAAGTTGAGTATCATTTTTATAATGCATGTAGCCCTTTTCAGGATCGTGCCCATTCAGGTAAGCATGGCGGTGAAGCCACCCTTGCTGTTCATCTGGGCGACAATCAAGTTTGTGTACGTAGATATAACCCATCGCAATGGTCTTTTGATTTAAATCGACATCTTGTAAGCTACCAAATACAACATCAGCATGATCCGCTTCCCAGCGCCTAACTTCTTTAATCGTATTTAATTCCGATATTGCGGTTGGCTGTTGCCAGTTTCCCGTTAACACCCAAGCCGTTTCCGTTGATGGATAAACTTGTCCATCAGCCATCGAAGCAACGGTTAATAAACCAACACTGATTATTTTCAGATAGGTACTCATAGAGCAATCCCTTCTCTCTATCTACATAATTTGAGACTAGTTAAACCGTCAGATTTATGATGAAAAATAAATGATTTTATTAGGAATGCGACACATTATATTTTGTAAAAATTGAGGAGATAAAAACAAAAAAAGCTGCACGAATGCAGCTTCTAAATCAATTTTATAATGTGATCGTTAGGTTTAACTAAAAACCAAGCCAGTAGCCAACCACCCATAACGCAATCATTGCCATGAAACCGGCAAGAATATCGTCAACCATAATGCCAAAGCCACCTTTAACATGTTTGTCTAGCCAGCTAATTGGCCATGGTTTTACCATGTCGAAGAAACGGAATAAAATAAAGCCCGTTAATACCCACTGCCATGTGGCTTCTGGGGCGATTGCCATTGTGATCCAAAAACCAACAAATTCATCCCACACAATACTGCCATGATCATGTACCTGCATATCGTTAGAGGTGATGGTACAAATTTTTATACCAATCAACGCAGCAATAAACACGACAACTAAGTACCAGCTAAAAGGTAACTGTGCTAACAGTAAATAGAGTGGAACAGCAGCTAATGTACCCATCGTGCCAGGCACGTACTTCGCTAAACCACTACCAAACCCTGTTGCTAATAAATGCCAAGGGTTACTCATTTTCAATAAATCTTTAGGATTTGTAGACACGCTGATACCTTACTTATTTGAACTCATAAAATGATCCCACCCTGACACTTGCCAATCAATAGGCTCACCTTGTTGTAATAAAACAATACCACTAGATTGAGTTAACTGACCAATACGAGACACTTGAATACCTTTTGCCATCATTAAAGATTCAACTTCAAGACATTGATGCTTCGGTACAGTAAAACACAATTGGTATTCTTCACCGCTGCTTAATGCCAATTGCTGCGCTTGCTCTGGTGTCGAACAATAGGCGATTAGCTCAGAAGATAAAGGAAGCTGCTCGATATAAATTTCCGCTCCGACACCTGATCGTTTAACTATATGATCTAAATCTGCAATTAAACCATCGGAAATATCTAACGCAGCAGATGCAATACCACGCAATGCAATTCCTGCTTCTACCTGCGGTGTCATCATAAAATGACGTTCTTTTAAGGCATAAGACAGAGCAAGATCATGATATGGTTTGTCCGTTAATAATAACGCTAAACCTGCTGCGCTATCACCCAATTGACCGGTCACATATATTGAATCACCTACCTTAGCACCACTACGTGTCAATGCTTGCCCGTTAGGAACAAACCCTTGAACCGTTAGAGTAATACTGAGAGGACCTTTGGTGGTATCCCCACCAATAAGTTGAACATTATACTGCTCAGCTAATTGGAAGAACCCCTCACAAAACTGATTTAGCCAATGCTCATCAAACGTCGGTAGTGTTAACGCCAAAGAAACCCAAGCAGGCGTTGCGCCCATGGCGGCTAGATCACTTAAATTTGAGGCTAATGCTTTATGTGCGACTAATTTAGGATCAGCATCTTGCAGAAAATGCGTGCCGGCAACTAACGAATCGGTACTGATCGCTAATTGACACCCTTCTGGAACACGAACTAATGCGCAATCATCACCAATCGCAAGATCAACATCTTCTCGCTTAACATTCTGGTGTTCAAAGTACCGCCCAATTAAATCAAATTCACCTTGTGCCATAATCGTTCAACTCATCCATTATCAGCCACCATTATAATGCCCTTATCTTTACGATTGCTTCATATCAACACAATAGATAAAAAAAAAGCCAGCTAAGCTGACTTCTTTTATCTAGTTTCGTTACTTCGAAAATTACTTTTCTTTACGAAGTGTTGGTGCAGCTTTATCAAGTACACCATTAACGAACTTGTGGCTATCTTCCGCACCGAATAGCTTAGCTAATTCGATTGCTTCGTTAATAACAACTTTAAATGGTACGTCTTCACGCTTAACCATTTCGTACATTGCAAGACGAAGTAGCGCAAGTTCCATCTGATCAAGATCCTGTAGCGGACGAGATAAGTATGGACGCATCTTGCTATCAAGTTCTTGGTGGCTTAGTACTACGCCTGTGAACAGATCACGGAAGTAGCTAACATCAGTATGTGGTGCAGCAAGAACTGGCGCATCAGCTTGATGTTCTTCTTCTTCAAACTTATCGCCAGAAAGAAAATGTTGCTCAATATCAGCAACATTACCTTTCGTAAGTTGCCAAGAGTAAATAGCTTGTACAGCAAACTGACGTGCATTACGACGTGCGGCTGGTTTCACAGTAACCCCCATTATTAGGATTCGATTTGGGACAGGACATTAACCATTTCGAGCGCGCTTAGTGCAGCCTCTGCCCCTTTATTACCAGCCTTGGTACCGGCACGCTCAATGGCTTGTTCAATAGAATCTACAGTCAAAACACCAAAAGCAACTGGAGTATTATACTCAAGTGCAACTTGTGCTAGACCTTTATTACACTCACCGGCAACATAATCGAAGTGCGGTGTACCGCCACGAATAACTGAGCCTAGAGCAACGATTGCATCATAACGGTCGCTTTTAGCAACCTGTTGAGCAACAAGTGGTAGCTCGTAAGCACCTGGACAACGAACAACAGTAATGTTGTCTTCGCTAACCTGTCCTTGACGTTTCAGCGCATCTAATGCACCTGAAAGTAAGCTTTCGTTAATAAAGCTGTTGAAGCGTGCAATTACGATAGCAACTTTTGCGTTTGGTGCCGCGATGGCGCCTTCAATTACCTTCATGGGCCTTCCTGTGACTATGTCTTTCCGGTTTGAGAAACCGCGGGAGTCTATCACACTTTGCAATATCTCTGCTATGGACAACCGTCGGTTTCAACAGATTTGTTAATATTTATTGCTTATCTGTCCTTGATTCGACCAATAAACAGTATTGAAAGCGGTAGTTAAAAATAATAATTGTCTTTAGCTACCGCAGATATCAGTTATTTTATCACTAGCGTCTAACATTTGGTGAATTTAATCACAAATATACTCAACGACTTCTAAGCCAAAACCTGATAGTGAATGATAACGTTGCGTACTTGATGACAATAAACGCATTTTACTTACGCCTAAATCAGAAAGAATTTGTGAGCCAACACCAACTTGGCGAGACGGATCTTTCTGTGTCACTTTCACCTTAGGTTGACCTGCTTCTTCCGCCGCAATATTTTTCACTTTATGAATAATGGCATCAGTTGGTTCTTGTTTACTTAAAATAACCAATACACCATTTTCTTCGCTAATGCGCTTCATTGCTGCAGGTAACGTCCATTGCGTTGCACCTGATTGCAGAATATCTTTAAACGTATCTTGCAAGTGAACACGTACAAGCGTTTCTTCACCCGCTTTGATATCGCCTTTACGCAGTGCATAGTGCACTTCGTTATCAATCTTGTCACGGTAAGTGATCATCTCAAACTCACCGAACTCTGTTGGTAATCGACACTCAGCTACACGCTCAATCGTGGTTTCATGATTATTACGGTATTCAATCAGATCAGCAATTGTACCTAATTTAAGGCCATGTTTTTCCGCAAACACTTCAAGCTGCGGGCGACGTGCCATCGTGCCATCTTCATTTAAGATCTCAACAATCACACTTGATGGCTCAAGGCCAGCTAAACGCGCAACATCACAACCCGCTTCAGTGTGACCTGCGCGGGTTAATACGCCACCTTCTTGTGCCATTAATGGGAAGATATGGCCCGGCATAACAATATCAGCTGCCGTTGCATTGGCAGCAACAGCTGCTTGTACTGTGCGAGAACGATCTGCAGCTGAAATACCTGTAGTTACCCCTTCTGCTGCTTCAATAGAAACAGTGAAAGGTGTACCAAACTGTTCGGTATTTTCTTGAACCATTAAAGGCAAGTTTAATTTTTGACAACGGGCTTTGCTCAGTGTCAGACAAATTAGACCACGACCATAGGTCGCCATAAAATTAATAGCTTCAGGTGTAATTTTTTCAGATGCAATAATCAGATCGCCTTCATTTTCACGATCTTCATCATCCATCAGAATAACCATTTTGCCCTGACGAATATCATCAATAATTTCTTTTGCGCTGCTTAAAGCCATAACACTACCCTTAATTCTTATGTACCTTAGCTGACTAGCTAATCATCATATTTAGCCAAGAAAACCCGTTCTCGCTAATAAATCCATTGTGACTTGCGGTTTTTTATCTGCAGCTTTATCACCCAACATTAAACGCTCTAAATAGCGGGCAATCACATCTACTTCAAGATTTATCATTCGGCCTGGTTTGAATGCGTCCATTGTTGTTTCTAATGCTGTATGCGGAACAATGGTTAACTTAAATTCATCACCATTAATTTCATTCACCGTTAAGCTAATCCCATCAACCGCAACCGAGCCTTTTTCTGAGATATATTTCGCTAAATGCGCGGGTACTTTTACCCAAAACTCAATAGCGCGTCCCGTATGGTGACGTTCAATAATCTCAGCAACAGCATCAACATGACCAGATACCATATGACCGCCAAAACGCGTCGTCGGTAACATCGCTTTTTCTAAGTTGACGACCTGACCTGCTTGATAATGAGCAAAGGCAGTACGTTTTAAGGTTTCTAATGACAGATCAGCAACATAGCCTTTACCTGTCAATTTAACCACAGTTAAGCACACCCCATTTGTCGCAATACTGTCACCCAATTTAACATCGGACAGATCAAGATTGCCTGAGTCGACAGTGACAGAAATATCAGCGCCTTTAGGTGTTAAAGCGGTAATGGTTCCAATTGCTTCAATGATACCGGTGAACATGGAGAGTCCTTGCTTCTTTATTCTATTGATTAACAGCGTTTAACGGTGGCTGTAATTTTTACATCACAATCAACCATACGTAGATCTGTAATATTCAGATCGATAACTTGATCCATCGCGGTTAATGGCGATAAATTCATTAAACTACGACTATCAGCCCCCATTAATTTTGGGGCCTGATATAAAATCAAACAATCAACTAATTGTGCTTCAAGTAATCCACCCGCAAGCCCAGCGCCAGCTTCAACCCAAATATGGTTTATGCCATTTTCTGCTAACTTACGCATGAGTAATGTGAGATCGAGTTGTTGGCTATTTTCTCGGGTAGGAATTATCCACTGAGACACGGAGTCAGGCCAATCTTCATTACCTATTTCTGCGCGTGCCAAAATCGTTTCTCCCGGAAGGTGAAATAACTGATATGCCGGGGTTAATCGGTTTTGGCTGTCAATAATAACGCGAATAGGTTGACGAACATCTGCTTGTAGATATTCATCTTGAATCTGTGTACCCAACTCACTCCAACGCACATTCAGTGATGGATCATCAGCGATAACAGTGGCACTGGTTGATAATATTGCACCAGCTTGCGCACGATGACGTTGAACATCAGCACGAGCATAAGGCCCAGTGATCCATTTACTTTCACCGTTCGCTAACGCTGTTTTACCGTCAAGACTTGATGCCAGTTTTAATTCAACATACGGCATCTTGGTTGTCATTTGTTTAATGAACGCTTTATTAATGGCTTGAGCCTCTTCTTTAAGAAGCCCTACTTGCACATCTACCCCCGCTTTTTGCAACATTTCAACGCCACATCCAGCCACTAACGGGTTAGGATCAACCATGGCACAAATAACTCTACTTACGCCTGATTTAATTAATGCTTCAGCGCAAGGTGGTGTGCGTCCGTAATGAGAGCAGGGCTCTAAAGTGACATAGGCTGTTGCACCTTTCGCGCGCGCACCTGCTTGTTTTAATGCAAACACCTCCGCATGGGATTCTCCCGCGCGAAAATGAAAACCTTCACCAAGGATTTCATCGCCATTAGCAATAACACAACCCACCTTCGGGTTTGGCGCTGTTGTAAAACAACCACGTTTAGCTAACTGAATAGCGCGTAGCATTAATCGTGTATCAAGGTTAGTAAACATTACACTCAGCTTAACGTTCTAGTTTGGCTATTTCTTCACCAAACTCACGAATATCTTCAAAACTACGGTAAACCGATGCAAAGCGAATATAGGCGACTTTATCGAGCTCTTTTAATGCTTCCATCACTAAGTTGCCGATCATCTCTGAAGGCACTTCTCGCTCTCCAGTTGCGCGTAAACGAGTTTTAATATTATTAATCGCACGCTCGATGTCATCCGTACTCACAGGGCGTTTTTCTAATGCGCGTTGAATACCACCTCGAAGTTTTTCTTCATTAAACGGATCACGATTGCCATTGGTTTTCACCACACGAGGCATTACCAATTCGGCCGTTTCAAAGGTCGTATAACGTTCATTACAAGCTAAACATTGGCGGCGTCGGCGCACTTGGTGGCCATCCGCAACCAATCGTGAATCGATTACTTTGGTGTCATTCGCACCGCAAAAAGGACAATGCATTTAGCCTCCTACATTTAATCGCTTCAGTGTAACTCATTTAAAACCGTTAATGAGAATATTCACCCTGTTTTTCTACTCATTTTGATTAAAAAGCCACGAATAGTCGGTTTATTGTTCACTCCGAAAAAGCGCAAAATATAAAAAAGGCTTACCTAGTGGTAAGCCTTTATCATCATAACTCGACAGTTATGTTACTTAATGCATCTAAGTAGATTAAGCGTAAACAGGTAGACGCTTACAAATATCTAAAACTTTTGCTTTTGTTTCTGCAATAACTTCTTCGTTATCAACATTGTCTAAAACATCACACATCCAACCTGCAAGTTGACGCGCATCATCAGCAGTAAAGCCACGACGAGTAATAGACGGTGTGCCAACACGGATCCCTGATGTTACAAATGGGCTACGTGGGTCATTTGGTACACTGTTTTTGTTAACTGTGATGTTAGCGGCACCTAGTGCTGCATCGGCTTCTTTACCAGTGATACCTTTATCGATCAAATCAACAAGGAATAAGTGGTTTTCAGTGCTACCAGAAACAATCTTGTAACCGCGCTCTAGGAATTCACCTACCATTACTTTTGCGTTTTCAACAACACGTGCTTGGTAGTCTTTAAATTCTGGCTCCATTGCTTCTTTAAATGCGACTGCTTTTGCCGCAATAACATGCATTAGAGGGCCACCTTGACCACCAGGGAATACTGCAGAGTTCAGCTTCTTATAAAGATCTTCACCTTCATTAGAAAGGATAAGACCACCACGAGGACCTGCTAGTGTTTTGTGCGTTGTTGTTGTAACAACATGTGCATGTGGAACTGGGTTAGGATAAACACCCGCTGCAATCAGACCCGCTACGTGCGCCATATCCACAAAGAAGTACGCGCCAACTTTGTCTGCGATTTCACGCATGCGTTTCCAATCAACAATTTGAGAGTAAGCTGAAAAACCACCGATGATCATCTTTGGTTTATGCTCAAGCGCTAACGCTTCAACTTCAGCGTAATCAATTTGACCGCTTTCATCGATACCGTATGGGATCACGTTGTAAAGCTTACCAGAGAAGTTTACAGGTGAACCGTGAGTTAAGTGGCCGCCGTGAGCAAGACTCATACCTAGTACGGTATCGCCAGCATTCAGAAGTGCCATGTAAACAGCATTGTTCGCTTGTGAGCCTGAGTGAGGCTGAACGTTCGCGTATTCTGCACCAAATAGCTGACAAGCACGGTCGATAGCCAGTTGCTCGGCTTTATCAACAAACTCACAACCACCGTAATAGCGCTTGCCTGGGTAACCTTCAGCATATTTGTTTGTTAGCTGAGAGCCTTGCGCTTCCATTACACGTGGGCTTGTGTAGTTTTCAGAAGCAATCAACTCGATGTGTTCTTCCTGACGAGCTGTTTCTTCCTGAATGGCTGCAAATAGTTCCGCATCATAATCAGCAATATTCATATCGCGCTTTAGCATCTGTATCTCCTAACTCAGCTAAGTTAAATACCATTTTGAGCAAAAACTGAAAAATCGCAATGCTAGGCGCCACGTGGACGCAAACGTTTTCGTCTTGCTTGTTAATTATCGTCTATCTTACATAAATTGATCTAAATCAGGTAGTCCTAATTGTTCTTTTTCTTAATGATTAACTCGGTTTATTTTCAATAGAGCATGAATAATTTTCATCTTGATATACGATTCATGGCTCGATTTTAAATCAAATATAGATGGCAAGTATTTTAACAATAAAATTATTTACAACAGTGTAAAAAATAAATTACAACGCTAAAAAGTGCTTTTCACACGTAAACTTTTATAAATTCTTATTCCCTCTTACTATGGCTTTATTATTTACAAGGAGTTGTTCCATTGAGTCGTATTAAACATCCTGTTCATGAAAATATGATCGCTATTTTAACGGGGACATTTATTGTTGCTCAGGGCATATTTTTTCTACAGCAAAGCCAGTTATTAACGGGAGGCACGACAGGACTCGCGTTACTACTCACCCATTTTGTCGATATCTCTTTTGGTAAGCTGTATTTTTTAATGAACTGTCCGTTTTATTTAATGGCATGGTTTAGAATGGGCAAATCTTTTGCTATTAGCAGCGTCTTATCTGGTGCATTGGTCTCTATTATGGTGGATAACCTTCACCATGTATTAGCTATCAGTTGGCTTAATCCAATTTACTGCGCAGTGATTGGTGGCTTATTGATGGGGCTTGGTATGCTGATATTATTCCGTCATCACACCAGTCTTGGTGGATTTAATGTTCTGGTTTTATTCCTTCAAGATAAATTTGGTATTTCAGCAGGAAAAATCCAAATGTCGATAGATATCTGTATCTTGGTTGCATCCTTTTTCTTTGTTACCCCAACCACTTTATTGCTTTCAATTCTTGGTGCAATTACCCTAAATATTGTCCTTGCAATGAACTACAAACCAGGCCGATATAACCCTGTGGTCCCTGATGTGAATTAGCAATAAAAAAGGAGCATTACAGTCAATGTAATGCCCCTTTTTTGTATTCTTATACAACTTAAATCGCGTCTTCGTCTTCTTCTCCGGTACGAATACGCACTACACGTTCAATATCAAACATGAAGATTTTACCATCACCAATCTTACCTGTTTGTGCCGTTTCAACAATCGTATCAATGCATTGCTCTGCTACTTCATCAGTGACAACAATTTCAATTTTCACTTTAGGTAAAAAATCGACCATGTATTCTGCGCCACGGTATAATTCGGTATGGCCTTTCTGACGTCCAAATCCTTTCACTTCAGACACCGTCATGCCAGTAATACCTACTTCCGCTAATGCCTCACGAACATCATCAAGCTTAAATGGCTTAATTATCGCTTCAATTTTTTTCATTCTCATCATCCTTTACTGAGCAGAAGTAATATTTTTACTTACAAGCAATTGATTTAATTGCTCTCATTATCGCAGATCCTACAGACAAATTTAAATTTATTTAAACTTCATGCAGTAAGTTTCGATCCATCCTACGCAATAATAAAAAAACTGAATACACTAAAACTACACTATTTAGCCCTAAGATCACCTGATTGCGATAAATACTAGGGACAAGTTCGGGGAGTATCGGAATAATACTGATATTAAGAAACATCGTTGCAGCAGGTATGTAGAAATACAGAGGAAGAAATCCCCATTTTTGACCTTTTAGTAAACCAATAATTGCCAACACGCCAGAAAATAAGACCAGTAAAACGATAATATTTGGCACTATAACTATTTGAGAGGTAGTAAAAAATTGGTCAAATCGGTCGAATTGACGAAAAATGCTCAGCGCAACCAGCACTGCCAGTATTTGGGATGCAATACATAAACGTAAAACTCTGGGAATACCTTCTCCCATATATAATCCTTTATCGCAATAAAAATTCCATTACATCTTATTCCCCAATTATAACCGTCTATTTTCAATTTTTAATGTGATTATTATCAATTAAAGGGTTGAAAAAGTGATTTTTATACAAGAAGAATAAAAAACCGCCATTTCTGGCGGTTTTTTGATTCTTCAACGCTGTTCTTTATTAACCTAAATTAACACGCGCATTTCTAAACATACGCATCCATGGGCTATTTTCACTCCAGTCATCTGGGTGCCATGAGTTTGCAACGGTTCTAAACACACGCTCAGGGTGCGGCATCATGATGGTTACACGGCCATCTGTTGTCGTCACACTGGTAATACCGTTTGGTGAACCATTAGGGTTCGCAGGGTACTGTTCTGTTAGCTTACCGTAGTTATCAATATATCGTAGTGCAACAATATCGGCTTGCTCTAATGCAGCAAGATGATCAGCATTACGCACTTCAACACGACCTTCACCATGAGATACCGCAATTGGCATGTGAGAGCCTGCCATTTCGTTAAAGAATAATGATGGGCTTTGTTGTACTTCAACCAAGCTAAAACGAGCTTCAAAACGCTCAGATTCATTGCGTACAAAACGCGGCCATAAATCAGCACCTGGAATTAAGTCACGAAGGTTAGACATCATCTGACAACCGTTACAAACACCTAATGCCAACGTATCATTACGGTTAAAGAAAGCTTCAAATTGATCACGCGCAATATTGTTAAACAATACTGACTTCGCCCAACCTTCACCCGCACCTAATACATCACCGTAAGAGAAACCACCACAAGCAACTAAGCCGTTGAAACCATCAAGTTTCACGTTACCCGCTAAAATGTCACTCATATGAACATCTTTCGCATCAAAGCCTGCACGATCAAAGGCTGCCGCCATTTCAACGTGAGAGTTAACCCCTTGCTCACGTAAAATCGCCATTTGCGGTTTAGCGCCAAGATTAATCGCAGGGGCAATAAATGGAGCCGCTACATCATCATTAATATCAAACGTCAGCTTCACATTTAAACCCGGATCTTGGGTATCTTTCTTGGCTTCAAATTCTTGCAATGCGCCAGCTGGGTTATCACGCATCGCTTGCATTTGGTAAGTAGTTTCAGCCCATACGGCACGAAGTTCGGTACGGTTTTGCTCTAGCACTAAGTCATTGCCATTCCAAATACGAACAACATCTTCTTCAACCACAGTACCTAAAATATGGCTGCATGCTTCAAGACCGTTTGCTGCAAGTACCGACTGAACAAAATCAAGATCATCAGTACGTACTTGAATAACGGCACCTAACTCTTCGTTAAATAGCGAGGCTAATACATCATCAACTGCATCTTCACCGCCAGTATTAATATCAACTTCAATACCCGTGTGGCCTGCAAATGCCATTTCCGCTAGCGTGACGTATAAGCCACCATCACCACGGTCGTGGTAAGCGAGTAGTTTTTCATCACGTACTAACGATTGCATTGCATAGAAGAAGCCTTTCAGTAATTCAGGACTATCTACATCAGCTGGCTTATCACCCAATTGCTTGTAAACCTGCGCCAGTGCTGTTGCACCTAGGCGGTTTTTACCACAACCTAAATCGACTAATAACAGGCTTGTATCACCTTTATCTGTACGCAGCTGAGGTGTCACGGTTTTACGCACATCTTCAACACGACCAAATGCAGTGATAATCAGCGACAATGGAGACGTCACTTCTTTCTCTTCACCGTCTTGTTGCCACTTGGTTTTCATTGACATTGAGTCTTTACCAACAGGAATCGTCAAACCAAGTGCTGGACATAACTCCTCACCGACCGCTTTCACGGCTTCATATAAGCCAGCATCTTCGCCAGGGTGACCTGCTGGTGACATCCAGTTAGCCGAAAGATTGATACGCTTCATATCACCAATATCGCTACACGCAATATTAGTAACCGCTTCACCGACAGCTAAGCGTGCAGATGCGCCAAAATCGAGTAATGCAACAGGTGTACGCTCACCCATAGACATCGCTTCACCATGGTAGGTATCGTAACTAGCAGCAGTAACTGCACAGTTAGCAACAGGTACTTGCCATGGACCTACCATTTGATCGCGTGCAACCAAGCCGGTAACTGTGCGATCGCCAATTGTAATAAGGAAGGTTTTTTCAGCCACAGCTGGCAGACGGAGAATACGCTGCGTCGCTTCAACTAAGTCAATACCACTGCGGTCAATCGCTTGGCCTTCTACTTTTTGTGATTTTACATCACGGTGCATTTTCGGCGCTTTGCCCAATAGAATATCCATTGGCATATCAATTGGCGTATCGTCGAAATGGCTATCTTCTAAGGTTAAATGACGCTCTTCTGTCGCTTCACCCACAACGGCATACGGCGCACGTTCACGCTGACAAATCGCATCGAAAACCGCCATATGTTCTGGTGCAACGGCCATAACATAACGCTCTTGAGATTCGTTACACCAAATCTCTAGCGGGCTCATACCTGGTTCATCGTTAGGAACATCACGAAGTTGGAATTTACCACCACGCTCGCCATCATCAACCAACTCAGGTAAAGCGTTTGAAATACCACCCGCGCCCACATCGTGAATAAAGGCAATTGGGTTAGCGTCACCCAGCTGCCAACAGCGATCAATCACTTCCTGACAGCGACGTTCCATTTCTGGGTTTTCACGTTGTACAGAAGCAAAATCCAGATCTTCTGCCGATTGACCGGATGCCATTGATGAAGCAGCACCACCGCCAAGACCGATATTCATTGCAGGGCCGCCAAGAACAATTAACTTCGCGCCAACTGGAATTTCTTTTTTCTGTACGTGATCAGCACGGATATTACCCATACCACCCGCGATCATAATTGGCTTATGGTAACCACGTACTTCTTCACCGGCATGCGACGTCACTTTTTCTTCGTAAGTACGGAAGTAACCCAATAGGTTTGGACGTCCAAATTCATTATTAAATGCCGCGCCGCCAAGTGGGCCTTCAAGCATAATATCAAGCGCTGTAACAATGCGGTCTGGTTTACCAAAATCAGTTTCCCAAGGTTGTTCAAACCCCGGAACTTTAAGGTTAGAGACAGTAAAGCCCACTAAACCTGCTTTAGGTTTACCGCCAATACCCGTTGCACCTTCATCACGAATTTCACCGCCCGAACCTGTTGATGCGCCCGGCCATGGGGAAATAGCGGTTGGGTGGTTATGCGTTTCTACCTTCATTAAGATATGAGTATCTTCATGGTGGTAGTTATATTGACGAGATTCTGGATCGGGGAAGAAACGCCCTACTTTTGAGCCTTCCATTACTGCAGCATTGTCTTTATACGCCGACAATACGTGCTCATGGTTTTGCTCATAGGTATTTTTGATCATCTTGAACAATGACTTGTCTTGATCAACACCATCAATTGTCCAATCTGCATTAAAGATTTTATGTCGACAGTGCTCTGAGTTCGCCTGAGCAAACATCATCAACTCAATGTCATTTGGATTTCGACCTAGTTTGGTGAAGTTCTCAACTAAGTAGTCAATTTCATCTTCAGCTAAGGCAAGTCCTAAGGTCAAGTTAGCTTGCTCTAATGCCTGGCGACCACCAGCAAGGATATCAACGCTTTTCACCGGTGCTGGCTCTGCTTGTTTGAATAAAGCAGCCGCGGCTTCAAAATCGCCAACAATCACTTCCATCATGCGATCGTGGATTAACGCTTTGACTTGCGCTAATTGTGATGCTGATAGCTCGCAAGTTGATTCAATGTAATATGCGGTACCACGTTCAAGACGCTTAATTGATTTTAAGCCACAATTACGGGCAATATCGGTCGATTTTGATGACCAAGGAGAAATTGTCCCCGGACGAGGGGTAACAAGTAGCAAGGTGCCACAAGGCTCGTGCTCTGCAATCGTTGGACCGTAAGTTAAAAGACTCGCTAGTTTGCTATGCTCATCAGCAGTAAGGGCAGCAGATACATCAGCAAAGTGCATAAACTCAGCATAAATACCTGACACAGGCAGATCGAATTCGCGGCAACGCTCAAGTAGCTTATTAACGCGAAACTCAGACAGTGCGGGTGAACCACGCAAAATTTCCATGTGCAAACGTCTCTCGATTAGCGGTTAAAGAAAAGTAATATTGGCCTAACTCCCAAAAAAATGGGGTAATTACGTCAATGTCACCTCTGATTTATCCCTGATTATTGACTAAATAGATGAATAATCGATTTCGCACCCGCGCAGTATAAGCGATTTTTTTTTGTGACGTAACACCTGACGCAACCGTTTGCGTGTTTTTTTTTCAAACATCCTGAATTTATCAGTAATTTTGACATTAGCCCGATTTTTTGAGCAAAAACTAACCGATAAAACAAAAGGAGACTATTTTTTTGTTTCAATCCGTGAATTAACACATCCAACGACAGGGTTCAGCTTTTCCACTACCGTTCACTTTGATATAAATGACAGCTCATTTTTAAGTTAGGTTAGCTTTGTTGATATACCTTCAATCTCTTACCAATATATACCGTGTACTCATATCATTAATGCTTGCTTTATTATTAAGTGGTTGCCAATGGCAAGAAAAACCGCTTGATCCTTTAGAGCGCATTCGTGAAAGCGGTGTATTACGTGTAGGTACGTTAAATAATCAGCTGTCTTATTATATAGGGGCTGATGGACCAACAGGCCTAGATTATGAATTAGCTCAACGTTTTGCTAAAGAGCTAGGCGTAAAGCTGGAAATGCAAACCATGTTTACCCTCTCAGGCTTATTCCCTGCTTTAAAAAATGACGATATTGATATTGTTGCAGCAGGATTAACGGTAACGCCTCAACGTTTGCAAGGTTTTCACCCTGCTCCTGCTTATTATTATGCCAGCCAAGTGGTTGTTTATAAGAAAGGGAAACGCCGCCCTCGCGATATTGAAGAATTAGCCAATACTGACCGTTCGTTAGCTGTTGTAGCTAGCTCTAGTCATGAACGTAAATTAGAAGAGCTCAAGAAAAAATATCCCAACCTAACATGGCAATCGATCAAAGAAACCGATATCGATGACCTATTACGTAAAGTCGCTAATGGCGAGTTAGATTATACCGTTGCCGACTCTGTTGATGTTGCCCTACTACAACGAACTCATCCTGAATTAGCAATCGCACTTGAACTAACTGAAGATGAACCTATTAGCTGGTTTGTCAAAGACAGTAACAATGACAGCTTATATGCCCTCTTAATTGAATTTTTTGGTCATATAAAACAAAGCGGTGAATTAGCACAGCTAGAAGAGAAATACTTCGGCCATGTCGAACAATTTGATTACGTTGACACTCGTGCATTTTTACGCGCACTCGATAATAAATTGCCTAAGTGGCAAGGGCTATTTAAGAAGTATGCTAACGAGTTTGATTGGCGTTTAATTGCCGCTCTTGCTTATCAAGAGTCGCATTGGGATCCACAAGCGGTTTCTCCAACAGGCGTTCGTGGCATGATGATGCTGACCAATCCAACTGCGAAATCTGTTGGTGTTACTGATCGCCTCAATCCAGAGCAAAGTATTCGTGGAGGTACCGAGTATTTGAGAAAAATGGTTGCCCGTGTGCCTGACAGTATTGATGAGCACGAGAAAGTTTGGTTTGCTCTTGCCTCATACAATATTGGATTCGGTCATATGATGGATGCTCGTCGTCTAACGAAAGCACAACATGGTAATCCCAATACATGGGCTGATGTAAAGCAACGTTTGCCACTATTACAACAGCGAAAGTATTACACGCAAACTCGCTATGGGTATGCGCGCGGTACAGAAGCGGTTAACTATGTTGAAGGGATCCGCCGTTATTACCAAAGTATTATTGGTTTTGAGCAGACGCATAGCGACAATTATGATGGTGATGATGTCACGATTATTAATGGATTACAGACCATCACATTACCGAATAAACTAATACAAACTTCATCAGCGGCAAGAAACACCCTAACTAGCCCTTCTCAGGCGACAGCAACCTCAGCTGCGATTTCGGTCTCGACCTCAAAATAAATCGCCCACAATATAAAATTTAAAAACAAAAAAGCTCAGGTTATCCCTGAGCTTTTTCTTTTCCGTTGTTAGGCGATAGGTTAAAGCGACTGATCATTCGCCATCTGTTGTTTAGCTAATAGCTTTGCCGCTTTTTTCTCTGCTCGTCGACGTTTAAAAAAAGCTTGTAGCTGAGCACGACATTCCTCGACTAATACGCCTGATGTTTGCTCTACATGATGATTGACGCCATCATAGCTAAGTAAATTCATGGTACTTCCAGCCGCCCCTGTTTTTAGATCATCAGCACCGTAAACGACCTTTCCCACACGACAATGCACCATAGCTCCTGCACACATTGGGCAAGGCTCTAAAGTGACATACAATGTAGTATCAATTAAACGGTAATTTTCTAGCACTTTACCCGCTTGTCGCAACGCCATTATTTCTGCATGCGCTGTGGCATCATGTTGACCAATAGATCGGTTCCAGCCCTCACCCACCACTTGACCGTTATAAACAACAACGGCCCCAACAGGTACTTCACCTTCTTCTTCTGCTTTGGCTGCGAGCTCTATCGCACGGCGCATAAAGTGTTCGTCGTTTGGTTCTACTTGTATCGTCATCATTTACATATTCAGTCAAAAATACATTTTAGCTTATACGTCGTAATGGCTAATTCGCGGTAATTTCTCGGCCAAAAAGTCCACCAGCATTCTTATTTTAGGTGATAGGTGACGGTTATGTGGATACAGCGCCCAAATCCCTTCATCTGGCTCTTGGTAGTTAGTCAAAATAGGAACAATGGCACCCGAATCTAAATCTTTATCAATATAGTAATCAGGTAACTGCGCTATACCGATCCCTTTTAATACCGCATCACGTAAACCGTAACCACTATTGCAGTTTAAATTCCCAGAGACTCTAACACTTTTCTCTTTGCCTGATTCTTGAAAACGCCAATGATCATAGTTTCCGATCAAGCAGTTATGGTGACGTAATTCAGAAAGTGAATGTGGTACACCAAATCTTGCAAGATAATCAGGAGACGCACAAACATACATCGTACGAGAAGTTAAACGTTTTGCCATCATTGAAGAGCTTGTCAAACGACCAAGACGAATCGCTAAGTCAAAGCTACCTTCAACTAAATCAACCTGTCTATTGGTCATATCAATAACCACTTCAAGTTCTGGGTATTGCAGCATGAAATCATTCACTAACGGCATGATATATTTTTCACCGTAGGTGACAGGAGCCGTTAATTTAATTAAGCCTTGAGGTGTTCCACGTAAGTTACTTAATGCGCGTTCAGCTTCTTCCAAACCGTCCATCACTTGACGACAGTGCTGGTAATACACATTGCCTTCTTCGGTCAATGACACCTTACGCGTAGTACGATAGAATAATTTCGTATTAAGTCGATTCTCTAAGGCACTGACTTGTCGGCTCACTTGCGCAGTTGAAATACTTAATCGTTTAGATGCCGCTGTAAAACTTTCAGTTTCAGCTACAGCTACAAATTCTGTTACGCCTTCCCATAGGAACATCTTACTTACCTATATTTTGATACCAATAACAGTCATTATTACTGTTAGGTAAAAGTTATTTGCACTTTAACCTAATTATCATTTATTCAGAAATAAATACAATAGTCTTCATCGAATCGAGACAGAGAAATTTCGATTAAACTTAATTACTCTCTACGAATATCAATAACAACGTAGAACAAATAGAAGAGAATTATAATGACTGATAAATTTATCAAATCAAAAGCTGCGATTGCATGGGGTCCAAACCAACCACTTTCTGTTGAAGAAGTTGATGTAATGCTTCCTCGTGCAGGTGAAGTTCTCGTTCGCATCGTTGCAACTGGCGTATGTCATACTGACGCATTCACACTATCAGGTGATGATCCAGAAGGTATCTTCCCTGCAATTCTTGGTCACGAAGGCGGCGGTATTGTTGAAATGATTGGTGAAGGCGTTACCGATCTTCAAGTAGGCGACCACGTTATTCCACTTTACACAGCAGAATGTGGTAAGTGTAAGTACTGTCTATCTGGCAAAACAAACCTTTGTCAGGCAGTACGTGAAACTCAAGGTAAAGGCTTAATGCCAGACGGTACAACACGTTTCTACAAAGATGGTCAACCTATCTTCCATTACATGGGTTGTTCAACATTCTCTGAGTACACTGTTCTTCCTGAGATTTCACTAGCGAAAATCAACAAAGAAGCACCACTAGAAGAAGTTTGTCTACTAGGCTGTGGTGTAACAACAGGTATGGGTGCGGTACTTAATACAGCGAAAGTTGAAGAAGGTAGCACTGTTGCTGTATTCGGTCTTGGTGGTATCGGTCTAGCAGCGATTATTGGTGCAACTATGGCGAAAGCAAGCCGCATCATCGCTGTTGATATCAACGAAGAAAAATTCGAATTAGCACGTAAGTTAGGTGCAACTGACTGCATCAACCCAATGAAGTTCGACAAGCCGATTCAAGAAGTGATCGTTGAAATGACTGACGGCGGTGTTGATTACTCTTTCGAGTGTATTGGTAACGTAAACGTAATGCGTTCTGCACTTGAGTGTTGTCATAAAGGTTGGGGCGAATCAGTAATTATCGGTGTGGCTGGCGCAGGTCAAGAGATCTCTACTCGTCCATTCCAACTAGTAACAGGTCGTGTATGGCGTGGTTCTGCATTCGGTGGTGTTAAAGGCCGTTCAGAGCTTCCAGGTATCGTTGATCGTTACATGGCAGGTGAATTCCAACTTGATGACTTTATCTCATTTAATATGGGCTTAGACAAAATCAACGAAGCATTCGACCTACTACACGAAGGTAAAAGTATCCGTACTATTATCCACTTCGATAAATAAGAATATAATTACATAATAATTAATGCGCAGAGATCATCTTCTGTACCCTATCTCTGCGCCTAATCTGACTGAGAGAGCATCCCATGCCTTTAGAAAACATTAGCTGTAATAAAACTGCTGGCGGTTGGCATAAACAATATACACACCGCTCAGAAGTACTTAATTGCGATATGCGTTTTGCTATTTTCCTACCACCACAAACGGCTGCAGGACAAAAAGTACCAGTACTTTACTGGTTATCAGGCTTAACGTGTACTGATGAAAACTTCATGCAAAAAGCGGGCGCTCAACGTATCGCAGCAGAATTAGGTGTTGCCATTGTTGCACCCGATACTAGCCCACGCGGTGAAGGTGTAGAAGATGATCCTGCAGGTAGCTATGATTTTGGTTTAGGTGCTGGGTTCTACGTGAACGCAACAGAAGCACCTTGGAATCGTCATTACAACATGTACGATTACATTGTTAATGAGCTACCAGCATTAGTTGAAGCGCACTTCCCTGTATCAGATCAGCGTGCAATCAGTGGCCACTCAATGGGTGGACATGGCGCATTGATGATTGCGATGCGTAATCCTGAGCGTTTTTCTTCAGTATCTGCATTTAGCCCAATTGCTAATCCAATGAATTGTCCTTGGGGTCAAAAAGCCTTCACTGGTTACTTAGGTAGCAACACTGAAACGTGGAAGCAATACGATTCAAGCGAGTTAATTCGTAAAGCTGAGAAAAAACTGCCAATGCTGGTTGATCAAGGTACTCATGACAACTTCTACATTGAAGGTCAACTTCGTACCGAAAGTCTAGCTGCCGCTGCAAAAGCAAATAACTACCCGGTAGAAATTCGCATGCAAGATGGTTACGACCATAGCTACTACTTTATGGCAACATTTATTGAAGATCACTTACGTTTCCACGTAGAGCACTTCAACAAGTAATGAGTATGCGTGTCATACTGAAGTATTCACATAATATCTTCAGATGCTAAATAGAAAAAAGCCTCACTATTCTTAGCGAGGCTTTTCTTTTATCTGCTCAAATTTAAATGTTTAGTCACTTAAATTATAAGCTGTATGTGTATGGCGCTTGTACACCTAGAGGAATGCCTAACGCCCAGTAAGCAAGTAAGAAAATTGTCCAACCAACTAACATTGCAATTGAGTATGGCATCATCATTGACGCTAATGTACCGATACCAGAACTCTTCACATAACGTTGCATGTAAACAACAACCAGTGGGAAGAACACCATCATTGGTGAAATGATGTTAGATACAGAGTCACCAACACGGTATGCCGCTTGCGTTAATTCTGGAGAAATTCCTACCGCCATTAGCATTGGAACCATGATAGGACCAATCAGTGCCCATTTTGCCGATGCAGAACCCACTAACAAGTTAACACTCGCCGTTAATAAAATCATACCCACAATCGTTATCTGACCTGGCAAATTCATTTCTTGCAGTAACTGCGCGCCAGATAGTGCTAATAGCGTTCCCAGGTTAGATTGGGTAAAGGCTACTAGGAACTGAGCGATGAAAAAGACCATGACCATAAAGCCTGCCATACCAGCCATTGTAGTAGACATCGCTTTAATTACATCGCTGCTTTGCTTAAAGGTACCAGCAACGCGACCGTAAATGATCCCAGGGATCACAAACAGGATAAAGATTAGCGGTACGATTGATTGCATTACCGGTGCATTAAACGCTGCTATTTCACCCGTTGGGGAACGCAGTGGTGATGATTCTGGCCATACCGCTGCAACTAATAGTACGATACCAGCAACCATTGCCCAACCCGCGTAAGAAAATGCTTTGCTTTCAAGTTCAGTGAAAGAGCCCATATCAGGTGCTTCTTCCGCATCTTCATCGATAGCTGTTTTACTTAAACGAGGCTCAATCACTTTATCTGTAATGTACCAACCGATACCAATGATCACGATAGATGATAAACCAGTGAACATTAAGTTCGCTAGTGGGTTCACAATGTAGCTAGGATCCATAATACGTGCAGCTTCTTGGGTAAAGCCTGCAAGTAATGGGTCAATACCAGACGGAATAAAGTTTGCTGAGAAACCACCTGATACGCCAGCGAATGCAGCCGCAATACCCGCTAATGGGTGACGACCTGCCGCATGGAAAATAATACCACCTAGTGGAATAACCAGAACATAACCCGCATCAGCTGCAGTATGTGAAACAATCGCAACTAAAATTAACATTGGCGTTAATAGTTTAGCAGGGGTCACATTCAGCATCTTCTTTAGGCCAGTATTGATAAAGCCAGAAGCTTCAGCAACACCAACACCTAACATTGCCACCAGTACAATACCCAATGGGGCAAAGCCAGTGAAATTCTTCACCATATTGGCAAGGAAACTCGCCAACGCATCACCTGTTAAAAGATTGTTTACTTGTACAACTTGTTGTGTAACAGGGTGAACTAAACCAAAGTCAAACTGAGACATAATCGCGGAAAGTACCCAAACTGCGATTAATCCCCAAAAGAATAATAAAGCAGGATCTGGGATCTTATTACCTGCTCGCTCAATACCATTTAAAAACTTATCCATAGCACTTGATGGCTTCGGTGCTTGATTTAATGTTTTTTCGTTCATGGCAACTCCGTGCCCCCATATTGGTTACGTCTGCAAAGTGGACTTACTTTAGTAAGTCTCATTGTTTTGCCTTTCAGCTACTACGGCTGAATTTAGGTCGGGTGATTGTAGCGAAATACAATAAAAAAAAAGCCATATCACCTAACGAATAACTAAACCTTATTACGGAAGATTGTAACCAAGCATTAACCATAAACAATAAAGCAACAACTCAATAAACAATTAAAAACATAAGCACCAACAAATACAAAACAAGTCTCAATCGCTTAGTTATACCTCTAGAAAATCCCCTCCAACAAGTAACCTTACGTGAAGCATGTCTTTCCTCATTTTCATCTTCATTTGAATGGATATCTATAAAATATGAGCAATAAAAAACCCTAGTAAGTCACCTTACTAGGGTTTGATGTTTGCTCAGTATTTTTCAGTAAGAGAGATTATTCCCACTCAATCGTTGCTGGCGGCTTACCTGAAATATCGTAAACCACACGAGAAATACCATCGACTTCGTTGATAATACGGTTCGATACTTTGCCAAGGAAGTCGTAAGGCAGGTGTGCCCAGTGTGCTGTCATAAAGTCGATTGTTTCTACTGCACGTAACGATACAACCCAATCATATTTACGACCGTCACCCATTACGCCTACAGAGCGAACGGGTAGGAACACGGTAAATGCTTGTGATACTTTGTTGTAAAGATCGGCTTTGTGAAGCTCTTCAATGAAGATAGCATCTGCACGACGAAGTAAATCACAATACTCTTTCTTCACTTCACCTAGAACGCGTACACCTAAACCAGGCCCAGGGAATGGGTGGCGGTAAAGCATGTTGTAAGGTAGGCCTAACTCAAGACCGATCTTACGCACTTCATCTTTAAATAGCTCTTTTAATGGCTCAACTAGACCCATTTCCATATCGTCTGGTAGACCACCTACGTTATGGTGAGATTTAATCACGTGTGCTTTGCCTGTTTTCGATGCTGCAGATTCAATCACATCAGGGTAAATCGTCCCTTGTGCTAACCACTTCGCATTTTTCAGTTTCTTAGATTCTTCATCAAATACGTCAACGAATACATGCCCAATCTTCTTACGTTTCGCTTCTGGCTCATCAATACCTGCAAGTGCTGATAAGAAACGATCCTCAGCTTGAACATGAACAATATTTAAACCAAATTTATCGCCAAACATGTCCATCACTTGTTGACCTTCATTTAAACGAAGCAGGCCGTTATCAACAAATACACACGTTAGCTTGTCGCCAATCGCACGGTGAATAAGCATAGCAACAACTGATGAGTCTACGCCGCCAGAAAGGCCAAGAATCACTTCATCGTCACCCACTTGCTCTTTAATACGAGCAATAGCATCTTCAATGATATTTGCTGATGTCCATAGCTTTTCACAGCCACAGATATTCATTACGAAGTTCTCAATTAACTTCATACCTTGACGTGTATGCGTCACTTCAGGGTGAAACTGAACACCGTAAAAACGCTTCTCTTCATTCGCCATTGCTGCAAATGGGCACGTTTCTGTTTCTGCAATTTTGATAAAATCTGACGGGATTTCTACCACTTTATCGCCATGGCTCATCCACACATCCATTAATGGTGTGCCGTCTTTGGCTGTTGCGTCTTGAATACCTTCAAGGAAATGTGTTGGTTCAACAATTTTAACTTGTGCGTAACCAAATTCACGCTCAGATGAACCTGCAACTTTACCGCCTAACTGCTCAGCCATGGTTTGCATGCCGTAGCACACACCAAATACAGGTACACCTGCTTCAAATACATATTGTGGTGCACGTGGAGAACCGGCTTCCGTTACACTTTCAGGACCACCAGAAAGAATAATACCGTTTGGCGCAAATTCACGGATATCGGCTTCATCAACATCCCAGCTCCAAAGTTCACAGTACACACCAATTTCGCGAATACGACGGGCGATTAGCTGTGTATATTGAGAGCCAAAGTCCAAAATAAGGATACGTTGTTCATGAATATTTGTGGTCATGGTCATTAGTGAATGTTCTCGAATAATTTTATATATTGGGAGCAAAGGCTCTGCTCCCGATGTTATTTCTTACTGACGTAATAGTTAAACCCAAAGATGAGTGGGTAACAATTAACCCATACGGTAATTAGGTGCTTCTTTAGTAATAGTCACATCATGAACGTGTGACTCTTTCATGCCAGCCCCTGAAATACGTACAAATTCAGCTTTAGTACGAAGCTCTTCAATCGTTGCTGAGCCCGTTAGGCCCATGCTTGAGCGTAAGCCACCCATTTGTTGGTGAACGATTTCTTTTAGGTAACCTTTATAAGCAACACGGCCTTCAATACCTTCTGGTACCAATTTGTCAGCCGCATTATCAGTTTGGAAATAACGGTCAGAAGAACCTTTTGACATTGCGCCTAGTGAACCCATGCCACGGTATGATTTGTATGAACGACCTTGGTATAGTTCAACTTCACCCGGTGCTTCTTCAGTACCAGCAAACATAGAACCTACCATTACACATGATGCACCAGCGGCAATCGCTTTACACATATCACCAGAGTAACGAATACCGCCATCAGCAATAACAGGAATACCGTATTGATCAGCAACAGATGCCGCTTCTGAAATTGCGGTAATTTGTGGAACACCAACACCTGTAACAATACGAGTTGTACAGATTGAACCAGGGCCGATACCAACTTTTACTGCACTCACACCTGCTTCAATAAGAGCACGCGCACCTTCAGCCGTAGCGACATTACCGCCAACAATTGGAAGATTAGGGAATGCCGCACGCGTTTCACGAATACGTTGTAGAACGCCTTCAGAGTGACCGTGTGAAGAATCGATAAGCAGTACGTCTACGCCAGCTTCAACCAAAGCAGCTACACGCTCTTCATTACCAGCACCAGCACCAACCGCAGCACCTACACGTAAGCGGCCGCGCTCGTCTTTACAAGCATTAGGTTTACGTTCTGCTTTTTGGAAGTCTTTTGCAGTAATCATGCCTTTAAGGCGGAATTCATCATCAACAAGTAACACCTTTTCAACACGGTGTTGTTGCATGATAGCTTCAACTTCTTCACGAGATGCGCCTTCTTTAGCCGATGCTAAATCTGCTTTAGATGTCATCACTTCTTCAACTGTCTTTGAAAGATCAGTAACAAATCGAACATCACGACCTGTAATAATACCAACTAACTCATTGCTATCTGTTACTACAGGGTAACCAGCAAAACCGTTCTGCTCTGTTAATCGCTTAACATCAGCAATCGTTGCGGTAGGTTTAACAGTCACAGGTTCAGAAACAACACCTGCTTCGAACTTTTTCACCATGCGAACTTGATCCGCCTGCTGTTCGATAGACATATTTTTGTGAATGAAACCGATACCACCTTCTTGAGCAAGACCGATAGCTAAGCGACCTTCAGTCACAGTATCCATTGACGCTGACACCATTGGGATATTAAGAGAAATATCTTTTGTCAGTTGAGTGCGCAGATCGGCAGTGTTAGGTAGAACGGTTGAATGGGCAGGAACCAGCAAAACATCATCGAAGGTTAAAGCTTCTTGTTTAATTCGTAACATTGCAATATCTCACACCGAATAGGGGTTTAAAGAAGGATAAAATATTGCGGTCGAATTATACGTATGAAGCAAACGTTTGGCTAGATTTTTTTTAATTTTTTTTCTTGACACATTTTAATTGATAAGTAATATATTTCGGTTAACTATCCGGTGATGCGGTCAAGGAAATACGGCCAAGATCTGTCCATTGATCTGCCTGTATACTTTATGTCTTATTCGGTTTTATTTTGACCGCCTGCCTACTACTTCATTCGATAGCAGGTACCATTCCTAGTGACCACTTTTTCCCCTCAAAGCCAAACGAATAGTCGTATTTACACGGTTTCTAGCTTAAATGCACAAGTACGTCTCGTACTTGAAAATGAAATGGGTGTAGTGTGGCTTATTGGTGAGTTATCTAATTTTTCGATGCCCGTTTCTGGTCATTGGTATTTCACCCTGAAAGATTCACGTGCCCAAGTTAAATGTGCCATGTTTAAAGGCAGTAATCGACATGTGACCTTTAAACCTGCCAATGGTAATCAAGTATTAGTTAAGGCGCGTTTGTCATTATATGAACCACGTGGTGATTATCAGCTGATCATTGAAAGTATGCAGCCAGAAGGCGATGGTCGCTTACAACAGCAATTTGAACAATTAAAAATGTCGTTAGCAGCGGAAGGTTTATTTGCGCAATCACTCAAAAAAACGCTGCCAGAACAACCTAAACGAGTAGGTATTATTACCTCAAAAACAGGCGCGGCTCTGCACGACATTTTACACGTTTTGCAACGTCGCGATCCGAGTTTACCCATTGTGATTTATCCAACCATGGTACAAGGCGAAGGCTCTGCAATTTCTATTGCACAAGCGATTGGTCGAGCCAATGCTAGACAGGAATGTGATGTATTAATTGTCGGTCGAGGTGGCGGTTCACTGGAAGATCTTTGGGCATTTAATGAAGAAATTGTCGCGCGAACCATTGCCGCTAGCCAGATCCCCATTGTCAGTGCGGTTGGCCATGAGGTCGACGTCACTATCGCTGATTTTGTTGCCGATGTCCGTGCACCAACACCTTCTGCTGCCTCTGAGTTGATCAGTCGCGATATGACTCACCAAACACAATTACTCGATCGTAAAAAACAACAATTGCGCCATGCCGTCAGGTCGTATTTATCACACTCTTTGCGCCAAGCAACTCAACTACAACACCGTTTAGAGCGTCAGCATCCACAGCTTCGTTTAAATCAGCAGCAGCAACATCTTGATGAAATTAGTCAACGCTTAGTTCAAGCAATGCAGAAAAAATTACAAAAGCATCAACAACATATCGATAGTAATAACTATAAAATATCACTTTACTCCCCCGCTACGTTAGTAAGCAATGCACAACGAAATTTAGAGCGGAGTGAACGAAGACTCTATGATGCTTTAGACCGTAAGCTGCTAAATGCAAAACATAAATTAGCGGTGGCGGCAGAAAAACTAGAAACAGTAAGCCCACTAGCAACTTTGGCCCGTGGTTATTCTATTACTCGAAATGAGCAAGGTGATCTAATCAGAAATACATCACAAGTTCAGCAGGGGGATAAACTTATCACCACAGTAACGGATGGTGATATCCATTCCTGTGTTATCAAATAACCATAGTATCTGTTAACAAAAATGGCGCTATTTAGCGCCATTTTTTATACATTCTATTTAGCGTGTCTCAGCACGCATTTCAAATTGTACCTTAACCCGAGATTTAGACTTTAACTCATTGCAATGATTACAAAAATAACTTGCAGAACCACACGCTTGTAATCTTTCTAACTGCTCATTGCAATCAGGACAAAATACATGTTTCTCAACTTGTTGTTGGCAAAAATCGCAAAAATAGCCGTGATCTTTCCAACTTAATAAGCTGCTACATTGCGGACAAATATTTTCAACGTTATCAGCCATGCTCTTCGACCTCTGTACAAAATTTACATCTTCGAATGATTATTAAGTGCGGTAATCAGAAATACAATTATCTTGCGCGTAGAACTTCATCTTCATCACAAAGAATTATCATAAATAAGTTTTTTCCATTATTCGACAATCATAAAACAATCAATTTAGATCAACACGATGATCAACATGCTTAGTGGTGATCTTCTTTTAAAACAAACCTGATCAGCTAACAGGTATCAAAAGAACATTTATCAATACACATCCCGAAAGCATAAGTTACATATTCTGTATTTGGATTTTAAACAGGATATAAATCCAATAAACAATATTAAAACACAATGATCATGAATTATATAAATTAGGATCTTTATCTTTATAAGCATAACTCAGAGAATAAAATCTAAATAAACGTTTAATATTACGCTTTCACACTCTTGGTATACATCACAATCTCTTGATCTGAATTCACTTTAAAATTAACGGTAACTGATTGATATTCAGATAAAGATAAAATATGAGTTCCACCACAAGGGATCTCAATAACGCCCTCAGAGCCTAAATTACATTGCCAATAACGCGAATCTGTCAGATGATCACCTTCTCGCCTCATTACCACAGCAGTTTTTAATGCTACCCAATCACTGAGTTGCAGATTAATACGCTCAGCTACAACATTAAGTTCTGCTAGTAGATCTGCGCTGTTTAGCCCACGCTTACGTAATGTTTTACCTAAACGATACGTGTCAGTACTGAGATCGGGCGTCACTTCACTTTTTTCTTGGGCATAGCTATGAAAATCATAGAAACCAAGCTCATCTCTACGAGTCGGCTCTTTTCGCCAGAAGTCATTATGAAGAACTTTATTTAACGCTAAAGAAGATAAATGCCCCGCACTATGTCCACGACTCAAACTTTGCTGATATTCCCTATCAACAGACAATGTCACTGTATTGCCAATATCAAAGTCTATTGTTCCTGTAATAATATGAACAACAACAAACACCCATCCTTCCGTATCCCGTTTAACCGGAATGTCTTGGGCAATAAAAAGATTGTTTGTTGCTAGCTCAATAGCACCAACGACACAATTGTTAACCTGATACTGTTTATCAGCATGAATAATCATCCCTTGATCAGCAGGATGATCAGGCCAAATATGGCTAACAGGATGAAAAGGGGTCGACTGGGTAACAACATAATTTTCGTCACCTGAATGACTTATCATTAGTACAGTACTATCAAGCAACCATTGTTGTTGAGTAAATACGACTTGCGTTGGCGCGATAACAGGCATCTTCTATCCTTAGTTCTACTTATAAAAAAGCCCAGCACA
This sequence comes from Photobacterium sp. GB-50, assembly GCF_003026755.1. Taxonomy (NCBI): domain Bacteria; kingdom Pseudomonadati; phylum Pseudomonadota; class Gammaproteobacteria; order Vibrionales; family Vibrionaceae; genus Photobacterium; species Photobacterium sp. GB-50. Next base: position 600,749 of record NZ_PYNX01000001.1, read on the forward strand.
ATGGCTGGGCTCTACATAAAATTAAATCACATAAGACAATCAACTTGCATTAGTTTTTTCAAATACCAAAAACTTATCGCCAGCATCAACAATGAGGCTATTGTTAATCACTTCAATACTTGTCGCACTGCGTAACACATTTAGCATATTATTTTCTTGTTTAACTAACTCAGGTAAACACATTTTGCGCGTGACAAATGGAAGCGAAAAATCACCGACTGGCTCAACCTTACCTTTAAAAACATTACAACCGGTAAAACCTGTTACCTTCATGTTTGATTCAATATTTAATGATGGTCGATGCTTTGTAATACCGGGGAGCTCAACTCCACCTTTTAGTTTCCAATCACCAACCATTTGTGCTGATTTTTCAAATTGCTGGTTGGAAAAGCACCCAGTTAATGAAATGGTCATTAATGCTAATAAACATAACGTTGTTTTTTTCATTATTAGTCCTTACAACATATCTTAATTCATTCTAATTAAATCGCTTACGCTTGACGTACACAGTCCTCCGCATTAAACGCGACGAATTAAAAGTGATTTAATGAGAATGTGATTAAAAAAATAATGCCGGTGAAAATATCACCGGCATTAATTTATCTTAGTAATAAAATACTAGATAGATGTGGATCAGTCTTAATTACTTAAGGATGATCTGTACTGAACGCTGAACGTAGTTAGTATTAGTCGCAGAGTCAGTTTTAAGTGGGTTGTTGTAACCTACAGAAGAAACAGTTAGACGAGATGCGTCGATACCGTTAGCTTCTAGGTATTTAGCAACGTTTGCTGCACGCTCTGCAGAAACTTTTTCGTTAACTGCAGCAGAACCAACTTTGTCTGCACGACCAATGATTTGAGCGTTAACTTCTGGGTTAGCTTGCATAGTTGCAATAACTTCACCTAGGTTGTAACGGCCGTAGTCATTTAGCTTAGTTTGACCATTTTGGTATGGTAGAACGTAAGAAGAACGAGTTGGTACTTGAGACTCAACAGCTACTTCTTTAACTACTTCAACGTTGTTAGTAACAACCATTGGAGTTGCTGGTTGACCGAACTTGTAAGTCATACCCCAGTACGCTTGAGTTAGATCAGCGTGACCGTGTGAAGTACGTAGGTCTTGGTAGTAATCAGCACCGATTTGAGTAGATAGTGCATGAGTGATTTGGTAAGACAGACCTAAACCAACTGTTGGTGAGAAGCTGTCAGACTTCATGTGTAGCGCGTTGTTTGCAAAGTTCTTGTTATCAGCGTAGATGTATGTAGCACCTAACTTACCGAACGCAGATAGTTTTTGAGTTAGAGGTAGGTTACCTTTCACACCCAAAGTACCTAGGTGCATGTCAGCATTACCTAGATCATGCATGTAATCGTAGCTACCGTAGATACCGAAGTATTGGTTGAAGTCGTAACCAGCATCTAGTTTAACACTTGGTGCTTCACCGTTTGCAGAACCAGGGAACTTAGAAATATCGCTGTTAGATACGTAACCCATACCTAGTGCGCCACCAACCCAGAAACCAGATTGATCGTAAGAAGGAGCAGTTTGTGCAGGCGCTGTAGCTGTAGTGCTAGTAGTTGCATCAGCTGCCGTAGCAGATGTAGCAACACCTAGAGATAAAGCTGCTAGTACAGATAGAGATAGAGATTTCAATTTCATGTTTAACTCCATTGAGTAATGCTTAAACTTTTTAAGTCTGCTTTATGTAGTGCGTACTATTTTTTTAATGTGTATCGCAAAGCAGTTATTGTCAGGAACGGGGTGTATTTTGTGACGAATACGATGTTATGGCAAGTAATAAAAAATGATGTTCACAATTATTTTGTGTTTTTCACCACAAAAAAAATCGGACTTCTGAAAAATAGTTTTTTCAGAAAAAAAAGGAGATAAAGGAAAATACAAAACAATTCATCTAGAAAAAACAGTTCTAAAAAAAGATAAAAAAACCATGTAAAAAAACATAAAGCAATAAAAAACAAATAATTAAATAGTTCTTTTTTATGATTCCAGCCATCTAAAAACATTACTTTATATAGGTGTATTGAATTATCAAAAAACGTTCAAAGATTAATTTATCTGCACAATGTGGTATCTGCTACTTTTATTATCTCTTCCATAAATAAATTTTTTTGTTAGCATCAATGCTGACAAAAAAGATACTGGATTATTTTTTGTTTTTCTTTCATCCAATACATGTTACTTAAGTCTTCAATTTAGACAGAGTAACTGCTAAAAATTGCGTAGTTTATCCCGCTGCGCCAAGATACATTTAGCACTATAAATAATAACAATGATAAATACGTTAAAAGGCGACTATGGTCTTTTGTAGATAGTGAATAGGTAAATCAATGATTATATATAAGCAGGGTAAAGATAGCTTTGAACCCCAAAAAAGCGCTTATTCTACACCTGATACTACAACCAAACTCAGTGCTAGTGAGACAAAAATACTACAATACTTAATTGATAATAATGGTGAGATTATTAGCCGCGATAAATTACTGGAGATCGGTTGGCCTGATAAAGTCGTTGTACCTAACTCATTAAATGTTGCTATCGCTAATTTACGCAAAGCTTTTAAAACAAAAAATGAAATTATCATTACGATAAAAGGGGCTGGATTTACGATTGCTAAAAACACTTTTATACAGCATAAAATCCAACCAGAGATCGTATCAGACAGTGACCATATAACGACTAGCCAAAGTGCAACCGCATCTTTAAATAAAGAAGAGAATGTAACTGCATTATTGGATAATAACGGTGAGCAGAAAAATGACACCACAGCAAAACAACCGTTATCAAAGATAGCAAAAATTGGTTGTGGTATATCCATGATTGCATTATTAGCATGGATAGGACTTTGGACCAGTAGTTGGCAAACACCACCCTGTGTATCCGTTAATAATCAGCAGATCTGTGGTAATATAGAGCTTCTTAACTTAAATGAATTGCCTAAAAACCTGCCATCGAAAGGCACTATATATATAGATTCAGCAGGTAAACTGTATGAAAAAAATTAAATACATCATCATGGCCTTAGTTGCTCTGATGTTATTTCCAATTATTAACGGTATGGGTTGCGACTTTAACTATAAATTAACCACTCCCGGCCATGAACAGTTCGGCAGTTGTAAATTTGGTCAATACACCTTAATAGACTATCCCGACCCAAAACAAGATAATGGCTATACCGTATTAAAAGGACTGTATTTTTACGCTTTTGGCAATGCGGCAATATTAATCACCAGTAATGAAGATCACACCAAGAAAATTACTGATTCTTCGATAGAGAGCTTAAACTTTGCAAATAAACGTTTTTGGTACCAGCTTTCGTTACAAAGACTGAATAAAGATGAACTTGTGATTTTCACAAAGCATCCAAAACCCAAGCTACAAGTGATCCCTTACGACGGCACACTTGCAATGACTGACAGTAATTCATAATCAGAATTAATAACAGGTGCTAATTTTCTAGCGCCTGTTTATTCTTGTTGTACTAACCCTTCCAATATCGGACAGGTTGAATTTTTATCTCCAGGACATTGCTTCGTTAATGCTTCTAGTGTTTTCTTCATCTGTAGTAATTCATTAATCTTAATATCTATCTCTTTTAACTTTTCTTCCGCCTTTTGTTTTACATCACGACTCTGACGACTTGAGTTCATTGATAACGTTAATAAATCACGGCATTCATCAAGAGAAAATCCAATCATTCGAGAACGTTTGATCAACAGTAACTCTGAAATATGGTTTTGATTATAATAACGATATCCATTAGCACCTCTAGGAGCTGGGCTTATCACACCTTTCGCTTCATAAAACCGAATAGTTTTTGCTGTTAGCCCTGTTTTTTCAGCGACTTCACTTATATTAATCATCTTTATCCTTCCACGTTTTATCTATTCTTTAAAATACACCAAACATACCTTGACCTTACAGTAACTGGAAGGTTTATTCTTACTTCATCCTTTAAATATAGTAAGGCGTAAGGGCTCAAAATGAATGCTATTACTCTCCCACTCGCGAACGTCCATTGCATGAGCTGCGTAAATAAAATACGTTCAGCTTTAGCAACATTGCCCGACTGCCAAATTATCGATATAGATACAAAGCAAATTACTGTAAATAGTGAAAGCCCACTAAAAACAATGTCTGAAAAGATCAATGCATTAGGCTATCACGTCGGTTTCCACTATCAACTTGCACTAGCTGGTTTATCATGTGGTCGATGCGTGGCTAAAGTTGAAGCCGCACTAGCAAGCCGGAATGATATTTTCAGCGCTAGTATAACGAAAGAAACAGCTGATATAACGGGCTCTCTAAGTGAGCAAACACTTACCGATATTATTACATCACTGGGTTATCAAGTAATACCTGCTTCGTCGGAATTAGAAAAAGACACACTGATGTTTACTCTATCAGGGCTTTCATGCGGAAAGTGCGTTGCCAAATTGACAGAGAAACTAAAAGCCAATGATCAGATCAAAATCCTTGCTTTAGATAAAACGCATGCAGAAATTAGAACAATACTTACTGCAGAAGATGTCATTTCCATTATTACAGAGGCTGGCTACCAAGCAACACAAACAACTATAGATGACAAATTAGCTCAACCAGTAAACACCAATGAGCAAGAGAACAAGGATGATAAAGCGCTAAATGCTCTTCTCTCATCTGAAAGTTCTCAGGTTCAACAGTTACTGTTATCAGGTATGACATGTGCCAGTTGTGTCGCCTCTGTTGAAAAAGCGATTAAGCAAGTTACAGGTGTTGATACCGTCAGTGTAAACCTTGCGGAGCGTACAGCACTTATCTCAGGTAATCCTGATATAAAAGCCGTTATTACCGCGATTACTGCAGCCGGTTATGGCGCTGAAATCAGTGAAGATGAACAAACTCGACGTCATCGTCAACAACAACAAAATACTCAAACATTTAAAACACACTTAAGAAATGCATTTATTGCACTTGGCTTAGGGGTTCCTATGATGGCTTGGGGGATCTTTGGCGGCAGTATGATGATCGACTCAACCACCAGCCAATTGGCATGGGGATTTGTTGGCTTAATCACCCTATTATTGATCGTAACTGTTGGTAAAGATTTCTATCTCAATAGTTGGAAAGCATTTAAACATCATCGCGCTACTATGGATACATTAGTTGCGCTGGGGACCGGTGCTGCTTGGCTATTTTCAATGTTAGTTGTGCTTAAACCTGATATGTTTCCAGCTGCTGCTCGCCATGTGTATTTCGAAGCAACAGCCATGATTATAGGTTTAATTACATTAGGCCATGCCCTTGAAGCTCGCGCCCGTAGTCAAACATCGAAAGCATTAGAGCGTTTAATCGATCTACAACCACAAACGGCTATCGTAGTTGAAAACGGCGTGGAAAGTGAGCGTCCACTTAATGAAATAAAAAGTGGGATGACGTTACGTCTTCGCCCTGGTGCAAAAGTCGCTGTTGATGGTGTCGTCATTGAAGGTAATACCTATATAGATGAATCGATGCTAACAGGTGAGCCTCTTGCTGTTCACAAACAGAATGGTGACAAAATCAGAGCAGGGACGATCAACCAGCAAGGAGCATTACTCTTTAAAGCTGAGCATATTGGCAGCGATACAATGCTAGCTCGAATTATCCAACTCGTTCGTCAAGCTCAAAGCAGTAAACCTGCACTTGCACGCTTAGCTGATACTATTTCAAGTATCTTTGTGCCAAGTGTCATGATCATCGCCATTATTACTGCCATGGTGTGGTACTACTTCGGTCCAGCACCGTCATCGGTTTATATGTTAGTCGCAGCGACAACCGTACTTATCATTGCTTGTCCTTGTGCATTAGGGCTCGCTACACCAATGTCAGTGACTGTAGGAGTTGGACGCGCAGCAGAGCTGGGGATTTTAATCCGTGATGCTGAAGCTATGCAGCAAGCAGCCAACATCAATACTGTTGTGTTAGATAAAACAGGTACGCTCACTGAAGGAAAGCCACAAGTGGTAAGTATTCAGAGCTATACCGCTCTTACTGAAGATCAGCTATTACAATTAACCGCTACCTTAGAACAAGGTTCGGAGCATCCTTTAGCGAACGCTATTATTGAATCAGCGAAACAAAAAGATCTGACTCTCAGTCGAGTAACAGAATTTAAAGCCATTGCAGGTATGGGTGTGTCAGGCACTATTGATACAAGCAGCGTGATACTGGGAAATAAAAAATTAATGACCCAATACAATGTTGATATCAATCAAGCCCAAACTGACTTTGATAATATCGCCTCTCAAGGTGCAACACCTGTTTACTTAGCGAAAAATAACCAACTTATCGGAATTATTGGCATTAGCGATCCTCTACGTAGTGACTCATTAAATGCGGTTAAACGAATGCAAAAAATGGGTCTGACTGTTGTGATGCTAACGGGAGACAGTTTTAAAACAGCACAAGTTATCGCGACTAAATTAGGCATTACGGATGTAGTTGCTGATGTGCTACCCGATGGTAAAGCGGCGCAAATAAAACAGCTTCAACAGCAAGGTAATCGAGTCGCAATGGTCGGTGATGGCATCAACGATGCTCCAGCTCTTGCATTGGCAGAAGTCGGTATTGCGATGGGAAGTGGCACTGATGTTGCGATAGAAAGTGCGCAATTTACATTAATGCGTCACTCTCTTCATGGGGTGGTTGATGCCTTAGAGTTATCTAAAGCAACCTTGCGAAATATGAAAGAAAACCTATTTGGTGCCTTTATTTACAATAGCTTAGGTATTCCTATTGCTGCAGGTGTATTGTACCCACTCACGGGTGCATTACTCAGCCCAGTCATTGCGGGGGCTGCCATGGCGTTATCATCCATAACTGTAGTTACCAATGCCAATCGACTTCGCTTATTTAAACCTAGCTACCAAGCTAAATCAGCACAGGAGAAATAGTATGTGCTTGTTATTAGGCATTGCTGCTATTGCATTAATTATTTGGTGGTTCTGGCTTCACCCTAGCCTTAGTTAACCAAACTAATACCAAAGGCTACTCTCAGTAGCCTTTTTTATTACTAATCAGGAATATTTTGTTATAACTAAGAAAACGTATAATTTCTTATTTTAAGGCGATGAATGTTTAGATCTTTACTTTCAAAAATTCTGGTGCTGCTGCCATTTATTTCTCATCATGCATTCGCAGAGCCCATTGTTTGGAAAATTTATGATACGCAACGCCAATTCTATGTATTAGGTTCAATACATGCGGGTGAGAAAGACATGTTTCCATTACCAAAGGCTTTTTTAACGCAATGGAAAGATGCTGATGCATTAATTGTCGAAGCAAATATACTCACTCAATCAACATCGACCGTTGAACAATACCCGCCACCATTAACCCAAGACAAACTCAATTCCGAACAACTCCAAACGCTTCAAATAATCACAACATCACTACAACTTCCTTATGAACACCTTATTGCTCAGCCACCATGGTTGACAGCAACTTATCTCCAGCTTGCACTCGCTAAGCAACAAAATCTATCGACCGATCAGGGTATCGATTATGTGTTATTGAAAAGAGCGCAGCAACAAAATCTACCAATTAAGGCATTTGAAACGGTTGAGCATCAATTAAACCTGCTTCAAAACTTACCTGAAAATGGCACTAACATGTTGTTAGAGACCATCAATAACTGGCAACAAACAGAGCAAGCACTGAAATGTTTAGTTAATGTATGGAAACAAGGCGACAGTAAAAAATTTACCGAACTATTCAACGATACCCAATTTGATCCAGAAACCAACGATGCCTTAATTTTTTCTCGGAATCGTCAATGGACAAAAATACTCAGTGAATCAGAAGATTATCAATCTGGACGGTTTATGGTTGTTGTCGGCGCATTTCATTTAATCGGAGAGCAAGGACTTCCCGCTTTGATGGAGAAAGAAGGATTTACTGTTGAAAGGATCACCAAAGGTGTTACGGCACAGTGTGATGGATGGGAAAAGCTAACGTCATAAATACCAACACATGGCTGTGGAACAACACTTTAAATCGTATTATTTACTCACAGGGTTTATAAACATCAGATGTAAAAAAGCCCCGTTTTTCAACGAGGCTTTTATAAGTGGTCGGTGAAGAGCTGGTTTTTAATAGATCAGGAACTCCCGACCCTCTGGTCCGCCATTTACCTAGAGCTGTGATGCTCTACCAAACATGCTATTCAACAAAATATGAAAGACATCTGATGCAAAAAAGCCCCGTCTTTCGACGAGGCTTCTAATAAGTGGTCGGTGAAGAGCAGTTTTTTAATAGATCAGGAACCCCCGACCCTCTGGTCCGCCATTTACCTAGAGCTGTGATGCTCTACCAAACATGCTATTCAACAAAATATGAAAGACATCTGATGCAAAAAAGCCCCGTCTTTCGACGAGGCTTCTAATAAGTGGTCGGTGAAGAG